>NZ_AVFL01000003.1 GCF_000576635.1 Skermanella stibiiresistens SB22
CATCACCATGCCGGGGATCAGCTTCTACTGCGGCAGCAAGTTCGCCCTGGAAGGAGTTTCCGAAGCGCTCGGCAAGGAGGTGGCAGGCTTTGGTATCCGTGTCACCGCGCTGGCGCCCGGCCAGTTCCGCACCGACTGGGCGGGCCGCTCGATGGAACGCACGCCCCGCAGCATCCCCGATTACGACGCGGTGATGGATCCCATACGCGCCGCACGGCAAGCCAAGAGCGGCAATCAACCGGGCGATCCGGCCAAAGCGGCGAAAGCGCTTTTGGAATTGGTCGAGGCGGACAACCCGCCGGTGCGGCTGTTCCTCGGCGAGGATGCGTTGGCATTGGTGGATGCCAAGTTGGAAGCTATGAGAGCGGAATTGACCGCCTGGGACACGCTCTCGCGCTCCACAAGCTTCGCGGTGTGAACTCGGCATTCAGATCCACCACCGGGAAGGTCGACTTGATCCGGCGGTGGCTTGGGGCGATTTTGGCGTGGGGCTTCCATTCACCACCGAGGCAGGAGGAGCGATTCCGCCTTTCCGGGAAAGCGGTGGCCGTGCGCCTGAAAACCGGGGACAGACCACCATTTTCGCGCGGACTCGCTCCCGCAGCTTCCGTGCTCAAGGCTCAAGCAGTCCGCGAACAAGCGGCCGCCCGATTATTGCCGGGTTGACTTCGACATGGCGGTAGCTGGCCGCCACGGAGGCATTCCGACCATCCGTCGGCAAACCAGCGGCCAAACTCGTTCCCCTGACCGCGCGGCCCACTGGCCCCCGCATCGGTATCGCGAAGAGCCGTTTCACGGTGCCCGATGACATCGACGCCGACAACGAAGCCATCGAGAAGCTCTCCGGCGGCACTGCCGGATGAGGTTGCCGTTGGATACCCATGTCGCACTCTGGGCCATCACCGACAGTCCAAGCTTATCGGCCGGAGCACGGGAGATGATCGTCGATCCCGCCAACACCATAGCCGTCAGCGCGACGAGTATTTGGGAAATCTCGATCAAACACGCGCTCGCTCGCGGCAAACCCAATGACATGCCCATTTCCGGCGCCGAAGCCGCGGAGTACTTCCGATCAGCGGGCGACATCCTCCCGAGCATTTCCCCTGAACACGCCACCGCCATGGAGGCCCTTCCCCCTCCGCACGCCGATCCCTTCGACCGCATCCTTGTAGCCCAAGCCTTCGCCCAATCGCCGCGCCCGATCACCCACGAGTCCATGGTCGCGGCATATGGTGCCTCCATCCTCCGCAGCTGACGTTGGATCCACTTCCAGGGGGGAGCCGTAATGGCTCATGCCAAGGAAGCGGGTGCTTCGGCTGTTGCCCCGCCGGGTAGGGCGCAACAGCGTGTTGTTGAGACGACGCTGGTCGCGCCGAGGCGTCGTGGGGGCTTAGATGACGGTGGTTGATCCACTGGCGGCGCCAAGATAATGGTGGTCTGTCCCCGGTTCTCTATCCCCCGTTCCCGAGGGACGGGCGGCGTCCGGCTCGACCCGCTGACGGGTGCTACGACTTGTGGCGCGGTTGTTTGGATACCCCAAACCGCGCCTCGATCCCCTTACCGCTGGCGTCGATAAATGCGCGAACCGCCTCGTCAACCAACGCCACATGAACCGACAAACCCTCCGGTTATTGGACAAGACGCTCCGGTCGCCATGCCCTATCGGACTTCGGGGTCGATCCGATTTCCCGATTGTCATTCAGGAGCATGAGCATGACGAATTCATCCCCGACTGGAGCCACCGTCGCCCTGGTGCATGGCGCGTGGGCCGACGCGTCGAGCTGGCGGAGGGTCATTCCCTATCTTCAGAAGCGGGGAGTGCCCGTCGTCGCGGTCCAAAACCCGACGACCTCGCTGGCCGCCGATGTCGACGCCACCCACCGCGCCCTCGGCACGATCGCCGGGCCGGTCGTGCTGGCCGGGCATAGCTGGGGCGGTACGGTGATCACGGAGGCGGGCAATGATCCGAAGGTGAAAGCGCTGGTCTACGTCGCCGCCTTCGCTCCGGATGTGGGCCAATCGACCGGCGATCAGGTCGCGGCCCATCTGGCGCCCCCCGGCCTGGGGGAGGTCAGGGACGATGGAACCGGCAACCTCATGATGGGCGTCGATGGCTGGGTCGACAGTGTCGCGCAGGACCTCCCGAGAGAGGAGGCGCTTGTCCTGGCGGCCACCCAAACGCCGCTGGGGGCCGGCACGTTCGGTGATAGGATCGCCAGGGCCGCCTGGGTGGATCGGCCGAATTGGTACATCGTCTCAACCGAGGATAGGGCGGTGAGCGTCGAACTTCAGCGGGATTTGGCGGGTAGGCTGAAGGCGCGGACGACCGAACTGAAGGCCAGTCACATGTCGCTGTTGTCCCAGCCAGAAGCCGTCGCGGCTGTCATCCTCGATGCCGTCGCGGAGGTTGCTGGAAGATAGGTTTCCGGAAGGTGCCCGGCTGGTGGATCAAAAAGACTTGGGGCGACGCTGAGAGTCGACGTGTATGATGTTGGAGTTCGACAGGGATTTCGTCAGTCCTGGCGGTTTTCCTGGTTGATTTTCAAGAGCGGCCGGGCCAATACATGAAGATTCTATTTACCATTTCTGCTGTACTCGGCTTTTTTTCAGTGGCGACTAGCGCCAACGCCGCCAGTTTCGATTGCGCCAAGGCTTCCCTGCCGGTGGAGCGATTGATCTGCGGCGATGGCGCGCTGTCGCGCTTGGACGAGGCCATGGCGGCGGAATACTCCCGTGCCCGTGCGGCGGTGTCGGAGGACGGGCGCAGGCAGCTTCGGGATAACCAGCGGAGCTGGTTGAAATACGTCTCCGCGACCTGCGTCGGGTCGAAGGAGGCGCTTCAATGCCTGCGCGACGCCTATCAGGATCGTCGGGACGGGCTGGGCAAGGTTCCAGTGAAAATGGGGCCTTTCACCTTCATCCCGGTCGAGAGCTTCGGCTTCGAGAAGGCTGCCGTCGATGACGACGGGGGGATGGTGACCGGCTGGACCATTGATCTTCGGCGCTATCCGCGCATCGATGCTCCCGCCACGCGCGAGGCGGCGGCCTGGAACGCCGCCGTCGCGGCCAGGAGCGACGCCACCGCGCAAGCGCCCCGCTTGAGCGATGATGACGCCGCGGATGAGAGCGGGATCGATGCGCAGGAGAGCTTCGATATCCACTCGGCCTCATCCGACCTGATCAGCATGTCGAGCGAGGGTTATGTCTATCCCCACGGCGCCGCCCATGGCACGGAAGGCGCCCAGACCTCCAACCATCTGCTGTCCATGGGACGCGAACTGGAGCCAGCCGACCTTTTCAATCCCAGGTCGGGATGGCGGGGCTTTTTGGCCGACCGCTGTTTCGCCGGGCTGTCCGCCCAAGCCGAGGCGGATGGCTGGACGTTGGACACTCCGGAGCCCGCGGCCCTGGTGGCCACCGCCAGCGATCCGAAGAACTGGGAGATCACCGGCGCGGCCCTGACGATCCGGTTCTCGGTCTATGAGGTGGGGCCGTACTCGGCCAGCATGCCCAAGGTCGCCATCCCGTGGGCGGACCTGAAGCCCTACCTCGCCGCGTCACCCGTGTTGCCGATTCCGCCCAGGTGACGTTATTCACGCCGCCGCAAGTCAGCCGCGTTAATCATGCTTGTCAGCCCGCCTAAGCTGTCTCAAACTCCAAGTTAACGAAGAAAAACTTACGCTTGGGGGAAACGATGGCGAAGCATGGATTGGCCGCACTGATGTTGTGCGGCGCACTAACACTTGTGGCGTCGCAAGGAATCGCCGCCGAAACCCTGAAGATCGGCATGGTGGCGCCGCTGACCGGCCCGGCGGCGGAATCGGGACGCTTCCAGGTCAATGGCGCCAAGCTGGCGGCGGACGAGGTCAACAAGGCGGGCGGCGTGCTCGGCAAGCAGCTCGAACTGGTGATCGAGGACGACCAGACTACCAACCCCGGCGCGGTCCTGGCCTTCAGCAAGCTGGCGGGCGACAGCGATATCCCGGCGTTCATCGGCTCGATCCGCTCGACCCAGGTCCACGCCATGGCGCCCGACGTGATCAAGACCGGCAAGCCGATGATGATCGGCGGCACCGATCCCAAGCTGACCCACATGGGCAATCCCTGGCTGTTCCGGTTCAGGCCCAACGACACCTATTCCGCCCGGGTCATCGCCGAATACGGCGTCAATGTCCTGAACCGCAAGAAATGGGCGATCGTCCATTCGACCGACGCCTTCGGCACCGCCGGGAAGAACGCGCTGGCCGAGCAGTTGAAGGCGCTGGGCGCCGAGGTCATGATCACACAGGGCTACACCAACAATTCGCAGGATTTCACGCCGGTGGCGCTGGCGGTCAAGCAGGCCGGGGCCGAGGTGCTGTCCAGCTACGTCACGTTCGAGACCGACCAGGGCATCCTGGCCAAACAGATGCGCCAGCTTGGCGTCGACCTCCCGTGGATCGGCTCCACCACCATCGCCACCACGTCGGCGTTGCGGCTGGCCGGCGCCGCGCTGAACGGCACCTATGGCGTCACCGACTACACCGAGAAGGCCAGCCCGGCGTCGGAGGCCTTCGCCCAGAAATATATGGCGGCCTATGGCACCAAGGCCGACGTGTTCGCCGCCTGGCCGTTCGACGCGGTGACCGTGCTGGCGAAGGCGATCAACAACGCCGGCGGCACCGATCCGGAGAAGATCCGCGCCGCGATCATGGATATCAGCGGCTTGGCCGGGGCGGAGGGCACCTACGACTTCGACCAGAACGGCGACGGGCTGCACGGCTACAACATCGTCCACAACGATAACGGCACCATCGTGTTCGAGCGGCGCATCGACTTCAAGGACTGAGCGTCGGCCCCATAAATCCAGATCAAATCAAGATTGGCGCCTGAGATACGGCCGCTGAAAGGACGCTCATGTCCATGATTCCGCAACTGCTCTTCACGGGGCTTGGTATCGGCAGCATCTACGCGCTGGTGGCGCTGGGCTTCGTGCTGATCTACCGCGCCACCAACGTCGTCAACTTCGCCCAAGGCGACTTCTCGATGATCGGGGCGTTCATCATGGTGGTGCTCGCGATCGACTTGGGCGTCCCCTACTGGATCGCCGTCATCGTGGCGGTGGTCACGATGGCGGCGTTCGGCATCCTGTTCAATTACGGGGTCTATTATCCGCTGCGGCACCGGACCTTCCTGCCGGTGGTGATCAGCACGATCGGCGCGTCGATCCTGCTGCAGAACGGAGTGCTGGCGGCCTACGGGCCGCATCCGCAGAGCCTGCCTCCCATGCTGCCGTTCCCCGGCTTCACGGTCGGCGGCGTCTTCCTGGATAGCCAGTACCTGTTGATCCTGGTGGTGACCTTCGCCCTGGTGGCCTTGCAGTACCTGTTCTTCGAGCGGACGATGCTGGGCAAGAAGCTCCAGGCGACCTCGCAGGACAAGGAGATGGCGTCGCTGCTCGGCATCCCGGTGGCGCTGATGATCGGGATCACCTTCGCCTATAGCGCGGTGCTGGGCGGGGTGGCCGGAATCCTGGTGGCGCCCCTGCTGTTCGTCTCGATCAACATGGGGTCGACCATCGCGCTGAAGGCGTTCGCGGCCAGCATCATCGGCGGCTTCGGCGACGTGACCGGGGCGATCGTCGGCGGGCTGGCGCTGGGCGTCGTCGAGACGTTCGGCGCCGCCTACATCTCGGTGCCGTACAAGGACGGGTTCGCCTTCCTGGTGCTGTTCCTGTTCCTGATGGTCCGGCCGCAGGGCGTGTTCGGCGAGAAGGTGGCGGAGAAGGCATGACCACCAACGCGACACTTTCCCATCCCGCCCCCGCGACCAGCCGCGGCGCCATCGCGGGCGGCATCGTGCTGGCCGTCATCGCCGTGGCGCTGGCCGCCCTGCCGCAGATCATGCCGCTGTCGGGCTATGTGCTGAACATGCTGATGCAGGCCGTGACCTACACGGTCGCGGTCCTGGGACTGACCGTGGTGCTGGGCTATACCGGCCAGCTCTCGCTGGCGCAGGCCGCCTTCTTCGGCATCGGCGCCTATGCCGTGGCGCTGGGCACGGTCGATTACGGGCTGGGGTTCTGGCTGTCCATGGCGCTGGGTCTGGTGGCCTCGGCCGCGGCGGGGGCCGTGCTGGGGCTGACCTCGCTGAGGATCGGCGGGCACTATCTGGCGATGGTCACGATCGCCTTCCAGCAGATCGTGACGCTGGTGCTGGTCAACTCGATCGAGTTCACCCACGGGCCGGACGGCGTGTCCGGCATCGCGCGGCCGAACCTGCCCGGCGTGTCGCTGACCAACGGGCGGGCGTACCTGACCTTCTGCATCGTCGTGCTCTACGCCGTGGCTCTGGGGGTCTGGTATCTGCGGCGGACCCGGCTGGGCCGCGCCATGCAGGCGGTGCGCGACAACGAGCTGGCGGCCGGCGTGGTCGGAGTCCACACCTATCGGACCAAGGTCGTCGCCTTCACCATAAGCGCCGTGCTGGGCGGTCTGGGTGGCGCGCTGTTCGCATCGGGGTTCTCGTATATCAGCCCGGACCAGTTCAGCTTCGCGGAATCCGTGGTGTTCCTGACCATGGCGCTGATCGGCGGCGTCCAGTCCGCCTTCGGCACCGCGCTGGGCACCGGGCTGCTGATCCTGCTGCCGGAATGGCTGCGCTTTCTGAAGGAAATCTATCTGGCGATCTACGGGCTCTCGGTGATCCTGATCATGGTGTTCATGCCGGAGGGGATCTGGGGCCTGCTGGAGCGGATCGCCCGAGGCGGCGGGGCGAAGCCGGCGGCGGCGCTGGTGACGCCGCGTCCGTTCCGGCTGGAGATCGCGTCGGATGGACCGGCCGAGTTCCTGGAGACGCGCGGGCTGGCGAAGCATTTCGGCGGGCTCCGCGCGGTCGACGGGGTCGACTTGACGGTCAGGCGGGGTACCGTCCACGCCCTGATCGGCCCCAACGGTTCGGGCAAGACGACGCTGCTGAACGTGCTGAGCGGGCTGTACAAGCCGACGGCGGGCAGCGTCACGCTGGCCGGGCGCGACATCACACGCCTGGCGCCGCACGAGCGGTGCGCCGCCGGGGTCGGCCGGACGTTCCAGAACATCCGGCTGTTCCGGTCGCTGTCGATCCTGGACAACGTGCTGGTCGGGGCGCAGCGGCCGGGAGCGCCGGCGCGCGGCGAAGCGCAGCTGCGGGAACGCGCCTACGAGGCGCTGGGGTTCGTCGGGCTGGCGGACAAGGCGTCGGAACTGGTCGGCAGCCTGCCCTATGGGCACCAGCGGCTGGTCGAGATCGCCCGCGCGCTGGCCGGGCAACCGGCGCTGCTGCTGCTGGACGAGCCAGCCGCCGGGCTGAACCCGACGGAGAAACAGGATCTGGTCGGGCTGCTGCGCCGGCTGAAGGGCCATGGGCTGACCATCTTCCTGATCGACCACGACATGGCGATGGTCGAGCGGATCGCCGACCACATCACCGTGCTCAACTTCGGCAAGCGCATCGCCGAGGGCTCGCCGCGCGACGTGCTGCGCCAACCGGCCGTGATCGCGGCCTATCTCGGAGAGGTCCCGACCCATGGCGCTGCTTGAACTCGACGGCGTCACCGCCGGCTACACGGCGGTCGACGCGCTGAACGGGATTTCCCTGCGGGTCGAGGACGGCGAGATCGTGACCCTGCTGGGCGCCAATGGCGCAGGCAAGACGACGACGCTGCGGACCATCTCCGGCCTGATGAAACCGCGATCGGGGTCGATCCGGTTCATGGGACAAGAGATCGCCGGCGCCTCGGCCAACGCCATCGTGCGGCTGGGGCTGTCCCACGTGCCGGAGGGGCGGCGGATCTTTCCCGGCCTGACCGTGCGGGAGAACATCCTGCTGGGCAGTTCCAACCGGGGACGGGTGCCGCGGGCGGAACTGGACCGCGACCTGGAGGCGGCGTTCGGGATCTTTCCCGATATCCTCAAGTTCGCGGACTCACCGGGCTGGACGCTGTCGGGCGGTCAGCAGCAGATGGTCGCGGTGGCGCGTGGGCTCATGGCGCGGCCGAAGCTGCTGATGCTGGACGAGCCGTCGCTGGGCTTGGCGCCGATCATCGTGCAGCAGGTCTTCCGCACCATCGCCGACATCCGGGCGCGGGGCACCACCGTGCTGCTGGTCGAGCAGAACGCCCACATGGCGCTGTCGATCGCGGATCGCGGCTATGTGCTGGAGACGGGGCGGCTGATCGTGGAGGGGCCACCGGCGACGCTGCTGGACAACGAGGAAGTCCGGGCGGCCTATCTTGGCGGGCGGGTCACGGCGGAGTAGCGCTCCGCCGCGTTTCCGTCATTGCAGTTGGGGGTCGAAGCCGTCGGCGCCGACCGCGACCATGTCGGTCGAGAGGGAACCGTCGTCGGCCTTGTCCGCCGAGGGCACGAAGATGTGGTCGCCCTTCTTCAGCGTCTTCCGATCAGCCGGGGCGGCGGCCATCACGGAGGCGCTGGACGGGATGATCACCGTGGCGCCGCCTTGAGGGTATTTCAGCCCGATGACGCGGCCGTCGGGTCCGTTCTCGATGCTCTGGACCGTGCCGTTCCGCATCTTGCTGTCGGAGGACATGTCCCAGGTCAGATAGTCGTCGCTGACGCCCGACGAGCCCTTGGGGTAGATCACGACCACCTTGGCCTTGATCATCTCCTCCTTCTCCGACGTCCCGGCGGCGCCGATGAAGCTGTCGGACGCCACCGCCTCGGCGTTGGACTTGGTCAGGCTGAGGATCCGGGCGTCGGAGGCCAGCGTCAGGCGCGTCTCGCCGTCGCGGGTCTTGACGGTCAGGTGGTTCGCCTCGATCCCGGAAATCTCGCCCTGGACGGTGACCGGCTGGTCCGCCTTGGTGGTCATGGTCGTGGTTTGCGCCGCCGCGGTTCCGGCGGCGACCGCGAGGGTGAGCCCGACGGCGATGCGGGAGGAGGCCAAGCCCAGACGTTTCGACATGATCTATCCTTTAGTGGTGTCCCATAGCCGGTGTCCCGCGGGAGGCCGTTACCGGCTCCCGCGGGGCTCCGGGGTCATGATCCGGGTCAAGCCGGGCGCAGGTCCTGGCGGCCGATCGGCAGGGTCCGGATGCGCTTGCCGGTCGCGGCGAAGATCGCGTTGCACAGCGCCGGCGCGAAGGGTGGCACCCCCGGTTCGCCCACGCCGCTGGCCGGCACGTCGTAGCCGTGCGGGATGATGTGGGTGCGGACGTTGAGGGGTGACGTGTCCATGTGCGCCACCTCGAAGGTGTCGTAGTTGCCTTGGACCGCCCTGCCCTTCTCGAAGGTGATCTGGCTGAACATGGTGGAACTCATGCCCATCACCGCGGCGCCCTCGATCTGCGACTGGATGCGTTCGTGGTTGACCGCGAAGCCGCAATCGATCGCCGTGTCGACCCGCGGGATCGTCAGGTTGCCCTGATCGTCGATCGCCACCTCCAGCGCCGTCGCCACATAGGTCAGGAAGCTGCGGTGTACCGCTATGCCCAGACCATGGCCCTTCGGCATCTCGCGGCCCCAGCCGATCGCCTCGGCCGCCACCTTGAGGACGTTGGACAGGCGGCCGGTGTCGATCGGGTATGTCTCGTAGGGATCGCCGTAGTTCCAGAAGGCGTCGATCACGCCCGACTTGGTGATGTCGATCTTGCGGGCCGGACCGATCAGTTCCAGCAGGTAGTCCTTGGGGTCGCGCCCCAGCTCGTGCGCGATCTCCGCCACGAAGGATTGGACCGCGAAGGCGTGGGGGATGTTGGAGACGGAGCGGAACCAGCCGATCCGGGTATGCGCCTCCGCCTCGCCGTTCTCGCAGCGGATGTTGGGGATCGCGAACGGCATGTCCACCACGCCCATCGCGAGTTCCAGCGGGTGCTCGTGCTTGGGATCGGGCATGAAGGTCGACAGCAGGCTGGGTGCCACCGTGCGGTGCAGCCAGCCCGTGACCTTTCCGTCCTTGTCCAGCGCCGCCTCCAGCCGGTTGAAGCAGACCGTGTGGTAGAAGCTGTGCTGGATGTCGTCCTCGCGGGTCCAGGTCACCTTGACCGGGACCCCGCCCAGCGCCTTGGAGACGATGACCGCCTCCTGCGCGTAGTCGGACTGGGACTTGCGGCCGAAACCGCCGCCAAGCAGGGTCACGTGGACGGTGACCTTCTCGATCGGCAGATCCAGCATCTTAGCCAGATCCTCGCGGCAGCCGTAGGGATACTGGAGCGGCGCCCAGACCTCGCACGCGCCATTGACCATCTCGGCGGTGGCGACCATGGGTTCCATGGGCGCGCAGGCGAGGTGCGGGACGTAATACTCGGCCGATACCTTGCGGGCGGCGCTGGCGAAGGCCTTTTCCGGGTCGCCCTCGTTGCGGACGACCTTGGCGGCGGTCCGCCCGGTCTCCTCCATCTTCGCCTTGTAGGCGGCGCTGTCGTAGGAGGCGTTCGGGCCATCCTCCCACTCGATCTTGAGCGCCTCGCGGCCCCTGATGGCGGCGTGGGTGTTGCTGGCGACGACGGCGATGCCGCCGAGCGGCATGTACTTGATCCGGGACTCCTGGGTCGGGATCTCGACGATCCGCTCCACGCCCGGCACCTTGAGGGTTTCCGACGGGTCGAACGACTTGACCCGGCCGCCGACGACCGGCGGCCTCGCCACCACGGCGAACTTCATGCCGGGGCGCGTCACGTCCTGGCCATAGACCGCCTTGCCCGTGGTGATGTCGTGCAGATCCGTGATCTGGACGATCCCCTTGCCCATGTAGCGGAAGTCGGCGTCCTTCTTGAGGGTGAGCTGTTCGACCGGCGGGACCGGCACGTCCATGGCGGCCTTGGCGAGGTCGCCATAACCCAGCTTGCGGCCGGACGATTGGTGGACGACCTCGTGGTTGCGGGCCTGGACCTCACCGACCGGAACGCTCCATTGCTTGGCGGCGGCCGTTTCCAGCATCTGGCGCATGGCGGCGCCGCACTGGCGCATCGGCTGGATGAAATGCCGCATGCTGCGCGAGCCATCGGTGTCCTGATTGCCATAGCGCGGCTCGTCGGCGGGAGCCTGGGTGATCCGGACCCTGGACCAGTCGGCCTCCATCTCGTCGGCCACGACCATGGGCATGCTGGTGCGGATGCCGGTGCCCATCTCGGAGCGGTGGGTCACGATCGTGACCGTTCCCGAGGGGTCGATGGTGATGAAGACATGGGGGTCGTTGACGGTGCCGTGCGGCATCTCGCCGGCGCCCGTGGCGTAGCCGACCGCCGCCCGCGCCTCGCGCAGCGGGATGAACTGGAGGGCCACCACGAGGCCGACCGCCGTGCCGGCACCCTTGAGGAAGCCCCGGCGGCTGACGTTCTGGATGATCACCCGCTGGCCCGTGAATTGGTGTGTCATGGCGTCAGGCTCCCGTGCTGGCGGCTTTGACGGCGGCGTGGATCCGCTGGTAGCAGCCGCACCGGCAGATGTTGCCGGACATCGCTTCCGTGATCTGCCGGTCGTCGGGATTGCGGGTCGAGGCCACGAAGGCCGCCGCCTGCATGATCTGGCCGGCTTGGCAGAAGCCGCACTGCGGCACGTTGGCGTCGCGCCAAGCCTTCTGGACGGGATGGTCGCCCGCCGGGTCGAGCCCCTCGATCGTCGTCACGGGATCGCTGACGTCGCCGACATAGGTGACGCAGGACCGGACGGCCTCGCCGCCGACATGGACGGTGCAGGCGCCGCAAGCCGCGATGCCGCAGCCGAACTTGGTGCCGGTCAACCCGATCACGTCGCGGATGACCCAGAGCAGCGGCGTGTCCGGCGGAACATCCACCTGATGCCGCTGTCCGTTCACGGTGAGGGTAAGCGCCATGGAGCCTCTCCTTTGATCAAATCGTCAGGCCGAACGAAAAACGCCGGTTATTTCTTCGCCATCACGTTCGCGAACACTTCGATCGTCAGGGGAAACGACGCTCCCTTGACGTCCACGACCCGGAACTGTCCAGCCTTGACGCGCGGCGTGACCTGTCCGTGATGGATATCGGTCGCCACAGTCTTGCCGTCGGCCTCGACCGAGAAGGCCACCGCGTCCGCTCCGCCGCCCGCGACCTTCCAGACCAGCTCGACCGTGCGCGGAGGATATGTCAGTTCGAATGTCGGACTCGAGGCTGGGGCCTCTATCGCGACGGTCTGGATCAGCGTTTCCGCGATCTGGGGATTGTTGTGGGCCAGCGCCGCATCGCCCGACAGGAGCAGGACGGCGGCGGCGGCACCGAACAGCCAGCCGCGGCCGGTCATGACGGCCCCGGTCATGATGGTGACGCCCGCGTCACCTCGACGCTGACCGAGTCCTCGTACCGCTTGCCTTCCTGGCCGGCTCCGCGGAACAGCTTCGTCCACATCTTGAGATTACGGCCATCCGCCGACTTGTCGCATTCCTGCTTGACGAACATGCCGCCGATTTCGGTCTCGCCCGGCTCGCGCGGCAGGTCGACACAGGTCCAGCCGTCGCGTCCGTAGTGCTCGCGCACCTTGATCGACAGCAGGTAGGCCTTCTTGCGCAGGTACGGACTGGCCTCGTCGTCGGTCACGATGCGGAGGCCGTCGATCACGCCCTCTTCGGTCACCGCCATGGTCAGGATGACGGGATGTCCGGCGATCTTGGTGCCTTCCCAACGGTCGGCGAGTTGGACCAGTCGGTCGTCCTCCTGGAACTCGAACCGGATCTCGCGCAGGCCCTGGGCGTTGGCCGGGCAGGTCTTGTAGTCGGACCAGCCCTGGAGGGCGGGAGCGCCTTCGTTCGCGCAGGCGAAGCCGCCGAGGCCGGCCGCCGATTTCTCGTCGAGCGCCAGACCGACCCTGACCTGCCGGACGTCGCTGTGGCCCGGGCTGGTGGGTTGCGCCAGGACCGGCGCCGCCGCGAGGACGCCCGCCGCCAGCAGCAACGAGCATCCGGTCATTTGTAGCTTTGACATTGCTTCGCTCCCTCTCCCCAGAACGCGACGCAGTCGGCGCGGTCCGGCTTACCCTTGCCCTTGATGTTGGCGGTGACGTAATCGGCGACGCTGGCGATCTCCTCCGGCGTCAGGAACTCCGCCGCCTGCGACGGCGCGCCGTCGCCGCTGGGCTTCTCGTCCATCCCAAAGCATTTGACGGTCGACCAGGCGTGCTTGTCGTGGAACGGCATGCGGGTCCCCGGCCTGCCGCACTGGATCACCTCGATCAGTTGGTCACGGTCCATTTGGGTGCCGCGGAGCGACAGGGCGGCGCCACCGTAACCGCCGCCCCCACCGCCATGCCACTTGTGGCAGCCGACGCAATTGGCCCGCTCGTAGATCGCCTTGCCGTCCTCCGCGCCCAAGGCGGCACCGCCCAGGACGGGCAGCGCCAACAAGGCCGCGGATAGTGTTTTCAGAATCAGGCTTCCCATGCTCTCGTCATCATCCCGCTGGTTGGTTCGTGAGGAACCGGGCGGCGTTCCGGAGCGCCGCCCGGTGGTTTCTCAGAGGGCGAAGACGTAGAGCATGCTGCTGGGCTGGACCTTCTCCAGGCCCTTGGTCCCGTCGACGAACCACTTGGGCCAGGCACCGCCGAGACCGACCAGGATCGCGACATACTGCTTTCCGTCGACCGAGTAGGTCATGGGCGGCGCGTTGACGCCGGAGCCCGTGTTGAAGGTCCACAAGGGTTCGAGCGACTTGGCGTCCAGACCATAGATCTCGCCTGACGGATGCCCCGTGAAGACGACGCCGCCGGCCGTGGCGAGCATGCCGCCGAGCAGCGGATAATGCGTCTTGAACTTGCCCGCGATCTTGCCGGTCGTGACGTTGATGGCGGTGACGCTGCCGGTGATCTGGACGTGCTGACGAGGACCGCCGCCGGTGAACCATTCGCGAGGCTTGTAGCTCTCGCCAGGCACCATCTCCTCGTTGATCATTTGGTTGCAGCTCTCGATCACCGGTATGTACCAGAGCTTGAGCTGCGGGTTGTAGGCGGTCGGTGGCCAGTTCTTGCCGCCCATGTTGCCGGGGCAGGACGTGCCGACCGAATCCTCGCGGCTGGGCGCCGTTCCCTCGGCGTATTTTTGGACCTGGGCGTTGGGGTCGTAGTTGACCGGCTTGCCGGTCTCCTCGTCCAGGCCCGGTGTCCAGGTCAGCTTGTCGACGAACTGCGTGCCCCAGACGAAGTCGCCGGTCTCGCGGTCGAGGGCGTAGCCGAAGCCGTTGCGGTTGGCGTGGAGCGACAGCTTGAGCGCCTTGCCGCGAACGGTCTCGTCGACCAGCACGTGTTCCGCCACGGCATCGTAGTCGTATGGATCGTTGGGCGTGTACTGATAGTGCCACTTGATCTGGCCGGTGGCGGGGTCCAGCGCCACGGCGCTGTTGGTGTAGAGGTTGTCGCCCGGACGGTACTGGTTGTCCCAGTCCGGTCCCGGATTGCCAACGCCCCAGTAGATCGCGTCGAGGTTGGGATCGTAGGTTCCGGTAACCCAGGTGGAGCCGCCGCCGGTCTTCCAGGCCTCGTAATCGTCTTTCCAGGTATCGTGGCCAGGTTCGCCGGGAGCGGGAATGGTGAAGCGGCGCCAGACCTCCTTGCCGTCGTTGAGGTTGGTGGCGGCGATCCAGCCGCGGATGCCGTATTCGGCGCCGCCGACGCCGGTGATCGCCATGTCCTTGACGATGAGCGGCGCTCCCGTGATGGTCTCGGCGACGGCGGGGTCGGCCACCTTGCGTTCCCAAGCGATCTCGCCGGTTTCCTTGTTGGTGGCGATCAGGCGGCCGTCCAGGGTATGGGAGATCACCTTGTCACGCCACAAGGCCACGCCGCGGTTGTTGACGCCGCAGCAGGCGACGGCGCCCGACCATTCCTTGTCGGTCTTGGGATCCATCCGCCACATCAGCTTGCCGGATCCGCCATGGACGTCGAGCTTGTAGACGCTGCCCCACCCATCGGTGACGTACATCATGCCGTCCTCGACGATGGGGGTGCCCTCCAGCCCGCCATGGGGCCAGATGCCACCCTTCTCGATGCCGCCCAGGGCGAAAGTCCAGGCGACCTTCATGTTCTTGACGTTGCTGGTGTTTATTTCGTCCAGCCTTGAGAAGCGCTGGCCGCTGTAGGACTCGTGATGATGAAGCCAATTCTGCGGTTCGGCTTCCGACGCCTTCAGAAGGCGTTCCTGCGTGACGTCGCCAGCCAACGCCGTGCCCGGAACGAGGGCCGTTCCCAGCGACAGGGTCATGGCGAGGGTCATCGCCGCCGGCGCCACGCGCCAAGCGGCCTGATAAGGCTTTTTCATGTTTCCTCCCCTATTGGGCTGCGATGCCCAATTTTTTGGTGGCGCGTTTTTGGGTCGTGTTTTCTAGACTTGGAATGGGCGCCGACCAGCGTCGGCGTGGGTCGAACCACCCGCGTCTTGGCTTAACCGAGGGATTTTCTTATCAACGTCGAGGATGCGGGCCGTGGACCATCACGGCCGCGGCGATGGCGGTCCGATCGAGTGGATCAGGGAACAGCGGTGCCGATCCCGGGTAAGATACCCGATGGGAACCCGGCGACGGTTTTGAACGATCTCACTCGCGCCAACCCCTGGCGTCAGGCGATCTAAAGAATTGAACCGGGGGCATGCCACCCCTGACCAAACCACACCATGAGCTGCCACCGTCCCCTCCAGAAGTATGGATCTGACCTCGGGCGCAGGACAACCGTTGCAGGATGAGGCGAAAAGCGCTTTCTCAATCGTTGCGCATTCTCGACGTGCCGCATTTCGATTGTTTACGAAAGGAAACTAAACATGCTTCCTGGATTGGTTTCAAGAGGAGATTGTGGTCCGATTTTTTGAAATTCGCAATGTTGCGGCGCACTCAATACTTTCCATCTCGCAAAGTTGAGGTAGTTTTGTTGTAATCGTTCCCTTTCTTGAAATGACTGTCTGGAGAAGCGGGTTGGTGGCCGCCGTTGTCACTCGGCACCTTCGGATACTGGCGGTGGGGTTTCACGCAGGTAGCGGCTTGGCGGCGCCCCCAGGCCGCGTTTGAACATGGTGGTGAAGGCGGAAACGCTCTCGTAGCCGAGATCGAGCGCCACGCTGGTCACCGGTTCGCCAGCCGCGAGCCGCGGCAAGGCCGCGAAAAGGCAAGCCTGCTGCCGCCATGCCAGGAAGCTGAGGCCGGTTTCGCGGCGGAAGGCGCGGGTGAAGGCGCGGCGGCTCATGGCGAGGGACGACGCCCAGGCGTCGATTGTCTCGTGCGGCGACGGAACCGCGAGGAAACGCCGGCAGAGCGCCGCCAGACGCGGATCGGCCGGGAGCGGCAGCCCGAGCGGTCGTTCGGACAGGCAGGGGATCTCCTCGATGATCAGCGCCATGATCAGCCCGGCCCGGCTGTTGGGTTCGTAACGGGCCGGAAGTTTGACCGCCTCGCCGATCAGGCCGCGCATCAGGTCCGTCAGACCCAGGACGCGGATCTCATGGGGCCGGATCTCGCGCGGGAGGCCCACGATCGCTTCCGGCTTGACGTAGATCGAGCGCATGCTGACGCGCCCGTGCATGGCGACCGCGTGTTCGACGCCGGACGGGATCCATAGGGCGTGATTGGGTGGGACCATCCAGCGGCCCTGGTCGGTCGTGACGGTGACGATGCCCGTCAACGCGTGGAGAAGCTGCGCCCGGGTGTGGCGGTGGCGCGGGACGACGTGCTCGGTCGCGTACTCCCTGGCGAGCGGCACGATCGTGCCTTCCGTGCGCTCCAGCCAGTCTACGCGCGCCAAGTCGGATTGGCCGGGCTCGTCCTGGATGTTTCCGCTACGGTCGCCGCGCATGGGGTGGCCCACTCGAAAAGGATTTAGGCCTTATCACGAAAGCAGGTCAAACGGCAAATCGCTATCTTGGGCCGCATGGGACCATGATCCCGACAGAAGGAGCTTCCCTTGTCCAGTACGACAGCGCCAGCCGATGCGTTGGCCGCGAACAATACCGCTTTCACCATCATCGCCGCGATCAGCTTCTGTCATCTGCTGAATGACATGATGCAGTCGATGCTGTCGGCGCTCTATCCAATATTCAAGGCGAACTATGGGCTCGATTTCGGCCAGATCGGGCTCCTGACGCTGATGTTCCAGGTCACCGCGTCACTGCTTCAGCCGCTGGTGGGATTCCAGACCGATAAGAAGCCGCGCCCCTACTCGCTGGCTGTTGGCATGGGCTTCACCCTGGTTGGGCTGGTCCTGCTCGCCTTCGCCCATCACTTCTGGCTCCTGCTGGTCGCGGCGGGGTTGGTCGGCATGGGCTCGTCGGTGTTCCATCCGGAATCCTCCCGCGTGGCGCGGATGGCTTCGGGAGGGAGACACGGACTGGCCCAGTCGCTGTTCCAGGTCGGCGGCAACTTCGGCTCGGCGCTCGGTCCCTTGCTGGCCGCCTTCATCGTGGTTCCGCGTGGACAGTCGAGCGTCGCGTGGTTCTCGCTGGCGGCGCTGCTCGCCATGATCGTGCTGTGGAAGGTTGGCGGCTGGTACGGCAGGAACCTGGCGAACCACGCCAAGCGCGCCGGCAAGCACGCCACCGCGTCGCTGCCCCGGTCCAAGATCGTCACGGCGCTGGTCGTACTCGGCGTGCTGGTGTTCTCGAAATATGTCTACATGGCCAGCCTGTCGAGCTTCTACACGTTCTACCTGATCGAGAAGTTCAACGTCTCGGTCCAGGACTCCCAAATACTGCTGTTCGTCTTCCTGGGCGCGGTCGCTGTCGGGACGATCGCCGGCGGGCCGATCGGCGACCGGTTCGGGCGGAAATACGTGATTTGGGGCTCGATCCTCGGCGTGCTGCCGTTCACGCTGGCGTTGCCTTATGTCAACCTGTTCTGGACCGCGGTCCTGACGGTGGTGATTGGCCTGGTGCTGGCGTCGGCCTTCTCGGCGATCATCGTGTTCGCGCAGGAACTGGTGCCGGGCCGGGTCGGCACCATCGCCGGGCTATTCTTCGGCTTCGCCTTCGGCATCGGTGGCCTGGGCGCCGCGGTGCTTGGCATGGTCGCCGACGCCAAGGGCATCGACTATGTCTATCAGGTCTGCTCGTTCCTGCCGTTGCTGGGCATCCTGACGGTGTTCCTGCCGAACCTCGAAGGCCCCATGGGGGCGGCGCGGCGGCAAACCATCACGCCGAACCCAGTGTCAAACCCGGTGCCACTGGCTTCGGGTCGGCCGTGAGCGGCCCCGAAGCCAGTCCAGGTAATACCTGACGCCGTCCCTCATTCGGGCTCGTTCGCCTCCTCCCGACCCTCCCTGATCGCCCGCTTGGCGTCCCGGAGATCGTCGGGGTCCGGCGCCGGTTCGGTATGGACGGCGGCGGCGCCGGGCTGGTGGCACAGGGACACGTAGACGGGAAAATGATCCGACCCGATGTCGGGCAGCACCTTCAGGTCGAGCAGGACGAACTCCTCCTCGAAGAAGATATGGTCAAGGGGCCAGCGCAGCAGCGGCCAATCGGCGTTGAAGGTCGGGTAGAGGCCGCGGCCGATGCGCGGGTCAAGCAGGCCGCTGATCTCCTGGAACCGCCGTGTCGTGCGCGACCAGGCGACGTCATTCAAATCACCGGCGACGACAGCCGGCAGAGGATCCTCATGGACCTGACGGGCGACCAGCAGGAGTTCGGCGTCGCGCTCGTCCGTGTCGTCGAGCGGCGGCGGCATGGGATGGACGCCGTGGAAGTCGATCTCCTCGCCCGATCGCAGCCGCACGCGCGTCACGATGGATGGCACGTAGTCCTCGAGCAGGAACCGAACCCGAGGATTGACAAGAGGCAGCCGTGAGAACAGGTGCATCCCATAGCTGTCATCCTGGGGATGGGCCACGACATGGGGATAATCCGGCCGGAGCTTGTTGAGCCGCGAATCCCACCAATGGTTGGTTTCGAGCAGGAGGACCATGTCGGGCCCGAGTGTCCGCACCAAGCCGAGCACGGATTCGGCGTCCTCATTGCCCATCAGAACATTGGCGACCAGGATGCGAAGGCGCGACGCGTCATCGCAGGATTCCGCCTGGATCGCCTCCACCCCATGCAAGGGGGTGTAGGGATGCACACGCCAAGCCTGATAGGCCGCCGCGAGTCCAAGCGCCGCCAAGAAGATGGCGTTGAAGGGCTTGCGGATCGGAAAGGTGGCGACCATCCCGGCACCGACCACGAGCAGCAGGACCGTGACCTGGGCGCGAGGGAAATCCCAGATGCGGACCCACCACTCGTTGCCGCGAATGAAGGGAAGCGCCGTGGCGAGCAACAGGAGCAGGCCGGCCAGGATCAGCGTTGCCCCAAAAAGCCGCTTCAGCATGATCCCATGTCCGTCGGGAAGGTCCTTCTACGCGAAACGCGTCAGAAAATAAGGGCGAGAATGCCGACCACGACCAGCAGGCCGATCAGAAAGATCACACCCACCGTACCACCCAGAAACTTTAGCATTCTCGATCTCCATTGTTTGCGGCGTTCGGCACACGACCCTGGGACCGTGTGCCGCTTTTTCGTCGAAGTGGGAATTACTTTTCGGTCTTGTCCTTGCCGGTCAGGGCGTCCTTGATGCCGCCGATGGCGTTCTGGATCTTGCCCTCGCCTTTGTCGGCCTTGCCCTCGGACTGGAGCTTGCCGTCACCGGTCAGGTTGCCGGCTCCCTCCTTGATATCGCCCTTCATCTTCTTCATCGAGCCTTCGGTCCGATCGTCGCTCATTGTCCGCTCCTTGCTGGATGAAAATCTTGGCGAGCGGGATATGGACAGCGGCGGCCCGTGATCGGTTCCAATAAAAATTCAGGCCCAAGCCAGAACACGATGCCGACACTCTTCGCGGAATTCAGCGGAATGCGCCCGCGTTTAATTTGGAACCGTTTCGCGGAACCGGGTGTCTGTCCCTTCAAGATCCACTGGCCCCGCCAGATGGTGGAGCGTGGACAAGGGGAAGTCATGGATGAGACGGAATGGCTGATCGCACGGGAGGCACCGGGTTTACGGCGCTACGCGCGGGCTCTGGTCAGGGACCGCGACCGCGCCGACGATCTGGTGCAGGAGTGCTTGGAGCGCGCCCTGCGCAAGCGGCATCTCTGGCAGCGCACCGGAAGCATCCGGGGCTGGTTGCTGAGAATTCTGTACAACGTCCATATCAACTTGGCCAAGCGTCACCGGAACGCGCCGCAGACCACCTCGATCGAGGACATCAGCATCGCCCAGCCGGCTCGCCAGTTCGGGCACCTGCAACTTCAGGAGATGGCGCGCGCCCTTGACGAACTCCCCGACCTCCAGCGCGAGACGCTGCTGCTGGTCGTTCTCGAAGGGCTGAGTTACGAGGAGGCCGCCTGTGTGCTCGATGTCCCGGTGGGGACGGTCCGGTCCCGCCTGTCCCGCGCCCGCGAGGCCCTGCAGTCCCTGAACCTCGCCGAGGTGCGCCCCGTCGCCTTGAGACCCGTCGCCTTGAGAAGGGTGAAGTGATGGATGATCACGATGACATCAACGATCTCGACCTGCATGGATACGTAGACGATCGCCTCGACCCCCCGCGCCGTCGGGCGGTCGAGGCATACCTGGACCAGCATCCCGACAAGGCGGAGTGGGTCCGGCGATGCAGGCTTCAGAGCGAGGCGATGCGGGCGCTCTACGGCCCTGTCGCCGAGGAGCCCCTGCCCGGTCGGCTGGCTTCGGTGTTCAAACCGCGACGGCCGGCGCGATTTCCAGGGCTGGTCAGACGAATGGCGCCGCTGGCGGCAACTCTTCTGCTGGGATGCGGACTAGGGTGGTCGGCGGGCGAGTTCCTACCGCGAGCCGATGCGACGACCCCGGTCCTGCGCGAAAGCGTGTCGCTCGCCCATGCCGAAGCGGCACGGGCGATCGTGGCGGACCACATCGCACCCTCCTCGGAGCTGGTGCGGCGGCCGATCAACTGGGTCGAGCAGGCGAGCATGGTCGACCTGCAGGTTCCGGATCTCAGTCGATACCAGTTCAGCCTGGTGGGCAGCCAGGTCACCGCGACGACCAACCGGTCGCAGGCCGCCCAGCTCTCCTACCGGGACGATCGGGGACGGCGGCTGACCTTGCAGATCCAGCCCCGCATTCCCGAGCCGGATCCCGAGATCGTGACCGAGAAACGCAATGATGTTCGCGTCGCCTACTGGGCCGACGGTCCCCTGATGTACGTGATCGCGAGCGATCTGCCGCGCGAGGAGACCTTGGCGGTCGCACGTGGCCTGAACCGGTCCATCCGAAAGATGCCGCCGCCTGAAACCGAAGAGGAGTTCGGCCTCGCCGAGCGGGTACGGTCGTTCTTTCAGATACGCGGATAGACGGAAAGGCGTGGCCCGACACGCCCCGACATTTCATTAGGCCATATTTGGCTCGTGCGGCCAATACAAGGAGCCATCGCCCCGGTGCCGCACGCGACGAAAAAGATCAATCCCATGATCGCTCGAAGGAGGAACCATGCGAACGAACCTGATGCTGACGACCGCGCTCGCCCTCACCGTGGCGGCGCCGCTAATCGCCCTGGCGCGGGATGACGACAGGGCGGGATCGCAAGGCGCGCCGATCCCGGTCGAACGCACCCAGGCGGAGGCCGAAGTCGATACCACCGACGCCGTGCTGGCGGATGACCTGATCGGCCGCACCGTGATCGGCGCCGACGGCGAGTCACTGGGGGAAATCAACGATATCCTGCTCAGCCGATCCGGTGAGATCGAGCGCGTGGTGGTGGGCGGCGGCGGTGTCCTGGGGATCGGGGAGCGGCAGGTGGCCATCCCCTGGTCGGACACCGAAGCCTCGCCCGACCAAGACCGGGTCAGGGTCACCATGACCGCGGAAGATTTCCAGGCCGCACCGGACTACGAGCGTGCGGACGGCGACTCCGGGCTCGTGGGTGCCAACCAGGAGTAGTCTCCCTGAACGGGTGGTGGTTCCGAAGCGAAATCGATGACATGAAAAGGAGAAAGATATGTTCGGTGTGTTCGGTAAAGGTCTCGGCTTCATCTTCCTGGTCGGCCTGACGACCGTCGGTGTGCTGGGCGTG
Organism: Skermanella stibiiresistens SB22; assembly: GCF_000576635.1. GTDB lineage: Bacteria > Pseudomonadota > Alphaproteobacteria > Azospirillales > Azospirillaceae > Skermanella > Skermanella stibiiresistens. The sequence goes on from NZ_AVFL01000003.1 coordinate 21,970, forward strand.
GTTTTCCCACGTGGTGCCAAGAAGGTCGCCGAGGTCGCCTATGACCTGGAGGATGATCAGCAACCCCGGCGCAGGGGCTAGAAGCGCGCGGAGTGGGTTGGGTTCGCCAAGGATGGGCCTTTCATCCGGTCTGTCCATGATGAAGGCCGCATGTTCGTGTCGGTCAACAACCACGATCGGGCACGCCGACCGCCGCTCGCGAACCGTCGCGAACGGCGTCGATGTCCCGGCGGTGGATTGACACCGGCCACCGATACCGGCGTGACGCTAGAGCATCGGCCGGCCGCCGGTCACCGGGATCAGGGCGCCGGTGATGTAGCTGGCGTCGTCGGAGGCCAGCAGGACATAGGCGCCGGCCAGTTCGGCCGGCTGGCCGGCGCGGCCCATCGGGGTGTTGGAGCCGAAGCTCGCGACCTTCTCCTCGTCCATGGTCGAGGGAATCAGGGGCGTCCAGATCGGTCCCGGCGCCACGGCGTTGACCCGGATGCCCTTCTCCGCGACCAAGCCCGCCAAGCCCGCCGTGAAGTTCGCGATGGCGCCCTTGGTGGTGGCGTAGGCCAGCAGCGTTGGCGACGGGTTCTTGTGGTTGATCGACGAGGTGTTGATGATGGAGCTACCCGGCTTCATGTTCCGGATGGCGGCCTTGGACAGGTAGAACTGGCTGTGGATATTGGTGCGGAAGGTGACATCCCACTCCTCGGCGCTGATGTCCTCAATGCTGGAGAAGCTGGCTTGGTGGGCGGCGTTGTTGACCAGGATGTCCAGCTTGCCGAACCGCTCCATCGCCTGCTTGACCAGATCCTCGCAGTGCCGCTCCTCCTTGATGTCTCCCGCCACCACGACGGCCTTGCGGCCGGCCTCCTCGACCCAGCGGGCCGTCTCGCGGGCGTCGTCGTGTTCGTTGTAGTAGGAGATCAGCACGTCCGCTCCTTCGCGCGCGAAGGCGATGGCGACGGCGCGCCCGATGCCGCTATCGCCACCGGTGATGATGGCGGCGCGGCCCTCCAACTTGCCACTGCCCTTGTAGCTCTTCTCGCCGTGGTCGGGCGTCGGGGTCATCTTGGCGGTCGAGCCTGGCATGTCCTGCTGCTGCTTGGGCTGCGGCTGCTTCGGGGCGTCGTTTTTCGGGTCCATGGCCATGTCGGTCTCCAAATCAGGGGTTTGGGGACGCAACAGGCCGGGTGAGGGTCGGTTCCGCGCCGATCCCATCAACTAGAGGTCTGGGTTTTGTTTCCCGGTTGATCCACGTCTGACCTGACGCGCAAGGCGGGAGATGACTTCGAGAAACGTTTCTAGCCGGACGGCGCGGGAGATGGCTTCAGGCGCGGAGGCGCGGCGCCTCGGGGAGCGCCGGGGCCGCCGTCGAGCCGCGAACCACCAGGCGGGTCGGAAAGATCAGCTCCTGCGGTGTCCGGTCGGGCTGGCGTATCCGCTCGATCAGGAGATCGGCGGCGGCGGCGCCCATGGCGCGTTTCTGCAGGTGGATGGTCGTCAGGTTGATCGCCCGGAAGCTGGCCAGTGCTATGTCGTCGAGACCGACCACCGACAACTGCCCGGGAATCGACAATCCGGACTCCAGCGCCGCCTCCATCACGCCGAGCGCGTTGATGTCGCTGCTGCCCATGATGGCGGTCGGCGGCCGGCGCAGGCGCAGGAAGTGCCGTCCGGCGGCGACACCGGTCTCGAACCCGTAGTCGCCCTTGAAGACGAGCTCGTCGTCGACCTTGAGCCGAAGACGCTTGGCCTCCGCCAGAAAGGTCTCCAAGCGCTCGCCCGCCGTGCTGCTGTCGGAGGGACCGCGCACGAAGCCGATGCGCCGGTGCTTCAAGGCATGCAGGTGGTTGATCGCCTCGCTGACGCCGATGACGTTGTCGGAACCGACATAATCATCCGGAAACAAGGGGTTCCGGCGCTGGATCAGCACGAAGGGCGTGGATGCGTCGAGCAAGGCGCGGACGGCCGGGGACGAGACGTGCTGGGAGATCAGCACCATGCCATCGACCTGCCGGTCCAGCAGGGTCCGCATGTGCAGCAACTGCCTCTCCTCGTCGCCGTCCGTGTTGGAGAGCAGCAGCGTGCATTTCTCCCGGATGGCCACGTCCTCGACCCCGCGGACGAAGTCCGGCGAAGAGGGGTTGGCGACATCGGCCACCAGGACGCCGATCGTGAAGCTGCGCTGCATGCGCAAGGCGCGCGCCACGGTAGAGGCCCTGTAGCCCAGCCGCGTGGCGGCCTCCAGGACGGTGGCCCTGGTCTCCTCGCTGACATGGTTCTTGCCGGCCAAGGCGTTCGACACCGTCGACAAAGCCAGCCCCGTCGCCCGCGACACGTCGAGTATGGTGACACGTTTGCGTTCGGTCATTGGCTTGTTCTCCGCTGGTCTCGTTCCGATCGCCTTTCCATCGCGGGGACAGCCCCGGGTACGGTGTGGGCGCTTGTAAGATTCATGAGTTGACGTATCCGCGATCCGATGCCTATCCTGCCATACCAGAAACGTTTTTGGAAAATCGTTTTCCGACCACGGCGAAGATATCCAAGCCCGCCGAACAGAGTGGGCGCCGTAATGGTTCGGAGCGAAAAAGGTGGAGGGAGGAGAGTTTGACCGGGTCATCCAATTCATCAGCCCCGCGTGACGCCATCAACGTCATGAGGAGGCGGAAAGCTCCCCGCGCGCGGCACCGGGTCTGTCAGCGGCTCCCCGCCGGCGGAATCTGACCCAGGCGCCGCCCTCCCCCTTCGTCGGCCATCCCCGTTTCACGACAAAACCAAACGCGCGGCACCGTGCCCGCGCGACGGAGAACACCCATGCCAACAATCGACAGTTCCTCGTCAGATAGCCAAGGCAACCGGCGCAATCTGACCGGCGCCCATGTCTTCGCCCAGGCGCTGAAGCGTCACGGCGTCGAGGTCATCTTCGGCCAGAGCATCCCGTCCGCCCTGTTCCTGGTGGCGCCCGAGTACGGCATCCGCCAGATCGGCTACCGCACCGAGAACGCCGGTGCCGCCATGGCCGACGCCTACGCCCGCGTCTCCCACAAGGTCCCGGTCGTCACCGCGCAGAACGGACCGGCGGCGACGTTGCTGGTGCCGGGACTGGCCGAGGCGCTGAAGGCCTCGATCCCGATCGTCGCCATCGTCCAGGACGTCCACCGGGAGCAGACCGACAAGAACGCCTTCCAGGAACTGGACCATCTGGAACTGTTCAAGGGCAGCGCCAAGTGGATCAAGCGGGTCAGCGAAGCCAGCCGGATCGACGACTACATCGACATGGCGTTCACCGCCGCCGCGTCGGGCCGTCCCGGTCCCGCCGTGCTGATCGCCCCGATCGACCTGTTCAGCGAGGTGCCGAAGGGAGAAGGCAGCGCCCGGATCGCGTCGCTCGGGACGTTCCCGCTGGACCGCACCGTCGCCAACCCGGATCGGATCGCCGAGGCGGCGGACCTGCTGGCGAACGCCAAGGCGCCGCTGGTGATCGCCGGCGGCGGCATCCACATCTCCGACGCGGCCGACGAGTTGGCGGCGCTCCAGGAATTGGCGTCGCTGCCGGTCGCGACCACGGCGATGGGCAAGGGCTCGACCGACGAGGGGCACCCGCTGTCGATGGGTGTCGTCGGCTATTTCATGGGCACGCGGGGCCGCGCCCGGCACCTGCGCCCGATGGTCGAGGACGCCGACGTCATCCTGCTGATCGGCAACCGAACCAACCAGAACGGCACCGACAGCTGGTCGCTCTATCCGAAGTCGGCGCGCTACATCCACCTCGACGTCGATGGCGGCGAGGTCGGCCGGAACTACGAGGCGCTGCGGCTGGTCGGCGACGCCAAGCTGACGCTCCGCGCCTTGTCCGAGGCGCTCGGCGCCCGCGACCTGACGGCGCGGCGCAATGCCCGCCCGGCGGTCGAGCGCCAGATCTCCGCCGGCCGCGAGGCCTCGGAGGCCGACATGCGGCGGACGCTGAAGCTGGACGCGACACCCGTGCGGCCGGAGCGGCTGATGCTCGACCTCGACAGCGTGCTGACGCCCGAGACCATCACGGTGGCCGACGCCAGCTATTCCTCGATCTGGGTCGCCAACTACCTGCGCTCCCGCAAGCCGGGGATGCGCTTCGTGACGCCGCGCGGCTTGGCGGGGCTGGGCTGGGGCCTGCCCTACGCGCTGGGCGCCAAGGTGGCACGGCCAGACGCACCGGTCTTCTGCCTGGTCGGCGACGGCGGTTTCGCGCATGTCTGGTCGGAACTGGAGACCGCGCGGCGCATGGGGCTGAATGTCGTGGTGACGGTGCTGAACAACCAGATCCTCGGCTACCAGAAGCACGCGGAGAAGGTGCTGTTCGGCCAGTACAGCGACGTCTGCGACTTCCAGGCGGTCGATCACGCGGCGATCGCGCGGGCCTGCGGCTGCGAGGGTGTCCGGATCGAGACGCCGGACGCCTTCCTGCCGGCGCTCCGTCAAGCGCTGGCCGCCAACCGCACCACCGTGCTGGACGTCATCACCGACCAGCGGGCCTATCCGCCCGTCACCGCCTTCGAGGCCAACGAACGCCTGTCCTACTGAGCGGGCCGGACGCGAATAGCGGATTGAAATCATGAAGAAACTGCTGAACGACCCCTCCGACTACGTCGACGAGAGCTTGGCTGGCCTGGAGCTGGCGCACCCCGACATCTACCGGCGCGCCGCTGCGTCGCCGCGCGTCGTGACGCGGGCGAAACCGATCCGGCCGGGCAAGGTCGGCGTGGTGTCCGGCGGCGGCAGCGGCCACCTGCCCACCTTCACCGGCTTCGTCGGCCAAGGGCTGCTGGATGCCTGCTCGATCGGCAATGTCTTCGCCGGTCCCAGCGTCGACGACTGCGTCGAGGCCATGAGGGAGGCCAATGGCGGTGCCGGCGTGCTGCGCCTCTACGGCAACTACGGCGGCGACCGGATGAACTTCGACATGGCCGGCGAGATGCTGGAGATGGAGGGCATCGAGACCACGACCGTCCTGGCCGCCGACGACATCGCCAGCGCCGGGCCGGACGAGTGGCGGAAGCGGCGCGGCGTCGCCGGGCTGATCCTGGCCTACAAGACCACCGGCGCCAAGGCCGAGCAGGACGGCGCAACCCTCGCCGAGGTGACGGAGGTCGCCCGCAAGACGACCGAGGCTACCGCCACCATCGGTGTCGGCCTGACCTCGTGCATCGTGCCGGAAGCGGGCAAGCCGACCTTCGCGATCGGCGCGGACGAGATCGAGATGGGTATCGGCATCCATGGCGAACCGGGCATCTGGCGCGGCCCGCTGCGTCCGGCCGACGCCTTGGCCGGCGAGATGGTCGAGCGGCTGCTCGCCGATACCGCCATGGCTGGCGGCGAGCGGGTCGCGGTGCTGGTCAACTCGCTGGGCGCCACGCCGCTGGAGGAGCTTTACATCCTCCACCGCGTCGTCGCGTCGGAGCTGAAGGCCAAGGGCATCACCATCGGCTTCGTCCGCGTCGGGCGCTACGCCACGTCGATGGAGATGGCGGGAGCCTCGATCTCGTTCCTGCGGCTCGATCGCGAGTTGGAAGGCCTGCTGCGCGCCCCCGCCACCTGCCCGTTCTGGAGCAACGAGCCATGACCCTCGACGCCCCCCCGGTCACGGCCAACCTCGTCAAGGCCGTCCTGGAGCGCTGCGCCGATCGGCTGGAGGCGGCGGCCGAGGAGCTGAACGAGCTCGACGGGCGGCTGGGCGACGGCGATCTGGGCGCCACGCTCCAGAAATGCGCGCGCAATGTCCGCGCGGCGCTGCCGACGATGACCGACGACCTGGGCCAAGTCTTCAAGACTTCCGCCATGGCCTGCACCAAGGCGTCCGGCTCCAGCTTCGGCACGCTGCTGGCCGTCGCCTTCCTGACCGTTGCCAAGGCCACCCAGGGCAGGACGGAGATGGCTTGGACGGAGCTGTCGCCGCTGCTGGCCAGCGTCCTCGAAGCCCTGTCGGCGCGGGGCGGCGCGTCATTGGGCGACAAGACGGTGCTCGACACGCTGGACGCCACCGGCAAGTCGATCGAGGGCGTCGACGACCCGGCCGACCAGCACCGGCTGGCGACCGAGGCGGTCGAGGCGACCATCACCGAGTTCCGCGGCAAGCCGAACAAGATCGGGCGCGCCCGGATGTTCGCCGAGCGGTCCATCGGCATGGACGATCCGGGGATGATCGCGTTCCGCCATCTGGTCGCGGCGGCCGGAACCGGAAACTAAGGAAAAAAGGGAGGAGATCGACACATGGCCCGCATCAATCCAGCACTGCGCGAACCGACCTATGACAACGTCCAGGTCGGCGAGCTGATCGGCCCGCTGACCGTGGCCGCCGACGAGCATTATCTGAACCGCGCCCGCTTCGCTCTGGAAGACCATTCCGACGAATACAACAAGGGCCCGGAATCGCTAGTCCCCGCCCCCATGGTCGGTCGCGATCTGGTCGCCCTGTTCTGCGAGGTCTACGACCCCAGCCGGACGGTCGGCCTGCACCAGAAGGAGGAGATCTGGTTCCACGGCGAGATCCCGCTGGGAACCACGATGGAATACACCGGCCGCTACACCGAGAAGTACGAGCGGCGCGGCAAGGGCTACACGGTGTTCGACTGCGAGGCGCGCGAGGCCGGGACAGGCCGCCTGCTGGTGCGCCAGATCAGCACCGAGATCATGCGGATCCCGGAAGGCATCAAGCTGGGAACCGGCTCGGCGCCGGTGACGGAGGGCGCCCAGCGGATCGAGCCGCGCTGGCCTACGGACCGCGAGCCGGTCGCCAAACTGTCGTCCGACACCGAGGTCGGCACGCCGATCGAGCCGCTGAGCCACACCGCGCGGCAAGACCAGATGTCGGTTTTCTCGGGCGAGAGCCAGCAATGGTACAACATCCACACCGACATCGAGGTCGCCCTGAAGGCCGGGTTCCGCGATACCCTGGCGCAGGGAATGATGGAGACATGCTGGGCGGCGCAAATGCTGCGGGCCGCTATCGGCCCAAGCTGGCATCACTCCGGCTGGATCAAGATGGTCTATCTGAAGCCGGTCTTCCGGGGTGACACGATCACCTGCCGGGCCGTCGTCAGCGGCAAGGAAACGGTCGATGGCAAGACCAAACTCACCTTCGAACTGTGGGCCGAGAACCAGGACGGGCAGATGACCGCCGCCGGTTGGGCCAGCGGTCGGCTTGGTTGATCCAAACGAAAAAAGCCTGAACAGGCCGAGGAGACGGGAAAAATGCATACCGAAGCGGTGGCGGACGCCCCCACCAGCATTGACGTCGATCGCAAGACGGTCACCAGGGTGGCCTGGGCCAGCTTCGTCGGCACCTTCATCGAGTTCTACGATTACTTCATCTATGGCGCCGCGGCGGCGTTGATCTTCCCGAAGCTGTTTTTCTCCGGCCTGCCGCCGGTCACTGCCTCGATCGTGTCATTCGCGACCTTGGGCGTCACCTTCATCACCCGCCCGCTCGGCGCCGTGATCTTCGGCCACTATGGCGACACCATCGGCCGCAAGACGATGCTGGTGCTGTCGCTGATGATCATGGGTGTCGCGACCTTCCTGATCGGGCTGCTGCCCACCTACGAGATGATCGGCGTCTGGGCGCCCATCCTGCTCGTCACCATCCGGCTGCTCCAAGGCGTCGCGGTGGGCGGCGAATGGGGCGGCGCCACCACCATGATCATCGAATACGCGCCGGCGAACCGGCGCGGCTTCTACGGCACCTTCGTGCAGTTGGGCAATGTCTTTGGCCTGCTGACCTCGACGGCGGCGTTCGCCGTCGCCTCGTCGCTGGACGAAGCCAGTTTCATGAGCTGGGGCTGGCGCATCCCGTTCCTGGTCAGCATCGTGCTGCTGGCGGTCGGCATGTTCATCCGCCTGCGCATCCCCGAGCCGCCGGCCTTCCAGCGCCTGAAGGAGAAGCGGAAGGACACGACGATGCCGCTGGTCACGGTGTTCCGCAACCACCCCAAGGAGATCTTCGCCGCGGCGGGAATGCGGTTCAGCGAGAACGTGCTGGGTTATCTGATCATCAGCTGGATCCTGTCCTACGCCACGACCACGCTGGGCATCTCGCGGCAGGTGGCGCTGGAGGGCGTCATGCTGGCTGCGGCCTCGGGCATCATCTCCTTCCCGCTCTATGGCCTGCTATCGGATTACATCGGCCGCCGCGCCGTGTTCCTGTTCGGCGCGCTGGCCGCCTGCGCCTACGCCTTCCCGTTCTTCTGGCTGCTCGACACGGGCTCTCCGGAGCTTATGAAAGTGGCGTTGGTGATCGGCTATGGCGTCATCCTGGCGTCGATGTACGCGATCGAGCCGTCCTACTTCTCGGAGATGTTCGCGACCAATGTGCGCTACACCGGCGTGTCGTTGGGCTATCAGCTGGCGTCGATCGTCGGCGGCTTCACGCCCATGATGGCGGCGGGCCTGCTGGCTTGGTCGGGTGGGGCCTCCTGGCCGATCTCCCTGCTGCTGCTGGCGGCGTCGGCGATCACGGCGCTCTGCGTGATCCTGGTCGGCGAGACCTCCCAACGGACCATCGTCGAGTGACGGCGGTTCCACACCTTCCGAACATCCCCTAGCCCAATTCGAATGAGAACAGCATGCCCGGCCCACTCGCAGGTTTGAAAGTCCTGGATCTCTCCCGCTTCATCGCCGGCCCACATTGCGCGATGCAGTTGGGCGATCTGGGAGCCGACGTCGTCAAGGTCGAGCGTCAAAAGGGCGGCGACGATGTCCGCGCCCTGGAGCCGCGGATCGAGGACGAGAGCATCTACTTCATGGTGTTCAACCGCAACAAGCGGAGCCTGACGCTGGACTTCCGCGACGCCCAAGGTCGGGCGCTGCTGAAGGAGCTGATCCGTCACGCCGACATCCTGGTCGAGAATTTCCGGCCGGGAACCATGGAGGCGATGGGGTGCGGCTGGGACGAGCTCCACGCGCTGAACCCGCGCCTGATCATGGCCCGGATCTCGGGCTATGGGCAGGGTAACTCGATGTCGGAGAACCCCTGCTTCGACGGCATCGCCCAGGCGCGCTCGGGCCTGATGGAGATGACGGGAACGCCGGAAGGCCCGCCGACCATGGTCGGGAGCTTCGTGGTCGACTACACCACGGGGCTCTACGCCACGACCGGTATCCTGGCGGCGCTGGAACGGCGCCACCAGACGGGAGAGGGCCAGATGATCGATGTCAGCCTGATGGGTAGCGCCGTCTCGCTGCTGATGACCGCCATCCCGGAAGCCGAGTTGCTGGGCCGCACCATGACCAGGGTCGGCAACCGCGACCGTTATTCGGCGCCCGGCCAGACCTTCCAGGCGGGTGATGGCCGCTGGGTCCATGTGATCGCCGGAAACGCCGCCTACTTCCCCAAGTTCGCCCGGATGATCCAGCGGCCCGAACTGCTGGAGGACCCCCGCTTCGACACCCACGCGGCCCGGATGCGGAACCACGAGGCGGTCGAGGCGATCGTGGCGGAATGGATCTCCCACTTGACCGCCGACGAGGCGGTCGAGCGGCTGGCCCGCGCCGACCTGCCGGTCGCCAAGATCGCGACGATCGACGAGGTGGTCGAAAGCCCCTACATGCGCGAGGCCGGCCACATCGTCGACGTGCCCCACGCCAAGTTCCCCCGCCTGCCGATGCAGGGCCTGCCGGTCCGGATGAGCGAAAGCCCGACCGAAATCCGGCTGGGTGCCCCGGTGCTGGGTGCCGATAGCGAGGCCGTGCTGCGGGACTGGCTGGGTATGACCCCGGCGGAGGTCGAAACGATGCTGGCGGAACGGGTGGTGTGAGGGTTCGCGTCAGAATTAGTGAAAGATCCCGCACTGGCCACTCCGTCGAACTGGATGATCAGAACGTTTTGGCGCCAGCAATACCAGAGACACTAAACAATACTCAGTTCTTAACAAACACCGCACGGTAGATCGAATGCCACCTAGCTATGAATACCCAAAATAACGGCATTCTAACTGTAGGTCGGGTAGAGCGCAGCGGCACCCGACACCAACTCGCCTGCTTGTCGGGTGCCGCTGCGCTCTACCCGACCTACAAGAACAACTGTTCAACCAATCATCGTTTAGTGTCGTTGGTATAAGGCCGATGCTTGGCCAGCGGGAGACCTCGAGCCTCGACATAAGCGTTGGAGGACTCAAGAGCCTCACGGTTCTCCTCGAACCAGTGATCGTCGCCGGGCTTGTCGATCCGCTCACCCAAAGCAGGCTCGCGGCCTCGCCGAGGGGTGACGCCAAGCGCCTTCACCTGTTCCGGCGGTTTCCCGTCCAGTTCCACTCTGGTCGCCCGCCTCGGATTGAAGGTAGCGAACCGCTGACGTCCATCAGGCATCGTTCCTCCAATGAAACCGCACATCCATCATACACGTCACGGTGGGCGGGTGCGAGTGACCGCCCCATTCCCGCACGCGTCAAATTGGCTGGATCATCATCGCCCTGACCCACCGCTTGCGTGACGCTGCCCAAGGCTATAGGTAATACCAAGACCACCAAGGGTATTACCGAGGCGATCATGGCCACGACAGTCACGACAAAGGGACAAGTCACCATTCCCAAACCGATCCGCGACAGGTTGGGAATCGGTCCCGGCAGCGCGGTCGAGTTCGAGATCGCACGGGATGGCCGCGTCGTCCTGGCGAGGGCGGATGGGACGGCGCCGCCGAAAAGCCGGTTCGAGCGCCTGCGGGGAAGAGCCACCGCGGGCCTGACCACGGACCAGATCATGGCGCTGACCCGCGGTGAGGATTGAACCCCCGTGACACTGATCGACACCAATGTCCTCCTTGATCTCGCCACGGACGACCCGGTTTGGGCGGACTGGTCCATCCGGCAACTGGATACAGCCGCCGTCACGGGGCCGCTAGTCATCAATGACATCGTCTACGCCGAACTGTCGGTGGGGTTCGAGCGGATCGAGCAACTGGACGAACTGCTCGATGACGCCGGGGTGACCTTGAACGAGATCCCGCGCGAAGCCCTGTTCCTGGCCGGCAAGGCGTTCCGCCGCTACCGGTCGGCGGGAGGTGCCCGTAGCGGCGTCCTCCCGGATTTCTTCATCGGCGCCCATGCCGCAGTCCTTGGTCTGCCGCTGCTGACACGCGACGCCAAACGGGACCGGACATATTTCCCATCGGTGATCATGGTGACCCCGGACTCCGACTCACCAGGATGAGCTTGGGCGTGCCGAGCCCATCCGCGCCCGTCACCTTGGGGCGCGAGCGGAATGCCAGCCCGACCGTCACCGCGTCCCGATCGGGACGTGGCTCGCGGCGAAGGCGAAGGTGAACTCGGACCAGTCGTTGATGATATGCGCGCCTGTCGAGACCCAGAGGTTGCGGGTCCAGATATAGGACAGGGTGAGGATGACACGGGCGGTTCCGATGACGCCGAGGCACTGGGCCCAATGCCAGTCGTAGGTCGGCAGGTGCGCCGCGGCGAAGAGAAACGAGGAGCCCAAGAGGGCGACGGCGATCCCGGCGGTCCGGCTCAGCCCCAGGTGTGAGGTGGCGAGCCACAGGAGCGCCAGGAAAGGCAGGATCGACAGAAGTTCCTCGCCCAGCAGCTGGGGGAGCGTCGGGATGAGCCGCAGGACGAACGCGGTGCCGGACATCGCGCCCATGCCGGCGACGACAGGATTGGACGCCACCGAACCAAGCAGGTAGACCGTCACGCCCGCCGCCAGCGAGGCGATGATGGCGAGGATGCCGAACAGGAACATCTGCCCGACCTGTTTGAGGCCGACCGGACCGAACAGCGCCGTCCAGTGCCGCTTGGTCAGGTGGGCCAGCGCCAGCAGCGGGATCGCGGCGAACAGGGATGCCGGGACCAGCGTGGCCGGGAAGGTCTCGGCCGGGATGGTGATCAAGGCGGTGAAGGCCACGGCCACGCTGAGCATGAGGAGGACCCAGCCTCGACCCGTTATGGGAACCGGGTGGCCGTCGCAATAGGGGAAGTCGGCGCGGGCGGTCATCGTTCCTCCGATATTCCTCGAATTTCGGGGGGCCGTCGCGGCCTCATTCGACGTGGATGGTCAGCTCGTATTTGGCCGTCTCTCCGCGCCGCGCGGCGTTTCGCATCAGGTAGACGTCGATGACGTAATCCCCGCTCGCCGGCACCGCGAGGGAAGCGCCGTTGCCCTCGGTGGAGCCAATGAAAAGCGCCTCGTTGGCGTTCGGGGCCGTGATGTTGAAGTAGTTGCTGGCGTTGCTGGTATCGAGCTGGACGCTCATCTTCTGCCCGGCGCGGACCCTCAACGAGTAGCGCACGCTGTGATCGCCCTTGATCGAGTCCCGTATGGTGGTGCCGGAGGTTCCCGGCGCGAAACGCACTGTTTCCTGTCGGACATCCTGTGCGAAGGCCACCGAAGGCATCGCCATGGCGGCGGCGATGATGAGGGTTCCGATGATCCGCATGATCGTTTCCCATGTCGCGAGGCCGGGCACGGTAAGCCGCGCGTGGGTTGTTGTCTACGATCTTTAGTCGAGTGGGCCTTGGTCCAGTGATCGGTGCCGCTCCAGCGCGTCGGCACCGCCATTCATGAATGGCGGATATAGGCTCATGCGGAATTGGGCCACTGGTCGCGGCTGTGCGGAGCCCCATCTGCTGAAGCACGGCATCGTCGCTCCAGCGGCGTCTCCCCATTCGAGCAACTCCCGGCACCGCGTTCACGCATCCGGCCGAACCCGATCACGATCCCATTCGGCCACGGCGTGACTTCAAGCGGCACGGAACGGAGGACGACATGCAGACCCCCGACACACCAAGCCCCGACGCGTCCGGCGGCACCGCCGAAAACGCGGATGCGGTCAGCCTGGATGACCTGAGTTTATCCCGGCGGGACCTGATGGTGGGAGCGGCCGCCTCGGCGGCGGTCACCGCCGTTCCCTCCTTCGCCAGCGCGCAAGCCGCCGCCAGTGCCCCAAGAGCCGTCAACACGATGGCGCCGGTTTCCTCCAGGGTTTCTTTCACCGTCAACGGACAGGTCCACGCCTTGGATCTGGATCTGCGGACCACGCTGCTCGACGCGCTGCGCGAGCACCTGCGGCTGACCGGCACCAAGAAGGGCTGCGACCACGGCCAGTGCGGCGCCTGCACCGTGGTGGTCGAGGGCCGCCGGATCAATTCGTGCCTGACCCTGGCGGTGATGCACGAGGGCGACAGCATCACGACGATCGAGGGGCTTGGCACGCCGGACGACCAGCACGCGATGCAGGCCGCGTTCGTCAAGCACGACGGCTATCAGTGCGGCTACTGTACTCCTGGGCAGATCTGTTCGGCCGTATCGGTCCTGGACGAGATCAAGGCCGGCATCCCGAGCCATGTCAGCGCCGATCTGACCGCCGCACCCCAGGTGACGGCGGACGAGATCCGCGAACGCATGAGCGGCAACATCTGCCGCTGTGGCGCCTATTCCAACATTCTCGACGCTATCACCGAGGTTGCCGGGAGGCAGGCATGAGATCCTTCACCTACGAGCGCGCATCCTCGCCAGCCGAGGCGGCGGCCGCGGCGGCGCGGACATCGGGAGCCAAGTTCATCGCGGGCGGCACCAACCTGCTCGATTTGATGAAGCTTGAGATCGAGACCCCGACCCATTTGATCGACGTGAACGGGCTGGCCCTGGACAGGATAGAGGCGACGCCGGACGGCGGCTTGCGGGTCGGCGCCCTGGCGCGCAACACCGATCTTGCCGCCGATGGACGCGTGCGGCGCGACTATGCCTTGCTGGCGCGGGCTCTGCTGGCCGGCGCCTCCGGGCAATTGCGCAACAAGGCGACAACGGCGGGCAACCTGCTCCAGCGCACCCGCTGCCCGTATTTCTATGACACCAACCAGCCGTGCAACAAGCGCGAGCCGGGCAGCGGCTGCTCGGCGATCGGCGGCTTCACCCGCCAGTTGGCGGTGATTGGGACGAGCGGGGCCTGCATCGCCACCCATCCGAGCGACATGGCGGTCGCTATGCGGGCGCTGGACGCCACGGTCGAGACGGTCTCCCCCGAGGGCGCCACGCGGGCGATCCCGATCGCGGAGTTCCACCGGCTGCCGGGCGACACGCCCCATGTCGAAACGACGCTGGCGCCGGGCGAGCTGATCACCGCCGTGACCCTGCCCCGGCCGGTCGGCGGCACGCATGTCTACCGCAAGGTGCGCGACCGGGCGTCGTATGCCTTCGCCCTGGTCTCGGTCGCCGCCATCGTCCAGCGCGACGGCAGCGGGCGTGTGGCGCTGGGAGGCGTGGCGCACAAGCCCTGGCGGGTCGAGGCTGCGGAGGCCGACATGCCGCGCGGCGCCAAGGCGGTGACCGCCGGGCTGCTGGCCGGCGCCCAGCCGACGCATGAGAACGCGTTCAAGTTGCCGCTGGTCGAGCGCACGCTCGCCGCGGTGCTGACCGAAGCGAGGAGTTGAGGCTATGAAGTTCGATACCCCCGCGACCACAAACCCGATCGACCAGTTGAAGGTGGTCGGCAAGCCGGTCGACCGGATCGACGGGCCGCTGAAGACGACGGGAACGGCGCCTTACGCTTATGAGCGGCATGACGTGGTTCCGAACCAAGCCTATGGCCATGTGATCGGCTCCGCCATCGCCAAGGGGCGGATCGCCTCGATCGACCTGACAGACGCCCGGCGCGTTCCCGGCGTGCTCGCCATCGTCACCGCCGACAACGCGGGCAAGCTGGGCAAGGGCGACTACAACACCGCGACGCTGCTGGGCGGGCCTGAGGTCGAACATTACCATCAGGCCATCGCCCTGGTCGTGGCGGAGAGCTTCGAGCAGGCGCGCGCGGCGGCTGGGCTGGTCCGGGTCGATTACGTTCGGGCGGAAGGCGTGTTCGACCTGGCGGCGATCAAGGACGGGATGGAACCGTCGGAAGCCGCCGGGGCCGATAGCGAGGTCGGCGACTTCGCCGGAGCCTTCGCCTCGGCGCCGGTCCAGTTGGACGCGACCTACACGACGCCCGACCAGACCCACGCGATGATGGAGCCGCCGGCTTCGATCGCGGCGTGGCGCGGCGACCGGCTGATCGTTTGGACCTCGAACCAGATGATCGACTGGACCGTGGGCGATCTCGCCAAGACGCTCGGGATTCCCAAGGATCGGGTCACGCTGGCCTCGCCGTTCATCGGCGGCGGCTTCGGCGGCAAGCTGTTCCTGCGGGCCGATACCGTGCTTGCGGCCTTGGGCGCCCGCGCGGCTGGGCGGCCGGTCAAGGTGGCGCTGACGAGGCCGATGGTCGCCAACAACACGACCCACCGGCCGGCGACGATCCAGCGCATCCGGATCGGTGCCACTCCGGATGGCAGGATCACGGCGATCGGCCATGAGAGCTGGTCAGGCAATCTGGAGGGCGGCAAGCCGGAGAACGCGATCCAGCAGACGCGCCTGCTCTACGCCGGGGCCAACCGGCTGACCGGCAAGCGGCTGGGCGTGCTCGACCTGCCCGAGGGCAACGCCATGCGGGCGCCGGGAGAGACGCCGGGCCTGATGGCGCTGGAGATCGCCATGGACGAGATGGCGCATAAGCTGGGTATCGACCCGGTCGAGTTCCGCATCCTCAACGACACCCAGGTCGATCCAGAGAAGGCCAATAGACCGTTCTCCCAACGTCAGTTGGTGGAGTGCCTTCGGCTGGGTGCCGACAAGTTCGGCTGGAACAAGCGCGACCGGCGGACGGGCCAAACGCGTGATGGCCGCTGGCTGGTCGGCCAGGGAGTCGCGGCGGCGTTCCGCAATAACCAAGTGACGGAATCGGCGGCGCGCGTCCGGCTCGACAACCAGGGCATCGTGACGGTCGAGACGGATATGACCGACATCGGCACCGGCAGCTACACCATCATCGCGCAGACGGCGGCGGAGATGATAGGGGTGACGCTCGACAAGGTGGTGGTGCGGCTAGGCGACTCCAACTTCCCGGTCTCGGCCGGATCCGGTGGCCAATGGGGCGCCAACTGCTCCACCGCCGGCGTCTACGCGGCTTGCGTCAAGCTGCGCGAGGCGGTGGCGCGAAACGCCGGCCTGAACCCGGTCGAGGCGGCGTTCTCGGACGGTCGTGTCAGCGCGGCTGGCCGCTCCGTCACCCTGGCGGAGGCGGCGGATGGTGCCGGCATCGTCGCCGAGGATGTCATCGAGTTCGGCGATCTGGCCAAGAAGTACCAGCAGTCGACCTTTGGCGCGCATTACGTGGAGGTCGGCGTCGATGTGGCGACGGCGGAGATCCGCGTGCGCCGGATGCTGGCGGTCTGCGCTGCGGGGCGCATCCTCAACCCGAAGTCGGCGCGCAGCCAAGTGATCGGGGCAATGACCATGGGTGTCGGCGCGGCGCTGATGGAGGATCTGGTGGTCGACAAGCGCCACGGCTTCTTCATCAATCACGACCTCGCCAGCTACGAGGTGCCGGTCCACGCCGACATCCCGAGCCAGGAGGTGATCTTCCTGGACGAGACCGATCCGATCTCCTCTCCGATGAAGGCCAAGGGTGTCGGCGAGCTTGGGCTGTGCGGCGTCGGGGCCGCCGTCGCCAACGCGATCCACAACGCGACCGGGGTGCGGGTCCGCGACTATCCGGTGACGCTCGACAAGTTGCTCGCGGGCATGCCCGAGGTTTGATTCGGTTTCCCTGGTGAAAAGGGTGTTTTCAGGATGAGGAAACTCGCGGTTTCCGTTCTCATGTCGTCGCTGCCCGCCTCGGGTTAAGACCTTGGTCGCCGGGATCGTCGAGGCTCAGGAGCGGCGGCCCGCCGGCCGGGTGGCGCCGCCGCAGGTCTACGCCGTGGCGCCGTCCCTCGGGGACTTGACGGACGAGGTGCTGTTCGGCGATGTCTGGCTGCGGCGGGAGTTGGCTCCCCGCGACCGCAGCGTCGTCACGGCCTCGGCGCTGATCGCCATGGGGCGCACAGCCCAGGTGGGCGGGCATGTCGGGCGGGCGCTCGACAATGGCGTGACGTCGGAGGAGATCGGCGGGATCATCACCCGTCTCGCCTTCCATTCCGGCTGGCCGAACACCATCTCCGCCGTCATGGCGACCAGGGAGGTGTTCGACGCACGCGGCATCGGCGACGTCGCCGCCAACGCCGGGGAGCCGCTGGCGTTGGACGCGGCGCGGGAGGCCGCGCGGGCGGCGATGGTGGACAGTTCGATCAGGCCGATCACCCCGACACTGGCCGACAAGTCCCAGCATATCGTCATGCCCGGACTTGATCCGGACATCTCCTCTCAGGAGGTTCATGGGCGGACCATAGGCTTGGGACTGAATTCACCATGTCAGTTTCAGCCGACAGATACGCGGATAAAGTCCGGGATGACGGATGTAGAGGTGGCGGAGTTAAGTCTGCGAATACGAAGTGAGGAATCACCAGACCACCACGGTGACGACGAACGCGGTTTCCCTGCCAGCTGGGGAACCGTTAACTATCGGGATACCGTGTTCAGCTCCGGCCACACCTGCGATTTCACACCTCACCCGTCGGGTTGATGTGCCGAGGAGCCGGGATCGCTTCAGCGGCGCCCCAGCAGGACGCCCTTCGGATCGACGTGATTGCGCAGGAGGTCGAGTTCCTCCGCCGTCGGCATCGGCGTGGTCTCGGCTTGGGCGAAGGTGAGGCCGAAGTCGTGGTTTTCGTTGATGTCGGACAGCGACGCGCCGTGATGGATCGACTTCAGGCGGATCGAGCCGACCCGCTTGTCGAAGTCGAAGATGCATTTGGGCGTCACCACCCATTCCGGACCGCCATGAGTCAGCCCCAGCTTGGCGCGGCCCTCCATGCCGCCGGGATAGCCCACGCCGGAGACGTAATCGACGCGGCGGACGAAGTTGCGGCGGGCGTGGTGGGGCATCATCACGTATTCGCGGCCGAACAGGGTCATGTGCTCGGGCAGCAGGATGGGGCCGACCAGGCGGACCTTCGGCTTGCGGTAGTCGCCGACGCAGACGGTGTTGACGTTGCCCACGGCGTCGACCTGGACGCCGGAGCTGAAGCCGAAATCGATGTCGCCGCGCTTGATCGCCCATTGGCCGGGATAGCTGATCATCTGCGCCTCGCAGGGGAGGTCGCGGAGCACGGCGTCGAATTCGGAATCCGGCATCACGTCGAGCGAGCGGAGGTCCGGATTGTGCGACCATCCCGCCAGCAGGATCGTCAGGTCGGGCGCGTGCATGGCCTGGGCCAGCGACATGGCCGCCAGCGGCATCGAGGTGCCGTAGAGGGCGGCTGCCCCGCCGGTCACCAGACCGGTGAAGCCGACCTCGCCATTCTTGAACGAGCGCGCCAGATTGACGGTGATGATCTCGGCGATGGAAGGAGCGTCCGTCGGGCTTTTTGAATGATCGCTCATAGCCGGTCGATCTCCGTCAGGCTGGTGAGTTGCTTGATGCCGACCAGGGCGAGATAGGCCATGTGGTCCGCCGGGCCGTGGACGTAGCGGTCGATATAGCGCTGGAAGCCGTCGGCGCTGGCCGAGGCGGCGATGTATTCGGCGAAATGCGCGTCGTCCGCCCGATAGCGCCCCAGAACCGAACAGGGGTGCGCTCCCCAGGGGGCCTCGACCACCAGCGTGGTCTTGTACGAGGGGATCTGGACTTGGGCGGCGTGGCGGCGGATCTCGGCGTCGGACACGATGGTTTCCGCCGTCACGATGACGGTGTCGCAACCCCGCGCCATGATCACGTCGAGGCTTTGCGGCAGCAGGTGGCGCTGGGGCAGGATGACGTTGCCGTGCCTGTCGGCGGCGACGGCGTGGATCACCACGACATCCGGGTCGGCCGGCGGGACCGCGTGCATCGCCCTGCCCGTCAGCGGACAGGTGAACGGCTTGATGTCCTTGTTGTGGGTCAGGACATCGGTGCCGCCCAGGTAATCGCACGGCCAGAAGCTCAGGTTCTCCTGACTGGCGCGGAAACGGTCGAAGCTGAGGATTTCGGAATAGTCGACGACCTCCAGGGTTCCGCGCTCAATGGCGCGGCGGAAGTTCGGGGCGAGCCCGAACTTCTCCAACCCGACATACGAGGTCTCGACCTTGGCGAGGCAGCCGGCCCCGGCGAGGAGGTCGACCTCGTTGCCGTTGACCGTGCCGACCACCGTCAGGTCCTTCCGCCCGGCCCGGATCAACTCGCGGACAACCGCCATGGGATGCTGGTAGATGGCGAAACCGCCGATCGCGAGGCGTGTTCCGTCCGGGATCAGGGCGACCGCGTCGGCGATCGTTCCGATCTTGGATGTTCTGTCTGTCACGGGAGTGATCCGATGCTCGGATTGCAGGTAATATCGCGGGGGTGGGAGGCCGGCCTTCTCAGAGGCTGAGGCGCGACGGCAGGATGCGGCGCTTGCCCTCCTTCGGGTCGTACCACTCCAGCACGTTCTCCTTGGTGATCATCGGCGATTCGAAGGCGATCTTCTTGGGGATCGGCTTCTTCTGGAGCACGCGGATGGCGGCCTCGACGCCCTCGACGCCGAACGGCAGGTATTCCCACACGGCGTCCAGCGTGCCGGTGTGGATCGCCTCCAGGGCCTCGGGCGTCAGCCCGTCGAAGCCGGTGAAGAACATGTCCTTCTCGCGGCCGAACTCGCCGGCGGCCTTGACGGCGCCCAAGGCCATGTCGTCGTTGTGGCAGTAGACCGCGTCGATCTTGGGGTTGGCCTGGAGGGCGTCCTCCATGCCTCGGATCGCCTGGGTGCGGTCATAGTTGGCGACGACATGGGAGACGACCTTGATGCCGGGGGCGGCGTCGATCACCTCGCGCCAGCCGCTGCCGCGCTGCTGGTTGATCAGCGAGCCGGGCTTGCCCTCGATCTGGACGACATTGCCCTCGCCGTTCAGCTTCTTGACGTAGTACTGGCCGGCCTGCCGGGCGGTGCCGATCATGTCTGTCGACAGCAGGACATCGAAGTCGGCGCCCTCGGGCAGGGGCGAGCTGAGCACGACGATGGGAACACCGGCGCGGTTGATCTCCTGCACCGCCGGGCGGATCGCCTCGGCGTAGTAGGTCGAGATGATGATCACGTCGACATTGCGGACCAGCAAATCCTCGATGTCGCGAAGCTGCTTGGTCGGCTGGTCGTTGGCGTCGTAGACGATCGTGTTCATGCCGTATTTCTTGGCGGTCTCAACGACGCCCGCCTGCATCTGCTTGATCCATTCGGTGTTCGAGAACGACATGGTGAAGCCGATGGTCTTGCCCTCGACCCCCGTCTCGCCCCAGGCGGTGCGGCCGATGAACGGCAGGCCGGCGGCACCGGCGATCCCGGCGGCTCCAACCTTCAGGAAGTCGCGGCGGCGGGGCAGCCAAATCTCGTCTTTTGACATTTCAGGGTTTCCTCCGGTTTGACCGTTTATTAGCTTGTTGGGATTTTTATTTGCGTTTCCGCCATTCGCTGACGACCACGGCCAGGACGATGATCACGCCCTTGAGCAGCATCTGCGAGTAGGGGGAGATGTTGAGCAGGTTGAGGACGTTCGACAGGAAGGCCAGGATCAACACGCCCAGCACAGTGCCGTGGACGCTGCCGACGCCGCCGTCGAAGGTGGTGCCGCCGATTAGGGTCGCGGCGATGGCGTCCAGCTCGAACAGGGTGCCGCCGTTCGGCTCGCCCACCGTCAGGCGGCTCGCCATGATCACGCCGGCGAAGGCCGCCAGCACGCCGCTGATGCAGTAGACGCGGATCTTGTTGCGGTCCACGTTGATGCCGGACAGGCGGGCCGCCTCCTCGTTGGCGCCCACCGCGAAGATCTCGCGGCCGAATACGGTGTAGCGCAGCACCAAGGCGCACAGGGCCCAGATCAGCACGAAGACGACGACCGGCACCGGAACTGGTCCGATATAGGCGGAACCGAGCCAGGTGAAGGCGTCGGTCGGCTTGTCGACCACGATGTTGCTGCCGTTGGTGTAGACGAACACCAGGCCGCGCGCGAAGATCATCATGCCCAGCGTGGCGATGAATGGCTGCAGGCGCAGCTTGGTGATCATCAACCCGTTGGCGAGCCCCAGGACGAGGCCGGAAACCAGGCCGATGCTGGCGGCGATCCCGATACCGTAGTCGGCGAAGGACGCGGTCAGCGCCGCCGACAGCCCGACCAGCGAACCGACCGACAGGTCGATGCCGCGGTTCAGGATGACGTAGGTCATGCCGATCGCGACGATGCCGACCATGGTGGCGCCGCGCAGCACGTTGAAGATGTTGCGGGTCGACAGGAAGTACGGCGACAGCAGCGACGCCACGACCAGGATGACGATCAGCGCCAGCACGTTGCTGTACTGGACCAGGAATCGCGTCCAGTTGATCGAGCTGGCGCCCGTTTGGGCGCCCATCTTGGAAGAAGGCGCCAGATCAGGTCCGGACGACTTGGCCGGCTGGATGTGTTGGGTCATGGGTAGGCCCCTTGGGCGGGAGTGTTGCTCGGAAGGGCGAGCGCCAGGACGCTCTCCTCGGTCGCGGCGTCGCCCGCGACCTCGCCGCTCAACCGGCCCCGTTCCATGACGAGAACGCGGTCGCTCATGCCGAGGACTTCCGGCAGCTCCGATGAAATCAGGATGACGGCTTTGCCGTCGCGGGCGAGCTGGTCGACCAGCCGGTAGATCTCGCTCTTGGCGCCGACGTCGATGCCGCGGGTCGGCTCGTCGAAGATGATCAGCTCGACGCCTTTGACGATCCAGCGCGCCAGGATGCATTTCTGCTGGTTGCCGCCGCTGAGCAGCTGGATCGGCTGTTCGGCGCTGGGCGTGCGGATGTTGAGCGCGCCGATGTAGTCCTTGGCGATGGCGTTCCGCGCCCGTTCGCGGATCATGCCGCCCGACGAGAACTTCTCGGGTGCCGCGCAGGTGATGTTCTCCTTGACCGCCAGCGGCATGAACAGCCCGTCACGGCGGTCCTCGGCGATGTAGGCGATGCCGAGCGCTATGGCGTCGGCCGGGTGGCGGATGCGGGCGGGCTTGCCGTGGACCTTGACGGCGCCGCGTTGGACCGGATCGGCGCCGTAGATGCCGCGCGCCAGCTCGGTCCGGCCGGCGCCGACCAGACCGGCGATGCCGACCACCTCGCCCCGGCGGACCATGAACGAGACATCGCGGAAACCGCGCCCGGTCAAGCCCTCGACCTCCAGGATCGGCTCGCCCGGCACCCTGCCCTTGGCGGGAAAGCGGTTGCCGAGATCGCGGCCGACCATCTGGGTGACGAGTTCGGCCTTGTTGGTGTGGGCGACGGTCGCCTCGGCGACCTTGCGGCCGTCCTTGAGCACGGCGACGCGCTGGGCGATCTGGAAGATCTCATCCAGATGGTGCGAGATGTAGATGAAGCTGACACCCGACGCCTGGAGGTCCCTGACGATGCCGAACAGCACGTCGACCTCGACGGGTGTCAGGCTGGCGGTCGGCTCGTCCAGCACGATCAGGCGCGAGTTGAAGGCCAGCGCCTTGGCGATCTGGAGCAGCTGCCGCTCGGCGATGGACAGGTGTTCGGCGGTGGTCTTCGGCTCCAGCCGGAGACCGACGCGGCGCAGCAGTTCGCGGGTGATCGCGTGCGCTTTCCCCCAGTCCACGGTGCCGAGGCGCGTCTTAGGCAAATGACCAATTAAAACGTTTTCGGAAATGCTCAAAGGCAGGCACAGCTTGGGTTCCTGGTGAACCATGCTGACACCGCGCTCCAGCGCCGCGTGGGGCGTCGGGAACGAAACCGTCTCGCCGTTGAGGATGATCTCGCCGGAATCGGGCTGGTAAATGCCGTTCAGGATCTTCATCAGGGTCGATTTGCCGGCGCCGTTCTCACCGATCAGCGCAACAACCTCACCCTCCCCGACCGTCACATCGACCGAATCGAGGGCTCTGACACCTGGAAAGCTTTTGGAAATTTCTTTGAGCCGAAGCAGGGGTATAGGTCCGCCCATCCGCTCTCCTCCTCATTTGTCTCTCCGGCTTGAGCCGTGAGTTTTTTCTTGTGTTCTCCTATTAAAACGTTTTTACTTCGGCCTGCAAGCATTTTTTGGTGCCAACAATGCCGAATAAAAACGACGGCTCGGAAGCACGGGTGGACTCCATGCCAACCAACACCAACGCCGGCTCGACCGCGAACGGCGCCGCCCGGCCGACCATCCTGGATCTGGCGGCGGCGTGCGGCGTATCGCCCGCCACCGTGTCGAACGCGCTGGCGGACAAGCCGAACGTCAAGGCGTCGACCCGGGAGATGGTCCGCCGCAAGGCCGCCGAGATGGGCTATCACGCCTCGGCCACCGCGCGCGGGTTGCGGCTGGGGCGGAGCTGGTCGATCGGGCTGGTGGTCGGCGACATCGCCAACCCCTTCGTGCCGGAGGTCGTGCGCGGCGTCGAGGACGTGGTCTGGCGGGCGCGGAAGAACCTGATCCTGTGCAACACCGATTTCCAGGCCGACAAGAAGACCGCCTATGTCCGTTCGCTGCTGGACAAGAACATCGAGGGGCTGATCGTCCTGTCGCAGGTCCTGAGCCCGTCCGACATGCGGCTGGTCGAGGCGGCGGACGTGCCGCTGGTGACGGTCAATCGGGGAACTCCCGGCTACACCTCCGACTATGTCGGCATCGACAATCACGCCGGCGTCCGCATGGCGATGGACTATCTGGTCGGGCTGGGACACCGCAGGATCGGCTTCATCAAGGGCTTGCCCTCCTCCAACTCGGCCCTGGACCGCTTCGCCGCCTACACCGAGGCGGTCGAGCGCCATGGCCTGGACAGCGATCCCTCGCTGGTCATGCCCGGCGATTACGACATGGAGAGCGGCGACAGCGGCGCCCGGGCGATCATGGCGTCCGCGATCCCGCCGACCGCCATCGTCGCGGCCAACGACCAGATGGCCCTTGGGGCGCTGGGCGCGCTGCACGAGTTGGGCCTGAGGGTACCCGACGACGTCTCCGTCGTCGGTTTCGACAACATCCAGCTGGCGGCCCATCCGCTGCTGAACCTGACGACCATCAACCACCCCAAGCGCGAGACGGGCGACGCCGCGGCGCGTCTGCTGCTGCAGCGGATCCTGGGGAAGATGGTCGATCCCCCCCGCTCGGTGGTCCTGAAGCCGTCGCTGATCGTGCGCGGCTCGTCCGGACCGCCCAAGCCGGCGCCCGCGCCGAAACGCAAGAAATCCGCGACAGCGAAGAACAAATCCGACCAGTGAGAGTGAGCGACCGTGAAAGAAAAACTGAAGAACCTGGAGGAAGCCCTGGCCCCGATCTCGTCGGGAAACACCCTGACGATCGGCGGAAGCCTGCTCCGCAGACAGCCGAACGCCGCCGTGCGGTCCCTGATCCGGCGCGGCGTCACCGACCTGACGGTGCTGACCTGGGCCGCCACCACGGCCACCGACATGCTGGCCGCCGCCGGCGCCCTGCGGCGGTACGAGGGCATCTACACCGGCATGTTCAGCTATGGCCTGGCGCCCAACTTCCGGCGCGCGGTCGAACAAGGCGCCATCGAGGTCCGCGACTTCTCCGAGACCGCCATGGTGGCTCGATTCCGCGCGACCACCCAGGGGCTGGAGTTCATGCCGATCAAGACCCTGCTGGGCTCGGACATCGCGCGCCACAATCCCGAGCAGATCCGCCCGTTCCCCTGCCCCTATACCGGCGAACCGCTCCAGGCGGTCGCGGCGGCCAAGTCCGACTTCACCATCATCCACGGCTATGTCGGCGACAAGTACGGCAACGTCCAATGGCCGATCGTCCGCGACAGCGACGACATCGACCAGATGATGGCGAGCGCCGCCAAGCGGCTGATCGTGACGGTCGAGAAGATCATCCCGCATGAGGAGATCATGAAGCGGCCGACGCTGACCTACATCCCCGGCAATTGGGTGGAGGCGATCGTCGAGGTTCCGTACGGCGCCCATCCCGTGTCGTGCGACGGCCACTACGACGAGGACGACGCGCACCTGACGGATTATCTGGCGCGCAGCAAGACGGCGGAGGGCGCCAACGCCTATCTCGACGAATACGCGCGGCGGCCCGCCGGGCACGACGACTACATCGCCATGGTCGGCGGCTTGTCGGCCCTGCGCACTCTCGACGTCCAGCCCTGAGAGCCTTGTCATGCCAGAAAATAAAATCGATTTTACGACCAACGAGCTGGTGACCGCCCTCATCTCCCGCGAGATCCGCGACGGCGATCTCGCCTTCGTCGGTGTCGGCACCAATGGCCGCGCCTTCACCCTGGCGGTCGGCATCCCCCTGACGGCGGTGCGGCTGGCCCAGATGACGCACGCCCCGGCGGCGTCGGTCTATTGGGGCAACCTGCTGGAGCCGGATCTGTCCAGCATGCCGGCCGATCTGAGGCAGGACAGCTTCACCCGCTGGCAAGCCGCCGCGTGCCCGTCCGACACCGGCGTCAAATGCGACATGCTGGCCAGGCGCGCCTTCGACGTCTGCTTCGACAGCGGGGCGCAGGTCGACCGCTTCGGCAACCTGAACATCACCGCGATCGGCGACTACCGGAAGCCCAAGGTGCGGCTGGTCGGCTGCCTGGCCCAGCCGGAGCACTTCGCCTTCGTGCCGCGCCCGATCGTGGTGGTCGACCTGGACCGCCGCGTCTTCGTCGAGAAGGTCGATTTCATCACCAGCGTCGGCCACCTGCGGGGCGGCACGTCGCGGCGCGACGTCGGCCTGTCGGAAGGCGGTCCGCACATCGTGGTGACGGACAAGGCGATCTTCGACTTCGCGCCCGACACCAAGGCGATGCGGCTGCGCTCGCTCCATCCCGGCGTCGGGTTGGAGGAAGTCTTCGACAACATGGGGTTCCGGCCGGTGGTGCCAGACGAGGTTCCGACCACCCCCTCCCCCAATGCCCGCGAGTTGGAATTGATCCG
Source organism: Skermanella stibiiresistens SB22 (assembly GCF_000576635.1). Classification (GTDB taxonomy): domain Bacteria; phylum Pseudomonadota; class Alphaproteobacteria; order Azospirillales; family Azospirillaceae; genus Skermanella; species Skermanella stibiiresistens. The sequence continues at coordinate 47,781 of NZ_AVFL01000003.1, forward strand.
TCAGGTGATCGATCCGAACCGCGTCCTGCTGCGCGTTTGAGGTTGCGACATGGCTGATCCAGTGAGGAAGGGCCCCCTGCACGGGCTCAAGGTGCTCGACCTGTCGCGTTTCATCGCCGGCCCCCAATGCGGCATGACGCTGGGCGACCTGGGCGCCGACGTGGTCAAGGTCGAGCGGCCCCGCTTCGGCGACGACACCAGGACCCTGGCGCCGCAGGTCGCGGGCGAGAGCCTTTATTTCATGGTGTTCAACCGCAACAAGCGCGGCATCACCCTGAACTTCCGCGACCCGAAGGCCCAGGAGACGCTGCGCGAGTTGGTCAAGCAGGCCGACATCCTGATCGAGAACTTCCGGCCCGGCACCATGGAGAAGATGGGCTGCGGCTGGGACGACCTGCGCCGGATCAACCCGAGGCTGATCATGGCCCGCATCTCCGGCTATGGCCAGACCGGACCGATGGCGGGCGAACCCTGCTTCGACGTGATCGCCCAGGCCAGTTCCGGGCTGATGGAGATCACCGGCGATCCCGACGGTCCGCCGACCACCGCCGGCACCTTCGTGGTCGACTACTCCACGGCGCTCTACGCCACCATCGGCATCCTGGCGGCCTTGGAACACCGCAACCGGACGGGAGAGGGCCAGTTGGTCGACGCCAGCCTGATGGGCAGCGCCACCTCGCTGCTGGTGACGGCGATCCCGGAACAGCTGCTGCTGGGTCAGTCGATGACCCGAATGGGCAACCGCGACCGCTACTCCGCCCCGGCGCAGACCTTCCAGGCCGCCGACGGCGCGTGGCTCCACATGGTGGCCGGCAACGACGCCCATTTCCCGCGTCTGACCCGCATCATGAACCGGCCGGAGCTGCTGGAGGACCCGCGTTTCGCCAACCACGCCGCGCGCATGGCCCACATCCCCGAGATCGAGGCGATCGTGTCGGAGTGGATCGCCGGCAAGCCGGCGGACGAGGTCGTCGCCTTGCTGCGCCAAGCCGAATTGCCGGTGGCCAAGATCGCGACCTTGCCGGACGTGGTCGCCAACCCGTACATGCGGGAGTCGGGACATATCGTCGATGTCGAGCACGCGACCGCCGGCACGGTGCCGATGCAGGGACTGCCGGTCCGGCTGAACGTCACCCCCAGCACGATCCGGCGCGCGGCCCCGACCCTGGGCGAGCACACCGCCGAGGTGCTGGAGCAGTGGCTCGGCATGACGGCCGGCGATGTCGAGACGCTGCGGCGCTCCGGCACCCTGTGATCCCGTCTCCGTCCTCCAAGCCCTAAAACGATTCAGCCAGTCGCCGCGCGCTGACCGCGGCAGGAGTCCTCCTCTTTCGCTCGACCTCAAGGACGCCTCGCTGTTCCGCCAGCGGGCCCGGATCGACGGGCGCTGGAACAATTCCGACCAGGGCGGCGTGGGGTGACGGAGGCGAGGTGACAAGCGCCGGAGTGACACGGGGCCGGGAACGCGGTAGGCTGGCGGGCAGTTCACGAGGGGGTGCCTCATGTCCACGCCACTGTCCACGCCAGCCGAGACCGAGCCAGCGAAGGCCGAGCCAGCGAAGGCCGAGCCGGGGCGCGATGGCGTCAAGGGTTCCGTGGTCACCGTCCGTCCCGATCGGGAGATCCTGACGCGGCAGGGGTTACCGAACTTCCTGGGCATCTCGGGCGCCACGGCGGGGTCCACGGGCCTGTGCATGAACATCGTCGTCATACCGCCCGGCGGCCAAGCCGAGGCGCATTACCACGACGGCTACGAGACGGCGATCTTCCTGCTCGAAGGCACCGTGGAGACGCTGTACGGCGACGGGCTGCGCCAGTCCGTCGTCAACACCGCCGGGGAATTCCTGTTCATCCCGCCCTTCGTGCCGCATCAGCCGAGGAACCTGAGCGCCACCGAACCCGCCCGCGCGATCGTCGCCCGGAACGATCCCAACGAGCGGGAGAGCGTGGTGATGTACGACCCGGAGCGGGACGCGTAGCCATCCGGCGCGTGCCCCACCGTCACGGCCCCACCCTCAGGGCATCGCCTTGAGGAACGCCTTGACCAGGGCGGCGGAGTTGTCGGACGCCAGTTGGAAGAAGGTGACCATCTCGTTCTCGCCGTCGCCGCCCCCGGCCAGATCGGACAGGCTGCGGAAGGCGACGAAGGGCGTGCCGTTGACGTGGGCGACATGGGCCACGGCGGCGCTTTCCATGTCGAGGACAGACGCTTTGAACGCCTCGCCGACATATTCCCGGAACGCCTTGTTGTCGACGAAGGCCTGACCCGAGACGCCGTTGCCGCCGACCACGACCTTGGGCTGGCGGTTGAGGCATTTGCCGTCTGCCGTGCAGCGCGCCAGCACCGTGGTGGCGGCGGCGGTCCTGGCGATGTCGAGCAACCGGGCGTCGGCCTGGAACCAGACCTTCTCCTCGGGCTTGCCCCCCGCCTTGGCGATCTGGACCGGCTGGGGAAAGATCATGCCATGGTTGGTGCCGCGCTCGGCGAAGGGCGGCAGTTGATAGCCGCCCGGCACCTCGCGGGCGAAGACGGCTTCCAGGTATTGGCTCCACGCCGCCGGCACGATGACGTCGCCGATCCTCAGCTCGGGATCGACACCGCCGGCGATGCCGGAGAACACGATCCGGTCGATGGTGAAGCGGTCGAGCGCCATCTGGGTCGTCATCGCGGCGTTGACCATGCTGACGCCGCTGAGGAACAGGACGACCGGCTTCCGCTCGATCGTGCCGGTCATGAAGACGGTGCCGTTGACGACATGCTCCTCGCGGCCCTCCAGGCTGGCGCGCAAGGCGAGCCATTCCGGCTGGAACGCCGAGATGATGGCGGAGCGGTGGACGGTGTCGAGGGGGCCGGTGGCGGCGGCCGCCGGGGCCGCCTGCCCGATCAGGACCAGCGCCATCGCCACCAGTCCGGCCAGTCGGGCGAGCGCCGCGGGGAACCGGCCCGGCGCGCGGGGGGCCGGTGGGGTGTCTTGGAACTGCATGCCGGATGGCTCCCGATTAGACTTCAAGGTTGAAAATGGTAAATGAGGCACGCCAGCCCCTCAAGTCCGGATCGCCGGGGCGCGGTTCGCCTTGTTGACGATGCGGCTCCACTCTGTTGGAGTGTCCGGCATCTTCATCCGGGGTTTGAATCGGGTGGGTCAAACAAGACGTGGGGGCGGGTATGGCGAGATATGACGAGACGATGTCGGCGTTGCCGAGGGCCGAGGTCGAACTGACCGGCGACAGGATGACGGCCGGCTGGCAGGACGGGTTGCTGCTGATCGGGCGCGTGGCGATCGGCGCCATCTTCGTGATGAGCGGGTTTGGAAAGCTGATGAACCTGTCGGGCTTCACCGCCGGCATGGAGGCCGCGGGCGTGCCCGCCGCGTCGTTCACAGCACCGCTGGGTGCGGCCATCGAGTTCTTCGGCGGGCTCGCGATCATCCTGGGCGCCTGGACTTGGCTGGCGGCCCTGCTGGTCGCCCTCTTCACCGTGGTCGCCACGGCCATCGCGCACCGGTACTGGGCGGTGCCGGCCGAGCAGATGGCGGCGCAGCAGACGCAGTTCATGAAGAACCTCGCGATCATCGGCGGGTTGCTGGCCTTCGCGGCGGCGGGCCCCGGCCGCATCAGCATCGACGGTTTCCGGTGGCGCCGGGAGAACAGCCGGTACCTGTAGGGGTTCGGCGGGACGCTTCGGGAAGGTTGGGGCGCTTGGGGCCGGGGCCGCGCCCTAGCGGGAGGCGGCGATGGGCTGGAATCCCGCAGGCTCCAGAAGCGCCGTGAAGTCGGCGATGATCTTCTCGATTTCACGGGAAAGGTCATCTTGGGTCATCCGCCAGTCCGGCTTGGACTTGGCGGATGGCTTCGGGGCCGCGGTTTGGGCTTCCGCTTGGGCCGGAACTTCGGCGGGGGCTGGAGCCGGTGCCCCTGTAAAAACCCCGGGAAGGTCATCAAAGGTCATCAAACCGGGGTCGGGGTCATCCTGCGCATCCTGCGCGGCGGCGAGTTTAACGGCGGCGAGCTTGGCGGTCGCGGCGACATAGTCGGGGCGGAAGCGGATGGGATCAAAGTCCTCGTCCGGATCACCGGGGAGGTTCTCCAAGTCGGCGTCGGGGTGTGGCTGGGTGTCGTGCGCGCCGGAATAATGCTGGGCGATCCGTTTGTCCTGGATGACGCCGCGCAGCTTCAGGCGGAATTCGATGGCGCGGAGAGCCAAGGCCGGGCGCTTGCTCTGGAAAGCGTCCTCGATGACCCAGCCGACCTGCTCGTCCGCCTCGTCCAAATGGGCTTGGTGCTGGGCGCGGCGTTCGGCGCGGATTTCGTCAATGCGGAGGCGGATTTCTGGCTGGCTCATCAGGAAGGCCCCGCGCTGCTTGGCGCCATTGGCCGAGTACCCAGCCCGCCTCGCCGCCTCCGCCGCGCCGACATTGAACGACATCGCCTCGCAGAAGTCTTCCTGGCGCGTGGTCAGCACCGGGCGGGTGGAGGCCGTTTCGGCGGCGGCTGGGGTCTTCATGGCGGGTGCCTTCCGGGAAATAGGACTGACAATGGAAAAATATCCCATTCTAACGGCGGAGGCAAGATCAAGAACGATATCCCCAGGCCGGTCAGGGCGAGCGATCCGGCGATCATGTCGTGGTGGGACATCACCAGCGTGCCAAGGGCCAAGCCGTCGATCGAGAGGGCGACGTTCAGCACCGGGAGGGCGGGATAGAGGGCGGGATAGAGGCCGGTCAGGCTGTAGGGCAGACCGATCAGCGGCAGGAACACGCCCCAGATCACCAGGAGCTTGCCCAGCGTGCGCCGGTGCGGCGGCGGTTGGAGGTGGGCGTGTGGGGGCGCCGGTGGGTATGGGTACGGGGATGTCGCGGGTGATGCTGGTGCCGCGAAGGGGCAGCGGTACTGGATTTCGCACATGGATGATGATCCGCGTCTCGGAGGAAGCGACACGACGAGGGGATGAGGCGGAAGAAAGGGGTCAGAGTGATTAAATTACTCTAATCCTCTCCCCACTCGCAACCCGGCCTTCGGCAGCCACCGCCTCGCCCATCCCCTTCAGGAAAGCCAGCCGGTCGTCATCGCCGAAGAACACCGCCTGCCGGTTGTTGCCCCCGCTACACGATGTGGTGCGTCTGGCGTGGCAGAATGAGGCGAGTGGAGCGCGGCGTGGCGGCAATCTCCGTGTTCAGGAGAGGACGATGGCAAGGAGCGGGAGGGTTGGTCAATAATTCACTCTGACCCCTTTTCCTCTACTGACCCCTTTTCCTCTATGAGAACTGTCCCTTATATTCGTGTCTCAGTCTAGGGGGGCATTATACTCCCGGGGCAGCATCTCCCACGGAATGCCGCTCCTCAACACGAACAGGATGCCGGTCAGCGCCGCCCGGTCATCGACCGGCGGCCGACCGCCTTTCGGACGGGGCGGACGTGACGGCAACAGCGGCGCCACCACCGCCCACAGCTCATCGCTGACAAGGGGTTTCGCCATGCCCCTCAGGTAGGCCCAAGCAACCCGTCCATCAAGGTTTTGTTAGGCGCTCTAAGCCTTGAGGGGCGAGCGATGCGGATGGGTTCGCGGCATGTGAGGCTGTTCCGATATGGTGGAAATCAAGCGGTTCGGATACCAGTGGAGTTCGAGCTCCCCGGCGATGAAGTCATCCTGCGCCGTGAAGGCGATAGGCTGGTGATCGAGCCAGTGGCCAAGCGCCGGCTTGCCGATCTACTCGCCACATGGGAACCGCTGGATGAGGACATTCCAGAATTCGTGGACGAACCCGTCGAACCCGAGGATGTGTTTTGACGGCCGCCATTCCACTCCACAGGCTCGAAACGAACATCATATCCGATCTCATCAAAAATCTACGAGGTAAGGTCGCTCAGCGTTTGCTGGCGGTTGGCGATGAGGCTATCCGCACCAGCATCATCGTCGCGGGAGAACCGCGATATGGATGTGCCAGGAAGGCATCGGCCAGACTGCTCCAGCGGGTTGACGATGTCCTCGACATCATACCGGTGCTGCCGTTCGATGTTCCGGCGGAAATCGCCTATGGCAGGATCAGATGTGACTTGGAATTGGACGGTCAACTTATTGGTGGAAACGATCCGCTGATCGCCGCCCCTGCGCGCGCGCTGGGGATGACACTGGTGACGGCCGGAATTCGGGAGTTCCGTTGGATCGCGGATTTGACGGTCGAGAATTGGCTGTAGGCCCATGATCTCCCGCGATGCCACTCTCTCCAGCGGGCTTCCCAACACACGGGCATGTCGATGCGAACTCTGATTGCTATGCCTTGACCAGACACTCGACACGCCGTCCCCGGATTTCCAGAGCCGGGATCGTCCGCCATGACGGGTGATCTGTTCGGGTTTGAGCCCGTTCCGGCTTGCCCGCCGGTCCCCGGCCTCGCCTATCTTGACGGCTGGACGGAGGGGGCCGCCGCAGTCGCGCTGCTGGGGAGGGTCGATGGCGGGAGTTGGTCGCACGATCTCAAACGGCGTGTTCGGCACTTCGGGTATCGTTATGACTATCGGGCACGATCGGTATCGGTTTCCGACCATCTCGGGCCGTTGCCCGATTGGCTGGCCGACTTGGGCCGGCGCTTGTTCAGGGAGGGCGTGTTCGATCAGCCTCCCGATCAGGTCATCATCAACGAGTATCCGCCGGGCCAGGGGATAGCTCCCCATGTCGATTGCATCCCCTGCTTTGGACCCAGCATAGCCATCATCAGCCTTGGCGGCGGCGTCGCGATGAGCTTTCGCCATACGGTGACCGACGAGTGCCATGAGATGATCCTCCGACCGGGGAGCCTCCTGTGCTTGTCCGGACCGGCTCGGTACGAGTGGACGCATGGGATTCCAGCGCGCAAGTCCGATATGGTTTCCGGGGTGAGGGTTCCGCGTTCCCGGCGGGTCTCGCTGACCTTCCGCACCATCATCCCCAGCGGGGCGTCGCCGGGATGAAGCGGGAAGTTTCGTCGGGGTCGCGCTTCGGATCGTGAACGGGTGATATGCGGAGTTCAGGTTGAGGCCGTCACGGTGGCCTTGGCGGGGAGATGACCGGATCAAGTCCGGTCATGACGAAAATAGAGTGGGAAAAACCCGCGATGCGCGTGTGCGACATCCTAGGTGGGCGCCCGTGGGGGCAAGTCCCGGATTTGGCGTATGGATGGGTGGGAGACCATGAGGTGGCACTTGCGGGGCCACATCCTTGGAAGAGCCGGGACTTGGCCCGGCACGTCCGTGAACTTGTACGCGACGGGGATCCCGCCGGTTTCGGAGAGGGTGGAGCCGTGCCTGGACGCGGTGCGGACACGCGCGATACCGCCTCGTGTGATGCCGATGGAGGTGGTCCTGGTGGGCACTGGGGAAATTTTGCGTATTTCGCGCAGGTGTCGTTGACATGATTGCTTCGAACGCGCAGTTTCAAGGCTATGCTCAGGTTCATTACGCGTGCTTCGCGTCATTGAAGACGTTATTTTGCGCGAAACACGCAGGGAGGAAATGATGAGGCAGATTCCGATCAAGCGGGCGATCGAGCGGGTGCCGGGAGGCATGATGGTCGTGCCGCTGCTGATTGGGGCGTTGATCGCGACGTTCTTCCCCGGCACGCCCAAGTTCTTCGGCTCGTTCACGGGCGCGCTGTTCAGCGGCGCCCTGACGATCCTGGCGGTTTTCTACGTCTGCATGGGCGCCAGCATCGACTTCAAGGCGACACCCTATATCCTGAAGAAGGGCGGCACGCTGTTCGCCGTCAAGATCGGGATCGCGATGCTGGTGGGTGTCATCTTCGGCCATTTCCTCGGCGAGGCGCCGATCCCCGGAGGGATCTTCGCGGGGCTGTCGACGCTGGCCGTGGTCGCCTCGCTGAACGACACCAATGGCGGGCTCTACATGGCGCTGATGGGCCAGTACGGCAGCCCGCGCGATGTCGGCGCCTATACCGTCATGTCGCTGGAGTCGGGGCCGTTCCTGACCATGGTGACCTTGGGCGTGGCCGGGCTTTCGGCGTTTCCCTGGCAAACCCTGGTCGGCAGCATCCTGCCGCTGATGGTCGGCATGCTGCTGGGCAACCTGGACCGGGAAATGCGCGACTTCCTCAAACGCGCCATTCCGGTGATGATCCCGTTCTTCGCCTTCGCCCTGGGGACGGGGCTGGACCTCTCCAAGATCTGGCAGGCCGGGTTGCTCGGCCTGGGGCTCGGCGTCGCGGTTGTGGTCGTCACCGGCATCCCGCTGTTCCTGGCCGACCGGCTGACCGGCGGAACGGGAGTGGCCGGCGTGGCGGCCGCCTCGACCGCCGGCAACGCGGCGGCGGTGCCCGCCATCGTGGCGGCCGCCAACCCGGCCTATGCCGAGTCCGCGGCGGCGGCCACCATCCTGGTGGCGGCGACCGTGGTCGTCACCGCCATCCTGGTGCCGCTGGTCACGGCCTGGACCGCGCGCGTCTTCGGCCAGCCGCAGGAGCGCGACAAGGGAACCGAGGAGGCGGAGGCCGACGCCGCTTTCGTCCCCGTCTCTCCGGGGAGCCGGTGATATGGCGGGCCGCTGGCTGATCGTCGCGGACGACCTGACGGGTGCGGCCGACTGCGCCATCGCCTTCGCCAAGCGGGGGCTCGCCTCGACGGTTGGTTGGGGCGACAATGAGGGGGGCTCGCCGGTGGTCTCGTATGACGCGAACAGCCGCGGCATGACCGCGGCGGAGGCGGCGGCGACGCAAGCGGCGGCTTTGGAAAGGTTGCTCGGCGCGGAGCGGGTGCTGTTCAAGAAGATCGACAGCACCCTGCGTGGCCAGCCCGCCGCCGAGACGGCCGCCAGCATCGGCGCGCTGCGGGAGTGGTCGGGTTCGGCCTTCGGCATCCTGGCGCCGGCCTTCCCGGCGACCGGCAGGACGACCGAGGGGGGACGCGTGCTGGTCGGCGGCGCTCCGCTGGAGGAGGCGGAGGTTTGGGGGCGCGACCACAGCTATCCCAGCGCCGATCTGGTCGAGGTGCTGGCCATCGCCGGGGTCGTGGGGGAGACGGTATCGCTGGAGACCATCCGCGGCGGCGAGGCCGGCTTGCGCGCCGCCTTCGCGGCACTGGCCGCCAAGGGTGATGTCGTGGCGGTCTGCGACGCCGTGACGGAAGACGATTTGGACCGCATCGCGGCGGCCAGCCTGCCGGCGGGACCGGGCGTGTTCTTCATCGGCAGCGCCGGGTTGGCGCACGCGCTGGCGGCGGCCACGCCCGGCGAGCGGGCGGAGGCGATCACGCTGCCGGTCACGGCGCATGGCGCGCTGATCGTGGTCGGTTCGTTGGCGGAGGCTTCGCGGGCGGCGGCGCGGGATCTGGCGGCGCTGCCGGGCGTGCTGCATGTTCCGGTGGAGCCGGCGGCGTTGCTCGATCCCGGCGCGGACCGCTCGGCGGTCGGGCGGGTGGTGACCGAGGGGCTGGCTTCCGGCCGCGACGTGCTGGTCGAGATCGTCATGGGCGATGACCCGGATCTTGGGATCGGGCCGCGGCTGGTGGCGGCGCTGGGCGAGACGTTGCGGCCGGCCGCCGCCCATATGAGCGGTCTGGCCGCGACCGGGGGTGAGACCGCCGCGGCGCTGCTCGCCAGCTTCGGGGTGAATGGCATCCGGCTGGTGGATGAGATCGAACCGGGAGTGTCGCTGGGCCTGACGCTCGGCGGGGTATCGCTCCCGGTGGTCACCAAGGCGGGCGCGTTCGGCGACCGGGGCAGCTTGACCCGGATCACCGAGCGCCTGCGACACATTGGACAGAAGGGAATACTGGCATGAGCCGTCCGACCATCGCGATCACCATGGGCGATGCCTCCGGCATCGGTCCCGAAGTCATCATGAAGGCGCTGTCCCATCCGGAGGTGCGCGAGATGTGCGACGCGCTGGTGGTCGGCGACGCCGAGCGCCTGCGGACCGCCGGCGCCATCGTCGGGTCGACGCTGCGGGTCGATGGCCTGGACGACGCTGTTCAGGCGCGCTTCGCGCCGGACGCGGTGCAGTGCGTCGACCTGAAGCTGATCCCGAAGGACCATCCGTTCGGCCAGGTCTCGGCTGTGTCAGGCGAGGGCGCGTTCCGCTACATCGAGCGGGCGGTCCGGATCGTCGAGGCGGGACAGGCCGACGCGATCTGCACGGCACCGCTGAGCAAGGAGGCGCTGCACGCCGCCGGTCACAAGTATCCCGGCCACACCGAGCTGCTGGCGATGCTGACGGGCACGCCGGAGGTGTCGATGATGCTGGTGTCGCCCAAGCTGCGCGTGATCCACGTGACCACCCATATCGGGCTGATCGACGCCATCGCCAAGATCGAGCCGGGGCTGGTCGGGCGGGTGATCGGCCGGGCGCACGACACGCTGGTCAAGGCCGGCGTCGCCAACCCGAAGATCGGCGTCTGCGCGATCAACCCGCATGCCGGCGAGAACGGGTTGTTCGGCCATGGCGAGGAGGCGGAGAAGATCACCCCGGCGGTCGAGGCCTGCAAGGCCAAGGGTTGGGACGTCCACGGGCCACTGCCGGCCGACACGCTGTTCTTCCTGGCTGGGCGCGGCGACTATGACATCGTGGTGGCGATGTACCATGACCAGGGCCATGGTCCGATCAAGGTGCTGGGGCTGGAGTCCGGGGTTAACATCACGGTCGGGCTGCCGGTGATCCGGACCTCGGTCGACCACGGCACGGCGTTCGACATCGCGGGCAAGGGCATCGCGGACGAACGGAGCCTAATCGAGGCGCTGCGCCAGGCGGTCGATCTGGCGCCGAAGACCAAGCGCGCCGCCTGACATGGGCGAGGAAGCCTGACGATGCGCGGCAAGGAACGGCGGGCGCTGCTGCTGGAGACGCTGCGGACGGGGGAGGTCGATGTCGACGATCTGGCGCGGCGCTTCGGCGTCTCCGCCTCGACCGTCCGGCGCGACCTCCAGCACCTGTCGAGCGCCAAGGCCGTGCGGCGCACCTATGGCGGGGCCATGCTGGCGCACCCGGTCGCCGAGGAGAGCCTCAACCAGCGCCAGGCGATCAACGGCGAGAGCAAGGCGGCGATCGCCAGGGCGGCGCTGGAACTGGTCGCCGAGGACGACATCCTGATCCTGGACGCCGGATCGACGGTGTCGGCGTTCGGCGGCCTGCTGAAAGGGCGCCGGCACCGGATCATCACCAACAACCTCGCCTTGCCGCCGATGCTGGCGGATGGGCCGGGGATCGAGCTGGTGGTGCTGGGCGGCGACCTGCGCGCCACCAGCATGGGCACCGTCGGGCCGCTGGCGATGGACGCCCTGCGCAGGATCACGGCGGACAAGGTGTTCCTGAGCGCCGACGGCGTGGTGGCGGGGCGCGGGCTGTGCGAGGCGAGCCTGGATCAGGTGGCGCTGAAGTCGCTGATGATGGAGCAGGCTCGCGAGGTCGTGGTGCTGGCCGACGCCACCAAGCTCCAGCGTTCCACCCAATCCGCCTGGGCGCCGCTGCCGCGGGGATGGACGCTGGTGACCGACTGGCGGGCGACGGACGAGGACATCGGGACCTTCGAGGCGGCGGGCGCCCGCGTCATCGTGGCGGAGCCCTGAGCCGGTGGCTTATCACGCTGTCAGCCAAGCGCTGTGGAAGCGCTTGCGGTAGTCGAGTGGGCCGATCGAGAGCTGGCGGAGGAAGACCCTGCGCATGCTGTTGACGTCGCCGAAGCCGCAGACATGGGCGATCCGCTGGATCGGCATGGTGGTGTCGACCAGCAGCCGGCGGGCCTCGTCCAGGCGGGCGGCCTCGACGAAATCGGCGGGCGTCGAGTTCGCCTCGCGCCGGAAGACGCGCGAGAAGTTGCGCGTGCTCATGCCGGCGCGGACCGCCAGCTCATCGACCGACAAGTCGGCGGCGAGGTTGGCGAGGACGTATTCCTGGATCTTCTGGATGCTGGTCAGGCTGGAGACCTGGGCCGCGAGGTGGGCGCTGAATTGCGACTGCCCGCCCGGCCGCTTGAGGAACATGACCATGTAGCGGGCGACCAGCAGCGCCAGTTCCCGGCCATGGTCCTCCTCGACCAGCGCCAATGCTAGGTCGATCCCGGAGGTGACGCCCGCCGCCGTGCACAGCGCCCCCTCGCGGATGAAGATCTGGTCGGCGTCCACGGTCAGCGAGGGGTATTCCAGCTCCAGCTTGTCGGCGCATTCCCAATGGGTCGTGACGCGCTGGCCGTCGAGCAGTCCGGCGCCGGCCAGCAGGAAGACTCCCGTGCAGATCGAGCCGAAACGGCGGACGGTGGGCACGCGGCGCCGAAGCCAGGCGGTCACGTTGGTGTCGATCACCTCAAAGCTGGGATCGCCGGCCACCAGCAGGGTGTCGATCGGCTGGTCCTCGTCGAAGATGGTGCGGTCCGACAGGAAACGGATGTTTCCGGTGCCGCGGATCGGCCCCTCCTCCGTCCCCATGACTTGGACGTCATAGGCGGCGGGGTCCTCGAGGCGGCGGGCCGCTTCCCAGAACACCTCGGCCGGCCCCACCACATCGAGCGACTGGACACCCGGAGGCGCTAGAATCACGATCCGCATGGCGTGGCCCCATTTCTTCTTGGTCGCGTGAGACAGGAAATGCTGATGGCTCCAAGATCATCAGCAAGGCCCGTGCCAGCGGCCCCGATGGGGAGCGGAGCCGGTCGGCGGGGGCCAGGGGCGGCGGCGATGCCGACAAAGCGTCCGATCGGCCTCTCGTGCCGCCTGTTTCGAAGGCGTTATCCAGAAACGGCGCTGGCGCTGGCGCCGATGGCGAGGTCGTCCGGTGCCGCGAGGCCGGCTTGCACGAGGGTGGCCTCCAGGGCGGTCAGCCAGTGCTCGTAGTAGTTCCAGGCCGGGCGGCCGGGGTCGTCGTCGCGCTCCCAGGCGCCGATCGACGCGATCAGGTTCTGGCGGAAATCCTCCCATTCGAAGTGACCGGCGCGGGCCAGAGCGAGGGCGACACCGAAGGACTGCCGCTCCCAGTCCTCGGCGAAGCACAGGGTGCCGTTGGCGCGCGGCGGGCTGTCGCTGGAGCCCATCATGCTGGTGACGGCGAAGTGTTCGAATTGGGTCAGCATGGCCCCTCCCCCATCCTCATGCCCTCAGGCCGCCGTCGCCACGGCGACGCCCATCATGGATTCCGGCGTGACCAGGGCCGCCAGCTCCTCCTCGCCGAGGCCGTCGGTGCCGTCGGGACGCTCGGGCACCACGAACCAGCGGATCTGCGCGCTGCTGTCCCAGACCTTGACCTCGGTCGAGGTCGGGATGTCGAGCCCGAACTCCTTGAGCACGGCGCGCGGCTCGCGGGCGGCGCGGCTGCGGAAGGTCGGGTCCTTGTACCAGTAGGGCGGCAGGCCCAGGACCGGCCAGGGATAGCAGGAGCATAGGGTGCAGATGATCAGGTTGTGGACGCCGGGACCGTTCGCCACGGCGCGCATGTGCTCGCCCTCGGCGCCGGTCATGACGTCGGGCAGGCCATCGACCTCGGCGACGGCCGCCGTGGTGTCGGTGATCAGGCGCTCCTTGAAGGCAGGGTCGACCCAGGCGCGCGCCACCACCTTGGCACCGTTGAACGGCCCCATCTTGGTCTCGAACACCTGGAGCACGGTGTCGACGGTCGAACTGGTGATGACGCCCTTCTCGATCAGCAAAGCCTGGAGCGCCTTGGCGCGGGCCGCGTTGTGGGCCTCGCGGTCGGTTGGGTAGTTGAAGCGGTTGGTCATGTCGGTGGCTTCCTCCGGTGGCGCGGCTCGCGTGGTGGTCAGGCGGCTTTGACGACAGGCGCCGGGACGGCGTCCGGCTCCGTGACGTAGACGGCGTAGAGGTCGGCGTAGATGGTGAAGTTGGTTTCGGCGTTGCCGGGCCACAGCTGCTGGGGGTCGAACCCGACGCAGTACACCGGCATCGGCGGGCCGGCGCCGTCGGGACCGGTGTCGCAGAGATAGCCGTAGTTGCCGGGATAGACGGTTTCGACCACGCCGGTGTGGTTGCGCAGATAGCCCGGCAGGCGGGTGTGCTCGATGGTCGGGACGTCCTTGACGCCGATGGTGTCGCCCTTGTTGAAGACCGGAGCGGGGCCGGCGTCGCTCTTGGGGGAGTCGCCCTGGGCCAGATACTGCTCGACGCGCTGGTCGATCGCGGGGTCGCCGCCGGCCGGCAGCGGCTTGTCCGGGTCCGCGAGGTATTCGGCGGTCTTGGCGTCCAGCTCGTCCTCGGTGATGTAGCCGTGGGCGATGAAATAGCCGGAGATTCCGCCCAGCCACTTCTCGTAGTAGCGGAATTTGAAGTAGTCGAACGGGTTGAGGGATTCGGCGCCCTTCCGCAGGTCGGCCCAGGTCCAGATCGTGTGGAAAGTGCTGGGCGTGGCCGGCAGGGGAAGCTGCGGGCTGAGCGCCATCATGGCCGTGTGGATGCCGAAGATGCCCTTTTCCCACTCCTCGACGAAGACACGCTTCTCGAACGTCGCGGGGCCGAGGTCTTCGAGGCCGCCTAGATAATGCTGAAGTTTCATCGGCTGGGTCCTTCGCGGGGGGAGGAGGTGCTGGGTCGACGGGCGGTGGCGGATCAGACCGCCGCCGAGCGGGTGGCGTTGGTCCCGCCGGTGAGCAGGGCGGTGCCCTTCTCCGACACGAAGCCGAAGCAGGCGCCGACCAGCATCGCGACGGCGGCGACGAGGGTCGGATGGCCGACGCCCGAGGTCGCCATCGACGTGCCGGTGGCGGCCATGGTCCCGACGGTCGAGGCGAAGCCGAACACGATGGCGGGCGGGAACGACAGCAGCGGGACGGCGGTCGCGGCGATCATCGCCGACGTCCCGAGACCGACGCAGATCGCGGCGAACAAGGGGGCGGCCGGGCCGACATGGATCGCCAGCAGCGTCAGCGAGGCGATGGCGATGCCGGTGAAGTTGGACGCGACCGACTTGACGAAGCCTTGCGTGCCACCGCCGCAGGCGAAGAAGCTGGCCCAGGCGATGAAGGTGACCCAGACGGGCACCGGCAGGAGGGTCGCCGTGAGGTAGGTGTCGATGGCGCCGAGGACTCCGAGGCTGATCATGGCGGCGGTGCGGGGTGGCATGCGGCTCTCCTGGGTCTGGGATTGGGCCTTGGATTGGGGTTGGGATTGGCGGAAACCGTCACTCCGCGGCGTGGAGCGCGGCTTCGGCGAGACAGGAGGTGAAGCCCGCGCGGAGAACCTCGGCGTCGAGGTCGCGGCCGATCAGCACGACTTGGTTGGTCCGCTCCTCGCCGGCCAGCCACGGCCGGCCGGGGCGGCCATCCAGGGTCATGTGGACGCCGTGGAAGACGAAGCGGCGGCTTTCGCCCTCGATATGCAGGATGCCCTTGAGCCGCAGCAGGTCGCGCCCCCGATCCTGCATCAGCCGATTGAGCCAGCGGTTGACGGCGTCGGCGGAGATCGCCCCGTCGAACTGGATGGCGACGCAGCCGATATCCTCGGCGTGCTCGTGTTCGTGGTCGCCCAGTAGGTCGGGGTCCAGGCGCAGCAGGTTCTTGAGGTCGAACGCCCGGATATCCAGCACACTGGCGAGCGGGACCGCGCAGTCGCGGGTCCGGTGGATGCGGGACAGCGGATTGAGCAGGCGGATCCGCCGCTCGGCCGCGTCTAGGCTGTCGGGTGGTTCCAGGTCGGTCTTGTTCAACAGGATGACATCGGCGAAGGCGATCTGCTCCCGCGCCTCGTCGTGCTCGATCTGAAGCGACAGGTGCCGGGCGTCGACAACCGTCACGATGGCGTCGAGCGCGAAGCTGGCGCGCAGCGTGTCGTCGAGGATGAAGGACTGGATGACCGGCGCCGGATCGGCGAGGCCGCTGGTCTCGATGATGACGCGGTCGAAGCGCCGGCCATCCGCGACCAGGGCGCCCAGCGTCTCGATCAGGTCGCCGCGCACGGCGCAGCACAGGCAGCCATTGTTCAGTTCGACCACCGCCTCGGCGGTCTCGGTGACCAGTTGGCCATCGATCCCCAACTCGCCGTATTCATTGACGATGACCGCGGTGTTGGCCCCGCCCCGCTCGGACAGGACGCGGTTGAGCAGGGTCGTCTTGCCGGCGCCGAGGAACCCGGTCAGCACGGTTACTGGAATTGGCACCATGGCGCACCTCCGACAGGCGGTTCATTTCTTGGGGTGGGGGATTACCCCGATCGGCGAATAATCGATATCACGCGGCGATGCCACGCGGACTGGTCCCGCCGTGGCGGGGTCAGCGGAGTTTTGGAGTTTGTTGAATTCGCCGCGCGTTGTTTTTGAACCCGCGTCGGTTTTTATTTATGCGTACCAGCCTGTATATTGCACCGCATCGAAACACGTTCTTCAATACATTGCAGGCGACTGTTTCGGACAAACAGGCGGTCAATTTCGGCCATGGCGGAACCGTGGCTCCCCGTGATCAGCGAGCCTTTTCAAGGCGCGCTGGATGTGGAGCCACGCGACGCCGCGTTACGCCCGCAGCTTCGCCAGGGCCGGCATGGCGACGCCGTGGACCAGGGGGATGATCAGGGCGCCGATCACCAGCCCGAACAGGCCGGACGCGGCGGCGCCGACGAACCAGGTTAACAGACCCGAGATCGCGGAGATGGCGCTGCCGACGGCTTCCGCGATGTCGTGGACGAAGTGTCCGATGGCGGATAGGCCGAACTCTTCCAGACCGTGGATGATGATGCCGCCGCCGACCCAGAGCATCGCGGCGGTGCCGACGATCGCCAGGGCCTTGAGGAAATAGGGCATGCCGATCACGAGGCCGCGGCCTATCGCCTTGGTCACCGAGCGGAGGCCGCGATCGGCGCCGGTGGCGGGGAAGTCGCCGCCGCGCAGGCCGAGCAGACTGGAGGCCGGGCTGTCGTTATTGGCCAGCGACAGGCCGACATCGTCCGCCTTGACGATCAGCGCCACCGATCCGTAGACCACCACGGTGATGCCGATGCCGACGATGGCCAGCACGAAAGCCTGCATCCAGTACGACGAGGTGGTTTCCGCGACGGTGGACAAGGTGATCGCCATGATCTCGGCGGACAGGATCAGGTCGGTCTGGATCGCGCCCTTGACCCGCTGTTCCTCCAGTTCCGCCGGGGTGCCGGCGACCGGCGTCTTGGCGTCGCCATGGCCCGATCCGTGCGGCCGGATGGCTTCGAGTATCTTCTCGGCCCCCTCGTAGCACAGGAAGGCACCTCCCAGCATCAGCAGCGGGGTGATCAGCCAGGGGGCGACCAGACTCAGCACCAGGGCCGCCGGCAGCAGGTAGAGCAGCTTGTTCTTGATGGAGCCGACCGCGATTCGGGCCACGATCGGCAGTTCGCGGTTGGCGGCGAAGCCCACGACGTAGCGCGGCGTCACCGCCGCGTCGTCCACCACGATGCCGGCGGCCTTGACGCCCGCGCGGGACGCCTGCGCGGCGGCATCATCGAGCGAGGCCGCGGCGACTTTCGCCAGTCCGACGACGTCGTCTAGGAGTGCGATCAATCCTGTACTCAAGGCGGCATTCCCATGGTCATGTCTTTGTATTTCCCTCGCCGGTCTCGCGGCTTGGTCACAACACTTTGACAGGACCATCGGTTTCCGTCAGGAGCAAGTCCTTTGCAAAAGTCTCAATTTTGGAGCGGCGGGTTGGCTATTCGCTCCGGCGCGAGAAGGAGACGGCGTAGGCGGCGTCGCGGATCGCGATGAGCGGATCGTCGGAGGGTGCTATCCCATCGGTCACGTTGCCGGGCAGGAACAGCAGTTCCTTGGCCGCCGCCTTGTTGTCGGCCGCCAGCTTGGTGATGGTCAGGGTGCCAAGCTCGACGCGGCGGCGGTCCTCGGGCCAGGGGATGGTGGCGTCGGTGATGGCGTCACCGGGCTCCGCGACCTGGGCCAGCAGGCGGAAGCGCACCGGCTCCCGTGCCAGGCGGGCCGCCAGATCCTCGCTCAGGAAGTCGGGGGCGCGCTTGGCGGCGTCCGCCGGGGCCAGGTGGGAGACGCCGGCCAGCGGTTCGGCGACGTAGCGGATGAACCGGGTCTCGCCCGCCTTGTTGGTGAAGGCGAAGGCGTTGATGCCGAAGTAGTTTTCGGTGGCGAAACTCTCCGGCGTCGCGACGGTCGCCCCGGCCTTGGCGACGGCGGGATGGGCCGCCACGAACTGTTCGAGCTTGGTCGGCTTCGGGCTGTTCGGCCCGCTGGCGGCCACCGCCAGCAGCAGGTCGCGGAACTCGGCCCCGGTGGCGACGGGGAAGAACTTCAGGCTGTTGATGACGATGTCGGTCTCGGCGCCATCGGGCAGGCTGAACTTGACCGCCAAGCCATGGGGATTGGCATTGGGGTCGCCGTCGGGCAGCGTCGGGATGCCGGTGGCGTTGGAGAACCGGACCTTGACCGGCACGGTGGTGCCGGTTTGGAAGTGGGCGGCGGTCGTCAGATCGGCCGCTTGCTGAGCCGCCTGGAACTCGCCCTCGGCGACGATGCCCTTGGCGTGGTTGGTCCGCTCGCCCGCGTGCTTGCCGAAGAGTTGCTGGAACGCGTCGACGATCTGCTCCTCGACCTGGGGCTCCTGGGCCAGTGCCGCGGGGGACACCGCCAGGGTCGTGGTTAGGAAACCCAAGGCGATCAAGGAGACGGAAGTAAGGGAACGGCGCATGATCGCCTCGCGAGTTGATGGTTCAAGTAATGAGGATGGCACCTCGCGCCGGAGACTGCACGGGGTCCAGCTTCGCGGCAAGCCGGAACCCGTGTGTTCACGATTAATTGAGCAGGATCGTTCAAGGACGTTGGATCTGGGTTCCGGTCACTCGACCGGTGGGGTTGGTAGGATGGCGAGTTCGTGCAGGTCGACGCCGGGCGGTTGGGACAGGGCGTAGACGACGCCCCGCGCGATATCCTCGGGCCGCAGGGCGGCGGTGGGCGCGTTGTCGAAGAACGGCGTGTCGACCATGCCCGGTTCGAGCAGGGTGACGCGGACTCCCGTGCCGCGCATCTCCTCGCGCAGGCCATAGCCGATCGCGGTCACCGCCCATTTGGTCGCGGAGTACATCGATCCGGACAGCGTCCGGCGGCCGGCGATGGAACTGGTGATGACGACGTGGCCGCGCGCCTTCTTGACGTGCTCCAGGGTCGCCCGCAGCGTGTAGGCCACGCCCAGGATGTTGACGTCGACCATGGCGCGCCAGCTTTCCGGCGGCGCTCCGGAGAAGCCGCCGGGCTTGCCGCCGATGCCGGCGTTGGCGAAGACGGCGTCGATCCGGCCGAACCGCTGGAGCGCCGCGTCGACCATGCGCCGCTGGTCCTCGTAATCGGTGACGTCGCACGGAATGGCGACGGCGCGGTCCTCCCCGATCTCCTGGACCAGCGCGGTCAGTTTGTCGGTCGAGCGGGCGGCCAGCACGAGGCTCCAGCCGGCCTCGGCGGCGGCGCGGGCGGTGGCGGCGCCGATGCCGCTGGAGGCTCCGGTGATGAGCAGGATCTTGGCGTCGGCCATGGGTGGGTTTCCTCGCGTTCGGACGGATTGGGGCGGTTGGTTGGGGCTGTCGGTGCCCGGTCCTGTCGGAACGTGGAAGACGAGGGAAGGGTTGCGGGAGCTTGGCCCTTGCGCCGGCTGCGGCCGAGGGCGTGCGTCAATGCCGCAGTGCAAATGACTCCTATTTGCATTCTCAATCATTTTAGATATAGCCCATAGAGCCTACATCATTGGTCATACGACACAATGGGCCTCATGAGCGACAAGGATGAGATGGTCCAGTCACGACGCCACCGGAACAGCAGGGAATGGATCGCCGCCGGCGTGGCCGTGTGCCTGTGTTTCCTGACGTTTGCCGCTGGCATCGCGGTGTTTCCCGCTCCGGTGGCGGCGGAGGAGGAGACCGATGATTTCGGCCTGACCGAGGCCGACCCCGACCTGCCGATGAAGATCGCCAAATGGAACGCCGACTGTCTGTCCTGCCATAGTCCCAAGGGTTTGACCGATCCGCCGCGCCAGGGCATGGACTTGGCCCTGCTCGCCAAGCTGCTGATCGGACAGGACCGCTTCGAGCATTCCGACCATGGCAAGATGGCCTGCAAGGACTGCCATCAGGAGGCGTATGTCCCCTACCCCCACCTGGCCAACGCCAAGAAGGGGATCAAGGGCTGCGTCGAATGCCACCAGAATCCGGCCAAGACGATCCAGCCGGAGTTCAAGTCGAGCGGGCATTTCAAGGAGCACAGCGACCGCTTCACCTGCCTGTCCTGTCACGATTCCCACACCATGCGGAAGGCGTCCAGGCTGGAGACCGCCCATCTGGCGGCGGCGCAGGACAACGCCATGTGCCTGACCTGCCATGACGACGACGCCCGCTACAAGGCGCTGAAGCCTGGGGGCACACGGCCGGAGATGACGGCGGTCCACGACTGGCTGCCCCAGTACGATCGCCACCTGGCCGCGACGCGCTGCGTCGATTGCCACAGTCCGGTCGCCGATGTCGGTCCGATCTCGCACGAGGTGCGCGGCAAGGACAAGACTTCGCGGAACTGCGGGACCTGCCACGCGGGAGAGACCGAGCTGGGCCGCCGCCTCTACAAGCGGATGCTGCTGGACAAGCCCGGCGCCGAGGGCGGCTTCGCCAACGCCGCCTTGCTGACGGAGGTCTATGTCGTCGGCGCCAACCGGAACGCGTGGCTGGAATGGGGCGCCGCCGCCGCCCTGGCCCTGACCGCGCTGGGACTGGCGGGCAGCGCCCTGTGGCGCCGATTCAAACGCGTGAAAACAGGGAGCGTGTGATGGCCTTCCAAGCCCTGTGGCCGGAGGAACGGCCCCATCTGGTCGTGGTCGGCAACGGCATGGCCGCCATCCGCACCGTCGAGGACGTGCTGGCGGCTGCCCCCGACCTGTACCGCGTCACCGTGTTCGGCGCCGAACCGCATGGGCATTACAACCGCATCCTGCTGTCGTCGGTGCTGGCCGGCGACGCGGCGGTGACGGAGATCGTCACCCATCCGCCCGCGTGGTACGCCCGCAATGGCATCACCCTGCACACCGGTGACCGCGTGACGGCGATCGACCCGGTGGGCGGGACCGTCCGGTCCGCCAGCGGGCGCGAGTTGGCTTGGGACCGCCTGATCCTCGCCACCGGGGCGGTTCCAGTGGTGCCGGACATCCCCGGCGGCGGACTTGAGGGGGTGAGGACCTTCCGGGACATCGGCGACGTCGAGCGGATGATCGAGGCGTCGGAGCGTCACCGGCGCGCCGTCGTGATCGGCGGCGGCGTGCTGGGGCTGGAGGCGGCCTGGGGCTTGCGGCGGCGGGGCATGGAGGTGTCGGTCGTCCATCTGATGCCGTCGCTGATGGAGCGTCAGCTGGACGACACCGCCGCCGGTCTGCTGCTGCGGGAACTGGATGGGCGCGGCATCGGCTGCGTCACGGGCAGCCAAGCGGTGGCGCTGACCGGGGAGGAGCGCGTTACCGGCGTCCTGCTGTCCGACGGCCGCCGGATCGAGGCGGACCTGGTGGTCTTCACCGTCGGCATCCGGCCCGAGACCACGCTGGCGCGGGCGGCCGGGCTGGCGGTGGGGCGTGGCGTCCTGGTTGGCGACGACATGCGGACGTCGCACCCCGGCATCTACGCCGTCGGCGAATGCGTCGAGCATGACGGCCAGTGCTTCGGACTGGTGGCGCCCTTGTGGGACATGGCGGGCGCGCTGGCCGACCAGTTGACCGACGCCCCGGTGAAGCGCCGCTTCGCGCCGCCGATCGTCCCGACCAGCCTCAAGATCCCCGGCATCGACATCTTCTCCGCAGGCCGCATCCAGGCGGCCAACGACGCCGAGCGGGAGATCGTCCACCACGATCCCGCCAACCGCGTCTATCGGAAGCTGGTGCTGTGCGAAGGCCGGGTGGTCGGCGCGGTGCTCTATGGCGACCTGTGCGGCAGCGGGCGGTTCCTGGGCTGGATGCGGGACGGGACAGATCTGGGGGCTGGCCTGGATCTCCTGGCACCTGATGAGGGGAGCGACGGCGAGGTGGTCTGTCACTGCCATGATGTCACGAGGGGTGCCATCACCGCCGCGGTCGAGGCCCACGGTCTGACCACGCTCGAACAGGTTGGATGCCGCACTCGGGCCGGCACGGGATGCGGTCAATGCCGGGGAGCGGTGACGCGCGTCCTGGCCGACGCCGCCGGTACCGCCGATGGGGCGAAGGCGGTGGATGCCGCGACCCGGCGGGCGGCGCGGATGCGCTTGGGCTTCCGGGTGTGGCACCACGCCAACGCGGCGCTGATGGCGGTGCTGCTGCTGACGGGGATCTCCCTGCACTTTCCCGGCACGCCGGTGGCCGTGGTCGAGTTCGGCTGGTCGCACCGGCTGCATGAATGGTCGGGTCTGGCGCTGTGCGGCGCCTACGCCGTCTTCCTCGGGCTGTGCCTGGTGTTCCGCCGCAAGTTCGGGGCCGACGCGCAAGGCGCCGCCATGTTCGTGGCGTTTCCCCTGGTCGTGGCGAGCGGCCTGACCTTCCTGTGGCCGGGGCTGCTGCCCGACCGCGCCTGGAGCGTCAGCGCGCTGGTGCCGGTGGCGGTGGCGCACAGCCTGCTGGCGGTGTCGGTCGTGATGTTCCTGATCCAGCACCTGAGCCACGCCCCCTGGGCATGGTGGCGGAAACGCGGGTCGCGGCGTCGAGCGCTGTAGGATTATTTTCTTTATTGGGGGATCACGGATGAGATTGGTTTTGTTATTGGGTGGCGTCCTGGCGGTGGCGGTGGCGCCGCCGGCTTGGGCGGTGGATTGGTCGAAGGTGCCCGGCCGCGACGTGGTGATGTTCTATCCCGGCCAGACCTCGTGGGAATGGAACCTGACCGAGGCGGACCACAGCGCCGCCGCCAAGTTCAAGGCCGGCAAGAACTGCATCGAGTGCCACAAGGGCGAGGAGAAGACGCAAGGGGCGCTACTGGCTTCCGGCAAGAAGGCCGAGCCGGCGCCGATCCCGTCGTTCCCCGGCCACGTCGCCGCGAACGTGCGCTTCGCCTACGACGACGACAAGCTGCTGGTGCGCCTCGAGTTCGCCGAGCCGGCCGTGCCCGACGCCAAGATGGACCCCGACTTCGCGACCAAGGTCGCGGTGATCCTGAACGACGCGGCGGTGCCGGAAGGCGTGCGGGCGGGCTGCTGGGCCAGTTGCCACGAGGACAACGCCTCAATGCCAGCGGCGGGTGGGCCGGCGGCAGGGACGTCCACCCGGACCAAATACCTGATGAAGACCCGCGCCAAGCTGAGCCGTCAGGGCGGCGGCGACACGCTGAAGCCGGCCGAGGATCTGACCCGGCTATTGGAGGCGGGCTACGCGCAGGAATGGTGGCAGGTCAAGCTGAACCCGGGATCGCCGCCCCAGATCGCCGACGGCATCATCTTCGACACGCGGCGGGACATGAAACCGGCGATCGTCGCCAGCGAGGCCAGCTTCGCCAAGGGGATCTGGACCGTGGTGCTGAGCCGGCCGCTGAAGGCGGCAGCTCCCTACAAGACGCTGGCGCCTGGAACGACCTACACGATCGGCTTCAGCGTCCATGTCGGCCACACCGCCAAGCGGTTCCACCACACCTCGTATGAATACACCTTGGCCCTGGGTCAGGGAACGTCGGGTCAAGGTGCGGCGGACTTCGTGGCGGTGAGGCAATGACGCCCGGCGCGATCGTCACACTGGGGAGGATCCGCGCCGCCGTGGCGGTGATGGGTTTCCTGCTCCTGGCCTTGGCCGCGGGGGAGGGCCGGGCCGAGAACGGCGTCGTTCAAAACCCTTGGGACATCAACTGGACCCAGGCGCCGGGCTGGCCGCAGATGGCGGAGACGCCGGCCGCCGAGACGCCCCGCTGGGCGGAGAACGGCGAGCAGACCTGCATCAAGTGCCATGACGAGCAACGCGACCGCACGGTCCTGTTCACCGCCCATGGCGTTCGGGGCGACGACAGGACTCCGATGGGCCAGCACGCCTGCGAGAGCTGCCACGGCGCCAGTCCGGCGCACAACAACGCCCGTCCGCCGAAGGGCGAGAAGCGGCCTCCGGTCGATGTCGTGTTCAAGGGGGAGTTCATCTCGCCCGTCGAGAAGCGCGGCGAGGTCTGCGCCACCTGCCACAGGGGCGGCGAGCACATCAACTGGCCGGGCAGCCAGCATCAGGCCAACGACGTCGCCTGCACCGACTGCCACACCAACCATGTCGCCAAGGACCCCGTGCTGAGCAAGAAGACCGAGGCGCAGGTCTGTTTCGGCTGCCACGCCGAACAACGGTCCGAGAGCTTCCAGTTCTCCCACCATCCCGTGCGCGAGGGCAAGGTCGGGTGCAGCGACTGCCACAACACCCATGGGTCCGGCGGGCAATCGTTGCTGAAGGAGTTCACCGTCAACGAGGTTTGCTACACCTGCCACGCCGAGCAGCGCGGACCCTTCCTGTGGGAGCACCAGCCGGTGCGCGAGGACTGCGGCAGTTGCCACCAGCCCCACGGCTCGACCCAAAGCTCGCTGCTCAAGATGCGCTCGCCGTTCCTGTGCCAGACCTGCCACCAGAACAGCAGGGCCGGTCACGAGGGCTTGGTTTCCGGAGGCAAGCAGCTGCCGGGGATGGGCAATCCTGCCCAGTACAACATGCTTTTGGCCCGGGGTTGCCAGACCTGCCACATGAAGGTGCATGGCTCCAACGCGCCGTCAGGCGGCATGCTCACGCACTGACCCGGCCCCCGATTTCAATTTGAACGTGAATGACTTTCATCAACGGCCCCATGGGTGCGGCTGGGAGAGATCGAATGAGCGAAAAGACTTTATTGAGCGTGGCTCTCGCCGCCATTTGCCTGTGCCCGCTGATCGCCTCGGCGGAGGAGGACGGCGGTTTCGATCTCGACGGCCCCGCCGCCGCGACCCCGGCCAGCAAGCCGGTGCTGGTCAACGAGGCCGGCGTCGGGGTGGGTGGCCAGACGGGAGGCGTCGGGCGCTTCGGCCGCTATTCCGGGGGTCCGGAGGATGGTCCGTTCGGCTCGGCCTGGTTCCGGACGCGACAGCGGGCGACCGGCAAGGATGACGGCACCTTCTTCTTCGAGGCGGAGGGCGATGACCTGACGGTCGGCCGGCAGCGGGTGCTGGCCGACCCGACGCTGAGCTTCCGCGCCGGCGAGCAGGGTGTCTGGGACGGCAGGGTGAGCTATGAGGGCATCGCCTTCCGGGAGGCGGCCGACTACCACACGCTGTTCGGCTCGGGCGGCGAGCTGCTGAACGGGCTGACGCCCCGCTCGATCAACACGACGGCCTCCAACGCGGCGGGCGCCGCCCGCGTCAACAAGTACCTGTCGACCGTCGATATCGGGACGCGGCGCAAACGGCTGGACGGCGAGTTCCGTCTGTTCGACGTCGCGGGCTGGACGCCGTCCGCCAAGGTGGAGCACGAGCACAAGGAAGGGACCAAGATCAACTCGCTGTTCTTCTACAACGCCAACGTCTTCGCCTCGATCCCGGAGCCGGTCAGCTACGACACCGACCGCCTGACCGTGATGACCGACTACGCCACCAGCAAGGTGCAGGCCCGGCTGAGCTATGTCTTCTCCAGCTTCACCAACAATCAGGCGTCGTTCAAGACGGTGACGCCGTTCAACGCGGCCACCATCCCGGGCTATCAGGCGTCGGAACTGTCGCTGCCGCCGAGCAACCAGGAACACCGCGTCAAGGCGCAGTTCGGCTTCTCGCCGCTGGCGTCGACCCACATCGCGACCAACCTGAGCTATGGCCTGCAGCTTCAGAACGAGGCCTTCACCGGCAGGATCTACGAGCGCACGCCGAAGCTGACGGACAGCGCCTATGACGGCCTGATCACGACGATGTACGGCAATGTCACGCTGACCTCGCGGCCCTGGACCGACTGGAATTTCCGCGCCGCCTACACCTTCGACGACCGCGACAACGATTCCGCCGCCTACAAGCAGCCGCCGCCGTATCGGGCCGATGGCACAGCGGCCTTCAACGGCAGCGTCGGCGTCCAGTACAATCGGCCCTACTCGTTCCGCAACCAGCGGGCCGACCTGGAGGCGGGCTACAGGCTGACGCGATCGACCAAGGCGACGCTGGACTATGGCTACTCCGTCAAGGAGCGCGACTACTCCGTCACCGACAGGAACCGGGAGATCACCACCGGCGGCCGGCTGAACTCCACCCTGGCGGACGGTGTCATCGGATCGCTGGGCTACTCGCACGCCACCCGCCAAGCGACCGAGTACGACGGCAACGCCGGCTGGGCCAGCCTGGGCCGCAACCTGACGGGCAACAACTCCGAAAAAGATCTCCGGATGTACACCTACGCCGCGCGCGAGCGCGACGAGATCAAGTCCACCCTCACCTGGGACGCGGGGCCCGGCCTATCGGTCGGCGCCACCGGGCGGCTGATCAAGGACGAGTTCCCCGACACCTTTTTCGGCGTCACGGAGAACAAGGCGGCCTCGATCGGCCCCGACATCACCTTCACGCCGATGAAGGGCATGACCGCCCACCTCTATTACACCTACCAAACCAACTTCACCGACATGGTGGTGGCGAACCCGCAGAACGGCAACTCCGTCAATTGGCGGCTGCGGAACACCGACACCGTCCAGACCGTGGGATTCCACACGGACTGGCAGGTCACCGACCGGCTGAAGCTCCAGCTGGAGGACAACCTGTCCTATGGCAACACCGCGTTCGAGGAAGCGAGCTGGGCGCGCGGCACCGGCGCCACCAGCGCCGCCAACTCCGCGACCAGCCTGCCCGACAACAAGTCGATCATCAACAGCCTAAGGGTCACGGGCGAGTACGGCGTCACCGACAACATGTATGTCGGCGTCGTCGGGCTGTGGGAGCGGTTCGTCGGCGAGGATTACCTGAACTGGCAGGCGGCATCGTCCAGCGCCAACCAGACCGGCACGGCGGTGCTCGGCGCCGAGGGCAGCGGCACCTACTCCGCCCACGTCATCATGGCGACCGCCCGTGTCGTCTGGTGAGGCGGGATTGGCCGAACCGGCTCAGTCCCGGTAGTCGGGGTTGAGCCGGTCGAGCTTCCGGAGCAGCGCCGGCCACATCCGCGTTCCCTTGGGAATGGCGCCGGCCTCGAATTGGGTGGCGGCGTGGGCCACCAGCGGTTCGGGCGGAACCGCCAGCTCGGCACCCGTTTGCATCACCGCGACCTGGATACGGCAGCTCATCTCCAGGTAATACATGTGGTAGAAGGCCTCCGCCACCGTGCGGCCGACCGTCAGCAAGCCATGGTTCGCCAGGATCATCGCGGGCTTGCCGCCGAGATCGCGGGCGAGGCGGTCGCGTTCCGACAGGTCGAGCGCCACGCCCTCGTAGGCGTGGTAGGCGACGTCATTGTAAAATTCCATGCTCATCTGATTGAGCATCAAGAGCGGGCTCTTGAGGGCCGCGACCGTCATCCCGGCCAGGGTGTGGGTGTGCATGACGCAGAGCGCGTCCGGCCTGGACATGTGGATCGCGGAATGGATGGTGAAGCCCGCCGGGTTGACCCGCTGGTTCTGGTCCTCCGCGAGGCCGGGCTCGGCTAAATGACCATCCAGGTCAACCGTGACGAGGTCGCTGGCCCGGATCTCGTCGAAGGTCATGCCGTAGGGGTTGATCAGGAAGCGATGCCCCTCCCCCGGCAGCCGCACGGACGTGTGGGTGTAGATCATGTCGTCCATGCCGTAATGGGCCAGCAGCCGGTAGCCGGCCGCCAAGTCGATCCGCAGTTGCCGTTCGTCCGGTTGTCGCATCATGTCGGTGCCATTTCCGATGTTGGGGGCTGGTTGGGTCATTGCCGCCCGGCAATGTAGTGGGAGGCGATCTCCCGCATCCGGTCGCCGCCGAACTCGCCGCGGTGACCGCCATGGACGAGGCGGACCGGCAGGTCGATCAGGCGGCGCATGGTCTCCACATAATCCCCTATGCTGGAGCCAGGCAAGTCATCGATCAGGATGCCGTCGTAGATGACGTCGCCGGCGAACAGCGTTCCCGTGCCCTGTTCCCATAAGGCGATGCCGCCCGGCGAGTGTCCGGGCAGGTGGAGCACCTGGAACTGGCGGTCGCCGATGTCGACCTCGTCACCCTCCCCCACCAGCCGCGTCGGCTCGACCCCTTCGGACCGGCAGCCGGCGATGTCGAAGCCGGGCCACGGCACCGCGTCCACCAGCAGTCCGCCGGTGTCGAACCCGGCCTCGGCCAGCCCGCGCAGGGTGTCGGGGTCGAACTGGTCGAAGGTCAGGCTGCCGACATCGGCGGTGGTCCGGAGCGTCTCGGCCTCCGCCGGGTGGACCAGGATCTCGGCGTCGCGGAACTCCGGGTGGCCGCCCCGGTGATCGACATGGGCGTGGGTGGTGAACAGCACCAGTGGCTTGTCGATCAGCGGCGCGATGGCGTCGCGCAATCGGCCGACGCCCATGCCGCTGTCGATCAGGAGATCGCGCGCCGAGCCCTTGACCAGATGGCAATTGGCCCGGACCAGCCGGTGGCAATGGGGTTCGGTGATCCGGTGGACGCCGGGTTCGACCTCCTCGATCGTGAACCAGGGATCGGCCACCGGCGGCGTTCCGGTCATCGCGGTTTCCTTCAGGGGGGATGAATTCAAACGGGCGTCAGCCCGCGATGGCGTCGATCCACTTGTTGAGGGCGTCGTCGTAATGGTCGGCGTACCACAACTCGTCGCGGATCACCTGCTTGGCGAGGTTTTCCGGATAGCCGGGGTCGATCCGGCGCTGTTCGGCGGTCAGGAGCGCGGACGCCGCCGGATTGGACGGCGAATTGCCCAGCTTGTCCAGCAGCACGATCTGGCGTTCCGGGATCAGGGTCGAGGCGATGAATTGCTGGACCTTGGCGCCGGCCGGGTTGCCCTTGGGAACGACCCAGGCGCCCGGACAGTAGTTGGCCCCTTCCCAGATCCACTTGACCCGGCCGCCGGTGTCGCGCTCCAGCACGCTGGAGCGGGTGCTGTAGATGCAGCCCATCACGATCTCGCCGTCCAGGAACATCTGCTGGGTCTCCGACCCGCTGTCCCAGAAGATCAGGTGGTCCTTGATGGTCCGCATCTTGGCGATGGCCCGGTCCATGTCGAGCGGATAGAGGTCCTCGGGCGCAACACCGTCGGCCAGGAGGGCGCCCTCGGCGGCTCCCATCATGTATTTCCACAGCGTGCGCTTGCCGGGATACTTCTCGACGTCATAGAAGTCGGCCCAGCCGGTCGGAGCCTTGCCACCCATCTTGCTCGCGTCATAGGCGATGACGAAGCTGAAGCCGTAATTGGCGATGCCGTGCTCCCAGGCCCAACCCTCGCGGATCATCGACTTGTCGACGACGGAATAGTCTATCGGCTCCAGGTAGCCCTTGCGTCCGAGATCGATGGCGATGAAGCCGTCGGCGTCGCAGACGTCCCAGATGACGTTTCGTTCGTCGACCTGGGCCCGGATCTTGCCCGGCAGCGGAGCGCCACCGACGATGCTGACCGGAGTGCCGCTGTCCCTGGTGAAGGGCGCGCCCCAGGCTTCCGCCATGAAGGTGGCGGCGTCGCCGCCGAAGTTGGAGACGACGATCTCCTTGGCCTGGGCCAGCGCGTCACCGGCGCCGAGGCCGACGCCCGCCAGCGGCACGGACAGGCCCAGCGCTCCCGCGAGCTTGAGGAAATCGCGGCGCTCGATGCGCCCCGCCTTGAGGTCGTCCAGTCCGATCTGAAGCCTGTCCAGCTTGAAGGCGTTGAGTGACATGGGGCCGGTCTCCTTGTGGTGAGGGGGTTGGGCGTCGGGAGTTCAGCGGTGGTCCTTGGAATCACCGCGGGTGACGTGCGGCACGATGGCGACGGCACCGGCGGCGTCGATCGCGTAGCCGCGCACGCCCGCGAAGGAGATTTCATGCCGGTCGAGCAAGGCGACGGCGGCGTCCTCCTGACCGGCGGGGACGTAGAGGAAGAAGTGGCGCTCGCCCGTCTCCGTCAGGTTGTCCGCCGTCAGCGAGCAGGTCCGCCATTCCGCCACCGGGGCGTCGTCCAGGGTCTCCACGACCTCGCCGATCTCGCGGACCTCGCCCTTTGTGTTGACGATGACGATGTCCGGGAAGTGCTCGGCGCCCTCGAACGGGATCGAGCGGGTCGGACGGTCGACATTGGTCAGCGTGACGTAGTCGGCCGGCCAGTCGGTCTGGTCGTGGAAGGGAAAGCGGGTCCGCGCCACATGGCGGACGACCGCGTCGTGCTGGGGGGTCGGCATGGCTGGCGCAATCCTATTGATGGTCAACCTATTGATGATCGTAGCGGTCGCCGCGGGTCAGGAAGGGTGTCACCCACACGGCCTCGCCATCGACCTCCCACTCGCGCAGGCCGGCGAAGGAGATGGCGTTGCCGTCCAGTTGGCGGAGCGCGTCGGCCGCGGAGCCCTTCGGGACGTAGACGAAGAGGTTCTTGACGCCCGTCTCGTTCAGGGTGTCGGCGATGGCGGAACAGGCGGCCCACCGTGCCACGGCGGCGGCGTCGATCGCGGTCTCGACCTCGCCCAGGCGGCAGGGCTGGCCCCGCTCGTCCAGGATGACGATGTCGGGGGAGATCGGACCGTCCGGGGTGTCGATGACGTGGGAACCGAAATTGGCGATGGTGGTGTAGCCGGCGGGCCAGTCGGTCTGGCCCGGAAACGGAAAGCGGTTGGCGGCGACGAAGCGGACGACGCGGTCGTGGTTCGTGGATGGCGAGGGCATCGGCCCCTCCTTCGAAGTCATGGATGAGCCGGCGGGATCAGACGGGATCGCGGATCAGGGGAGCGGTCGAGCAGTGCGGTCCGCCGCCGCCCGAACACACCAGATCGTACTGGACCGTGATCACCTCGACACCGCGGGACGCGAGGCGGTCGAGCGTGTGACCAGACGCTCCTTCCGTGATGATCACGCGCCGGGGAGCCACCGCGAGGCCGTTGATGATCCAGGGGTTGTCCTCGTGGTGGACCTCGATCGTCTCGATGCCGAGCGCCTTGAGCTTCTGGAGGAAGCTGAAGGGAAGCTGCGCCGGATTGACCAGCGCCAGATCGGGCGCGATCATCAGGAAGACGCCGTCGATGTGCAGCCGGTAGCCGGTCAGGTCGATCCGGATCAGCTCGACGCCTTGGGAGCGCAGCACCTCCTGGATCTGGAGCGCGCCCTCCTCGTTGCCGCGCGACGAGACGCCGAACACGGCGGTCTTGTCGTTGAGCCAGGCGAAGCCGCCGCCCTCGGCCACGGCGGTGCCGGACAGCGTCCGCAGGATGGGACAGCCCAGGGCGGCCAGCGTCCGTGTCGCCGGCACCTCCTCGCCCCGCCGGATGCGCGGCCCGAGCCGCGTCACGATGGCGCCGCCGCCGACGCCGATCACGGCGTCGCGGGTGTAGCAGGACTTCATGCGGCCGGGCGCCGGGCCGTCGAGCATGACGACCTCTACTCCCTCGGCCTTCAGCACCGCGACATAGGCGTCGTGCTGGGCCCGCATCCCAGCGAGGTCGGGGCCTTGGGCGCCGCGCCAGTACCAGCCTTCCTGGATGTCGCCGAAGGCGCCCATCTCCAGGCGCTTGGAGGTGTCGACGATCTCGACCTCCGGGCCGGGCCGGTGCATCAGCACGACGCGCAGGCGCCCGACATCGTTGGTGCAGCCCCACGGCCTGCCCCACCAGCGCGTCAGCTGGTCCGGGGCCTCGAAGGCGGGTTCGGCCTCCGACGGGAACACCTTGATCAGCTGGTTGTAGCGCCAATCGTTCTCGGTCATCACGCTCATGGCACGGGATTCCCCTGTTCGGTCGCTCCGGCGATCCGCACGGAGCCGGATGTGTTGGATGTCAAATGCCGACGATCGGGTCGCCGCCGTTGGGGCAGACGAGCTGCCCGGTCATGAAGCCGCCGCGCGGACCGGTGATGAACAGGATCCAGCCGGCGATCTCGTCCGGCTCGGCCCAGCGCTTGACCAGGTTGAGCTGAGCCTCCTCGTCCAGCGCGTCCTGGCCGTAGCGCAGCGTCATGCCGCTTCGGACGACGCCCGGCGCCAGCGCGTTGACGAGGATGCCGTGTGGCGCGAACTCGCGCGCCCAGGACTTCGCGAAGCCGATGACGGCGGCCTTGGCGGCGGCGTAGTGGCTGGAGCGCTCGAACCCGACCTGACCGCGGTTGGAGGCGATGTTGACGATGCGGCCGTAGCCCTTGGCCTTCATCCCGGGCAGCACGGCGCGGGTCGCCGCCAGCGTGCCCCAGACATGGATCTCGAACAGGCGTTCGTAGGCGGCGCGGTCGATATCCTCGATGACGGCGTTGAAGCCCGGCACGCCCGCGTTGTTGACCAGGATATCCACCCCGCCGGTCTCCTCGACGCTGCGGCGCAGGCTGTCCTCGTCGGCGACGCTGTAGGCGGCCCCGACCGCCTCGCCGCCCACACGCTTTATGGCGGCGA
Source organism: Skermanella stibiiresistens SB22 (assembly GCF_000576635.1). Lineage (GTDB taxonomy): Bacteria > Pseudomonadota > Alphaproteobacteria > Azospirillales > Azospirillaceae > Skermanella > Skermanella stibiiresistens. Next base: position 80,147 of record NZ_AVFL01000003.1, read on the forward strand.
CTGTCTTGGCGACACGCTCCGGATCGATGTCCTGGACAATGACGCGGGCCCCGGCGGCGGCGAACAGGCGGGCGGTAGCCTCGCCGATCCCGCTTCCGGCGCCCGTCACCATCGCGACCCGGTCGGCGAATTCACTCATCCCGTTTCTTCCTCTTCGATGCTGGTTTGGACGCCTTGGGTCTGGGCTTGGGTTTGGCGATCACCCCGGCGAAGACGAGGTCGAGGTGCCGTTCCACCGCCTCCTTGAGGTCGTCGATCGTCATCTCGTCGTCGGAGACGAGGCGGCTGAAGTGATAGGTGCCGATGGCGGTCACCAGATCGGCCAGGACCTCGAGGTCGACATCCTTCTTGATGGTGCCGCGCTGCTGGAAGCCGGTCAGCATCAGGACGTAGTGGCGCTTGATCAGCCATTGGAAGCGCAGCGACACCCGGTGGGCGGTGCCGCGCGGCTCCCGATACGGGGCGGACAGGATCGCCCGCCAGCATTCGCGGCTGAGGGTGCGCAGCGCCTGATCCGCCAGCAGCTTCTCGAAGGCGCGGATCGCGTCCATCGGATCGGCGGGCGGATCGCGCACCAGCGCCCGCCGCTCCGGCAGGGACGCCCGGACGTGGCGCACCGCCAGCGTCGTCAGGATGTTCGCCTTGGTCGTGAAGTAATTGTAGACGGTGGCGGGCGCCACCTGGGCCGATTCCGCGATCTCCTCGATCCGCGTCGTCTCGTAGCCTTGGGAGGCGAACAGCTCGGACGCGACGTTCAGGACCTGCTCGACACGGGCTTGCCGGTGCCGCGCCCTTAGACCAGCCATCGGAAAAACCACCCTTGCTTCATCGTCGACACGAGGGATGATACGCCGCTCGAACTTGGAGTCGACTCTTTTTTTAGACTTGACTTCAAATTGCCCGCACCCGAGCATTGGCGCTGAAAACACCCCTCGCGGATCATGACGGGGGGAGCCCGCCGGACGCTCGCGATCCGGTCGGCGCCAAGGAATTGGCACAGGGAACGGGTTCGTCCGTCGGGAACCACGCGCGGGGCGTCGATCAGGGTGGCGTCCGCTGGGAGATGAGGGAATTCACATGACGAGATCCACATTCAACGACGACTTGGTCGAGATCGCCGCCGACGAATTGCGGGCCGGCCGCCTCGCCCGCCGCGACTTCCTGAAGGTGCTGGGCGCCGCCGGCCTCCTGCCGGCGGTGGGCGCCGGCTTGGGAACGCTGCCGTTCGGGTCCAGTCCGGCGGCGGCCAAGGCGGCGGAGCTGGTGCTGTGCAACTTCGGCGGCGACGCCGTGGCCGGCATGGGCGAGGCCTGGGGCAAGCCGTTCACCGCCGACACCGGCATCCCGGTGCGTGTCGATGGCGGCAGTCCGCTGGCCGGCAAGATCAAGGCGATGGTCGAGTCAGGCTCGGTCAGCTGGGACGTCTGCGACGGCGACGGCTTCCTGTGCAACCAGCTGGGCAAGCAGGGCCTGCTGGAGGAGGTCGACTATGGCGTGGTCGACAAGTCGCTGGTGCGGGACGGTTGGGCGTGGCCGCACGGCATCGCCAACTACACCTACAGCTTCGTGCTGGCCTATCGGAAGGACATGTTCCCGGACAAGCCGCCCACATATGCCGACTTCTTCGACACCGCGAAGTATCCCGGCAAGCGGACCATGTGGAAATACCAGATGGGCGCCATGGAGGCCTGCCTGCTGGGCGACGGCGTCAAGCGGGACGCCCTGTACCCGGCCGACCTGGACCGGGCCATCGCCAAGGCGCGCTCGCTGGGCGACGACGTGATCTATTGGGAATCAGGCGCCAGCAGCCAACAGATGTTCCTGGATGGCGAGGTCGTGATGGGCAACATCTGGAACACGCGGGCCAGCATCCTGGAGCGCGACACCAAGGGTGCCGTGACCTGGACCTGGAACGATGGCGTCTTCTGCCCGTCGTCCTTCGTGATCCCCAAGGGCAACCCGGCCGGATCGGAGGCGGCGCAGAAGTTCATGGCGTCGATGCTCGATCCCGCCCGGCAGATCAAGCTGCTCCAGCTGCTCGGCAACGGCCCGTCCAATCCGGCGGCCTCCGCCATGCTGCCGCCCGAACTGCGCCGGATCGATCCCGGTTACGCCGACAACGTCGCGGTCCAGGCGATCCGCAGCGAGGAGTGGTACGAGATGAACTACGACGCGGCCGTGGAACGCTGGATCGACGGCATCTCCGGCTGACGGGGGACGCTGAAGTGGCGAAGAGGCCCTTGTCCGGGGAGCCCTATGTCGGGTTCCTGCTGCCGGCGACGCTGCTGGTCTGCGGGCTGTTCCTGATCCCGATCGGGCAACTGGTGGCGCTGTCGTTCGGCGGGCTGGAGGCGCCGACGCTCCGCTGGTACGAGCAGGTCGCGGCGACCGACAGCATCCACCGCATCCTGCTGACGACCTTCCGGATCGTCGGGCTGACCACGGTGATCGCCGTGGTGCTGGGCTACGCCGTCGCATACGCCATGGCCCACATGGGCGAGCGGCAGCGGCTGGCCCTGCTGCTCTGCGTGCTGGTGCCGTTCTGGCTGTCGGTGCTGGTGCGGGCTCTGGCGTGGCTGATCCTGTTGCGCAACAACGGGATCGTCAACGAGGCGCTGCTGGGATCGGGGCTGATCGCGGCCCCCCTGCCGCTGGTCCGCAACGAGCTTGGGGTCGTGATCGGCATGGTGCACTACTTGGTGCCCTATGCCGTCTTCCCGATCTTCGCCACCATGCGGGGGCTGGACGGCCGCCTGATGATGGCGGCGCGCAGCGTCGGCGCGTCGCCGTTCCGGACATTCACCGACGTCTACCTGCCGCTGACGCTACCAGCCTTGTTCGGGGCCGGATTGCTGGTCTTCGTGTTCGGCCTGGGCTTCTTCGTGACGCCCGCCATCCTGGGAGGTGGCCGGGTCGTCATGCTGAGCGAGTATGTCAGCATCTCCGTGCTCCAGACGCTGCGCTGGGGCTTGGCCGCCGCCTTGTCGGTCGTGCTGCTGGTGGCGACGCTGGCGCTGATCGCGATCGTCAGCCGCGTCACCGGCGTGCGCCGGATGTTGGGAGCCTCGTGATGGATCTCCGGGGATGGGCGAGGCCCATGATCTTCGCGGTGGCCTGGGTGATCGCGCTGTTCCTGCTGCTGCCGGGGCTGGTGACCATCCCGGTCGCCTTCAACGACAGCCGCTTCATCGCGCTGCCCCAGGGGGCGTGGTCGCCGCGCCACTTCGAGACGCTGTTCACCTCGGCGCCGTGGCTGTCCAGCATCGCCGACAGCCTGGGCGTGGCACTGGCCTCCACCGTGCTGGCGGTCTGCCTCGGCACCGCCTGCGCCGTCGGGTTGTGGCGGGTGAGGCCGTGGCTGGCCGGGCTGGTCGGCGCCATCATGCTGGCGCCGATGATCTTCCCGCCGATCGTGAGCGCGCTGGCGCTGTACCGCGCCTGGGTCGCCATCGGGCTCTACGACACCTGGGCCGGCGTCGTGCTGGCCCACACCATCCTCGCGATCCCCTATGTGATCATCGCGGTCACGACGTCGCTGTCCATGCTGGACGGACGGCTGGAGCAGGCCGCCCGCAGCCTGGGCGCCACGCCGCTGCGCACCATGGTCGACGTCATCCTGCCCAACATCCGCACCGGCGTCGCGACCGCCGCCGTCTTCGCCTTCGTCGTGTCATGGGACGAGATCGTCGTCACCATGTTCGTGTCGAGCCGGGCCGTCTACACGCTGCCGCGCCGCATGTGGGACGGCATCCGCGAGAGCGTCGACCCGACGGTGGCGGCGGTCGCCGTGGTATTGATGGCGCTGACCGCGCTGGGCGTCCTCGCCGCGATCGTCGTCACGCTCCGCCGTCCCGCCCGAAACACCTGAGCCCGCAAAGCCCGCCCGAAAGACTTGAAGGACGCCATGCTTCCGCCCCTGATCCAGAACCCGCCGCCCTGGCCCAACGGCGCCCGCTGCGCCGTGTGCTTCTCGTTCGACATGGACGTGGAAAGCCTGCTGCACCTGAACCACCGCGAGGCGGCGCCGTCGCGGCTGGCGACCTCGTCGGCGCTCCGCTACGGGCCGTTCGTGGCGATCCCCCGGATCATCGACATCTTCCGGCATTACGGTCTGAAGCAGACGGTGTTCGTGCCGGGCTGGTGCATCGAGGCCTATCCGCGCGCGGTCGAGGCGTTGGTCGAGGCGGGGCACGAGATCGGCCATCACGGCTGGCTGCACGAGCGGCCCAACACCCTGTCGCCCGGTGACGAGGCGCGCGTACTGGACCGCGCGTTGGAGGCCTTCGACAGGATCGTGGGCTCCCGGCCGACGGGGTACCGGGCACCGGCCTACGCGCTGTCGGAACACACGCCCGACCTGCTGGTCGAACGGGGCTTCACCTATGACGCCTCGCTGGTCGGCGACGATGTGCCGTACCTGCTGAAGTCGTCCAAGGGAACGCTGGTCGAACTGCCCTCCGACTTCGCGCTGGACGACTGGGTGCAGTACGTCAACATGAAGGAATTCGGCTACATGATGCCGATCCAGGCGCCGGAGCGCGCCATGGAGGTGTTCCGCGCCGAGTTCGATGCGGCATGGACCCATGGCGGAATGTGGGTCTCCGTCTGGCACCCGTTCGTCTCGGGCCGGCTGGCGCGGGCCGACGCGATGGCCCGGCTGATCCAGTACATGATGGACAAGGGCGATGTCTGGTTCGCGCCGATGACCGAGATCGCGGCGCATGTCCAAGGCTTGGTGGACCGGGGGGAGTGGACACCCCGGACCGACGAGGTGCCGTTCTGGGCGGCGCCGGTCGATCATCTCGTGACGCCGAGCCGAGGCTGACATGACGGTGACGTCGAGCGTTCCAGGCGCGGTGCCCCCGCCCTCCACCGAGGTCGGACCCCGGATCGAGCCGAGGATCGCGCTGTCGATCCGCGACCTGACGAAGCGGTATGGCTCGGTCGCCGCGATCGATCGGCTGTCGCTGGACATCGCCTCGGGCGAGTTCCTGAGCCTGCTGGGGCCGTCGGGCTCGGGCAAGTCGACCATCCTGATGGCGATCGCCGGCTTCGTCGATCCCGACGGTGGCGACATCCTGCTGGACGGGCAACCGGTCGGCGGGTTGCCGCCGGAGAAGCGCGGCTTCGGCGTGGTGTTCCAGGGCTACGCGCTGTTTCCCCACATGACGGTGCGGGGAAACATCGCCTATCCGCTGAAGCTGCGGGGCATCCGGGGCGCCGAGCTGGATCGGCGGGTCGAGCGCGCGATCGATCTGGTGCATCTCCAGGCCTTCGCCGCGCGGATGCCGCGGCAGTTGTCGGGCGGCCAGCAGCAGCGGGTGGCGCTGGCCCGCGCCCTCGTCTTCGATCCGGCGGTGGTCCTGCTGGACGAGCCGCTGTCCGCCCTGGACAAGAAGCTGCGGGCGGAGCTTCAGTTCGAACTGAAGAGCCTGCACCAGCGGCTGGGCACGACCTTCGTCAATGTCACGCACGACCAGGAGGAGGCGATGACGATGTCCGACCGCATCGTCATCCTGCGCGACGGCCGGGTCCAGCAGACCGGCACGCCCGACGCGCTGTACAACACGCCGGCCACCCGCTTCGTCGCCGATTTCCTCGGCCGGGCGAACTTCCTGGATGGAGTGGCCGGATCGGTTTCCGGCGGTTGCCTGACGATCGACATCGACGGCGCCAGCGTGCGCCACCGCCTGCGGGACGGCGAGCCGCGGATGGGCCGGACGGCGTTGCTGGCGCTCCGCCCGGAAAGGTTGTCGGTGCTGGCGCCGGACGCGGCGGTCGGCGACCGCAACCGGGTGGAAGGCCGCGTGGTGACATCGGCCTTCGTCGGCAGCCAGCACATCCACGTGGTCGAGACGCCGCTCGGCGTGCTGGAGGCGCACACGCCCGCCTTCGGGGCGGGGGTGTTGAGGAAGCCCGGCGAGGCGGTGGCGCTGGCTTGGCCCTGGGATGGTGGCGTTCTGGTCGAGGATCGATGAGCGGGATTTGAGCGGGCGGGCCTGGGGGCCGTAGGTCGGGTAGAGCGGAGCGGCACCCGACATCGACGCGCCTGCTTGTCGGATGCCGCTTCGCCTTATCCGACCTACGGTTGCACCCCACTTATGGGGATTCGGCTTCCTCGGGGATGGCGGCGAAGGCGAAGTGTTCCAGGCCGATCGCTTCCGCCGCCTGGAGGTCGCTGAGGGTCGAGCGGGCGATCACGGCGCCGCCATCGCGGCCGAGCAGGTCGCGGAAGCCGTTCAGGAAGGGGGCGGCCGAGGCGAGCGGTCCCGCCAGCAGCACGCGGGCCGGTCGCAGCATCATGACCAGGGCGGCGATGGCGCCGCCGAGCGCCTCGCCAGCGTCGCGGAACGCCGCGACGGCGCGCGGGTCGCCGGAATTGGCCTGCCGAATGGCGTGGGGCACGCCAAGGCCGAGACCGGTCTCGCCGACGGGACCGTGCTGTTTGACATGGCCGAGCCGGCGGAGGATGGCCCCGGCGGAGGCGATCTCCTCCAAGCGGACCCAGCGCCGGCCGGTATCCTCGAATGACGAGACCGGCGCGTCGTTGAGGTCGCCGCCGATCACCTCGGTGGGCGAGTTCCCGCCGGCGGGGACCATGCTGGCCTCGAGGGCGAAACCGGCGTGGACCAGCACGGTCGGTGCCGGTGGTGTCTCGCGCAGGTTTCGGATCTCGGCGATGTGCAGGGCCTCGGCCAAACCGCGCGAGGCCACCGCGGCACCCAGCCTCCCGCTCAGGCCCACGGCGAAATCGTTCAATTTCCCGGCGGTCCAGGGGCCGGGGAACTCGACGTCCGGCGAGGCGATCAGGCTGATGCCGGAGATCCTCTGGAACCCCAGTTCGGGTCGGGCGCCCAGCCTGGCGATCCGCTCACCGATCCAGTCGAGGCTGGTGTCCGATAAGGTGCCAAGATCGCTCTCGAAGATCCGGCTTCCCCCCAGATCGACCACCGACAGGCGCTGCTCGTAGCGTGACAGCACCATGCACAGGACGTGCAAGCCAGTCGGGTTGAGGAAAAGGCCGACATTGGGCCTGCCCCGCCCCATTGGACGTGTCGAGGCGTCCCGCTCCATCACCAGCCCGCGCGTGATCAGGTCGCGCGTCAGCCGGGACAGGCTGGCGTCGGTGCTGTTCAGGCGGCGCGACAGCTCGCGCCGGGAGATGCCGGGGGAGTTGTGGATTTCCGACAGCACGCGCGACGTGTTGATCCGTTTGAGACGCGACGGGGTGACGATCATGGTTGGGCCGTTCGCTCCGGAATGAAGGTTTTTTGTGCAAATTCGTTCGAATGATAAGAAATTTGGCAGGCCCTGCCGCATTCCCGTGCATGCCGGTCATGCCGCCCGATCGAACCCACCCCAAGGTGGCCGGTCAAATCGGCGCGTTTCCAACGAAAACAATGATCCCAGATAATTTTGCAGTCAGCAAATAAATTGGCATGTCGCTTGCTGCCTTGTGATGGGATAGCGCGGCTGGGGCCGTGGCAGGGTTTGGAGGATCACATGGACCGTAGAGATTTCCTGAAGAATTCCGCGGCGTTGGGTGCCGCCCTGGCGGCTCCCGCCATCATCACGAGCCGAGCCAAGGCGGCGGACAGCCTGAAGCTGGGCTGCCTGTTCTCGTCGTCGGGCACGATGGCGAACATCGAGGGCCGCATGAACGCGGTTGTCCAGATGGCGGCGGCCGAATTGAACGCCAAGGGCGGCGTTCTGGGCAAGCAGGTCGAGGTTCTGGTGACCGATCCGTCGTCGGATTGGCCGCTCTACGCGCAGCTTGGCCGGCAGTTGCTGTTGCAGGACAAGTGCTCCGCCCTGTTCGGCTGCTGGACCTCGGTTTCCCGCAAGTCGGTGCTGCCGGTGGTCGAGCAGAACAACGGCCTGCTCTATTACCCGCTGCACTTCGAGGGCGAGGAGAACTCCAAGAACGTCGTCTACCTCAACTCGCCGCCGGCCAGTTCGGTGCTGCCGGCGCTGGACTACCTGATGGGTCCCGAGGGCGGCGACGCCAAGCGCTTCTACATGCTGGGATCGGACTATGTCTGGCCGCGCACCATCAACAAGATCTGCAAGGGTTATTGGCAGTCGAAGGGCTTCTCGGAGAGCGCCTGGCGCGAGCAATACGTGCCGCTGGGCTTCTCGAACTTCCAGACCATCGTCAACGACATCCGCAAGTTCGCCAGCGAGCCGGGCGGCCAGCCGATCATCGTGCTGACCACGGTCGGATCGTCGATCCCCGACTTCTTCAAGGAGATCATCAACCAGGGCATCGGCGCCACCGACATCCCGGTGCTGGGCCTGGACGTGCTGGAAGCCGATCTGGAAGGGCTGGACACGGCGCCGATGGTCGGGCACCTCAACTGCTGGGCCTATCTCCAGAATGCGGTCGCCCCGGCCAATGACGCCTTCAAGGCGAACTGGAAGGGCTTCGTCGAGAAGAGCAACCTCGCCTATTCGCCGACCACCGTGATCGACCCGATGGTGTCGGCCTATGACGGCGTCCACATGTGGGCCAAGGCGGTAGAGAAGGCCGGGATGGCCGACCCGGATGCGGTGCGCGCGGCCTCGGCCGGCATCAGCTTCGACTGCCCGTCGGGCTACACGATCAAGATGACGGGCGAGAACAACTACGTCTCGCGCGGCGTGTTCATCGGCTCGGTCAACGACAAGCAGGCCTTCGACATCCTCTGGCAGTCCAAGGACACCCCCACTCCGGTGCCCTTCAGCCCTTATGCGTGAACCGGGAATGATGGGATGGCGCCGGCGGCTGGCCGCCGGCGCCCTGTTCCTGCTGACGCTGGCCGCCACGCCAGTCCTGGCGGACGACAGGGCCTTGTCGGAGCTGCTGGCGCCGCTCTGCGCCGGCGCCTCGGCGGAGCGCGTCGCCGCGGTGGACCGGCTGCTCGACGCGGTCGAGACCGGCGCCGCCGAGCCGGCCTGGGCGCTCCGGGCGCTGGAGGCGGTCGGCGGCAGGCGGCTGGTGTGTGCCGAGGGCGGGGTGTTCATCACCTCGGGTACTGGAGTGATCGACGCCGTCACCTCGGCACCCGGCCTGGCGGATGCCGTGAAGGCGCAGGGGGCGTTCGTCGACCTGCGGCTGCGGCCCTACCTGGACATGGGCTCGGCGGTGCTGCGGCTGCTGGCGTCGCCGGGAGGCCCCGCCTCGGGTGCGGCACTCGGCGAGCTTCAGAAACGCGCCAAGATCGTGCCGCCGGGACTGATCGAGCGGGCGGCGGCCGAACCGGCCAACGCGGCGCTGGCGCCGGGGTTGCGCGATGTCATGGCGGTGGCGGCGCTGAACGATCCCGATCCCGCCCTTCGGATCGCCGCGATCGGGCGGCTGGCCGAGGCGCCGTCGGAGCGCAACCGGACCCTGCTGCGCGACCTGTCGGGCGACGCGGCGCTGACATCAGATCCGGTGGTGGCGGCGGCGTTGGCCGATGGCATCACGCGGATCGAGCGCTGGCTGACCCTGGGACAGGTGGCTGCCTCCGTCTATAGCGGCTTGAGCTACGCCAGCATCCTGTTCGTCGCGGCGCTGGGCCTGGCCGTGATCTTCGGCCTGATGGGCGTGATCAACCTGGCGCAGGGCGAACTGATCATGATCGGAGCCTATGCGACCTTCCTGGTCCAGGAGGCGCTGAAGTCGGTGCTGCCCGGGCTGGTCGATTATTATCTGCTGCTGGCGATCCCCTTCGCCTTCGCCGCGTCGGGCGCCGTCGGCATCGCGATGGAGGTGACCGTCATCCGGCACCTGTACAGGAGGCCCCTGATGACGCTGCTGGCGACCTGGGCCATCAGCCTGCTGCTGATCAACCTGGTGCGGGTCACCTTCGGGACCCAGAACCTGCAATTCAACGTGCCGCCCTTCCTGAACGGCGGGACGCATGTCTTCGCCGACTTCATCGTCACCTGGAACCGGCTGTTCGCGATCGGCTTCGCGCTGGCGGTCCTGGCGGCGGCGCTGGTCGTGCTGCGGCGGACCTCGCTCGGCATGTATATCCGGGCGGTGACCGAGAACCGGGACATGGCCGGCTGCGTCGGCGTGTCGGCGCGGCGGATCGACCTGACCGCCTTCGGCATCGGATCGGGACTGGCGGGCGTCGCGGGCTTGGCGTTGTCGCCGATCTACACCGTCAACCCGGCGATGGGCGTCAACTTCATCGTCGACGCCTTCATGGTGGTCGTGCTGGGCGGGGTCGGCAGCATCGCCGGGACGGCGGCCGCGGCGCTGGGAGTCGGGATGATCAACGTCACCATCGAACCGATGTTCGGCGCGGTCGCGGCCAAGGTGATCGTGCTGCTGCTGATCATCGTCTTCATCCAATTCCGGCCCGAGGGGCTGTTCGCCGTGAAGGGGCGCCGATGAGCGGGCTCGACGACGTCCTGATCGGACCCCGGCGGCCGGCGCCGCGCCGGGGCACCGCCCCGATGGTCGCGGCGGTGCTGGCGCTGCTGGGCGTGGGGGTGCTGGCGGCGGGCGCCGGCGGCGCCGGGCCGTCCGCCTATGTCCTGAACCTGATCGGCCAGATCGCGACCTTCGGCATGCTGGCGGTGGCGCTCGACCTGATCTGGGGCTTCGCCGGGGTGCTGAGCCTGGGTCATGGGCTGTTCTTCGCGATCGGCGGCTATCTGGTCGCGATGCACATGGTCAAGGTGACCTTCCTGGCGACCGGCACGCCGCCCGACTTCATGCTGTTCATGGGCTGGGACCGGCTGCCGTTCTACTACGCCGGGTTGGAATCCTTCGCCTACACCTCCGTCCTGGTGGTCGTGGTGGCGGGGCTGGCGGCCTTCGCGATCGGCTACACGGCGTTCCGTTCCCGCGTGGCGGGGGTCTATTTCGCGATCATCACGCAGGCCTTCGTCTATGTCGCGATGCTGCTGATGTTCCGGAACGACACCGGCTTCGGCGGCAACAACGGCATGACCGGCTTCACCGAGATCCTGGGCCAGCCGTTGGCGGACCGGCGGACGGTGGCGTGGCTGAGCGGCGCCTCGATCCTGGCCGCGGCGCTGACGCTGGGCGGCTCCGCCCTGCTGACAGGCTCCCGCTTCGGCCACATGCTGATCGCGATCCGCGACGACGAGGCGCGGCTGCGCTTCCTGGGTCATGACACGCTGTGGATCAAGCTGACGGTCTGGTGCCTGTCGGCGGTCCTGGCGGCGATCGCGGGCATGCTCTACGTGCCGCAGGTCGGGATCATCAACCCGCGGGTGCTGGCGCCCGACCTGTCGATCGAGATCGCGGTCTGGGTCGCGATCGGCGGACGCGGCACCCTGACCGGCGCGTTCCTGGGCGCCGTGCTGGTCAGCGCGCTGAAGTTCCTGCTGACCGCCGTGGCGCCAGACCTGTGGCCCTTCATCCTGTCGGGATTGGTGCTGGTGGTCGTCGTGCTGCTGCCCAACGGCTTGCTGGACATCCGGGCGGTCCTGGCGTCACGCCAACGGAGGGGCACGCCATGAGCGAGGCTTTGCTGATCGACGACGTGACGGTGGCGTTCGGATCGCTGCGCGCGGTCGATGGCCTGACGCTGCGGATCGAGTACGGCGCCGTTCGGGCGATCATCGGCCCCAACGGCGCCGGCAAGACGACGCTGCTGGACGTGATCACCGGCAAGACGCGGGCGACGTCGGGCCGGGTCGTGCTGGACCGGACGACCGACCTGACGCGGCTGGGCGAGGCCGCCATCTCGCTGGCGGGCGTCGGCCGCAAGTTCCAGAAGCCCAGCGTCTTCGAGGCCCTGACCCTGCGGCAGAACCTGGCCTTGGCGCTGCGCTCGCCGGCGCGGGGCGCCCTGGCCGAGATGCTGCATCGGCCGGGACGCGACGAGTTGGACCGGATCGAGCGGGTGCTGGAGATCATCGGCATGGCCGGGAGCGGGGAAAAGCTCGCCGGCATCCTGAGCCACGGGCAGAAGCAATGGCTGGAGATCGGGATGCTGCTGATGCGGGAGCCGCGCGTGCTGCTGCTGGACGAGCCGGTCGCCGGGATGAGCGACGAGGAGACCAGCCGCACGGTCGAGCTGGTGCTGGCCTTGCGGGCGCCCGACCGGGCGGTGGTGGTGATCGAGCATGACATGGACTTCGTCGAACGCATCGCCGACTTGGTCACCGTGCTGGACCAGGGGCGCTTGCTGGTCGAGGGCGGCATGTCGGCGGTCAAGTCGGACCCGAGGGTCGTCGATGTCTATCTGGGGCGCTGAGACATGACCGGAACGGGAACCTCGGCCGGACTGGCCGTCGAGCGGCTGAACCAGCATTACGGCGGCAGCCACACCCTGCGGAACGTCTCGTTCGGCGTCGGCGACAAGGGCTGCACCGCCATCCTCGGGCGGAACGGCGCCGGCAAGACCACGCTGCTGCGCTGCCTGATGGGCGTGCTGCCGATCACCAGCGGGGCGATCGTCTGGAACGGCGCGCCGCTGACCGCCCTACCCTCCCATCGGCGCGTCCGCGCCGGTTTCGGCTATGTGCCGCAGGGACGCGAGATCTTCGCCGGGCTGACCGTTGGGCAGAACCTGGAGATCGCGGCGTCGGCCAGCGGGACCGCCGACGCCGAGGCGGCGGTGGCCGAGGCGGTGGCGCTGTTCCCGGTGATCGGCCAGATGTGGCGGCGGCGCGGCGGCGATCTGTCGGGCGGGCAGCAGCAGCAGCTGAGCATCGCCCGGGCGCTGGTCACCCGCCCGTCGCTGCTGATCCTCGACGAGCCGACCGAGGGCGTGCAGCCCTCCATCGTCAGCCGGATCGAGGAGGTGATCTCCGAACTCAGCGGGCGGCTGTCGATCCTGCTGGTCGAGCAGTATTTCGAATTCGCCCGCTCCATCGCCGACCACTACGTGGTCCTGGCCCGCGGCGAGGTCGCCGTCTCCGGCGGCACCGCCGACATGGACAGCGACGCGGTCAAGCGCTTCCTGGCCATCTGACACCTTGAGAAGAAATCCATGCCTGAGAGGAAACCCATGTACGAGTTGAAAGCCACCCCCGAGACCGTGTTCTGGGGCTATTTCGACGCCGAGACGCCGCCGGCGCTGGAGGTGCCCTCCGGTTCCGTCGTCAAGATCCACACCCTGCCCGCCTGCTTCCGCGAGGACGTTCCCGCCGATGCGTCGCTGGTGACGCCCGACCATCGGCTGGCGCTGGACACCCTGACGCCGGGCGGCCAGGACGGCCGGTTCGTCGCCGGCCCGGTCGGGCCGCACATGCTGACGGGACCGATCAAGGTCGAGGGCGCCATGCCGGGCGATGTCCTGCAGGTCGACATCCTGGAGGCGGTGCCGCGCCAGGACTGGGGCTTCTGCGCGATCCTGCCGCTGCTGGGCACGCTGCCGGAGGAGTTCACCGACTACGAACGCATCCACATCATGATCGACCGGGCCACCCAGATGGCCGAGTTGCCCTGGGGGCTGAAGCTGCCGCTCGATCCGTTCTTCGGCATCCTGGGCGTGGCGCCGCCGAAGGAGTGGGGCCGGGTCGGCTCGCCCGAGCCGCGCGCGTTCGGCGGCAACATGGACAACAAGGACCTGCGGCCGGGGACGACGGTCTACTTCCCGGTGTTCAACGAGGGCGCGCTGTTCAGCGCCGGTGACGGGCATGGCTGCCAGGGTCATGGCGAGGTCTGCATCACCGCCCTGGAGACGGCGCTGGACGGCGTGTTCCGGCTGACGGTGCGGAAGGACATGAGCCTGACCCAACCCTTCGCCGAGACGCCGGACAAGCTGATCTCGATGGGCTTCAACACCGACCTGGACGAGGCCGCCCGGCAGGCGGTGCGCGAGATGATCCAGCTGATCTGCGCCCGTACCAGCCTGACGCGGAACCAAGCCTACATGCTCTGCTCGCTGGCCGCCGACCTGCACGTGACGCAGTTGGTCGACATCAACAAGGGCGTCCACGCGGTGCTGGAGAAGAGCTGCCTCGCGACCTCGTGAGGAGTGATCTTCGCATCTTTGGTTGTGGTTTTCGTAGGTCGGGTAGAGCGGAGCGGCACCCGACGCCGCTCCCGACGCGCCTGCTTGTCGGCTGCCGCTTCGCTCTAGCCGACCTACGGTTGAATTGCTGGTGAGCTTGGGATTGACGGGGAAACGCGGCCAAAGGGCCGCGTTTCCCTTTTGCATGCTAATTTCTAGAACGCATGTTTGCCGAAGCTGCGCTGGACGGCAATGCGGTCGTGGCCGATCATCCGGCATGTCGATTGTCGATTTTTCAAGCATTTGACTTGCGGTGCGGCAGCGAGCGGGGAGTCACGGCTTTCCGCAGGCGCTGGACAAAGCGATCAAGTTGTTGATGAAAAACGAAGTTCCAGAAACCGGCATACGATTTGCAAATTCCTAAGCTGACTTGACGACCCTCAACCCGTGAAAGGTGCCATGATGACGGTCCCGCAGCGCTCCACCGGACAAGCGGCCGGGCAGCCCATCGTCCTGGATGGCATCACGCACCGGTATGGCGGGTCCACGGCGGTGGCGGACGTCAACCTCGACATCAAGGCGGGCGAGCTGATAGCGCTGCTGGGACCGTCGGGCTGCGGCAAGACCACGCTGCTGCGGATCATCGCGGGCTTCGTGGCGCAGACCGAGGGGCGGGTCATCGTCGGCGACGACGTGATCGACGGGTTGCCGCCCAACCGCCGGTCGGTCGGCATCGTCTTCCAGAACTACGCGCTGTTCCCGCACATGACCGTGGCGGAGAACGTCGCCTATGGCCCGGCGGCGCGCGGCGCCGACGCGGCGACGCAGCGGGCCGAGGCGGCGCGGATGCTGGAACTGGTCCAGCTCGGCCACTTGGCCGACCGCTATCCGCGCCAACTGTCGGGCGGGCAGCAGCAGCGGGTGGCGCTGGCCCGCGCGCTGGCCGTCAAGCCGTCGATCCTGCTGCTGGACGAGCCGTTCGCGGCACTCGACAAGAACCTGCGGCTGGACATGCAGATCGAGGTCAAGCGCATCCAACGCCTGTCCGGCATCACCACGCTGCTGGTCACCCACGACCAGGAGGAGGCGCTGTCGATGGCCGACCGCGTCGCGGTGCTGAGCCAGGGGCGGCTGGAGCAGTTCGCCGGGCCGACCGAGATCTATGACAGGCCCGGCTCGCTGTTCGTCAACACCTTCGTCGGCACCGCCAACGTGCTGCCGGGAACCCTGATCGAGAGCGGCCCATCAGGTGCCAGCGTCAAGCTGGACGCCGGCGGCGTCATCCAGGCCAGGCCGCCCGCCGCGGGACTGAGTGCCGGCGGGCGGGTCGTCGTCTGCCTGCGGCCCGAGCACCTGCGCTTCTCCGCCGAGGGCGCCCAATCCCTTGGTGGGGGGCCGGACCAGGGTATCGCCGGCGTGGTCGAGATGGGGCTGCCGCTTGGGCCCACGGTCGTCCACGAGGTCCGCGTCAGCGACGGCACCGCGATCCGCGTCTCCGAACCGCGCATCGAGCGTGCCGCGATCCTGCCGCCGGGGGCTCCCGTCCGGCTTTTCCCGATCCATCCCGGTCTAGCCTCGGTTTTTCCGCCCGCAGCCAGCCGCTGATCCCCCCAGTTCCGCCACAGGAGTTCGACGCATGCAGCTGAACCGCCGCCACCTGCTCCAGACCGCCCTCACCCTGGGCGCCATGCACGCCTTCCCCGGCATCACCTGGGCGCAGGCGCGCCCGCTGGTGTTCGCCACCTTCACCGGCAGCTGGGAGGAGGCGCACAAGGCCGTGCTGGTCCCGGCCTTCCGGAAGGCGACAAGCAACGCCGACATCGTGCTGGACCCGATGCTGTCGGTCGACCAGATCTCCAAGATCAACGCCGCCAAGTCCAACCCGCCGATCGACGTGATGCTGCACGATCCCGGCCCGGCCTTGCAGGCGATCGCGCAGGGGCTGGTCGAGCCGTACCCGGTCGAGCGGAGCGCCCACTTCAAGGATCTGATCCCAGCGGCGCAGGAGGCGACCGGTCCGTCGCCGTTCTTCCAGACGGTCGGCCTGACCTACAACCCCGACACCGTCACGACCCCGCCGACCTCGTGGGCCGACCTGTGGAAGCCGGAGTTCAAGAACCGCGTCGGCATCACCAACCTGAACTCGACCCTGGGCACCGGCTTCCTGGTCGAGATCGCCAAGATGCATGGCGGTTCGGAGTCCAACATCGAACCCGGCTTCAAGGCGCTGGACCAGCTGAAGCCCAACCTGTCCGCCGTCGCGGCCAATCCCGGCCAGCTCGCGACCCTGTTCCAGCAGGGCCAGATCGACATCTCCCCCGGCAACTTCAACGCCATCCAGATCCTGAAGGCGCGCGGCGTGCCGGTCGAATGGGTGGCCCCCAAGGAGGGCGCCATCGCCTTCAAGACGACGATCCACATCGTCAGGAACTCGCCCAACCAGGAGTTGGCGTTCAAGCTGATCGAGGCCGCGCTGTCGCCCGAGGTCCAGGCCCAGCTGATGGAGGAGCCCTACCTGATCGTGCCGACCAACACCAAGGTCCGCATGGGGGGCGAGATCGCCAAGGCCCTGGCGAAGGATCACGCCGACATGCTGTCGAAGTTCGTCTTCCAGGACTGGGCGAAGATCAACGAGCAGCGCTCCGCCTGGATCGAGCGGTTCAACCGCGAAATCCGGATCTGACGCGCCGTATCGGGAAGGAGGGGGACAATGGCGGGTTCCAGACGATCCATCACCAGTTACGAGGTCCGGCTGGCGTTTCCGCTCGCCCTGTTCTTCGTGGTCTTCTTCCTGACGCCGCTGGTGATCCTGTTCATCCTGAGCCTGCGCTCCGATCCGCAGGGGACCAGCCATGGCGTCGGGCAGTACGTCCAGTTCCTGGGCGACGCCTTCAGCCTGGGCGTGTTGGGATCGACCCTGTGGCTGGGGGTCAAGGTGACGGTCCTGGCGCTGGTGCTAGGCTACCCGGTGGCGTGGCTGCATGTCCGCTCCCCTGGTTGGGCCAAGGGCGTCATCATGCTGATCGTGCTGCTGCCGCTGTTGACCAGCGTGGTGGTCAGGACCTTCGCCTGGATCGTCATCCTGGGACGGCAGGGCATCGTAAACACGATGCTGATCGACCTGGGCCTGATCGACACCCCGCTCCGCCTGCTCTACACCGAGACCGGCGTCGTGGTGGCCCTGGCGCAGGTCCAGATGCCGCTGATGGTGCTGCCGCTGATCACGGCGCTGTCCAGGATCGACCCCAACCTGGCCGACGCCTCGTCGATGCTGGGCGCCGGGCATTGGCGGACCTTCCGCAAGGTGCTGCTGCCGCTCTCGCTGCCGGGGATACTCGCCGGCTGCCTGCTGACCTACGCCGCCGCGATCACCGCCTTCATCACCCAGAGCCTGGTGGGAGGCGGGCAGATGCTGTTCATGCCGTCCTACATCTACCAGCAGGCCTCGGCCTTGCAGAACTGGCCGTTCGCCGCCGCCATCTCGATCATCTTCCTGGTCGCGGTCCTGGCGGTGGTGTCGATCTTCAACGTGCTGGGCCGCCTGTCGCGCGGCTACGCCCATGGCTGAGGGAGGGTCGGGCATGAACCGACGCGCCGTCGATTACGAGGCCTTCAGCTTCCGCTTCGTCATGGTGGCGGTGGCGCTGCTGACGCTGGTGCTGCTGGCCGCCCCCACCGTGGTGGTGCTGGTGGTGTCGTTCACCAACGGCTTTTCGCTGCGCTTTCCGCCGCCGGGTTATTCGTTCCGCTGGTATGTCGAGCTGTGGAAAGCCTGGCAACTCCAGTTCGCCATGGTCAACAGCCTGAAGGTGGCGATGTGGACCACGCTGCTGTCGGTCGTGCTGGGTGTCGCGGCGGCGCTGGGCATCGCGCGGTCCGACCGGCTGACCGCGAAGGTGCTGGACAGCCTGTTCATGTCGCCGCTGGTGCTGCCGGCGCTGGCGTTCGGGCTGTCGGCCCTGATGTTCTTCTCCCTGATCGGGCTGCCGGTATCGCCGCTGACGCTGATCCTGGGCCACACGGTCGTGTCGGTGCCCTTCGTCGTCCGCAACACCGTGGCGGCGCTGGCCCAGCTGAACCCGTCGCTGCTGGAGGCGTCGGCCAGCCTGGGCGCCAGCCGGCTGCTGACCTTCCGCAGGATCACCCTGCCGCTGATCCGGCCCGGCATTTTGGCCGGTGGTTTTATCTGCTTCATGGCGTCGTTCGACAACGTGCCGGTCTCGCTGTTCCTGCGCGACGCGGCCACCGACATGCTGCCGATCCGCATGTGGCAGGACCTGGAAGGCAAGCTGGACGTCACCATCGCGGCGCTGTCGGGCGTGCTGATCGTCGCGACCATCGCGCTGATCATGGTGATGGAACGGGTCGCAGGTCTGTCGAAGCGGCTGACTTGAGCAAGTGGGCGTGAACGGTTTCAGCTGCCGCGGAACAGCATGATGCCCCAGGGCGTGAATTTGAGCGGGAGGTGGTAATGGCGCTCGACATCCCCCACCACGAAGCGGAACGGCACGGTGTCGAGGAAACCCAGCTGGTCCTCCGGATAGCCGGTGGCGCGCAGCCAAGCGCCAATGTGGAACAGCGCCTCGTAGGTGCCGCCGGTGATGCCATGACCCAGCTTGCTCGGGTGGTCGAGCACGCCGTCGGAACCCAGGCGGCCCGATGCGACCAGGGTGCGTTCACTCCCCGAGGCGCTTCCCAGGTGGTGCAACTCGACCTCCAGCCCCTCCGCCGGAAGCCCGCGCGCCACATCGACGCCATGTATGGAAATTCCGCCCGCCAAGCCCGTTCTCCCCGCCAGTTGGATGACCCGACCATGCCGGCCCGATCATGAAGACCCAGACTGTCACCGCCATCGCGGCTTCCGTCAACCAGGGCGATGCCGGCGGCGCCCGCGCGGTGACCGAGCGGTTCCTGTCGGCCATATCCTCGCTGAACCCCGGACTCAACGCGATCGTCCAGCATGACTCCGCCGACTGTCTGGCGCAGGCCGACGCGGTGGACCGCCGTATCGCGGCGGGCGAGCGGCTGGCGCTGGCGGGGGTGCCGGTGGCGGTCAAGGACAACATCTGGGTCGCCGACCGCGTGGTCACGCAGGGCTCGCTGCTGTTCGCCGGCTTTCGGCCGCCCGCCGACGCGATCGCGGTGGAACGGCTGCGGGCGGCGGGCGCCGTCATCCTGGGCATGGCGAACACGTCGGAATTCGCCTGCAAGGGCGTCACCACCAACAAGGCGTTCGGCGCCACCCGCCATCCGATGGACCGGTCGCTGACCCCCGGCGGATCGTCGGGCGGTCCGGCGGTCGCGGTCGCCGCCGGTCTGGCTCCCCTGGCGCTGGGCACGGATTCCGGCGGGTCGAGCCGACGCCCTCCCGCCCATGTCGGCGTGGTGGGATTCAAGCCAAGCCTTGGCGCCATCCCCTATGGACCGGGCTTCGCGGAGCCTGTTTCCGGGGTCGGCGTCATGGCGCCCATCACCAGGACGGTGGCGGACGCGGCGCTGGTGTTCGAGACGCTGGCGGGCTTCGACGCGCGCGATCCCGACAGCGCGATGCCGCTGGCCCCGGCGGACGACCGGCCGCTCCGCGTCGGGTATAGCCCGCGCTTCGGCCTGGACGCGGCGGTCGACGCCGATGTGGTGGCCGCCATCGAAGCCGCCGTGGCGGCGCTGGCCGGGGCTGGGGCCTTGATCGTCCGGCGTGATCCGGTGTGGCCGGTGGGTGTCACGGAGACGGCGCTGATGCCGTTGCAGCACGCCGGACTGGCGGCGATCCATGGCGAGGCGTTTAGGCGCCAGCCCGACTTGTTCGACCCCGATATCACCGTGCAGATCGAACAGGGATTGGCCCTGTCCGCCGCCGCGGTTGCCGCCGCCCTGCTGCTGAGCGCCGAACTGGCGAGGCGGGCCGCAGAGAATTTCGTGGACGTCGACCTGCTGATCGGGCCGACCGTGCCCTGCGTGGCGTGGCCTCGCGACCAACTCGGCCCGGCGACGATCGGCGGCGTGCCGGTGGCGCCCCGCGCGCATGCCGTCTTCACGCCGCTGTTCAACCACGCCCGGGTTCCCGCGATCAGCATCCCCTGCGGGACGGGCCGCGCCGGGTTGCCGGTGGGTCTCCAGATCGTCGGGCCACGCGGGCATGACCGACGGGTGCTGGCCTTCGCCGGGTTCGCCGAGGGAGTGCTGGCCGGTGGTGGCTGAGGCGGTTTTATCCCGGTCGGGCGAGCCCCAGCGCCGCGCCGACATTCCGCCGCGGCTGCACGAGGTGGCGTTGGGTACGCTGCGCCGGATGATCGTCCATGGCGAGTTGGCTCCCGGCCAGAGGCTGTCGGAGCCGGAGCTTTGCGACCTGCTCGGCCTGTCCCGCACGCCGCTGCGGGAGGCGCTGAAACTGCTGGCGAGCGAGGGGCTGGTCATGCTCCGGCGCAACCGATCCTCCATCGTGGCGCCGCTCGACCCGGCGGCGCTGCATGGACTGTTCGAGGCTGAAAGCTGCATCGAGGCCTTCGCGGCGGGGCTCGCCGCCACGCGGATGACGGCGGCCGACCTGAAACGCCTGCGCGCCTTACAGGAGCGGATGGAGCTGCTGCGGGAGCGGGGCGACCTGAAGGGCTATTTCGACCTCAACCAACGGATCCACCGCGCGATCGTCGCAGGGGCCAAGAACCCCGCCCTTCTGGAGGCCCATGACCTGCTGATCGGCCGTCTGGCGCGGGCGCGCTATCTGGCGCTCGCCATCCAAGGACGCTGGGAGCAATCCATCGAGGAGCACCGCAACCTGCTGGCGGCACTGGAGGCGCGCGACGCGGAGCGGGCGCGCCACGTCTTCGCCCAACACATCGGCAGGACGGGCGACGCGATCGCCGCCTTCGCCGCGGCCAGGGCCAAGCCCAAGCCAACACCGATTTCTCCCCAACCTTGAAGAGCCACGTCCATGGAACACTCCCCTCCTTCGGTCTCCCTCCAGGATCGCGTGCTGCTGGGCATGCTGACCCCCTCGTCCAACACCGTGGTGGAGCCGGTCACCTCGGCCATGCTGAGCGGGCTGCCAGAAGTCACCGGCCATTTCGGGCGCTTTCCGGTGACCGAGATCTCCTTGCTGCCGGCCGCCCTCAACCAGTTCGACGAGGAGCCGTTCCTAGCGGCGGCCCGGCTGCTGGCCGACGCCAAACCCCATGTGATCGGCTGGAACGGCACCTCGGCCGGCTGGCTCGGGTTCGACGCCGACGAGCGGCTGTGCGACCGGCTGCTGGCGGAGACCGGCATCCCGGCCTGCACCTCGATGCTGGCGCTGAACGAAATCCTGGACGCGACGGAACGCAAGCGGATCGCCATCGTCAGTCCGTACCTCGACGAGATCCAGGAGAAGATGATCGCCAACTACCGCGCGGCTGGCTTCGACGTGGTGGCCGAGCGGCACCTGAACGACCGGGGCAACTTCTCGTTCTCGGAGGTCACCGAGGAACGGATCGAGAGCCTGTGCGCCGAGGTCGCCAAGGCCAAGCCGCAAGCCATCGCGATCATCTGCACCAACATGCGCGGCGCCCCGGTCGCCGAGCGGGTGGAGAAGGCGTTGGGCATCCCCGTCTACGACACCATCACCACGGTGGTGTGGAAGGCGCTTCGGATGACCGGGGTGGACACGAGGCGGGTCCAGGGCTGGGGGAGCCTGTTCCAGGAACTCGCCTGACGGCGTGACGAGGGGGAGAAGCGATCAGTCACTCCCGCTCGTTATTGACTAAACCAAATGTCTGGCGGACTATTCCCAAGAAACCGGTCGGCTAGTGCCGAATCGAGCGCGCGATCATGATTACAACAGTGCGTGCGACTCGTTCGGCCCAAGTAAACGGTTCCACGCCTATTCGATCACATCCACCTAAAATACTAAAAATAATCTTGGGAGGAAATCTTGGTCAGCAATCCGCTCAGCCTTCTCGCCGGAGGCCGATGGTCATTGGCCGCCCGCGCGCTGGCTTTGACGCTCGCGACGACCACAAGTTTTTCCGGGGGCACGGCCTTGGCCGACCAGCCCACCGTGACGCTCCCGGAAAGCTCGCCCTTTCCGGAGAACGTGACATCGACGGCCGACGGCACGCTCTATGTCAGCAGCATCAGCCATGGCGGCATCACCCGCGCCAAGCCTGGTGCTTCGACCGCCGAGGTCTGGATCGAACCGGGAGCTTTCGAGACGCGCTCCACCTTCGGCCTGCTGGCCGACGAGCGCTCGGGCATGCTGTGGGTCTGCTCCAACGACGCGTCGGCGATTGGGCAGAAGGGACCAAGCCAAGTCGAGGGCGGTTGGGTCAAGGGCTTCGACCTCGCGACGGGGCAAGGCAAGGTCAGCGCCAAGCTGCCGGGAGCCCCCGCGATCTGCAATGATTTCGCGATCGGGGCGGACGGCTCCGTCTACGCCACAAACACGATGGCCGCGCAGATCCTGCGGCTCAAGCCGGGCGCCACGGAACTGGAAAGCTGGCTGGTCGACGACACCCTGAAGGGCGGTGTGGACGGGATCGCCTTCGGCGAGGATGGCAACCTCTACGTCAACACGTTCCTGAGCGGCGAGTTGTTCCAGATCGGCGTCAAGGACGGCGCGCCGGGCAAGGTGACGAAGCTCAAGACATCGCGCCCCTTGAAAAACCCGGATGGCATCCGGCCGGTCAACGGCGGTTTCCTGATGGTCGAAGGCGATGGACCGTTGGATTTCGTGACCGTTTCGGGGGATGTGGCGAACATCGAGACGCTTGAACGGTTCAAGGGTCCGACTGGCGTCACGATCGCCGGTGACACGGTCTGGATCGCCGAGGGCCAGTTGGATCACATCTTCGATCCAGCGAAGAAGGACCTGCCGCTGCCGACCTTCCAGATCCGCGCGACGCCGCTGGTCAAGCGTTAAGCGGGCGTCACTCAGGATCTCAACCGTAGGTCGGCTAGAGCGAAGCGGCAGCCGACAAGCGGGTGCGTCGGGAGTGGTGTCGGCTGCCGCTTCGCTCTAGCCGACCTACGCAGGCACAAGTTTTAGTAGCAACATGAGGGCGTTAGAAGAAGATGTCGGCTAGGGCGTCCTCGGTCTCGATCGGCGCGGTCGAGGGCGAGAAGCGTTCGTGGATCTTCCGCTCGCTGGCCATGGTGTAGCGGGCGGCGATCTGGGCGAGGATGCGGTTCTCGCGGTCGGGAACCGAGGTGGGCAGCGCCCTCGCGACCCGTTCCAGCTGATCGACGGTGGCGCGCAGGGGCTGGTCCAGGCGCGTCTCGGTGATGATCCGCCGCGCGTTGTCGGCGAGCGACGCCGAGACGTGGCGGCCTTCCCCGGCGAGCGCCGCCATGGCCGACGAGAGACGGTCGCCACCATGCCCGAGCTTGGAGACGGACAACCCGATACGCGCTTCCAGCATCGAGATCGAGCGGGCGCTCTGTTCACGCCTTTGGCGGTCCAGGATGTCGCTGTCGGACATGACATCCTTGAGGACGACCTTGAGAAGCCGGGCGTCCTCGACGATCTGGCTGGCGTAGCCGCGGAGTTCGTGCGCGATGGCGCTCAAGGTTCGACCCTCGTCGCCCAGGCGTCCGCATTTGAAGGCGGCGTTCAGGCCGATCAGTCGCATGTCGGTCTCGATCGCCCGGACCGCTTCGGCCCGCCTGACCAGATCGCCAAGGGTCCGCGACAGGCTTTCCGTCACGTGGTCGACCTTGCCCCGGGCGGTCTGGCACTCGGTCATCAAGGCGCTGACGGTGGCGATCCGGTCACGGAGCCTGTCCAGGAACGAGCCGCCGGACCCACCGTCGCTCCCCAGCATGTCGGCTCCCAGATCGACCAATGCCGCGGCGTCCAGCGACAGTCGGCGCAAGGCCTCGGAAGTTCGGCGCGTCTCGTCGGCGAACTCGTCGGCGGCCTGACCGACCTGCGCCGCCTGGAGCAGGCAGACCGTCGTTCCCGCTCCATACCACGGGTCGTCCTCCATCAGGAGGTCAAGCGCCTGGGCGACATGGTCCAGGCGCTGCCTTGTCCGGTCGCCGATCTGCAAGGACATGACCGCCGCTCCGATCTGGCTGGCGATCTGTCCGGATCGTTCGCCGATCGTCGATGCCAGGGTGGCCGATCGGGCGCGATGGGCGCGGAACAGGCGAAGCTCCGTGTCCAGGCGCTCGGCGACCGCCGCCAGCGACTGCCCGTACCGGCGCCGGAACGTGTCCTGTTCGGCCTGGGCGGAGCGCAGGAGGAGATCCAGGCCGACATGGTCGCGGTCGAGATCGCCGACCGTCCTCTCCACAGTCTTTGCGAGGCGCGTGACCTGCTGGGTGAAGACGCCGAAGTCCTCGCCACCGTTCGACAGATGGGCCGCCGCGATCCGCGCGTTGACCGACAGCAGCGCTATGACGCCGACCGTGCTCCGAAGCTTGGTGACGGACGAGCCGACCTGTCCGATCGAGCCGCGCAGCCGGGCGAGCACCCTCTCCTCGTCGGCGAGGGATGCCGCCATGGAAGCCGCCGCGGCGGCGACTTCGGTCAGGTGTTCACAGGCTTGGCGCAGATCCTCGCCGTCCAGCTCGCCCGGCAACGCTTCGAACGCCTCGGTCAGTCGGCCGAAGACATCGACGGCGATCGAGAGGCCGTCTCCCACGCCGAGCAGGACGCCATCGGCGGTTTCGAGCGGTTCGCGGAACAGACCGGCGATGACGGACAGTTCCTGGGCGGGTTCCGCCGCCAACATGGGCGATGGGAAAGGCTCAGTCATCGATGTCGGACCCTGAAAGGCTGGAGCGGTATGAAGCGGTTCCGGCCCGCGCCCGCGTGATCTCGGCGGCGATGTGATCGAGCGGCACGACCCGGTCGACGGCACCGAGAGCCATCGCCTCTTTCGGCATGCCGAACACGACGCAGGTCTCCTCGTCCTGGGCGAGCGTGGTGGCGCCCGCCTTACGCATCTCCAGCAGGCCATGGGCGCCATCATCGCCCATGCCGGTCATGATGATGCCGACCGCGTTGGCCCCGGCGTATTGTGCCGCGGACCGGAACAGCACGTCGACGGACGGGCGGTGCCGGGAGACCAGGGGGCCGTCCTTGATCGCCACGTTGTAACGGGCGCCGCCGCGGTGGAGCAGCATGTGGCTGTTGCCTGGAGCGATTAGGACCAGACCGGGCAGCACGGCGTCGCCATCCCTGGCCTCCCGGACCTCGACTTGGCAAATCCCATCCAGGCGGCGCGCGAAGGCGGCGGTGAACATCTCCGGCATGTGCTGCACGATCACGACGCCCGGACTGTCGACGGGCAGCGCCTCCAGAACCCGCCGCAGCGCCTCGGTGCCCCCGGTGGACGCTCCGACGCAGACGACCCGCTCGGTCGTCCGCGCCATGGCCTTCGCGGCGACGGGCGGCGGCAGGATGACATCGGCGCTCAGCTTCGCCTCGACCGTCCGCGAGGGACGGCCGCTCCGGCTCCATTTGGCGCGGGCGGCGCCTTTGATCGCGTCGCGGATGCGGACGCTGGATTCCAGTAGGAACTGCTTGGTGTCGGTCCTGGGCTTGCAAATCACGTCAAGCGCCCCCGCCTCCATGGCGTGGACCAGCGTTTCCGAGTTCTCCTCGGTCAGCGACGAGCACATGACGACCGGGATCGGTCGCTGGGCCATGATCTTCCGCAGGAAGGTGATGCCGTCCATCCTCGGCATCTCGACATCCAGGATGATGACGTCGGGAACCTCCTTCTGGATGCGGGCCGCCGCGACGAAGGGGTCGGTCGCGGTGCCCATCACCTCGAGATCGGGATCGCCGCCGATGATATCCGCCAGCGTTTGCCGGATGGACGCGCTGTCGTCGACGATCAGGACGCGGATCTTCGGGCGCATGGCAGCTCCTATCGCCTGCGGAAGATCGTCGGCGCGATCTGGACCAAGTCCAAGCCGAGCCCGACCGTGGATTCGGAATGGCCGAGAAACAGGAAGCCGCCGGGCTGGAGATGGCGGCTCAGGCGCTCGACGACCGCGCGCTGGGTCGGCTTGTCGAAATAGATCAGCACGTTGCGGCAGAAGATGACGTCGATGTCGGCATCCACCGGATAGTCGCGGTCCATCAGGTTGAGCCGCTGGAAGCGCGCCATCCGCCGCAGTTCGGGCACGACGCGGAACTCCCGGCGGTTCGGATCACGCGCGCGCATGACGTAGCGCCGCATCCCGGCCGGGATTTGCGCCAGCATGTCGTCGGGATATATGGCCGCGACCGCCTGCTCCAGGACCTCGCCGCAGATGTCCGTTCCCAGGATCGCGACGTTGCGGTTGCCGATCCTCCTGAACAGGTCGGCCAGCGTCATGGCCATGGTGTAGGCCTCGGCGCCGGTGGAACAAGCGGCGCTCCACAGCTTGAGTTTCCGGTCGCTGGCGCGGCGGTCGGCCAGCAAGGCCGGCACCGCCTGGTCGCACAGGTACCGGAAATGGTCGGGTTCGCGGAAGAAGTCGGTCTTGTTGGTGGTGACCGCGTCGACCAGATGGTCGAATTCGGCGTCCAAGCCGCCGTGCTGGAACAGGTAGTCGCAATATTCGACGATGCCGTCGAATCCCAGGACGCGGACCCGCTTCCGCAACCGCCCCTCGATCATGGTGAGCTTGCCCGGCGGCAGCTGGATGCCGGTGTAGGATTGGAAGATGTCGGCCAGCCGCCCATAGTCGTCCGTCCCGAGCCGGTCCACCTTTGGCCGGTCGCCGTATGGATTTGGAGCCATTCAAGCGGCCACTCCGGACGCCAGCGGGTCCTCGTCGGCGAACAGCTTCTCCAGGTCGAAGACGATGACGAAGCCATCGCCCCGGCGTCCGACGCCGACGACGCAGCGGGCTTCCCACCGCGCGCCGATGTCTGGCGGCGGGTCCATCCGGTCGCCATCCATCGCCGTGACCTCGAACACCCGATCCGCCAGCAAGCCGAGGACCAGGACGCGGCCCGCCGCGGCGAGTTCCGTCACGATGATCCTGCTGTCGGGGGTGGCCGGCACAGCCGGCATGCCCAGCTTCACCCTGAGGTCGATCACCGGGATGCTCCGTCCCCGGACATCGATGATGCCCAGCAGGTAGGCCGGCGCGTGCGGCAAGCTGGAGATCGCCCGGACGTCGAGGATCTCCCGCACCTTGCCGACGGGAACGGCGAACACCTCGCGGTCCAAGCCAAGTGTCACGTACTGGTCCCTGTCCGCCATGCCCTTACCCGTCCCGATCCCCATGTTTCCCGCTCCCCGGCGTTCCGGTCCAGACACTCAGTTCCGCTGGAACTCGGCGTCGACCGCATCCCCGGCGTCGGCCAGATCGAAGGCGAAGCCGCCCTCCGACTGCCGGCTCCCGCCGACGCTCCGCCCGCCGGAGGCCGCGCGTCCGCCGAAGCCCTTGTGTCGCGCCGCGGCACCAGCGGGTTTGGCGCCGGCGATCCTGGACGCGGGTCCCGGCCGGAACGCGGAGGCCGGACGGGCCAGCGGCCGGGCGCCGGCCGTCTTGTAGGGAGCGGCCACGACGGAGGCCGGCCGCTCCTCGGCGCGGAAGTAGCCGATCGAGGCTTGCAGCTGTTCCGACTGGGCGGCCAGTTCCTCCGATGTGGCGGAGACTTGTTCCGACGCGCTGGCGTTCTGCTGGGTGACCTTGTCCAATTGCTGGATCGCCTGGTTGATCTGCTCCGCCCCGATATCCTGCTCGCGGCAGGCGGCGGTGATCTCCTCCACCAGTTCGGCGGTCCGCTTGATGTCCGGCACCAGCCGGGTCAGCATGTCGCCGGCCTCGCGGGCCACCTTGACCGTGTCGGTCGACAGCGTGCCGATCTCCGCGGCGGCGGCTTGGCTGCGCTCGGCCAACTTGCGGACCTCCGACGCCACCACCGCGAACCCCTTGCCGTGCTCGCCGGCGCGGGCCGCCTCGACGGCGGCGTTGAGGGCCAGCAGGTCGGTCTGACGGGCGATCTCCTGGACGATGGTGATCTTCTCGGCGATCGTCTGCATCGCGTCGACGGCGCGGCCCACCGCCTCGCCGCTGGCCTGGGCGTTGCTGGCGGACTGGTGCGCGATCTTCTCGGTCTGCCCGGCGTTCTCGGCGTTCTGCTTGATGTTGGCGGCCATCTCCTCCATCGAGGACGAGGCTTGTTCGGTCGCCGAAGCCTGTTCGGTGGCGCCTTGGGACAGTTGCTCGGCGCTGGCCGAAAGCTCCTGGCTGCCGGCGGAGACGTTGGAGACCGCCGTCGTGACCTCGCCCACCACCGTGCGCAGACGTCCGACCATGTCGTTGATGTGGCCCAGCAGGTCGCCGATCTCGTCGTTGGACGACACGGTTGCGGTCTGGGTCAAGTCGCCGGACGCCACCGTCTTGGCGAGTTCGCCGGCCCGCGCCAGTCCCCTGCCGATCGTGACCGAGATCCAGACCGCCGCCATGATGGCGACCGCGAGCGAGGCGAGGATGACCGAGACCAGCAGGAACCGGGCGTCCTCATAGTTCGCCACCGCGTTGGCCTTGGCCTCCGCCATCTGGTTCTTGATGCGCTCCAGGTAGGCCGTGGCCGCGTCGTCCGCCTCCAGCAGGGCCTTCCTGCTGTCACCGACCGACAGTTGGAGCGCTTGGATGCCGCCACCCTCGCGGTTGATGGCGATGACCTGTTCCTCCAGCTTGATCCACTGATCGAACCGCGCGCCGAACTGATCGAAGGTGTCGATGGCGGCACCGTCGGAGAAGTAGCCGCGCAAGGCGGTCTTCTGGCGGCGGAGCGCTTCGATCCGCTCGGTCAGCGCCTTCGCCTGACGATCCATCTCGGTCATGGTGTCAATGGTAAGGAAACCCTGGGTGTCGCCGGCGACGCCAGCCATCTCGATCCGCAGCCGATCGGCGGCGTCGGAGGCCGCCTCCGGATCGCGCGACAGGCCGCCATTTTCCAGTTGCGCCGTGATCCGGCCCAACGCTCCCGACGCCGACTCGAACGCCGGCTTGCCCTCGCGGTTCGTCAGGTCGCGGGCGCGTTGGGACGATCCCAGCCGGGCCAGATGGGCGGCCTTGTCCTGAACCTCGGCCTGCCGGTTGAAGCTGGCCGTGAACTTGTCGAGGATCCGCTTGCCCTCGTCGGACGCCATCGCGTAGGTGGTGTCGCGGGTCCGCCTGACCTCTTCCCGCGCCTTCAGCATCTCGCCCTGGAACCGCGCCATGTCCTCGTCATTGGTGGCCAGCAGCATGTTCTTCTCGCCGCGCACCGAGTTGACCAGCCCGATCGACAGCTCCTGGGCCAACTCCAGCCGCTTGGCGTCGATGTTGATGACGTGCTCGACCGTGTCGTTGAGGGCGGACAGCTTGGAATAGGCGAGCCCGCCGGAAATCATCGACAGGCCGATGACGGCGCCGAAAGCGATCCCCAGCTTGAGCTTGATGGAAAATCTCATAGTCTGCTCCATGCGAATAGCCGACGGCGCGGGGGGCGGCGGTTGGCGGGTGGTTGCGGTGGTCACGGAAGGATTGGTCCGGGCGGCTTCAGGCGAAGATCCGCTCCAGATCGGGGATGATGACGAAGTCGTCGGATCGCTTGCCGATGCAGCGGACGAATTCCGGCTGCCAGCGCATCCCGATCCTGGGGGCCGGTTCGATCGATGCCGCTGGGATCGCCGTGACCTCGAAGACCTTGTCGGCGAGGATGCCGACGATGATCGGCTCGCCATCCAGCGGGATTTCGATCACGACGATGCGGGTGTCGATCGTCCGAGGCGTCGGCTCCATCCCGAAACGGGAGCGGAGGTCGGCCAGCGGCACGACCTTGCCGCGGACATTGATCATGCCGCGCACGAAGGACCGGGCGCCGGGCACCTCGGTGACCGGGACCGGATCGAGGATTTCCCGGACGACACCCGCCTCGATCGCGAACACCTCGCCATCCAGGCTGAGCGTCAGCACCTCGAGGGCGGTGGGTGTCCCACCAGGGGAGGTGGTGGGGAGGAAAAGCGGTTCGGCCATGACGCTACGCGACCTCCAGCCGGCGGGCGCCTTGCCGTTCTTCCCGGGCGCGGCCCAGTTCGACCAGCTGCGCCACGTCCAGGATCAGAGCGAGCGTGCCGTCTCCCAGGATGGTGGCGCCCGAGAAGGTCTCGACATCGGCGTGCAGCCGGGACAGCGACTTGATCACCGTCTGGTGGCTGCCGATGATCTGATCGACCACCAGCCCGACGCGGAAGTCCCCCGACGCGACGATCACCACCCGCTGATGCGGGTCGGGCGCCAGGTTGGTCATGAACAGGTCGCGCAGCCTCATGAAGGGAACGAGATCGTCGCGGATGTTGAGGAAGCTGCGCCCCTTGGACCGGGTGTCGTCGGCCAGCGTCAGGGCCACGCATTCCTCCACCGCCGAGAGCGGGATGACGTAGCGGCCCTGCCCGACCCGGACGAGCAGCCCATCGATGATGGCGAGCGTCAGCGGCAGCCGGAGAGTCACCACCGTGCCACGCCCCGGCGTGGTCGCGATGTCGATGCCGCCGTGCAGCCCCTCGACCGTCCGCTTGACCACGTCCATGCCGACTCCCCGGCCGGACACGGCGGAGATTTCCCGCGCGGTCGAGAAGCCGGGATGGAACAGGAACTGGAACAGGTCGCCGTCGGCGATCTCGGTTCCAGGAGCCAGCAACCCGCGCTCCTCGGCCTTGGCCCGGATCCGGTCGCGGTCGAGGCCGCGGCCATCGTCGATGATCGAGACCAGGACCTCGGCCCCGGCGTGCCGCGCCACCAGACGGAGGGTTCCGGTCGCGGGCTTGCCCCGGTCGGCGCGCTCGTCCGGTCCTTCAAGGCCATGGTCGATCGCGTTGCGGATGAGGTGGACGACGGGTTCGGCCAGCCGCTCGATCATGGTCTTGTCGAGCTCGGTTCCCTCCCCCGCCGTGATCAGGTCGACCCGCTTGCCGAGGCTGCGCGACAGGTCGTGGACGAGACGGCGGAAGCGGCCGAACAGCGAGCCGATCGGCACCATCCGGATGCCCATGGTGGTGTCGCGCAAGCCGGAGGTCAGCCGCTCCAACTCCTCCGCCACCGATTTGACGTTGGGATCGGCGCTGACGGCGGCGAGCTGGGTCAGCCGCGCCTGGGCGATGACGAGTTCACCCACCCTGTCCATCAGCTCGTCCAGCCGCTCGGCGGCCACACGCAGGCTCATGCCGGGTTTGGCGGCGTCCCGCTCGGGGCGCGGCTCATCGGCTTCGGGGCTCGCGATGGGGGCGGCGATTGGGGCGATGACCGGAGAGGCCACCGGCGCCGTAGGTTCGGGGCTTCGCGCGGTTTCCTCGACGCGCTCGATCCGGAGCTCCATGTCGTCGATGACGAACATGAAGACTTCCTTGATCGTGGATTTCGGATGGGCGGTGTCGAGGGTGACGTCCCAGCCCAGATGGCAGTCGTCCGCCTCCATCTCGTCCAGCGGGGGGATGGTGTCGGTCAAGGCTGCGACGGTGGCGTTCCCCAGCGAACGTAGCTCGTCCAGCAGCAGGAGCGGGTTCGTGCCGGTGGCCATCGCGTCCTTGGCGAGACGGAAACGCACCCGCCACGTCACCGCGTCCGGAGCGTCGGGCGCCGCGGTCGCCGTCACGTCGGTCCCATCGACCACGTGGCGCAAATCGCCGAGTATCCGCTCGCTCTCCGCCGGGTCGACCCGATCGGGCGTCTCGATCAGCGCGCGGATGTGGTCCTTGGCGGCGAGCGACACGGCGATCAGGTCGGGACTGACCGGAACCAGTCCGTTGCGGACCCGGTCGAAGGCCGTCTCGAAGTCGTGGGTGAAATCGGCGACGCTGCCGTAGCCCATCATCGCGCCCGATCCCTTGATCGTGTGCAGGGCGCGGAACACGGTGTCGACCAGATCGCGCCCATCCGACGCGCCGTCGAGATCGAGAAGCGACGCCTCCAGCTGCTCAAGCAGCTCCTGAGCCTCCTGGCGGAAGATCTCGATCGGGTCGGTCATGGTCACGGGCCGACGACCTTGCGGACGACGGTGACGAGCTGCTCCTGCTGGAACGGCTTGACGATCCAGGCGGTGGCACCGGCCTCCTTGGCCTGCCGCTTGATGTCGCCATCCGACTCCGTGGTCAGGAAGACGATCGGGATGCCGCGGTGGGTCGGGAGTTTCCGCAGTTCGCGGATGAAGGTGAGCCCGTCCATCACCGGCATGTTCAAGTCGGTGATGACCATGTGGATCGGCGTCGATTTGGCCTTCGCCAATCCCTCGGCGCCGTTGGCGGCCTCGGCGATCTGGTAGCCGGCGGCGGAGAGGGTGAGCTTGACCATTTGCCGGATGCTTGGCGAATCATCGACCGTCAGAATGGTTTTCATGGCTGTTCAATGGCCCCTGTCATCCAGAATGAATGGTCCGCCGCGGCGGCGGATGCTCCCGAACCCAGGAGGCCGCCGCGCGCCAGGGTGTCGAGCAACGCGCCGGCCGCGGGAGCCGAAAGTGTGATGGACTTACCGAGTTTGACCGCGGTGCGCCGGGCGGCGAGCAGTAGTTGGACGAAACTGAGGTCAACATCGGTGGCGCCCGAGCAGTCCACCTCGACCGAATCCCCATCGCGAAAGGCATCCAAGAGGGACGAGCGGATATGCGCGGCTTCCGGCACGGTGAGGGAGCCAGCAAAACGAACAAGTATTGTTTTCTTTTCGTTTACCATTCTCGAAATCTCAGGCATCCAACTGTAAAACTACTAAAACCTCTAGGAATAATTTAATACCGTCACCGGGTTTCGATACTGTTAAAGCTTGCTCATTCAGGCGATATCACGAAGGTGATAAGCTTGCGCTGTCATTTTATAGTTAGATCGACTTAGAACGTTCTTGCTTCATCGTGACGAAGGATGATGAACGATCCCAAATGGACCGCCATGCGACGGATCAAGAAACATCGTGGCGTCACCAAGGAAACGCTGTGATTTTCGCAGATCCAACTGATGTCGGTTGAATACCTTTGCCCTCCGCCGAGGGTACGAAGTTATGTGATAAACAGCATGGGGGATCTGGCCGCTCGTTTATTTTCGATAAATTGATCTAGTCGATCAGGAAAGCGTCGCCATGTGGCAACAAATCTATGCCCCGCTCGGCAACATCTACCTGTCGGCGCTGGGGGCCGCGGTTCCCATCCTGTTTTTCCTCATCGCCCTGACCGTCCTGAAGCTCCAAGGACTGGTCGCGGCGGTCGTGACGCTGGTCATCTCCGCCGCGGTGTCGCTGTTCCTGTTCGGCATGCCGGCTGAGAAGATCCTGAGCGCCGCCGTCTTCGGCATCGCCAGCGGGCTCTGGCCGATCGGCTACATCGTGCTGATGGCGGTCTGGCTCTACAAGCTGGCGGTCAAGAGCGGCAAGTTCGAGGTCATCCGGGGCAGCATCGCCACCATCTCCGAGGATCAGCGTGTCCAAGTCGTGTTGATCGCGTTCTGCTTCGGCGGCTTCCTCGAGGGTGCCGCCGGTTTCGGCGTGCCCATCGCGATCTGCGCGGCGCTGCTGGTCGAGCTTGGCTTCCGGCCGGTGAAGGCGGCCATGCTGTGCCTGCTGGCGAACGCCGCGTCCGGCGCCTATGGCGCCATCGGCATCCCGGTCCTGGTCGGCGCCCAGCAGGGAGGGGTGGACTTGGCCGACATGTCGCTGGTGATGATCGCCATCGTGCAGTTGTCCACCTTGTTCGTCCCGACCCTGCTGGTCCTGGTGCTCGACGGCTTCCGGGGAGTTCGGGAGACTTGGCCGGTCCTGGTCCTGATCGGCGGGCTGTTCAGCGGCGTCCAGTCCGTGACGCTTTACCTGCTTGGACCGGAGCTGACGGATATCGGGGCGCCGCTGGTCTCGATGGGCGCCCTCGCCCTCTTCATGCAAGTCTGGCGACCCAGGCACATCTACCGCGAGGCTGGAGCGCCGCCGATGTCGGACCGGCGCTGGCCGCTGAAACAGGTGATCGCGGCGTGGTCGCCCTTCTACATCCTGACCGGCGTCATCCTGGTCTGGAGCCTGCCGGCCTTCAAGGGCTTGTTCGCCGTAGGCGGGCCGCTGGCCGACACGGTCCTGAGGCTGGCGATCCCCCATCTGCACTTGGCGGTCCAGGAAACGCCGCCGATCGCTGCGGCCGTCCGCGACTTGCCCGCGATCTGGAGCGTGGCGCTGGTCGGCGCGCCGGGAACCGCCATCCTGATCTCGGCCATCCTGACGACGCTGCTGTCGAGCAGGCTGTCCCTTCCCGCCGCCGGGCGGCAACTGGTCCAGACCGTGGCGGAGCTGTGGCGGCCGCTGGCCATGATCTGCCTGATCATGGCGGTCGCCTATATCGCCAACTTCTCCGGCGCCTCCTCCAGCATCGGGCTGGGCTTGGCCGAGACCGGGCGCCTGTTCCCGCTGATCTCGCCGGTGATCGGCTGGCTTGGCGTGTTCATCACCGGCTCCGTGGTCAACAGCAACACCCTGTTCGCCCATCTGCAGTCGGTTACGGCCTCGCAGATCGGGATCAGCCAAGCGCTGCTGGTGGCGGCCAACACCAGCGGCGGCGTCATGGCGAAGCTGATCTCGCCGCAGTCGATCGCCATCGCCGCCGGCGCCGTCGGTCAGGTGGGCAACGAGTCGGCCATCATGCGGACGACGCTGACGTACAGCCTGGCGCTGCTCGCCTATGTTTGCGTCTGGACCTTCGCGCTGTCGTTCCTGCTGTGAGTCAGGCCGTCCGCTCCAGGATGTCGAGCCCCCGGTTCCGGTCGATCACGTAGATCAACTCGCGGTCGTCGACGAACACGTCGTTGCTCTGGGCGCAGGGTTGGCCGGGGGGCGGTTCCGGGATGAACCAGCCGGTCTCCGTCGGCGCCGTGGGGTTGGAGATGTCGAGCATGCGGAGGCCGCCGGAGAACCAGGTGCAGTAGAGCGTGTCGCCGGTGACCCGCTCCTGGAACTGGTGCGCGCCGAAGCGGGCGCCGATGCGGGAGAACGGCGAGTCCAGCTCGCTCAGGTGGAACATGCCGATCGGCTTGATGTCGGTCCGATCCTCGACGTCGAAGAACCAGAGACCGCCGTGGAGTTGGCCGGGGGTGTGGTCGTGTTCCTCGTCCACCGCCACCGCGATCTGGCGCCCCTTCCACTTGACGGGCACGGGAGCGATGGTGTGGGTCGGTTCGGGAAACGGCGGATGGTAGTCGTAGGCGCCGATCGTCCGCGGCTTGGTGACGTCGGAGATGTCGATCACCCGCAAGCCGGCGTACCAGACCGATGCCCATAACTCGTCGCCGAAGCGGAGCGCGTGGTGTAGGCGGTTGCGCTGGCCGGACCAGAAGGGCGTCTCGCCGCCGGCGACGTGCTGTCCGGGCATCCACCAGCGGGAGACCTCGGTGGGCTGGGCCGGATCGGCGATATCGTAGACGACCAGGATGTTGCCGACATAGCCGTCCATCTCGGTCGAGATGTAGGCGTGACGGTCGTCCATGTCGAAGCGGTGGACGCCGACGCCGTGCGTCCTGACATAGGCGATCTCGACCGGCCGGGACTTGTCCGAGACGTCGTGGACCTTGAAGCCGCCGTCCCCATAGCCGTGCTCGAGCACGTGGCGCAGGCGCGGCAGCAGGCTTTCCGGAACCTTGAGGTCCGCCGCCACCTCGGCGTCGGTGGGAGGACGCCCAAGGCTGGCGGTCAGGGCGGCCGTGGCCTCCGCCAGCCGCGCTCCCCGGCGGAGCGCGTGGCGGTCGTTCTGCTCGACATTGGTGATCATCAGGTCGCCGACCACCCGAACCTTGTGGGTGTGGGAATCCTCGGTCGGCAGCTCGATCGACGCGGTGACGCGCGGGCGGGCCGGGTCGCGGACATCGATGATGGTGGTCCCGTGCGGCGGCTTCATGTGGCCGACATAGGCATGGCCGCCGGAGACGGTGACCTGCCCTCCGCCGGGCAGGTCGAGGTGACCCACCAGACGGAGGTTCTTGGACAAGTCCTTCGATGGGGGCATGGTCGACATCAGGCTTGGTCTCCGGTCAGTGCGGCGGGCGCCCGGTCCTGGAGGTTCCTTTGCTGGCGCTCCTGCTGCTTGCCCCGCAGCCAAGGCAGCACCACCGAGAGCACGACGAAGCCCCACAGCACGTTCGCGGTGGTCGATGAGAACAGGATGGTCAGGTCGCCCTGCCCGATCCGCAGCGAGCGCAGCAGGTACTGCTCGAACAGCGGCCCCAGGATGATGCCGATCAGGATCGCGGTGACGTGGTAGTTGGTCTTGCGGGCGATGTAGCCGATCACGCCGAACACCAGCGCCAGTCCCATGTCGAAGACGTATTCGCGGTTGGCGAAGGCGCCGACGATGGTCAGCGACAGGATCAGCGGTACCAGGATCCTGGTCGGGATCAGCACCACCTGGCTCATGTAGCGGGCGAGCGGCAGGATGGTGAAGATCATGACGATGTAGGACAGCGTCATCGAGAAGAAGATGCCGTACGCGATGTTGGGTGATTCGATGAACAGCCGGGGGCCGAGGACGATGCCGTGGTATTGCAGCACGACCATCATGACGGCGGCGGTGCTGCCGCCCGGCACGCCGATCGCCATCAGCGGCACCAGCGTGCCCGAGGTGACACCGTTGTTGGCCGATTCCGGAGCCACCACGCCGGGGGCGAAGCCCTTGCCGAATTCGTCGGGTGTCTTGGAGAACATCCGCGCCTGCTGGTAGGCCACGAACGACGCGATGCTGGCGCCGGCGCCGGGCACCACGCCGATCACCAGACCAACGAAGCTGGTCCAGATCGTCAGCCACCAGTATTTGAGGCTGAGCCGCAGGCCATCGAGGGTGTCGGCCCACTGCGCCTTGGTGTCGACGACCGACGAGCGCGGCACGACGGTGGAGCGCTCCATCATGCTGAAGGCCTCGGAGATCGCGAACAAGCCAATCAGGGCCGGCACCAGCGGCACGCCGTCGTACAGTTCCAGGAAGCCGAAGGCGGCCCGCGGCGTGCCGTAGATGTGGTCGGTGCCGATCGCTCCGATCATCAGGCCGAAGAACCCCGCGATGATGCCCTTGAGCGGATCGTCGGCGGCGATCGCCGCGATCAGCACGAGGCCGAAGACCATCACCGCGACCATCTCGACGCTGCGCAGATAGAGGCCGAGTTGGGCGAGGTACGGCAGCAGGGCGACGGTCGCGAGGCTGGTGACCAGGCCGCCGACGGTGCTCGCCACGAAACACAGGACGAGCGCCTGCTGGGCCTTGCCCTTCAGCGTCATCTGGTAGCCGTCCAGCGTGGTCGCCGCGGCGCCCCCCGTGCCCGGCATGTTGACCAGGATCGCGGGGATGCCGCCGCCGAGATGGGTGGCGCAGTAGAGCGACACCATGAAGGCCAGCGCCACGTTGATGTCCATCGTGAGCGTCAGCGGCAGCAGGATGATCAGCGTGTTCTGGGCGCTGAAGCCGGGAATGGCGCCGACCACGATGCCGAGCAGCACGGCGGGCACCACGATCCAGATCAGCATCAGGCTGTCGGTGAAGAGCGATAGGAAGAGGGCGCTATCCCAACCCATGGTCAGAGCCCCCCGCCGAACAGCGGAGCCAAGCCGTTCTCGATCGGCCCGGCCGGAAAACGCGCTCCCAGCGTCACGATGAAGAGGAGATAGACCGTGGTGGAAACCCCGAGCGCCACGCCAAGCAGCGTCGATGGCGCCCGCACCCCGAGGATCCACATGGCGGCCAACATCACCGCGAACAGTCCCAGCGTCGTCCCGAGCCAGGGTATGGTGATGACGAACACGATCAGGGTGGCGATCAGCATGAGGCGCTGGGCCTGCGCCGGTGTCCATCGGCCGAGATCGCCGAATCCCAGACTGCCCGTGCTCCTGCGGAGTTGGATGACGACGCGGGCGACCTGGATCGCGATCAGGGTCAGGAGGGTGACGCCGACGACGGTCCCATTGGCCCTGGCTTCCCAGACCAGATTGGATGAGGTGATCAGGTAATAGAGGGTGAAGCCGGTCGCCAGGACCGGGATGATCAGGTCGGCGCCCAACCGCGCGTTCCGGCGTTCTCGCAACGCCCGGGATGCGTCTTCGCTCATGGTGTCGCTCCCTATCTCATCGAATTACCGTTGCGCGCTGAGCACCGGTTCGTAGCGCTTGGCCAGTTCGACCATGGCGTTGGCGTAGTCGGTGCAAACCTGACGATCGCCGAACTTGAGGGATTCGACCGGTGCGCCCGTCTTGACGAAGCCGTCGCGGAACTCGGCCGAGGCGTGGGCCTGCTCCGCCGTGCTTTGCAGCAGGGCGAAGTTCTCGGGATGGGCGTCGGCCCATTTGGCGTGGATGGCCCAGGCGCGCGAGGAATAGAGGTCGGGGATCGACGAGCCGAAGGCGGAATTGATGGTGGGCGCGTTCTCGGTGATGCCCGCGAAGATGTTCTCCTTGTTGAAGACGCCCAGCACCTTGAACTGGCTGGTCAGGGAGAGCACGCCGGTGATGGGCAGGGCTCCGATATCGGCCTCGCCGTTCATCACGGCGACATAGGTGGGGTTGCCGCCGCCATAGGGGATCAGGTTGTAGCTGGAGCCGGTGGCCTCGCCCAGCGCCAGCATCCCGATCGACGCCGGATGCGGGATGCGGCTGACCGCGACGTTGAGGGGCTTCTTCTTGGCCGCCTCGACGACCGACTTGATGTCCTTGTAGGGGCTGTCGTTGCGGACGAAGACGCAGCTGTCGTCGATATCGGTCCGGCCGAAATAGATGAAGTCCTCGGGGAAGCGGTAGTTGGGCTTCTGGACGGCGTACATGATCATCTCAGGGCCCATGTTGCCGAACAGCAGGTTGTGCCCGTCCGCCTCGCGCTGCTTGACGAACAGCTCGTAGCCGATCTGACCGGCGGCGCCGGGATGGAAGGTGTATTCGAACTGGCGCTTGAGCAGCTTGGACCAAGCGTCGTCGAAGGCGCGGGCCAGCCGTTCCGCCCCGCCGCCCTGCCCCGTCGGGATGATCACGCGGAAGTTCCGCTCCGGATATGTCCCCTGCGCGAAGGCTCGCGAGACCGGCAGGGCGGCCATCATCCCGGCGGCGGCCAGACCGCCGCAGAACGCGCGGCGGGTGACGAGCGGCGACTGTGTCGGCGAATAGGTCATTGAGGTCCCTCCCATTTTTTGTTGGTTCACCCGCCGGTCTTTCGCCGCGGGGTTCGCACGGGGTCAGCCTTGGGCTGTCCAGCCTATGGCTGGTCAGCCGAGATAGACGGGTTCCGGCTGCTCGAAGAACGAGATCAGGATGTGGTGGACCAGCGCGTGGTTCTTCTGCTGGAAGCTGGCGTGGGCGATGCCCGGCATCACCGCGAAATGCTTGTCCGAATTTGGCAGGGCCGCGAAGAACTTGAGCAGGTCGTCCATCCCGGCGATGCCGTCGTACTCGCCGCGCATGACGATGGTCGGCATCGTGATGCGCTCCGGGTTCACCAGCGGCAGGTTCTCGCACATGTCGATGTAGGTGCCGTTCGGCATCGAGTCATCGAGCGCCAGGATCGCGTCGGCGAAGGCGTCGACGGTCTTCTCGTCGGCGGTGCCGGGATGGTCGCGGCTGAAGATCGAGTGGACGAAGGCGCGGTCGATCGGCCGGCGCCTCATCTCCTTGAACTGGGGCAGCTTCTTCCGGCGGTCGGCCAGCGTCGGGCTTCCCTCCCCCGTCCAGACCATGGCGTCGAGAGCCAGGCGGGCGACCCTCTCCGGATGCCGTTCCGCGAACAGGGCGGCCCGCAGGGCTCCGGACGATATGCCGTAGACCAGCAGGGGACCGGCGCCGCGGGTCTCCTGGATATAGGCGGAGGCGGCCGCCAGATCGTCGGCGCCGTCCGATATGTTGGCCGTGACGTTTCGCGACTTCTCGGAGCGGCCATAGCCCTCCATGTCGACGCACCAGGTGTCGAACCCGCGCCGGCTGAACACGTCCATCACCGAGCTGTCATCGCGGCCCGGCACCTGGAGGTCGAAGGTCGGTGTCGACGCCATTGATGAGCCATGGACGAAAAGGATCGTCCCGCGCTTCGGCGTTCCGCCGACCGCTGGCTTTTCCCATAGGAACAGCCGCGCGTCGCCCTTATTGGTCCAATGTTCGGTGCCGGTGGGAGTGTTCTGGTTGCCTTGGCCCATGGTGATTTCTCCTCCCCTTGGGTACGCCAATTTCTAACCAATTTTCTATAGGTTCACATTGGGCGGCAGCTGCCCACCGTTGTCAAGCCCATGTTTCCTCAAGCATGTTGATTGCTGCGCAGCGGAAACCAATTTCAGATTGGTTGGACCGCCGGCCGAGCCTCGGGTCAGATGCCGAGCTTGCGGAGCTGGCCTTCGGGATAGCGGGGGCCGGAGGCGGCGCCGGGTGGGAACGCGGTGTCCAAGGCGTCGAGATCGGATTTGGCGAGACGGATCGCCGTCGCCGCCACGTTCTGCTCCAACCAGGAGCGGCGCTTGGTTCCGGGGATGGGCACGATGTCGGCTCCTCGGGAGAGCACCCAGGCGAGCGCCACCTGCGCTGGCGTCCGGCCGAGCCGGTGCGCCATCTGGTCCAGCGTGTCCAGCAGGTCGAGGTTGCGTTCGAAGTTGCCTTCCTGGAAACGCGGATGCGCGTGGCGGCGGTCGCTGGCGATCAGGTCGTCGCGCTTTCGGAACATCCCGGTCAGGAAGCCGCGGCCGAGCGGGCTGTAAGGGACCAGGCCGATGCCAAGCTCGCGGAGAACCGGCAGGATCCTGTCCTCGGCGTCCCGGCTCCACAGGGAATATTCCATCTGGACCGCCGAGAGCGGATGGGTGGCGTGGGCGCGGCGGATGGTATCCGGACCGGCCTCGCACAGCCCGATGAAGCGGACCTTGCCCGCCTCGACCAGCCGCGCCATGGCGCCCACCGTCTCGGCGATC
Organism: Skermanella stibiiresistens SB22; assembly: GCF_000576635.1. Taxonomy (GTDB): domain Bacteria; phylum Pseudomonadota; class Alphaproteobacteria; order Azospirillales; family Azospirillaceae; genus Skermanella; species Skermanella stibiiresistens. The sequence continues at coordinate 120,900 of NZ_AVFL01000003.1, forward strand.
GGAACGTCGGGATCGACGCGGTGCTGGTACAGGAGGTCGATGACATCCGTCCCCAGCCGCGCGAGGCTGGCGTCGCAGGCCTTGAGGACATGCTCGGGCTTGCCGTTGACCCTGCCCCGCTCGCCGTTGGGTCCCCGGATGTTGCCGAACTTGGTCGCCAGCACCAGACCGTCGCGCTGGCCCTTGATCGCGCCAGCGATCAGCTGTTCGTTGCGGCCATCGGCGTAGGCGTCGGAGGTGTCGAGGAAGGTGACGCCAAGCTCGATGGCGCGGTGGATTGTGGCGGTGGATTCCACGTCGTCGGGGATACCGTAGTCGCCGGTCATGCCCGAACAGCCGAGGCCGATGGTGGAAACGACCAAGCCGGCGCTTCCAAGGTTGCGGCGCTGCATTCTCCGTCCCTCCCGATGCTGTTTTTGGTTGTTTGACGTCTTGGTTCAGTCTCCCGCGTAGGCCACGATGCCTTGCAGGAGGTAGACGAGGCCGACGCCCAGCACGATACGTTGGGTCCAGTCGCGGAACTGAACGTCGGTCAGCCGTTCCAGGGTCGCCCGGCTGAGGCTGGTTCCCGCCATCGCCAGGACGACGGAGATCACCAGCACCGGCCAGCCAAGTTCGGCGCCGCCGTCACCGATGATCCGGCCGAAATAGACCAGCTTCAGCAGGTGGGTCGCGACTTGGCAGGCGGCCTTGGTCGCGACCACCGCCCGGCGGTCGAGCGGGCAGCGCACGAAGAAGACGTCGAGCAGTGGACCGGACACGCCGGACAACAGTTGGAAGGCCGTTCCGATGAAACCGCACAGTTCGGCGCCGCCGAAGCGGTCGGCGCGGGGCGCCAGACGCTCGGGCACCATCCAGGCGAGGAAGGGCGTCAATCCCAGCACCAAAAGCACGAGCGCCGGATCCGGCACGAAGCGCACTAGGGTGAACGCGCCGAAGGCGAGCGCCGATCCGATCAGGTAGCGCAGCAGGATCCGCCACACCACGTAGCCGCGCCACAGGTAGGCCCGCCAGCCATTGGAGGCCGTCTGCGTGACGCCGTGCAGCACCATGGCCGCCGGGACGGGCAGTAGGAGCAGCAGCGCTCCCATGTAGATCATGCCGCCGGCCATGCCGAAGATGCCGGACAGGAAGGAGGTCGCCAGCACGATCACCGCGATGATCACGACCGCCCCGGCGCTCATCGCGGGGGCGTCCCGGATGGCGCCCTGGCCGTCACGGCGCCAATCCCAGGCCAACCGCCCATCAGGAGACCGCCGAACCCAGCAGGTTGGAGCGGACCAGAAGCAGGTGGTCGCGCAGTTCTGACCGCGCGGTGTCGGCGTCCCGATCGGCCAGCGCCTCCACGATGCGCCTGTGCTGGTCCTGGTAGACCTGGCGCCGCTCCGGCGTCAGGGAGCGATGCTTGAGCCTCAGCCACTCCGGCTGGTTGCGGGTCTCGTTCATGGTCGAGTACAGGTCGATCAGCAGGCTGTTCTTGGACGCCGAGACGATGGCGACATGGAGTTGCCCATCCCACAGCTCGAAGGTGCCGACATCCTCGGCGGCCTCGGACTTGGCGACGCATTCCCGGAACCGCCGGACGTCCGCGGCGTTGGCGCGGAGCGCCGCCAGTTCGACCGCGGCGGGTTCGATCACCAGCCGGACCTCCATGATCTCCGCCGGGCTGGCGCCGTGGATGCGGCGGACGAGGCTGTCGGCGGCTTCCGGATCTGGGCCAGGACCTGTCGCCTGTCCCGGGGTCGCGACGAACGAGCCCCGGCCGACGTGCCGGACGATCCGGCCCTGGTCCTGGAGCAGCTTGAGGCTCTTGCGCAGGGTGTTGCGCGAGACGCCGAACTGCTTTTCCAGATCGCGTTCGGGCGGCAGCCGATATCCCGCCGTCCAAGACCCGTCCGCGATGTTGTCCTCGATCATCTGGACCAGGGCGCTGGCTCCCGTCGCTGCGTGACTTCGAATGTTCCGTGTATCCATGGGCAGCTCCAGAGGTCCGCGATGGTGAACCAAACAGAGCCCATTTCTAGCCGTCGGCGCCAAAGGCGGCAATACCGTCGAGAGCGGCGAACATGAGCGTTTTCAGCGGGTATTCCAGACGAGGCGGTTTTCGGCGCGGCGGTGAATCTTGATCCATCATTGCGTAACCAGCGCCATTTGGCAATAATGGTTTTGGTAATGGCTCACTATTGGATCAGGAGACACCGATGAAGTTCGCCACACTTGGGGACATGGGCGCGAGGGATGGCCAGGGAAAGGTCGCGCTGGTCGATCCGGTCGCCGGCACGGCGTGGCCGGTCGACGCGATCCTGGGAGAGCGCGTCGCCGGCATGGTCGACCTGATCGAGCGCTATGGCGACCTGAAGGCCCGCATCCGCCCAACCGGCGACGCCATCGATCTCTCCTCCGCGCGGATCGAGGCGCCGATCCCGCGCCCCGCCCGCAACATCATGTGCGTCGGCAAGAACTACTTCGACCACGCGCACGAGTTCAGCCGGAGCGGGTTCGACAGCAGTTCCAAGGACAAGTCCGACGCGATCCCGGAGGTGCCGATCATCTTCACCAAGGTGCCGGAATCGGTGATCGCCGACGGTGACGACATCCGGTATCCGGAGGGCGTCAGCGACAGCATCGACTACGAGGCCGAATTGGCCATCATCATCGGCGAGGGCGGCCGCGGCATCACGAAGGAGCGGGCGCTCGACCATGTCTGGGGCTACACCATCATCAACGACGTGACGGCCCGCGACGTTCAGGGGCGGCACAAGCAGTGGTTCCTCGGCAAGTCGTTCGACACCTTCTGCCCGATGGGTCCCTGGATCGTCACGGCGGACGAGGTGGACGCCGCTTCGCTGGGGGTGCGCTGCTGGGTGAACGACGAGCTGCGCCAGGACGCCAACACCAGCGACCTGATCTTCGACATCCCGACCCTGATCGAGACCATCTCCGCCGGCATCACGCTGCGGCCCGGCGACGTGATCGCCACCGGCACGCCGGCGGGAGTCGGCATCGGCTTCAACCCGCCGCGTTACTTGAAGCGCGGCGACCGGGTGACGATCGAGATCGACGGCATCGGCCGGCTGACGAACACGCTGCGTTGATCGGAGGAATGGCCATGCTGACGGAAGCCGATCACACCAAGGCCGGTTGGCGCAGTCTGCTGTTCGTACCGGCGACGCGGCCCGACCGCTTCGCCAAGGCGGCGGCGAGCGGCGCCGACGCGGTCTGCGTCGATCTGGAGGACGCCGTGCCTCCCGATGCCAAGGACGGAGCGCGCGAGGAGGCGGTGCGCTTCCTCACCGCCCCGGCGGCCGCGGGATGCCAGAGCGTCGTCCGGATCAACAGCGTGCGCACCGAGAGCGGGCTCCGCGACGTGCTGGCGATCCTCGAGGTGCGGCCCGGAGGGGGCTTCATCGCGGTCCCGAAGATCGATTCCGCCGAGGAGGTGCAGTGGATCGACCAATTGCTGACTTCGGCCGGTGTCGGGCTGGGGATCGTGGCCCAGATCGAGACCCTGCGCGGCATCGAGAACGCCACCGCCATCGCGGCCGCCTCTCCACGGATCGCGGCCATCATGTTCGGCGGCCTGGATCTGGCGGCGGAACTCGGCTCGTCGGTGACGTGGGACGCCCTGTTCCGCAGCCGCGCGCGGGTCGTCCACGCCTCGGCCCTGGCGGGCGTTCCCGCGATCGACATGCCATTCGTCGATGTCGGCGATCCGGACGGCTGTGCCGGGGAGGCCAGACGGGTCCAGGGGCTTGGCTTCTCGGCCAAGATGGCGATCCACCCGACCCAGGTGCCCGTCATCAACGCCGCGTTCTCCCCGACCGATGAGGAGGTCTCCCAGGCCCGCCGCGTCATCGCGGCGCTGGATGAGGCCAACGCCGCGTCGGCCGGCGTCGCGTTGTTGGATGGCAGGATGATCGAGCGGCCGGTGGCCCTGGCGATGCGGCGCGTCCTGGCCCGGGCGCGCTAGCGCGGGCGGGATTTCCGCGACGGCGGCCGCTTCCTCGGCTAGGGTCGATCCAACGTCGTGAACGACAACGCCTGGGAGGGCGAGTGATGGACTACCGGTATTTGGGCAAGAGCGGCGTCAAGGTCTCCCCGATCACGCTGGGCACCATGATGTTCGGCGGACCAACCGACGAGGCGACCTCGCGCCGGATCATCGACAAGGCGCGTGACCGCGGGATCAACCACATCGACACCGCCGACGTCTACAACAAGGGCCGGTCGGAGGAGATCGTCGGCCGCGCCATCGCGGCGGAACGCGACTGGTGGTTCGTCGCCACCAAGCTCGCCAACCCGATGGGCGACGGCGTCAACCAGGGCGGGCTGTCGCGGAAGTGGATCAATCAGGCCGTGGACTCCAGCCTGAGGCGACTGGGCACAGACCACATCGACCTGATGTACCTGCACCGCGCCGTCTTCGATTCACCCCTGGAGGAAACGGTGCGGGCGCTGGCCGACCTGATCCGGCAAGGCAAGCTGCGCTATTTCGGCGTGTCCAACTTCCGCGGCTGGCGGATCGCCGACATCTCGCGGATCGCGGACCTGGTGGGCATCGATCGGCCTGTCGCCAGCCAGCCGCTTTACAACATCGTCAATCGGACCGCCGAGAGCGAGCAATTGCCAGCGGCGGGCCATTTTGGGCTGGGCGTCGTCTCGTACAGCCCCCTGGCGCGCGGGGTCCTGACCGCGAAATACGCGCCGGACGCGGCACCCGATCCGGAAAGCCGCGCCGGCCGGTCGGACAAGCGCATCCTTGAGACGGAATGGCGGCCGGAATCGATCCGGATCGCGCGCGAACTGGCGGCGCACGCCGAGGCGCGTGGCACGACGGCCGCCAATTTCGCGCTGGCCTGGGTGCTGAACAACAAGCTGGTCGCCTCCGCCATCGCCGGCCCGCGCACCGAGGCGCATTGGGATGGCTATCAGGCGGCGCTGGACTATCGGTTCACCGCCGAGGACGAGGCGCTGGTCGATCGGCTGGTGGCGCCGGGGCACACCTCGACCCACGGCTTCACCGATCCGGCCCATCCGATCGAGGGGCGGGTTCCGCGCAACGCGATCGGTGACGTCACCGGCGGCGTCACTGCCGGGTAGCGCCAGCAGGGGAAGACGGGAGGGCCGCCGCCGTCGCGTCGGTCAGCGCGAGGCGGTCGGCGATCCTGACCAAATCGGGCAGCGACTTGGCCTCCATCTTGAGCATCATCCGGCCGCGGTGGATCTTGACCGTGATCTCGCTGAGGCCGAGTTCGGCGGCGATCTGCTTGTTCATCAGGCCGGAGGCGACCAGCGCCATGATCTCCCGCTCGCGTGGGGTCAACCGCTCGAAGCGCTCGCGGAGTTCGCCAACCAAGGCGCCGCGCTCGCGGCGGAGCCGATCGCGCTCGATCCCCTTGTGGACCGCGTCCAGGAAATCCTGATCGCGGAAGGGCTTGGGCAGGAACTCGATCGCTCCCGCCTTCATCGCGGCCACCGACATGGGGATGTCGCCGTGGCCGGTGATGAAGATGACGGGAAGCTGTATCCCCGCCGCCACCATCTCGCGCTGGAACTGGAGCCCGCTCGACCCCGGCAGGCGGATATCGAGAACGAGGCAGCCCGGCGATTCGGTATGGCCGGCCCGCAGGAAATCCTCGGTCGAGGGGAACGACATCGGCTTTAGGCCGACGGAACGCAGCAACGTCTCCAAGGACCGGCGCATCGACGGATCGTCATCGACGATGAAGACGATGGTTTCGTCCGGTATCAAAGCTTTTCCCCCGTGATCGATGGGCCCCGTCCGCCACCCGCGACCGAGACGGGCTGAATAGACATACCATTCTGGCCGGACCTTCGCAGCCAGCTTCGGGCGGCGTCACCATGGACCTTTTCGACGACGCCACGTGTTTCCATGGTATCCACCAACAAGGTGAACTCCCATGCGTTTCACGATCAACGGTCGTTCGTACGAACTCGACCCGGATATCCGAACATCGCTGCTCGACCTGCTGCGCGAGCATCTCGACCTGACGGGCAGCAAGAAAGGCTGCGATCACGGGCAATGCGGAGCCTGCACCATCCTGGTCAATGGGCGGCGGATCAATTCCTGCCTGACATTGGCCGTGATGCACCAAGACGACGACATCACGACGATCGAGGGGATCGGGACACCCGAAAACCCGCACCCGATGCAGCAGGCCTTCGTGCGGCACGACGGGTACCAGTGCGGCTACTGCACTCCCGGCCAGATCTGCTCGGCGGTCGGCATGCTGGATGAGGTCGCGAAAGGGTGGCCGAGCCACGTAACGGCCGATCTTGGCGCGGTGGAGTTGGACGAGGCCGAAATTTCCGAGCGGATGAGCGGCAATCTGTGCCGTTGTTCCGCCTACCCCGGCATCGTCGACGCCATTGGCGATGTCGCCGGAGCCAAGCCATGAGGACCTTCGACTACGCCAGGGCGGACACCCCGGAAGCGGCGGTGGCCGGCTTCGCCCAGACTGGAACCCGCTTCATCGCGGGCGGCACCAACCTGCTCGACCTGATGAAACTCCAGATCGAGACGCCCACGCGGCTGGTCGACATCAGCCGCCTGCCGCTGGCGGACATCGAGGAGCGCGAGGACGGCGGGCTGACGATCGGCGCGCTGGTGCCGAACAGCGATCTGGCCGCCGACAAGCGCGTGATCGCCAAATACGAGATGCTGAGCCGCGCCCTTCTGGCCGGTGCTTCGGGCCAGCTGCGCAACAAGGCGACGACGGGCGGCAACCTGCTGCAGCGGACGCGCTGCAACTACTTCTACGACACGGCGGCGCCGTGCAACAAGCGGGCACCGGGGACCGGCTGCGCCGCGATCGGCGGGTTCAACCGGATCATGGCCGTGCTGGGCACCAGCGACCATTGCATCGCCAGCCACCCCAGCGACATGGCCGTGGCCATGCGGGCGCTCGACGCCACCCTGGTGACCTTGCGAGCCGAAGGTGGACAACGTCGCATCCCGATCGCCGAGTTCCACCTTCCGCCGGGGGACACGCCCCATATCGAGACGGTGCTCCAGCCCGGCGAGTTGATCACCCATATCGAACTACCTCCCCCACCCGCCGGCAGGCAGATCTACCGCAAGGTCCGGGACCGGGCGTCCTACGCCTTCGCGCTGGTTTCCGTCGCCGGCGCCGTGTCCGTCGAGGACGGCAGGATCGCCAGCGCCACGTTGGCGTTCGGTGGGCTTGGCGTGATGCCATGGCGCGACCCCGCGGTCGAGCGGGCGCTGATCGGGCAGGCACCCGGGAGCCCCGCCTTCGAGGCGGCGGCGGATGCGCTGCTGGCCCCCGCCAAGGGCCACGGCTCGAACGACTTCAAGATCCCGCTGGCGCGCAGGACGCTGATTTCCTGCCTGCGCCACCTGACCGGAACGTCGCTGTGACCGGCGCCGGAATAACGCGACACCAGAGGATCGCGCATGTCTGAATACCAGATGAACGAGAAGCATGCCGGCATGGCGCTGGACCGCGGTGTCCAGGGCGTGCTCGGCCAGCCGATCAGCCGGATCGACGGGCTCGCCAAGGTGACGGGCACGGCGACCTACGGGCTCGAGCACCGGATCGACAACCTCGCTTACGGCGTCGCGATCACGGCGCCGATCGGCAAGGGCCGCGTCACCGCGATCGACACGGAGGCGGCGCGCCGCATGCCGGGCGTGATCGACATCATCGCGGGCGAGGCGTCTATCCCCCGCGAGACGCCGGTTTTCGGCCAGAAGAGCGCCCACGGGTACGACGGCAAGGTCGAGAGCTATGGCGAGATCGTCGGCGTGGCGATCGCCGACTGTTTCGAGGCGGCGCGCGCCGCGGCGATGGCCGTGGTCGTGACCTGCGTGGCGGAACCCGGCCGGTTCGACATCCGCGACGGCGAGGCCGACGCGGAATCACCGCCTGAGGGAGCCCTGCTGCCGGACACGGTCATCGGCGACATCGACAAGGCGATGGGCGAGGCGGAGGTGACGCTTGACGTGACCTACACGACACCACCCCAGGTCCACGCCGCCATGGAGCCCCATGGCACGATCGCGTCGTGGGAGGGCGACCGGCTCACGATCCGGGCACCGGTCCAGATCGTCGGCGGCGCCATTCCGGTGATCGCCGCGACGCTGGGCATCGTGGCCGAGAACATCCGCGTGTTGACGCCCTATATCGGCGGCGGCTTCGGCGGCAAGACCATGTCGGCCGACATCATCCTCGCCGCGGTCGCGGCGAAACGGACGGGGCGCACGGTCAAGGTTCCACTCAGCCGCCAGCAGATCTTCCATGTCACCTATGGCAGGAGCGATACCATCCAGCGCGTCCGCTTGGGCGCCGACCGCGCGGGGAAACTGTCGGCCGTGGGTCAGGACAGTCTGGTCGGGCAGAAGGCCGGCGCGTCGCAATTCTTCGAGCCGGTGGCGCTGGGAGCGGTGGCACTCTACGCCGGGGCCAACCGGAGCTTCACGACGCGGACGGCGCAAGTCAACCTGACCGCGCGCGGTCCGGTGCGCGCACCCGGCGAGGCGGTCGGCATGATCGGGATGGAATGCGCGATGGACGAGATGGCCGCCAAGCTCGGCCTCGACCCGATCGCGTTCCGCAAGGCGAACGAGCCGGAGGTCGATCCCTCCACCGGGAGCCCGTTCTCGTCGCGGCGGCTGATCGAGTGCTACGACGAGGGCGCCCGGCGCTTCGGATGGGCCGATCGCCGGAAGCGGCGCGAGGGTGACTGGCTGATCGGGCACGGCATGGCGACCGCGTCGCGGGTCAACTTCCTCGCGAAATCGGCGGCTCGGGTAAGGCTTGGGGCGGATGGCCGCGCGTTGATCGAGACCGACATGACCGATCTGGGGACGGGCACCTACACCATCCTGGCCCAGGTCGCGGGGGAGTCGCTGGGGCTGCCGATCGGGAGCGTCGATGTCCATCTCGGCGACAGCGATTTTCCGACCGGCGCCGGGTCGGGCGGTTCGTTCGGGGCGGCGTCGAGCGCGTCGTCGGTCGCCTTGGCCTGCGAGGATGTCGTGGTGGAACTGGCGCGGCGCATGGGTGCCGATCCGGCCGACATGACGCTGAAGGATGGACACGCCATCTCCGGCAATCGGCGGGTGTCGCTGGCCGAGTTGGTGGGCGGGTCGCCGATCGAGGGCATGGGAACGATCCAGCCTGGAAGTACCGGTCAGGCGTTCAGCCAGTCGACCCACGGCGCCCATTTCGCCGAGATCGGGGTCAACGCGGTGACCGGCGAGATCCGGGTGCGGCGCATGCTGGCGGTGTTCGACTGCGGCCGCGTGCTGAACCACAAGACGGCGCGCAGCCAAGCGATCGGCGGGATGATCTGGGGCATCGGCTATGCCCTGCACGAGCACGCGGTGGTCGATACCCGGACGGGAGCCTATGTGAACCGCGACCTCGCGGAGTATCACGTGCCGACCAACGCCGACGTGCCCCAGATCGAAGCGTATTTCGTCGAGGAGATCGACCGTCACGCCAATCCGGTCGGTGCCAAGGGCCTTGGCGAGGCGGGCATATCGGGTGCGGCGGCCGTGGTCGCGAACGCGATCCACGACGCCTGTGGCGTGCGGGTGCGCGACTTCCCGATCACGGCGGACAAGCTGCTGGAGGGCCTGCCGCCGGTGTGACCAACCATTTACAATCGTAGGTCGGGTAGAGCGGAGCGGCACCCGACAAAGCAGGCGAGTTGGTGTCGGGTGCCGCTTCGCTCTACCCGACCTACGCATAATGAATTTTCAATTCTCGGTAGTGCGCTTCCAAAGCTTCGGCAGGGGGCCGCCGGCGCCTGCGACGGGGTCCGTGTCGGGGAACTCGATGTGGGGCAACCGGGCCGCCATCTCGGCGGTCGGGGCCTCGCGGCGGATGTCGCCGGTCTGGCCGGGCGGGTAGGCTCCGACGACCATGAAATCCGGCGCGGCGGACAGACGGCGGTGGCCGGTGCCGGCGGGAAGCACCGCGACGTCACCGGTGCCGACCTCGACCTCGGGGCCACCGGGACCGCCAAGCATGAGCCGCGCCGATCCGGCGGCGAAGCCCAGCACCTCGTGCGAGGCCGGATGATAGTGGTGGTACGGGAAGACGCCATTCCGCCATTGAGCCGGCCAGCCATGGCGGTCGAACAGCGCCTCGAACTCGGACGCCGTTCCATCGGCGTCCTTGCCGGTGACGACACCGCGATAGAGCAGCACGGGCAGGACCGGGTTGTTGGGAACCCAATCGCTGGCGGGAAGAAGCAGGGTCTCGGGTTTCATGCGGTCCCTTTGACGTTTCCTCGGGGGGATGACGGATCAATCCTTGAAACACCCGACGGCATGGATTGAGTTCCACATGATTTTCCGTCATCTTTCCAGGGCTCTCCCTGGAACGAGGTGCGCCTTCATGTCGAATGAAAACGTGTCCCTCAAGGTTGGCGCCAGACTGCGTCACGCGCGTTTGCTGAAGGGAATGCGAATGCGGGATCTCGCGGCGATTGTCGGATGCGATGAAAGCATGATTTCAAAAATTGAATCAGGGAAGGTTTCACCTTCGCTTCCCATGCTTGGCAAGCTGGTGACCGCGCTCGACCGCGACATGGCCTCTTTTTTCGGCTTGAGGATCGATGATCACAAGTTGGTCCAGAAACCCGAGGACCGTTTGAAAGTCTTCGTCGACGCCTTGAGGGGCGGTGTTGGGGTATCCTATGAGCGTCTGGTTCCCGCTGGGGCGGGAAATCTACTCGAGGCCAATATTCATGTGGTGGAGCCCGGTGGCGAGAAGATCGACCTGATCACCCATCAAGGCGAGGCGGTCGGATATCTTGTTTCCGGTGAGATAGAGCTGACGATCGACGACACGACGTTCCGCATGTCTGCGGGTGATTCATTCTTTTTCAAAGCCTATTTGACCAACCGGTATCGGAATATTGGCGATACCGAAGCGCGGATTGTTTGGGTCAACACACCCCAAGTCCATTGAACGTCCAGCGCGGACTTGTCCAAAGCGGCATGGCGGCGCTCCGGAGCATGATTTTTAAGCATGTGCTTCGATATCCGCCATTCGCGATGGGGAAACGCCGCGGCCAATCCTTCGAACCCGATTGAAATCCAGAAACGGCGCGGCGTCGCGGAAACGGCACGGGCTTTGCGATGGGTGGACCGGACGCCGCGATCCCGAGGTTCCTAGCGGCGCCAGCGCATTCAACCGGGTCGGACTGGAAGGCAGATGCACTTCATCTGGAAACGCCTGCTCGCCACCATACCAAGCCTGTTCGGCGTCGTGATCCTGACGTTCCTGCTGTCGCACGCCCTGCCCGGCGATCCCGCCGCCTATTTCGCGGGTCCCGCAGCCAACGCCGACAGTATCGCGGAGGTTCGGCAGAAATTGGGATTGGATCGGCCCCTGATCGTCCAGTTCCTCCACTATGTGGGCGATCTGGCGCGGGGCGAATTGGGGAACTCGCTGACCACGGGCCAGCCGGTGCTGAAGGATCTGGTCGACCGCCTGCCCGCCTCGCTGGAACTGTCCGCCTTCGCGCTGCTGTTCGCGATCGGCGTCGCCATCCCGATGGGCGTCCTGGCGGCGATCCGGCTGAACGGGCCGGCGGACCACGCCTGCCGGGCCATCGTCACGGTTTGCGCCGCGTTTCCAACCTTCTTCATCGGGCTGCTGCTGGTCTACGTCTTCTATTTCCTGCTGGGAATGGCGCCCGAGCCGCTCGGCCGCCTGAACGAGATCCTGTACACGGCGCCGCCGCGGGTGACGGGCGCCTTCACCGTGGACGCGCTGATCGCCGGTGACATGGAGGTCTTCCGGGCCTCGCTGGCGCAGCTGGTGCTGCCCGCCATCTCGCTGGGGCTGTTCGCGCTGGCCCCGATCGCGCGGATCACCCGCGCCGCCATGCTGGAATCCCTGTCCAGCGACTTCGTCCGCACCGCCCGCTCCAGCGGGCTGCCGACATCCAAGGTGCTGTTCACCTACGCGTTCCGGAACTCGCTGCTGCCGATCTCGTCGGTGATGGGCATGGTGTTCTCGTTCCTGCTCGGCTCGAACGTGCTGATCGAGCAGGTGTTCGGCTGGCAGGGCGTCGGCGCCTACGCGGTTTCCGCCGTGCTCGCCTCCGACTACGCCGCCGTCCAGGGCTTCGTCCTGATGATGGCGATCCTCTATATCCTGCTGAACCTGGTGGTGGACGTGCTCGCGACCTTGATCGACCCCCGCGTCCGGTTCGAGGGCTGAGCGATGAGCTTCACCACCCTCGCCCGCAACACCGGCCACGCGTTCGGCGAAAACCCGCTGACGCTGGTCGCGGTCGTCATCCTGGCGCTGCTGCTGGTCTGCGCCCTGTTCGGCGGCTGGATCGCCCCCTACGATCCACTGACGACCGACGCCACCGCCAAGCTGGCGCCGCCCAGCCTGGACCATTGGTTCGGGACCGACGCGCTGGGACGGGACATCCTGAGCCGGGTCATCGTCGCGACCCGGCTCGACCTGGGCATGGCGTTCTCCGCCGTGGCGCTGTCGTTCGGCGTCGGCTTGGCGCTGGGCTCCGCGGCCGGCTATCTGGGCGGCTGGACCGACAGGATCATCGGCCGCCTTATGGACACCATCATGGCCTTTCCGCTGTTCGTGCTGGCGATGGGCATCGTCGCGGCGCTGGGCAACAACGTCGCCAACATCATCATCGCCACGATGATCATCAACCTGCCCTTCTACTGCCGCTTCGCCCGCGCCGAGGTCAACGTGCGGCGCGACCTGGGTTACGCCGAGGCGGCGCGGATGGGCGGCAACCGCACCCTGACCGTGCTGGTCGTCCACATCATCCCGAACATCCTGCCGCCGATGATGGTGCAGGCCTCGCTCAACATGGGTTGGGCGATCCTGAACGCGGCCGGCCTGTCGTTCATCGGGTTGGGCGTGCGTCCGCCGACGCCTGAATGGGGGATCATGGTGTCGGAAGGTGCCAGCTTCATCGTCTCGGGCGAGTGGTGGGCCTTCGTGTTCCCCGGCGCCGCCCTGGTGCTGGCCGTCTTCTCGTTCAACCTGCTGGGCGATGGCTTGCGCGACCTGCTCGACCCGAGGAAGCGGGTATGACCGATCACCTGACCATCAAGGACCTCGGCCTGGAGTTCCGCACCCGGCACGGTGTCGTCCGCGCGCTGGAGGATGTCAGCCTGACGGTCAAGCGGGGCGAGATCGTCGGTGTGGTGGGCGAGAGCGGGTCCGGCAAGTCGGTCATGGCCTATTCCGTGATGGGCCTGAGCGACGCCGCCGCCGAGATCAAGCGCGGTTCGATCGTGCTGGGCGGCATGGACCTGCTGGCGACCAAGGGCGAGGCGTTGCGCGCCATCCGGGGCCGCGAGATGGCGATGATCTTCCAGAGCCCGCGCACGGCGCTGAACCCGATCCGCAAGGTGGGCCGCCAGATCGAGGACGTGCTGATGGAGCACGAGGCGATTCCGCGCCGCGACCTGAGAAAGGCCGCCATCGCGGCGCTGGAGCGGGTCCGCATCCCCGATCCGGAACGGCGCTACGACGCCTATCCATTCGAACTGTCCGGCGGCATGTGCCAGCGGGTGATGATCGCGATAGCCCTGGCCTGCTCGCCGTCGCTGCTGATCGCCGACGAGCCGACCACCGGGCTGGACGTGACGACCCAGGCGGTCATCATGGACCTGATCCGCGACAAGAGCCGCGACGGCCGCATGTCGACGCTGCTGATCACCCACGACCTGGGGTTGGCCGGCGAATACTGCGACCGCATCGTGGTGATGCACGCGGGCCACGTGGTCGAGGTGGCCCCGACCGAAGTCCTGCTGTCCCGGCCGGCGCACCCCTACACGCTGCAACTGCTGGCCGCCACGCCGACGCCGACCTCGACGCTCGACACCCTGCCCTCGATCGGCGGGCAGTTGCCCGACCTGCGGCGGGACCTGCCGCCGTGCCGGTTCAGCGAGCGCTGCGCGCGGAAACTGCCGCAGTGCGACGTGCCGCCGCTGCCCTGGACCACACTGTCCCCCGATCACATCGTCCGCTGCCGGGTGCCGCTATGACCGCCCTTCCGGAATACGCCGCACATCCAACCCCCCTGCTCGACGCCCAGCGGCTGAGCAAGCTCTACCCGGTCAAGGGGAGCGCCAAGGGGACGCTGCTGCACGCGGTCGACGATGTCGATCTGCGGATCGGGGCCGGCGAATGCGTCGGACTGGTCGGCGAGAGCGGCTGCGGCAAGTCGACCATGGTGCGGCTGCTGGCACGCCTGATCGATCCGACCTCCGGCCAGATCCTGATGGGCGGCAAGGACATCACCGGCATGACTCAGGCCAAGTTCGTGGCCTCGCCCGACCGGGGCCGCATCCAGGTGGTGTTCCAGGACCCGACCGAGAGCCTGAACCCGTCGTTCCGCGTGTTCCAGGCCATCGCCGATCCGCTGAGGCGGCTGCTGAGGCTGTCCGACGCCGATGAGATCGCCACCCGGGTCAACCGGGCCGCGACGCTGGTGGGTTTGCCGCGCGAACTGGTGCAGCGCTATCCCCACCAGTTGTCCGGCGGGCAGCGGGCGCGGGTCGGCATCGCGCGGGCGATCGTGGTCGAGCCGGAACTGCTGATCCTGGACGAGCCGACCTCCGCGCTGGATGTCTCGGTACAGGCGGTGATCCTGCGCCTGCTGGCCGATCTGCGGGCGAGGTTGGGGATGAGCTACCTGTTCGTCTCCCACGACCTGAACGTCGTCCGCCTGCTGTGCTCCCGCGTGGTCGTGATGTATCTCGGCAAGGTGGTCGAGGTCGGGCCGGTGGAACAGCTGTTCGCCAACCCGCGCCATCCCTATACCCAGGCGCTGATCGCCTCGATCCCCGACCCGGCCCGGCGCCGGGAGGCCCGGCCGCGGCTGGACGGCAGCCCCTCCAGCCCGATCTCGCCCGACCCGAACGTCTGCCGGTTCCAAAGCCGCTGTCCGAGGGCGGCCGCCGAGTGCGTCACGACCATGCCGGCGCTGCGGGATTTGGGCGGCGGCCAGTCCGCCGCCTGTCATTTCGCCTGAAGACCGGTCGCCTGAACATCGTTGAATAAATAACAACCAGGGAGAGGTGCCATGAGCCAGGAGAACGAGATCTGCCGCATGGACGCCGTGACGGTGGCGGCCAAGGTCGCGGCCAAGGAGCTGTCGGCGGCCGAGGTCACCGAAGCGGTGCTGAAGCGGATGGATGTGCTGGAGCCGCATATCCACGCCTTCTGCACGCCGACGCCCGACGTGGCGCGCGCGGCGGCGAAGGCGGTGGACGCGAAGATCGCGGCGGGGGAGGACCCCGGGCCATTGGCCGGCGTGCCGATCGGCATCAAGGACCTGGTCGCGACCAAAGGCATCCTGACGGTGATGGGCTCGCATCTGTACCGCGACTTCATCCCCGACGAGGACGACATCGTCGTGGAGCGGCTGAAGGAGGCCGGCGCCGTCATCATCGGCAAGACCAACGTGCCGGAGTTCGGCTATTCCGGCGTCGGCCACAACCCGGTGTTCGAGGCGACGCGCAATCCGTGGAACCTGGACCTGACGTCGGGCGGGTCGAGCGCCGGGTCGGCGGCGTCGGTCGCGACCGGGGTCGCCCCGTTCGCGATCGGCAGCGACGGCGGCGGATCGATCCGCATCCCGTCGGCGCTGTCTGGCCTCTATGGCATCAAGGCGTCGATGGGGCGCGTGCCGCTCTATCCCGGCTGCCGGGACGAGCGCTATCCCGGCGTGTCGAGCTGGGAGTCGCTGGAGCATGTCGGTCCGATGAGCCGCACGGTGGCGGATTCGGCTCTGATGCTGAACGTCATCACCGGTCCCGACCCGCGCGACCGCTATTCGATCCCGGCCGCCGATTTCGACTACCTCGGCGCCACGACCGAGAGCGTCAAGGGGCTGCGGATCGCCTATAGCGAGGACTGGGGCTACGCGCCGGTCGATCCCGAGGTGCGCCGCGTCGTCTCGGAGGCGGTCAAGGTGTTCGAGACCGATCTGGGCTGCGTGGTCGAGCGGGTCGATCCCGGCTGGGAGGATCCCCTGCCCCATTTCTGGACCATGGTCGCCGCCGACACCGACCTGACCGGCATGCGCCGCCTGATGAAGGGGCGCGAGCACGAGATATCGCCGCATCTGCTCGATCTGGTGTTCCGCGACTGGAAGGCCGAGGAGTTCACGGACGCCAAGTTCGTCCGGCAGGGTGTCTGCAACAAGATGTGGCGGCTGATGGCCAACTACGACCTGCTGCTGACCCCCACCTTGGCGGTGCCGGCCTTCCCGCTCTACATGCAGGGACCGGAGATCATCGAGGGCAAGATGGTGCGGTCGGCCGCGTGGCTGGCCTTCACCTTCATCTGCAACCTGACCGGCCAGCCGGCCGCCAGCATCCCCGCCGGCTTCACCAAGGATGGGCTTCCGGTCGGCCTCCAGATCATCGGACGCCATTTGGACGACCGCACCGTGCTGGCGGCGTCGGGCGCCTTCGAGCGCGCCCACCCCTGGGCCCATGCCTGGCCGAAGCTGGTCGGCGACCTCGGCCTTTGATCACCGAACCTATTCTTATCGTCCTCCTCCATCCGCCACAGGAGTTCCCCATCGATGAAGATGACTAGACGCGTATTCGCCATGTCGATGCTGATGGCGTCCGTCGCGGTTCCGGCGACGGCACCGCTCGCGGCGCCGGCGCCAAAGGACACCCTGGTCATCGTCTCCGAGATGGGACCGAACGGGTTGGACACCATGGTCCCGACCGCCAACGACCACAGCCGCCTGGTGTCGTGGCACGTCTATGACCGGCTGGTCAGCCATGGCGAGAAGACGCTGGCGGACGGCACCGTCTCCTACGACGCCAAGGTGATGACCCCCGAGCTGGCGGAGAGCTGGGACGTCAGCGAGGATGGGCTGACCTATGTCTTCCACCTGCGGGAGGACGCGACCTTCCACGATGGCGCCAAGGTGACGGCGAAGGACGTCAAGTGGTCGTTCGATCGCGCCATCGCGGCGGGAGGCTTCCCGGCGATCCAGATGGCCGCCGGCTCGCTGGTCAAGCCGGAGCAGTTCTCGGTGATCGACGACCACACCTTCAAGGCGACCTTCGATCAGGTCAACAAGCTGATCATGCCGGACCTGGCGGTGCCCGTGCCGGTCATCGTCAATTCCGAACTGGCAAAGAAGCACGCCACGGCCGCCGATCCCTGGGCGTTCGACTGGGTGTCGCGCAACGACGCCGGTGGCGGCGCCTTCAAGATCGAAAACTGGACCTCGGGGCAGCAGACCGTCTTCGTCCGTTTCGACGAGTGGAAGTCCGGCGCCTTGCCGAAGCTGAAGAAGGTGGTCTACCGCCAGATCCCATCGGCCGGCACCCGCCGCGCCCTGCTGGAGAAGGGCGACGTCGACATCTCGGTCGGCCTGCCGCCGAAGGACTACGCGGAACTGGCGAAGGACGGCAAGGTGAAGGTCATCGGCGTGCCGGTGCAGAACGACCTCGTCTACCTGGACATGAACGTCCAGATCCCGCCGTTCGACAACCCGAAGGTCCGCGAGGCGGTCTCCTACGCCCTGCCCTACAAGGAGATCCTGTCATCGGCCCTGTATGGCCGCGCCAAGGGGATGTTCGACGGCGACCCGGCGACGCCGTATGAGCCGACCTGGCCGGTGCCGATCAAGCATGGGCAGGACTTGGCGAAGGCGAAGCAATTGCTGACCGAGGCCGGCTTCCCCGATGGCTTCAAGACGACCCTGTCGTTCGACCTGTCGGAGGCGACCGTCCGCGAACCCACCGCGATCCTGATGCAGGAGGCGCTGAAGAAGATCGGCGTCGAGGTGACCTTGGAGAAGGTCCCGGGCTCCAACTGGTTCGCCCAGATGGCGTCGAAGAAGATGCCGATGGTGATCGGCGAGTTCTACGGCTGGCTCGACTATCCCGACTATCACTTCTTCTGGACCTATCACGGCGCCAACAACTCGGTGTTCAACACCGCAAACTACGTCAACCCGGCGCTGGACAAGGACATCGACACGGCGCGCTTCACCTCCGATCC
Source organism: Skermanella stibiiresistens SB22 (assembly GCF_000576635.1). Lineage (GTDB taxonomy): Bacteria > Pseudomonadota > Alphaproteobacteria > Azospirillales > Azospirillaceae > Skermanella > Skermanella stibiiresistens. The sequence goes on from NZ_AVFL01000003.1 coordinate 138,932, forward strand.
CGCCGTCTACAAGGCGAGCCTCCAGAAGATGGTGGATACCGTGATGACCGACCTGCCGCGCATCCCGCTGTATAACCGGTACGCCGACTACGCGATGCAGAAGAACGTCGAGGGGTTCGAGTATTGGTTCCACACCCATCCGGACTTCCGGAAGCTTTATAAGAACTGACCAGCGGTTAATCGAGTTAGCGGTAGGTCAGGTGGAGCGGAGCGGCATCCGGCAAAGCGGGCGAGATGGTGTCGGATGCCGCTTCGCTTTATCCGACCTACGCCTACCGTCATTTATCATTGAAGGGGGACATGTGATCAAGGACGCGCTTGGCGCCTTCGTTCCGGGAACGGATGTTCGGGTGCAGGGTTCGGCGGAGGGACCGCTGAGCGGGTTGAGCTTCGCGGTCAAGGACCTGTTCGACGTGGCTGGCCACGTCACCGGCTGCGGCAATCCCGACTGGGCGGAAAGCCACGCACCCGCCGAGAGCCACGCCTGGGCGGTGCGGACCCTGCTGGACGCGGGAGCCAGCGTCGCCGGCAAGACCATCACGGACGAAATCTCGCTGGGTTTGGTCGGCATCAACCGCCATCACGGCACGCCGGTCAATCCCCGCGCCCGCGATCTCGTGCCTGGCGGATCTTCGAGCGGATCGGCTTCCGCCGTGGCCGGTGGGGTGGTGGACTTCGCGCTGGGGACGGATTCGGGGGGATCGGTCCGCACGCCGGCGAGTTTCTGCGGGCTGTACGGGCTGCGTCCCACCCATGGCCGCATCCCTGTCGAGGGGTTGATGACCCAAGCCCCGAGCTTCGACACGGTCGGGTACTTCACCCGTGACGCCGGGATGTTCGCGCGGGTCGGCAGCGTGCTGCTGGGAGAGACGATCGGCGAGGACTTGCCCCCTGGGATCCTGGTCGCGACCGACTGCTTCGGGATCGCCGACGCCGCCGTCACCGACGCCTTGCGGCCAGTGCTGGATCGGCTGAGGGCCGTCGTGCCGGAGACCCGTGATTGCCGCTTGGCGGACGATGGCGCCATCGCGGACTGGTCGCGTCATCAGCTGGTGCTGCAATCGACCGAGTTTCAGGACACCTTCCGCGACTGGATCGACCGGGTCAATCCGCGCTTCTCCAGCGAGGTCGCCGGCGCCTTCGCCAGCGACGGCACGGTCCCCGCCGAGGTGGTGGAATCCGCAAAGGCGTTCCGGATCGCGGCGCGCGAGCGACTGGAGGGATTGCTGGATGGCAAGCGGGTGCTCTGCCTGCCGACCGCGCCGATTCCGCCGATCCGCCGAGACGCCCGCCTGTCGGAGATCCGCCGCGCGGTCAGCAGGGTCATCGATTTGACGGCGATCGCCGGGCTGACCGGATCGCCGCAGGTCAACCTGCCGTTCGGCTGGGCCGGCGGGATTCCCATCGGTTTGTCGCTGATCGGCTGGCACGGCGGCGACGCCGCCTTGATCGGGATGGCGAAGGCGATGGAGCCGTTGTTACGATCAAAGGTGGCATTACCGCTTTGTTGACGGACCAGAATTAAACTCCACATTGGCACCTTTCATCGGAGTGCCGCGCCTGACCTGAACGTCGGGAGCAGGGTCGCCTTGACGTGATGAGGGGAAGGTTTTGGTCGCGATGAATGACTTGGACGAATCGCGGGAGACGCGCCGCCTCGACACGCTGCTGGCCTATGACATCCTGGACACCGAACCCGAGGCACCCTTCGACCGTCTGACCAAGGTGGCGGCCGGCCTGTTCGACACGCCGGTGGCGCTGGTTTCCCTGATCGACGAGAAGCGGCAGTGGTTCAAGTCGTGCCACGGCCTTTCCGTGCGCGAGACCCCCCGCGACATGGCGTTCTGCGAGCACGCCATCCGCGCCACTGGCGTGATGGTGGTCACCGACGCCTCGCGCGACCCTCGTTTCCAGTCGAACCCGCTGGTGGTGGGGCCTCCCCATATACAGTTCTACGCGGGAGCGCCGTTGCGGGCTCCGGATGGGTCGGTGCTGGGAACGCTCTGCGTCATCGCCTTCGAACCGCGCGATCCGGCTCCCGAGAAGATCGATCTGCTGGCCTGCCTCGCTGATGCCGTGATCGACGCTTTGGAATTGCGGCGGCTGCTGGAGCGCCAGCGCGGCGAGATCGACCGTAGGACGCGCGCGGAGGCGGCGCTACGGGAGAGCGAGGCGTTGAACCGCTCCATCCTGGAAAGCTCACTCGACGCCATCGTCACCGTCGATGATGCCGGCCGCATCGTTGAATTCAACCCGGCCGCGGAAAAGCTGATCGAGCAGCCCCGATCGGCGGTCCTTGGCCAGGAGATGGCCGGTTTGCTGGTGCCGGAGCGGTTCCGTGCCCGCCATTCCGCGGCCATGGCGGCCTATCTCGCCAGCCACCAGTCAAACATCCTGGGCCGCCGGATCGAGCTGCCGGTGCTTGGGTCCAAGGGACGCGAGTTTCCGGCGGAACTGGCGATCGCCCCGATCCGGGTCGGCGAGCGGACCTTCTTCACCGCGCATATCCGCGACCTGACCGAGCGCAAGGCGGTGGAGGAGCGCATAACGCTGCTCCAGTCGGCCGTGCTGCACGCCAATGATTCGATCCTGATCACCGAGGCCGAACCGATCGACGGCGGCGGCCCGAAGATCGTCTACGTCAATGACGCCTTCACCACGATCACCGGCTATACGGCGGACGAGGTCATCGGCGCCACGCCGCGCCTGTTGCAGGGTCCCGGCACCGACCGCGCGACGCTGGACAGCATCCGCGCCGCCCTGACCGCTTGGCAGCCGATCCGGGTGGAACTGTTGAACTATCGCAAGGACGGGTCGGAGTTCTGGGTCGAATTGGATATCGCCCCCGTCGCCGACAGCCTTGGATGGTACACGCACTGGATCTCGATCCAGCGAGACACGACCGAACGGCGGCGGGCGGAGGAGGCGGCGCGCGAGCGCGAGGCGACCGTGCGCCACCTGCTGGAGCGGCAGACGGGATTGCTCGACGCGCTGCCGGCCCATGTGGCGCTGCTGGACGCCTCCGGCGTGATCGTCTCCGTCAACAAGGCTTGGCGCGCGTTCGCGCTGGAGAACGACTATCCGGGCGGAGGGGTGGCGATCGGCGCCAATTACGTTTCCGTCTGCGAGGCCGCCTCGGGCGACTGCGCCGAGGAGGCGAAGCCGATCGCCGTCGGGTTGCGCCGCATCCTGCGCGGGGCGTCGCCCTTCTTCAGTCTCGAATATCCCTGCCACTCACCGACCGAGGATCGCTGGTACCGCTTCATGGCGGCACCCCTGACATCCGGCAGGCGCGATGGCGCCGTGGTCATGCATGTCGACATCACCGAGGCCAAGCACGCGGAACAGGCGATCATCCGCGCCAAGGGAGAAGCGGAGCGCGCCGGACGAGCCAAGTCGGAATTCCTGGCGACGATGACCCACGAGATCCGCACCCCGATGAATGGGGTGATCGGGTTGGCCGGACTTCTGCTGGACACCGGTCTGGACCCGTCGCAGCGGCGGCTGGCGGCGGCTTTGCGGGCGTCGGCGGACCATCTGCTCCAGATCGTCAGCGACGTGCTGGACTTCTCGAAACTGGAGGCTGGGCAGACGAAGTTCGAGGAGATCCCATTCGACCTGGAGCAGGTGGTCAACAGCACGCTCGACATGCTGGTCCCCCGCGCCCACGCCACCGGCCTGGAGATTGGCTTCGTGCTTGGCGAGGGCGTCCCAACCCGCCTAATCGGCGATCCCAGCCGCCTGCGGCAGATCCTGCTCAACCTGATCGGCAACGGCATCAAGTTCACCCAGCAGGGCGGCGTCTGGCTGGAGGTCGATCTGCTGGCGCTGGATGGTGACGACGCCGTGCTGGGTTTCTCGGTGCGCGATACCGGCATCGGCATAGCGCCCGACGCCATCTGCCGGCTGTTCCGCGAATTCTCCCAAGTCGACGGCAGCACCGCCCGGCGCTATGGCGGCACCGGCCTGGGACTGGCGATCAGCCGTAAACTGGTCGCCCAGATGGGTGGCGACATCGCGGTGGAGAGCGATCCCGGCGAGGGCAGCCGCTTCCACTTCGACGTCGTGCTGGTTCGGGACGCGTCGATCGTTCCCGATGGCCCGCCACGCTGCATCGTCCGCGGCTTGCGGGTTTTGGTCGCCGACCCCAATCCGGTGGGACGCCGCATTCTCGAACGCCAGTTGAGAGCCCTCGGCGTGGAGGTGGAGACCCGCGCCTCGCTTGGCGAGGCGCCGCTGGCCGGCCGGCCCTTCGACATCTCGCTCATCTCCCTGGATCCGGCGGACGGCGGCGCCGAGGCCGGCGGTTTCCGCTTCCTGACGGCGACCCGTCTGTCGCCAGTCGCCCAGCCGGGTTCCGTCCCCGACATCGTGCTGAGGAAGCCGGTGGCATTCTCCGAACTGACGCTCTGCTTGGCGACGCTGAGCGGGCGAGCCGACGGCGTGGCGCCGAAGGGCTTCGAGCCGGCCGCCCGGCGAAAGCGGGCGGCGCTGCCGAGATTGCGGATCCTGCTGGCCGAGGACGATAGGACAAACCAGCTGGTCGCGGTCACCATGCTGGAACGTCTGGGTCTCCGCGTCGATGTGGCCGCGAACGGGTTCGAGGCGGTCGAAGCCGTGAGTTCCCGGCCCTACGACTTGGTGCTGATGGACGTGATGATGCCAGACATGGATGGGATGCAGGCGACGCGGGCGATCCGCGCCCTGCCCGGAGCCGCCGGACGGATCCCGATCCTGGCGGTCACCGCGAACGCCTTCTCCCACGACCGGGACGCTTGCCTGTCCGCCGGGATGAACGGGTTCGTGTCCAAGCCGATAGCCTCGGATCGGCTCATCCAGGCGATCGAGGAACTGACCCATCGGACACCGGACGCGTCACCGGAAGGCGACTTGTCCCGGATCGGCACGGCCGCCCTGTTCGACGTGGTGGCTCCGACGCTGCTGCTCCGCGACATCGGGATCGACGGCGTGCGGGAAACCGTCGTCGTGATGGTCGAGGAAACGCAGGCCCGGCTGGAACGGATGCGGCGGTTGGCCGATGATGGCGACATCGATGGGCTGACGCGCGAGGCCCACTCCCTCAAGAGCGCCGCGGCCAGCTTTGGACTGTCCAGGCTCTCGGAACTGGCGGGCGCGCTGGAGGCGGCGGGGCGCGGGGGCTCGGACCAGAACCGCGCGACGTTGATCGACGCGCTCGGACATGCCTTCGACGAGAGTTGGCGCGGATTGCGGCTGTGGATGGAGGCGCTGGAGCCGGTCGGCTAGTCGAGCCTGTCGGAACCCGACCACGCGCGTCGTTTGCGGTGGATCGTCGAAACGTTGATGCCCAACTTCTGCGCGGCTTTCGATAGGTTGCCGCCGCACAGCCTGATCGCGCGTTCGACCGTTTCCCGCTCGACCTCGGCCAGGGGAATGATGGCGCCGTCTTCCAACCGGCCGGGTGCGGGTCCGCGCCCCTCGACATGGCCGGCCGCCGCGGCCGTCCGCGTGGTCCCGCCAGGCGGATCGTCCGGCAGCATGGCCGCGGTGATGGTCAGGGCGTCGTTCAACACCACGACGCTGCGCAAGGTGTTCTGCAATTGGCGGATATTGCCTGGCCAGGCTGAGCGCAGCAGGCGATCCTCCGCGTCTGGACCGAGATCGCGCGGAGCCGTGCCTTCCTGTTCCGCGATGCGGGCGAGCAGGTGCCGGACGATCAACAGCACATCGCGCCCACGCTCCCGCAGCGGCGGCAGGTGGATGGGCAGGACATGGAGCCTGTAGTAGAGATCCTCGCGGAAACGGCCGGCGCGGACCTCCTCCAGCGGGTTCCGGTTCGTGGCGCAGACCAGCCGGACATCGACCTGGACGGTGCCGGCGCCGCCGACCGGCTGGATGGTGCCGGTCTGGGCGAAGCGGAGCAGCTTCGCCTGGGTCGACAGATCCATCTCGCACAGTTCATCCAGGAAGAGCGTCCCGCCATCCGCCTGGGCGACCAGGCCCACCCGATCGCGCACGGCTCCGGTGAAGGCGCCGCGGGCATGGCCGAACAACTCGGCCTCCACCAGGTCACGCGGGATCGCCGCGCAGTTTACCGCCACCAGGGGTTTGTCCTGGCGCGTACCACGGCGGTGAATCGCCTCGGCGCAGAGTTCCTTGCCGGTGCCGTTCTCGCCGGTGATGAACACCGGTGCCGTGCTGCGGGCCGCCATGTCGATGACGCGGTAGACCGCGCGCATGGTCATGTCGGCTCCGATGAAACCCTCGAAGCGGTCGCCATCCGCCTCCCCACCGAGGATCTCCACGACACGCGACAACCGGCGCCGCTCCAGCGCGTTGCCGATCGTGGTTTCGAGCCGGGGAGCGTCGAAGGGCTTGGTCAGGAAATCGTCGGCGCCCGCCCGGATGGCCGATACGGCGGTCTCGACCGAGCTGTTGGACGTGATGACGACGATGACGGTGCTGGGGCTGGACCGTCTGACCTCGCCGATCAACGACATGCCGTCGCCATCCGGCAGGTGCAGGTCGCACAGCACGATGTCGGGCTTGTGTCGGGCGAACATGTCACCGGCTTCCACCAGCGACGCCGCGTGCAGGGCCGACAGGCCGGCTTGTTCGAGGTAGCGGAGATAAACGCGCGCCAGACTCAAGGTATCCTCGACCAGCAACACGAGCCTGGCGTCAAGCAAACGACCCCTCCAATCGCATCCACCGCTCCCAACAATCAAAATTCTTTTTTGATCGATGCAAAATAGGATGGTGTCGCAAAATGCCATGGCGAAATGCCTCTCGGACATCCTGAAACCTGAAAATTAGGGTTTGATTCATCAATGACGACGCCAATCGATAGGAGCTGACATGAACTGGCACATTTTCTGCTAATTAGTCCCGTATCTCGAATGAGGAACTGGCGCGATGCGGAAAATCCTGGTTGTCGAAGACGATAGAACCTACCGGACCATCATGGTCAAGGCGCTTTCCCGCGCCGGCTATCTCGTCTCGGAAGCCATTTCCGGCGTCGAGGTCATCACTCTCCTGAAATCCGATCCACCCGACGCCATCGTGACGGACATCCTGATGCCCGACATGGATGGCCTGGAGTTGATCCGCATGATTCGTGCCATGAACCGCGACATCGTGATCATAGCGGTGTCCGGCGGCGCGCCGAACTTCGACTTCCTGCCCGCCGCGGCCCTGTTCGGGGCCAACGCGACGATGCGGAAGCCGCTCGCCTTGGGTGAACTGATCGCCTTGGTCCAATCCAAACTGGACGGCCAAGCCCCTCTGGTGGCCGCCGAATAATTCCCCTCGGCGCGATCGCACCCCCTCTTCACTGAAAATCGTGAAAGAATCCATCAAGATGTTCAGCATCCGCAAGTCCAGCGCCCTGAAGGAACTCACCGCCCAGTTGGACGCCATCGGCAAGTCGCAGGCGGTCATCGAGTTCGAGCTGGACGGCACCGTGATCACAGCCAACGGCAACTTCCTGGCGGCGCTCGGCTACACGCTTCCCGAGATCCAGGGCAAGCATCACCGCATGTTCGTTGAACCTGATGTGGCGGCGAGCGCCGAATACGCCGACTTCTGGCGGAAACTGCGTGAGGGGGAGTTCCAGGCGGCACAGTTCAAGCGCGTCGCCAAGGGTGGCCGCGAGGTTTGGATCGAGGCCTCCTACAACCCCATCCTCGACTCGAACGGCCGGCCCTACAAGGTGGTCAAGTTCGCCACCGACATCACCAAGCGCAAGCAGTGGGACGCGGAGATGCAGGGGCAGGTCAACGCCATCAACAAGTCGCAGGCCGTGATCGAGTTCGAACTGGACGGCACCGTGATCACCGCCAACGAGAACTTCCTGTCGGCGGTGGGCTATTCCCTGGACGAGATCAAAGGCCGGCACCACCGCATGTTCGTTGAGCCGGAAATGGCGGAAAGCGCCGAGTACCGCGCTTTCTGGGCCAGCTTGGCTCGGGGGGAGTTCCAGGCGGCGCAGTACAAGCGGCTAGCCCGCGGCGGCAGGGAGATCTGGATCGAGGCCTCCTACAATCCGATCCTGGATGCCAGCGGGCGGCCCTACAAGGTGGTCAAGTTCGCCACCGACATCACCCGCCAGGTCCGCTTGCTGGTCCATCTGAAGACGTTGATCGACCGCAACTTCGGTGAGATCGGCGCTGCGCTGATCCAGTCGAGCGGTCAGGTCGATGGGGCGATGGACGCGGCGACGCTGACTTCCGAAACCGTGCAGGCGGTCGCGGCCGCAGCCGAGGAACTGGCCAGCTCCGCCCAGGAAATCTCGTCCAGCATGGCCAAGTCGCGGGCCACGGCCGACACCGCCCAGCGACAGGCGGAGGACGCCGACCACGCCACCGGTCGGATGGCGGCCGCCACCCGCCAGATGAACGGCATCGTCGACTTGATCAGGAACATCGCCGGGCAGATCAATCTGCTGGCGCTGAACGCGACTATCGAGGCTGCGCGCGCCGGTGAGGCCGGACGGGGGTTCGCCGTGGTCGCCACGGAGGTCAAGAACCTCGCCAGCCAGGCCGCCAAGGCGACGGACCAGATCTCGACCGAGATCGAGGGCATCCAGTCGATATCCGGCGATGTGGTCGGCGCCCTGTCGGGCATCCGCCAGTCGATCGAGACTGTTCGCGACTACGTCCTGACCACCGCCAGCGCCGTCGAGGAGCAGACCTCGGTCACCACCCAGATGTCGCGCAGCATGCAGGGCGCCTCGACCTCGGTCTCCGCGATCACCCGCAATCTCGGCGACATCGTCTCGTCGGTGCGCCAAGTCACGGCGGCGGTTGACAAGACCGCGGAGGCGGCCCGCGTCCTCGCCCGCTGACGCGGCCTCGCCCGCCAAGGCGGGCGATGGAGTGGTGCGGTCACGCCACCGCCAGCGCCGCCTTCTCCAAGACGATCCGCAAGGTGTGGACGCCACCGTCGAGCGGGACCGCCAAGGGGCCGTCGGACGGATCCACCACGGCGCCGTCGAGTTCGGTAAGGCCGATCCCGCGGCAGCAGCCGGCGGGGTTCTCGACCGAGATGTCGTAGCGGGTGGCGCCCCGGCGCACGGCGACCTGGAAGCCCGGCCAGTCCGCGGGGATGCACGGATCGATCAGCAGAAGGGCGCCCCGCTGGCGGATGCCCAGGACAGCCTCGATGCCAGCCCTGTACATCCAACCCGCCGACCCGGTGTACCAGGTCCAGCCGCCTCGTCCGGCGTGGGGGGCGACGGAGTAGACATCGGCCGCGACGACATAGGGTTCGACCTTGTAGCGGGCGGTCCCGGCAGGGTCGCTGGCGTGGTTGATCGGGTTGAGCAGCGACAGCAAGGCCCCCGCGCGATCGCCTTGGCCGAGCTTGGCGAAGGCCATGATCGCCCACATGGCGGCGTGGCTGTACTGGCCGCCATTCTCGCGGAGACCCGGCGGATAGGCCTTGATATAGCCGGGATCGAGGGGGGTCTTGTCGAATGGCGGCGTGAACAGGAGGGCGAGCTTCTCGTCCCGGAGGATCAAGTGCTCGTCCACCGACGCCATCGCCCTCGCCGCCCGGTCGGGGTTGGCCGCCTCGGACAGCACGGCCCAGGATTGCGCGATGGAATCGATCCTGCACTCCGCGTCTCCGGCGCGGCCGAACGGCGTTCCATCGTCGAAGATGCCACGCCGGTACCAGGCGCCATCCCAGGCTTCCCGTTCCAGGGAGACCCGCACGCTGGCGGCGTGCTCTCGCCAAGCGGCGGCGCGGCCGGGGTCGCGGTCCTCCGCCATCGGCGCGAACAGGTCGACCGTCCTCAGCAACAGCCAACCGAGCCAGACGCTCTCGCCCTTGCCCGCCTCGCCGACGCGGTTCATGCCGTCGTTCCAGTCGCCCGTCCCCATCAGGGGCAACCCATGCTCCCCGGTCAGGGCGACGCACTGGTCGAGGCCGCGGGCGCAATGCTCGAACAGGGTCGCCGCCTCGTCCGAGACGGTTGGCTGGAAGAAGGCGTCGTGCTCCCCCAGCTTCAAGTGCTGGCCTTCGAGGAAGGGCACCATCTCGTCCAGGATCGACCTGTCCTCCGTCACCTCGATGTAACTGGCCACGCCGAAGGCCAGCCAGACCCGGTCGTCGGAAATACGGGTCCGGACGCCCTGCCCGGTCGCGGGCAGCCACCAATGCTGGACGTCGCCCTCGACGAACTGGCGCCCCGCCGCGCGCAGCAGGTGATGGCGCGTCATCTCGGGCCGGGCGAAGGTCAGCGCCATGCCATCCTGGAGCTGGTCGCGGAAGCCATAGGCGCCGCTCGCCTGATAGAAGGCCGAGCGCGCCCAGATCCGGCAAGCCAGGGTCTGGTACTGGAGCCAGCCGTTCAGCATGATGTCCAGCGCGCGGTCGGGTGTTTTGACCTGGATCGTCCCGAGGAGATCCCGCCAGTGCGCCTCCACCTCGGCCAGCACGTGGTCGAGGTCGATGGCGCGGTACCGCTCGATCAGAGCCGACGCCGCCTCGGCCGAGCCGGTCTCGCCCAGGAACATGACGATTTCGATCGAGGCTCCGGGCGCCAGTTCGAAGGAGGTCTGGAGGACCGCGCAGGGATCGAGGCCAGCACCGGTGGCTCCCGACAGCGGTGCCCCGCCCCGCAGCGCCTCGGGCGACGCCAGTGTCCCGTTGCGGCCGATGAACTCGCGCCGATCGGCGGTCCAGGCGGTTTGGCGGCCCGCCATGTCGGCGAAGGCGACGCGCCCGCCCAACGGGGCGTTCCATGGATTGCCAGCGAACAGGGCACCCGTCGCGGCATCGGCGCTGGTCACGATGAAGGGGGCGGAGGCGCCGCGCGAGGTTCCCAGCACCCATTCCACATAGGACGTCACCGACAAGTGGCGCGGCCGGTTCGATAGGTTGCGGACCGTCAGGCGCGAGATCTTGATCGGGTCGTCCAACGGGACATACTGGAGCAGATCGAGGGCGAGGCCGTCGGCGGCGTGCTCGAAGCGGCTGTGACCATGGCCGTGACGCGCGACATAGGTTCCGCCGTCGCGGATCGGCAGGGCTGTCGGGCCGAACAGGGCGCCGGAGTCCTCGTCGCGCAGGTAGACCGCCTCGCCGGGCGCGTCGGTGACCGGGTCGTTCGACCAGGGCGTCAACTGGTTCTCGCGGCTGTTGCCGGCCCAGGTATAGCCGCCGCCCTCGGTCGCGACGTGGAAGCCGAAGCCTGGATTGGCGATGACGTTGATCCAGGGAGCGGGTGTCGACTGGCCCGCCCGCAGGACGGTGACATACTGGCGACCGTCGTCGGCGAAGCCGCCGAGGCCGTTGAAGAACTCCAGGCCGTCGCCCAATCCCTCCGCCAGCCCCTCCCGCGGGGCTGGCCGGTAGATCGACACGGAGGCGGTCACGGCCTTGGCGCGGCTGTCCGGCCGCTCGCGCGGGATCTCCTCCAAACGGCCGAGCTGCTGGGCGATGCCGCCGCCCCGGGCGTTCAGCACCACCCGTGCGACGGAATGGAGCAGCGCCCGCCCCTCGGCGGTGATCAGGTCCTTCCGCAGCACGAAGACCGTGCCGCGTGCTGGTTCCTCGCCGAAGCGGGCGCGCGACTGGCTGGTCCGGACGGCGGTCTCGATGGCGATCTGAAGATCCTGGACATAGGACGAGGTCCGCTCGTTCAGGATCACCAGATCGACCGGAAGCTGCTTCATGCGCCAGTATTCGTGCGCCCTCAGCAGCTGGCGGACGGCCTCCATGTCCTCGACGTCGTCGATATGGACCAGGACAATGGGAATGTCACCTGAGATTCCGTGCGGCCACAGCCCGCTCTGCGGACCGGCGCCGCGGCGGATCGTCTCCGACGGTGGCCTCAGCCGCGGGTCCGCGTGGATGATGTGGCCAGCCAGATTCTGGAAGTCGGCGGCCTCTTCGGGCTTGACGCCAAGATGCCGGAGTTGCACCTGCGCCTGGGTCCAGGCCAGGGTGGTGGCCCGCTCGAAAGCGTTCCGATCCTGGTGCTTGTCGATCAGGTCGAGCAGTTCGGCGCGCGACGCGGCGAGCATGGTCCAGAAGGCGACGCGGGCCGTCTTGGACGGCGCCACGACGACGCGGCGGCGCAGCGCGAAGATGGGGTCGAGCACCGTGCCGACCGTGTTCGACAGCGGCCCGCCGCCGTGGATCGCGACCGCCTGGCCCAAGGCATGGCCCCGGCCGATGAAGCGGGCGCGGTCGGTCTCGATCTGCGCGTCTCCCGTGGTCACTCCCTCGACCACCGCGAGATGGGCGGCCCAGACCTCCGGCTCGCTCGGCGAGCGTCGACGGCGCGTGGCGACGATCGCCCCATATTCGGGCAGGTACTCGGTCTGGACGAACATCTTCGAGAAGGCGGGATGCGCGCTGTCGGAGGCGGTGGCGGCCAGCACGATCTCTGCATAGGAGGTCAGGTCGATCTCGCGCGTCTGGCGGCCGCCATTCGCCACCGAAACGCGCCGGACCTCGGCGTTGTCCTCCGCAGAGACCACGATCTCCAGCGTCGTGACCAGGGTGCCGTCGTGCCGGATATACTCGGCGCGATCCTCGCTGAAGGTGATGTCGTGGCTGTCCGGCTCGGCGCCGGTCGGTTGATATCCCGCCGACCAGACCGCGCCGCTCCGCGCGTCGCGCAGGAAGACGTAGCTGCCCCAATCGTCGCGGGTCGCGTCCTCGCGCCAGCGGGTGACCGCCAGATCCCGCCAGCGGCTGAAGCCGGAACCGGCTGAGGTCAGCATGACGGCGTAGCGGCCATTGGACAGCATCAGGGTCGCCGGCGAGGTACCGGCGTGGAGCTTGAGGCGGCGAACCTGGGGCGACGCGGAGCCTGGATCGGTGGCGGCGATCCGCACCTCCTCGGCCCTGGGATGGGCGACCGCGACATCGCGCGGCGTCCGCTCCTGCAACAGGAGCTCGACCGCCTGGATCATCGGCTCGGCATGGAAGCGCGCCCGCATGCGGCCCGCCTGGAGCGTGTTGGCGATGGCTGTTATCGTCATGCCCTGATGGTGGGCCATGAAGTTGCGGACGATCGCCACCTGCTTGCCTTCCGGCAGGCGGGTGCGGGTGAAGTCCAGCGCCTCGTGGAAGCCGTAGCGTCCGCTCGCCCCCAGGTCGGCGAGGCGGGCGAAGTTCGCGACGGCGCCCTTGGGATCGACCATGGTCGCGAGACCGGTCGCGTAGGGCGCTATGACGGCGTTTTCCGACAGGCCCCGCTTCAGCCCCAGTCCGGGCACCCCGAAGTTGGAGTACTGGTAGGTGAACTCAAGGTCGCGCGCGTTGTAGGCGGATTCCGAGATGCCCCAGGGTATTCCCAGCGCGTGCCCATAGGCCTGCTGACGCTCGACCACGAGCTGGTTGGTCCGCTCGAGCAGGCTGCCGGCGGGAGCCCGCATGACGAGCGACGGCATCAGGTACTCGAACATCGAGCCCGACCACGAGATCAGGGCCGCGCCATGGCCCAGCGGCGTCGCGGTCCGGCCGAGGCGGAACCAATGCCGCGCCGGGACATCGCCCTTGGCTATGGCGAAGAGGCTGGCCAGGCGCGCCTCGGAGGCGAGCAGGTCGTAGCAGTTGCGGTCGAGCGCGTTGTCGGGAACCGAGTAGCCGATCGACAGCAGTTTCCGTTCGGGATCGAGCAGGAAGGCGAAATCCATGGCGACCGCCATGCCGCGCGCCGTGGTTTCCAGCGCCGCCAGCCGTTGGCGCGCGCCGTCCGGATCGGCCATCTGTTCCAAGGCGTCACGCTGGTGGGCGGCGGCGACGCGGTCGAGCGCGCTTGTCCAGAAAGCCAGATCCGCGGCGTCGTCGGTCTCCGCGGCACCCGCGGCCGTCTCCGCCAGATCGGCCGCCCGGCCGGTCAACGCCTTCAAGGTGCCGAGATACCCGTCGCCGGGTGCCGTCCCGGTGGGGACCTGTGACAGGAGGTCCCTGACGCCATCCAGCGCCGCCTCGATCTGGCGCGCGTCTTCAGCGGCGGCGTCCTTGGCGCCGGCCACCAGCCGAGCCAAGGCCTCGCGGGCGAGATCGTGATCGTCGATCATGCCGGCCCGCGCCGTGGCCCACGACGCCACGCCGTCGGCGGGAGCCAGCGCCCATTCCTTGCAGGTGTTGGCCAGCGCTATCAGGTGCCCCGCCAAGTTGCCGCTGTCCACGGACGAGACATAGGCCGGTTCCAGGACACGCAGGTCGCGCGTCTCGTACCAGTTGAACAGGTGCCCCCGGAAGCGCCGCAGCTTGCCCATGGTGGTGAGCGTCGCTTCCAGCCGCTCGATCGTCTCCAGCCGGCCAGCCCAGCCGAAGTCACGGGCGGCGACGGTGGACAGCAGATAAAGCCCGATATTGGTCGGCGAGGTGCGGTGCGCCACGACCGGCCGGGGATCCTCCTGGAAGTTGTCCGGCGGCAGATTGTTCTCCGCCGGAGTGACGAAGGTCTCGAAGAAGCGCCAGGTCCGCCGGGCGATCAGCCGCAGGGTGCGGGCCTCGTCCTCGGACGCGCCCAACTGGCTGGCCGCCGTCGGCGACCGGCTGGTCCACAGCGCCACGGCCGGAGCCGCGAGCCACAGCGCCACGAAGGGAAGCGCCACCGGCCACGCCGCCGGCGCAAAGGCGACGACCGCCAGCCCGGCCGCGACGCCGAGCACGACGCCACCGGCCATCTGGCCATAGAAGCCGGCGAGATCGAGGCGCGGGCTGACCCTGGCCTGTGCCGCCGTGACCCATTCCAGCAGATGCCGGCGGGTGACGAACAGGCGGACGAGCGTCCGGGCGACCGCGTCGCCCATCAGCCAAGCTTGGTCGGCGAGGAAGGCGACCTGCAGGAAGAACCGCGTGCCCGCCATCGAAAGATCGTCCCGGAGCGCCCCGAAATGGCTGCGCGGCGTGATCCCCGACCGGCGCGGCACGATCGCGAACAGCACGGGCAGGAAGATCGGAACGGCGATCGTGACCAGGATGAAGGCGGTCCAGCCCAGCGCCAGATCAAGCGGCAGCAGCAGCCAGCCCGCGACCAGCGACACGAGCGTCGCCGGCGCCAGCAGGGTGCGCCGCAGGTTGTCGAGCATCTTCCACAGCCCGACGGCGGGAATGCCGCGCCGTCCCGGCCGCTTGCCGACTTTTTCGAGGCCAGCCGCGATCCAGGGCAGCAACTGCCAGTCGCCGCGCGCCCAGCGATGCTGGCGCTTGGCGGCCACGTCGTAGCGCGCGGGGGAATCCTCGACGACCTCGATATCGGAGGCGAGCGCCGCGCGGGCGAAGGTGCCCTCGAACAGGTCGTGGCTGAGCAGGGTATTGTCGGGAACCCGCCCGGCCAGCGCCGCCTCGAAGGCGTCGATGTCGTAGATACCCTTGCCGGTGTAGGAGCCTTCGCCGAACAGGTCTTGGTAAACGTCGGAGACGGCGGCGGCGTAGGGGTCCATGCCGCCGGGTCCCGAATAGGCCCGCTGGTAGAGGGAGCCCTCGCGACCGACCGGCAGCGCCGGCGTGACGCGCGGCTGCAGGATCGCATAGCCGTCGACCACACGGCCCGTCCGGGCGTCGAAGCGGGGCTGGTTGAGCGGATGGGCCATCTTGCCGATCAGCCGGCGCACGGTATCGCGCGGCAGGCGCGTGTCGGCGTCCAGCGTCACGACATAGCGGATGCCCGCCGGAGCGGCGGGCGCCCCTCCGTTGGGGCCGATGAAACCGGTATCGGAGGCGCCGCGCAGCAGACGGTTGAGTTCATGTAGCTTGCCGCGCTTCCGCTCCCACCCCATCCACCGGTTCTCGCCCTCATTGAAGACGCGGCGGCGATGCAGCAGGAAGAAGCGGTCGTCCTCGCCAGTGGATCCGCCAGGCGATCCATACGCGGCGTTAAGGCGCGCGATGGCCTCGGCGGCGGCGCCAAGCAGTTCGTCGTCGCCGGCGACCTTCTCCTCATCCGCGTCAAGCCAGTCCGTCAGCAGGGCATAGCGGAGCTCGCCGCCGGGGCTGGCTAGATGATGGACCTCCAGCCGCTCGATCTGTTCCGCCAGATCCTCGGCGCCGGTCAGCAGGGTGGGAACCGCGACGAGGGTTCGAAGGTTCGGCGGGATGCCGTGGGCCAGTTCCAGGGCTGGCAGGGCGGTCGCCCCGAAGATCCGCGCCACGGCGCGGTTGACCAGGGCGGTCGCGGCGTCCATCACCGGGAACAGTCCGATCAGCGCGAGCAGCGCCAGATGCCAGCCCATCGACCACCCGCCGGGCCAATCCCCCGCCGCCGCGTCCCAGGCCAGCCAGGCGAAGGACAGAAGCAGGAGCGCGGTCACGGCGGCGATGGCGCCGACATAGCCCCTGATGCCCATGTCGACGCTGAGGCGTCCCAGACGCCGGCGGAACGGGGGCCGGAAGCCTATCGCGTTTTCGAAGGCCCGCCTGCCCCCGGCGATCAGATGATAGCCGGGGTCCCGCGCCCTGCCATCTTCGCCAGTGGCGCCGGAGGCGTTCCTGGCGGCCTCCAGGACACGCGTGGTGACGTCGATCTCGGTCAGTCCCGATCCGCGCGCCAGTTCCTCGATCGCGCTGCGGTACAGGTTGCGGGTCGGAAAGTCCATTTCCGCGAAGGCGGGGTCGGACCGCAGGCGGTCGTCGACAAGGCTGATGGCCTCGAACAGATCGGCCCAATCGGTGTCGGAGATCAGCCGGATGCTCGTGATGATGTTCCGCACCGTCACGTTCGACGCGCCCTGCCTTTGCTGCGCGCCGCGCACGACCTCCTCGATCGAGGTGCCCTGGGAGCCCAGGCGCTCCTCCAGCCAGCCTTGGGCTGGCGTCACCCGGGGATCCTGCCCGCGCAGCCGTTTGGCGAGCTGCGCCGCGAGCAATTCCGGCAGGGGGGAGCCGTCGAAGGACTTGACGGGAGCTGCGGTGGGCGGAGTGGCCGGATCGTTGGTGCCGAGCATTCGATCGGCGAGCTTGTCGGCTTCGGCCCTGATCTGGTGGGCGTCGGTGATCTGGACGGCCAGCCGGCGCAGGTTCTCCACCAGCACGATGCGGAGCGTGATCGCGACGGCCCATAATTCGCCGATCGTCAGCGGCTGGACGGTCTGATAGGCGCGGACGAAGCGGCGCAGCATCTCCGGATCGAAATGGCTGTCGGTGTGGGCGACGAAAGCCCAGGCGATGCCGAAGACGCGCGGATAGCCGGTGAAGGGGCCGGACGCCAGTTTCGGAAGCTGCCGGTAGTAGCCGGGCGGCAGGTCCTCGCGGATCTCCCGGATCTGTTCCTCGACCAAGTGGTAGTTGTCCAGCAGCCATTCGGCCGCCGGAACGACGCCATGCCCGGCTTCCAGCGCGGCGGCGCTGGATCGGTACGCCGACAAGAGCACCGCCGCGTTGTCGTTGACGCGCGACGCCAGCGGCGGAACCTTGACCGGCGATGGCGCGGTGAGTTGCGCCGCCGCCAAGCTCCGGGCGTGATCCTCCAGGCGCTCGACGCTGAAAAGCTCCTCCCGGACAGGCGCCGCGTCGTCCCAGGGGGAATGAACGCTCTCGAGCCCGAGAGCACGACGCAGAAGCCTTTTCACGAAGACCTTTCCAATCGAAGACCGCCATGGTTCTCGATAGTAAAACTGAGATTATGATTTTGGTGGGGACGCCGAATCAAGCGTACTCACTTAACGATATGGCGACCCTTCGTGAAGAACCTAGAAGTTATTAGTCTTCGACATTTGAGCTAAAACAGCCATCCATTCATTTGCAGGATGAGCATGACGGCGCCGAGACCGATACCCACCGCGAGATTGGGCCAACCGCCGGCCTTCTGGTCGCCGGTCTGGGCACCGGTCGTCGCGTCACCGGTCGTCTCGGCACCGGCGTTGGAGCCGCCTTCCGGCAGGAACTCGACGAGGCGCTGGGATAGCTTTTCGCGATCCGAGGATTTCAGATGATCCGCCGGCAACCGCTCCAGGATCGAGGCCAGGGCCGCCGCCGCCGAGGATCGCGGCATATCCGCCAGCCGGGCGGCCTCGCGCCAGGGGTCCAAGTCCAGTCTCGCCAAGGCCGATAGCATGTTGAGAGTGGTTCCATTCTCCTCTTCCCAAACAGGCGTGGAAAGAAAATCCTGGAGATTGGAGTGATGCATATTGAACGCACTGCGCATTGCCATCGAATTTTTCCCGCAGGCAGTAAGTAAAGACCAACCCGCATATGGAATTAACAATCTATTTTTCAACACGTTTGTTGATTGTCTGGCACTGCCGCCGACCCATCATTTTTCCTTTTTATAGAAGGGAAAGGGGGCGGGAAAATCCCGCCCCACCAATTTAGGGTTTCGCTTCCAGCACGATGTTGAATGGCGTTTCCGCGGCGCGCCTCACGCTCCCGAAGCCGGCTCGCGTCAGGATCTCCGTCAGCCGCGCCTCGCCCGCCTGGGCTCCCAACGCCAAGCCGACTTCCTGCGCGAGGGACGCGGGCGTGCAGATCATGGTGGACGCGGCGTAGTAGACGCGACCGACCGGATTGAGGTTGTCCTCCAGCCGGTCATGGGCGAAAGGCTCGACCAGCATCAGGGTTCCATCCGGCGAGAGGGACCGCAAGGCGTGCGCGGCGGCGCCGACCGGGTCGCCCATGTCGTGCAGGCAGTCGAACATGGTCACCAGATCATAGCCACTTCCGGGGAAGCCGCTGGCGCCGCTCACCTCGAAGGACAGGTTTCCACCAGCACCTGTCCCGATCCTCTGGGACGCCCGCTCGATCGACCCTCGATGATTGTCGAAACCGATGACGGTGGATCGCGGAAATGCCTTGGCCATCAGCGCGGTCGTGACCCCGTGGCCGCATCCGACATCCGCGACCCTGGCGCCGCGCTCGAGTTTCTCGACCACTCCATCCAGGGAGGGTAGCCAGCCTTGGATCAGGTTGGCCTCATATCCGGCGCGAAAGAAGCGCTCGACCCCCGTGAACAGGCACTGATGATGGTCATGCCAGCCAACGCCGTGACCGGTGCGGAAGGCCTCGGCAACCTTCGGCGTGTCGATGGCGCTGGCGTAGGCGATCTCGAAGGCACCCAGCATGCACACCGGGCTGTCCGGATCGGCGAACACCATCATCTGCTCGGGCGTCATCGAGAAGTGGCCGGAGGCGCCGTCATATTGGACATATCCAGCCGCCGCATGGGCGGAAAGCCACTCCCTGACATAGCGTTCGGCGGTGGCGGTGCGGCGGGCAAGTTCCCCGGACGACAGGGGACCGTGGGCGGCCAACGCCTTGTAGAGCCCCAGTTCGTCGCCGATCCGGACGAGCGGGACGATGTAGGCCGCTCCGAGATCGCCCAGCATCCTGCCGACGAATTCCTGTAGCTTCGCCTCGTCGGCCGTTTCGGTCCGAACGATGGTGTCTTCCATGATATCGCTCCCTCTTGGGTTCGCGCTTGGATTTTCGCTAGATCTCGAAATCCGGCTTCGGGATGTCGCCGCCCTGGGTCAGCGATCTGAAGCGTTTCGCCAGGATCGCCGCGTGCAGTTCACGGACGGTCCGGCCGCCGGTCGTGACGAAGAGGAACGGGAACAGTCCGTGGACGCAGCACGCCAGTCCGCCAACGATCATCCGGACGCCGAACTTGAAGGCGAATTCCAGGTGCCGCGGATAGGTTTCGCCGACGGAGGCCGGATGCCCGCCGAACAAGTTCAGGACTGGGGATGCGTGACCTTCGTCCGACCGCCCGCGCCGTCCCCGCGTGTTTGGCGCCCGCCTTGGAATCAGGTTTTCGCGTCGCCGGCCATTCGACAGGGCGCCAAGCTGGGCTTCGTGGGTCATTTCGTTCGGCCTCGCGTTCCGGGTTTGGATGGCGCCTTTTGTAGGAGGGCCGTGTTTCACGCCGATTTCACGCCGCGGCCGATGTTGTTTCAATTGTTTCCGCGACCGGCGCCTTCTCCGCCCTCGGAGCCGCCAGCGCCCCCCTCACCGTGAAACGCCGCCGTCCGGACGGCGATGCCGCCGCAGCCGAGGTATCGAATCGACGCATCGCTTGGCGAAGCCTGAATGTGTTGAGCGGCAGCAGGATGATCTCCATCAGGATCACCGGATAGCTCTGGATGACGAGGCCATAGGTCAGGAAGGAGACGCTGCTGAGAAGAGCGGTGACACGGAGCGGGACCATGCTCTTCATGGCATAGGACCCGATGGTGAGGATGGTGCCTAGAAAACCAATGGCATCGATCAGCATGAACGCCTCTCCCGGTGCGCGAACCACGCGCTGGTACTGAATTTTGGAAACACACCTTGTCCTCCAAGGAATTCCCAATTCCGAGGACAAGTGGTCGTCGGAACACTGGCTGATGACAGCCAGTGTTCGGCGCTTTTTATTTAAGGTACGAGCGCTTTGTGAGCACGTTCTATAAGGATGATGAGAGGCTTCCAAGGGGATACCGCTCGAAATAGATGCCGTCTGCAGGAATCAAGCTTTGATAGTCTGCCGTAAAAAAGATTACTTCTGGAACTTTCAAGACTGGATAAAGAGCCAGCGAGCCGCGTGTGAGACATCGGGCGGTCATGACCTTTCGTTTCGACGCGGCCATGCTTCGACGGTGTTAAGATCACGCTGGTCAGTCAGGCCACCAGTTTAACCGTCGCGAGGGAACGGTTATGATGGACAAGGCTCATATCCTCGTCATCGATGACGAGAAGGAGGTGCGCGACCTGATCACGGAGTACCTGGGCAAGCAGGAGTTCGAGGTCAGCTCGGTCGGCGGCGTCGTCGCCGCCCGCGAAATCCTGAACGCCGGGACCGGGGGGCGTCCGGTCGCCCTGGTCATTTTGGACCTGAGGATGCCCGGCGAAAATGGTCTGGTGCTGGCGCGCGAGCTTCGGGACCGGGGCGATGTCGCCGTCATCATCCTGACGGCGTCCGGGGAAACCATCGACCGGGTCGTCGGACTGGAGATGGGCGCCGACGATTACATCGCCAAACCCTTCGACCCCCGCGAGCTTCTGGCCCGGATCCGGAGCGTCCTGCGCCGGGTGGGAACAGGTGCCCGGGCGACATCCGGACAGGCGGCCGGCGCCGAAGCCGTTCCCCGCGAGGCCGTCCGGTTCGGCCGGTGCCTGATCGACCGGGAGGCGCGCCGGATGTTCGAGAAGGACGGCACCGAGGTTCCCCTCACCGCGATGCAGTTCAGCTTGATCGAGGCCTTCCTCGACAACCCCAACCGCGTGCTGACCCGCGACCGCCTGCTGGACCTGTCGCACAAGCGCGGCGACGATCCGTTCGACCGCAGCATCGACATCCGGATCACCCGCCTGCGGCGCAAGATCGAGGAGCACCCGGAAAAGCCCAAGACCATCAGGACGGTGCATGGCGTCGGTTACGTCTACGCGCCGGCGGAGACATGAGCGTCGTCGAAAGCGCGCTGCGCCGCTGGCACAGGGTTTCGGCGGCCATCGGGGCGCGGCTGGCGAATGGAAAGCCGACCAGACGGGCATTGGAGGAAAGCGAGGCGCGGTTCCGGGCCATCGTCGACGACCAGACGGAGTTCATCTCCCGCTGCTCCCCAGGTTACCTGTTCACCTTCGTCAACCGGGCCTATGCCCAGCAGTTGGGACGCGGGCGCGGGGAGATCATCGGCTCCAGCGTGCTCGACCTGATGACCGCCGAACAGCGGATCCGGTTCGTCGACCAGCTTTCCAAGCTGACCCCGTCCTGTCCGACGGTCTCCTACGAGATGTCATCGACCACCCCCGACGGGCGGCCGATCTGGGAGGAATGGACGGACCGGGCGCTTTACGATGGAACGGGGCGGCTGATCGGGTACCAGTCGGTCGGGCGCGACATCACCGCCACCAAGGCCGTCGAGGCGACGCTGACGGAGAGCGCCGAGGAGTTGGCGCTGATCGCCGACTGCATGCCGGTCGCGATGGCGATCACGCGCGCCGACCGCTGGGAGGTCCTGTTCTCCAACATTGCGGCGAGGGAGACGTTCGGGCTCTATCCGGGGTGCCCGGAAGGCCAGCTGCTCTCGACCTACGTCGATCCCGCCGACCGAGCCCGGCTGGTGGAGCGGGTCGACCGCGAAGGCGGTGTCCAGGGCTTCGAGCTATCGCTGCGCCGGATCGACGGCGTCATCGTCAGGGCGCTCATCTCGGCCCGTCCGATCCAGTTTCGCGGCTCCCCGGCCCTGGTGGCGGCGGTCACCGACATCACCGACCGTCAGGAGATCGAGCAGGCCCTGAGGACCAGCGAGGCGCGGCTGAACGCCTTCATGAGGCACGCCCCGGCGGGCATGTACCTGAAGGACCTGGAGGGACGCTACGTCATGGCGAACCCCGAGATGGAGAAGGTCCAGAACCGGCCGGTGTCCGAGATCATCGGGCGCACTCCGGAGGACGTCTTTCCGGTTACCCTCGCCGCCCGGATCAGGAGGCACGATGGCGAGGTCCTCGCCACGGGCGCCACGGTCTTCAGCGAGGAGCATGTCCCCGACCTTCCCAGCTATGTCTGGAGAATGGTCGTCCGCTTCCCAATCCGCGACGAGACCGGCCGCTTCACCCATATCGGCGGTTTCATCTTCGACATGAGCGACCAGAAGCGGGTCGAGGCGGAGGCCAGCCGGCAGCGCGCGGTGACATACCAGCGCGAGAAGCTGGCCGCCCTGGGTTCCCTGCTGGCCGGCGTGGCGCACGAGCTGAACAATCCACTCTCGGTCGTGCTGGGACGCGCCATCATGCTGGAGGAGAGCTGCGGCGATCCCGAGACCAGGGATTCGCTGCGCCGGCTCCGCACCGCCGCCGAGCGATGCGCGCGGATCGTCAGAAGCTTCCTCTCCCTGGCCCGGCAGAAGGCGCCCGAGGTCAAGCCGGTCGATGTCCGGAGGGTGCTCGACGGCAGCGTCGAGATGCTGGCCAATGGCCTACGGAGCGCCGGGATCGAGGTGACGCGCGAAGACGCTCCCGATCCGCCCAGGGTCATGGCGGACGAGGACGAGTTGCACCAGGTCTTCATGAACCTGATCGTCAACGCCCAGCAGGCGATCGAGATGGCCCCGCCACGGAGCGACGTGGCCGCCCGCCGGGTATGGCTCACGACATCCGCCCCCGGTGACGGGTTCGTGCGGATCGAGGTCGCCGACAACGGCCCCGGCGTGCCCGAGGCGTTGCGCGACCTGATTTTCAACCCGTTCTTCACGACCAAGCCGATCGGCGCGGGCACGGGTCTCGGCCTGTCGTATTGCCACGGGATCGTCTCATCCCACGGTGGATCCATTGGCGTCGGCGCGCGGTCGGGCGGAGGTGCGCTGTTCACCGTGACACTGCCGGCTTGCGCGGCCAAGGCCGATATCGAGGCACCGGCCGCGCGGGCGTTCGATCCCTTCGGCGGGAGCGGGGCCGTCCTGATCGTGGACGACGAACCGGAGGTCGTCACGATGCTGACCGAGGTGCTCGCCGGTGACGGCCATGAGGTTTCGACCGCCGAGGACGGCGTGGCCGCCCTGGAGATCCTGCGCGAGGGAAGCTTCGACGCGATCCTGTGCGACATCCGCATGCCCCGGCTGGACGGCGTAGGACTGCTGCGCGAACTCGAGGCGTGCCGGCCGGAACTGGTGCCGAGGGTCCTGATGATGACGGGGGACGTCCTCCGCGCGGCGGCGGCCTTGCCGGTGGACCGGGCCGCCCAGCTTCTGGAGAAGCCGGTCGACCCGGCGGAAGTCCGCCGCAGGGTCGCGGAGTTGATCCGCCAGACGCGGTGAGCGTGGAACGGGGATCGGCCCCCGTCATTCAAAGCCGTCACTCCTTCCAGAATGGCTTCGCGTGTTCCATCAGGACATCGGCGCGACTGATGCCGATGTCCGAGAGCATGTGGTCGGAGAGGCGCGCGAGTTGCCGCCGCTGCCGGGCGCGCTCGCGCCACTCGGCGAGCGTGTCGAAGACGGTCACGATCACGCGGGCGATCCAGCGAAGCCGGGCGATGGGATCGATCGAGGAAACAAGATGGGACCCTACCCCACTGGCGAGGAGCACTTTCATGGAAACCTCCATTTCTGATGTTTCAGGCCAGGACCCGGCCGTCCGCGGCGCAGGTCAGGCAGATGCGTTCGATATGCCGGTGATCGGTGCCGCAGCAGCCACCCAAGATGGTGATGTGCGGGAAGCGGGCGCGCATATCCCGGTACTGGAGGGCCAGTTCCACCGGATCGCCGTCATCCAGGTCGGTCGAGCCGTCCAGTTCGGCGTGGCTGCGCCGGGACGCGTTGGCCCGGACGCCGCGCAGCCGGGTGATCCAGGCGCCACCCGCCGCCCCATCATCCAGCGCCTGCATGAAATGCGTCGGATGGGCGCAGTTGATCATGTAGTAGGCGGGACCCTGGCCGGTGGCCCGGTCGACCGTCTCGATGGCGTCGCGCAGCGTCTGCCCCGACGGCAAGCGTCCGTCGGTCTCCAAGGTGAAGGAGATCGCCGATGGCACTCCCACCGCGCCCGCCGCCCGCGCCACGCCGATCGCCTCGTTGGCGTTGGTCAGGGTATAGGCGGTGACGAGATCGACGCCGGCCACCGCGAGGACTTCGATCTGCCGGATGTGATACGTCGTAGCCTCGCCGGGGCTCATCACCGCGCCCGGATCGTAGCCATCGCCGCGCGGTCCAACACAGCCACTGATCACCATGGGGCTTCCAGCGGTTTCGAAGGCGGCGCGGAGATCGAAGAGCAGGTCGATCGCCTTGGTGTTGGCGAGGTCCAGCTCCCGTAGCGAATAGCCGAGCTTCGCCCCCCAATCCCGATTCGCCCGCCAAGTCGCGCTATCCAGGATGAAGCCGCTCCCATTGTCACGGGCAATGGCCGCGTGCCGCGCGTGGTAGCGGCGCAATGTTTCGGTGCCGGCTTCGTGCCTCAGCAGGTCGAAGGCGGCGAAACAAGGCAGTTCCATTCCCTCATGGAAGATCAGGGTGGTCTCGATGCCGCCATCCATGAGGAACACCTCGTCCTCGAGCTGGGGCAGGTTCCGTCGATACTTCGTCATCACCGGACATCTCATTGTGGAGTATGACGCGGCCTGGGTGCTCCCGACCGCCTGGAGACCGGTGATACCCGGTTCGTGTTTCCAGTGAATTTCCAGGAGGACGATGCTTTGTTTCTGTTGTTTCGCGGGGCTGTGGCGCGGGATGGATGGATGGACGGCGGAGACCAAAAAGGCGCCGTCGGGATCGACCCGGCGGCGCCTTGGGAGGGGATCGACACCGGCGGGAATGGCAGAGCGAACCTTGTTCCCGGTCGCGATGGCCGTCCCGGCCTCTTCCATGACCTCTTCGACCAGTGCCGCCGGCCCCCGGATCAGCTCGTCGGCGACGCGGCCCCGGACGCGCCCGCGAATTGGGCCGCCGGCCCAACCGCGATCGCGATCTTTCCGCGAAGACCGTTGTTCGGGGACTCCAACCGGGCATGGGCGAGCGGAATCTCGTCGAGGGAATAGACGGCGCCAACATGTGGCCGGAGCTGACCGCGTTCCACCAAGGCACTCAACTCATCGAGCTTGCCGCGGTTTTGTCTCGTGAAGACGAAGTGATAGCTCGCGTTCTTGCCCCAGGCCTGGATGACGTTTTGTGGCCGTGCGATGTCCACGATCGTGACGACGCGGCCAAGCTGCGCGAGCGCGTCGGGGCTGCGGGACAGTGTGTCGCCGCCGATGGTGTCGAACACGACATCCACTCCGCGGCCACCCGTTTCCCGCATGATGGCGTCGACGTAATCCTCTTTTCCGTAGTCGATGACCACATCCGCGCCCAAGCCCCGCGCGAACTCGAAATTCGCTTCGCGCACGGTCGTGAACACCCTCGCGCCGATGGCTTTCGCGAGTTGGATGGCGACATGCCCGACCCCGCCCGCGCCGCCGTGCACCAGAATGCTCTCCCCCACTCTCAATGCCGCACGGACGACCAAGGCTTCCCAGGCCGTCCCGCCAACCAAGGTCAGGCTAGCCGCCTCAAGATGGCTCAACGATGGAGGCTTCTTCCCGATGATGCTTGCGGCGGCGACATGGTACTCGGCGTAACTTCCCGGCCCATCGAATATTTGTGGGGTGTACCAGACTTCATCTCCTGGAGAGAAGGTCGTCACGCCTGGCCCGACAGCTTCGACAACGCCGGATACGTCATGTCCGGTAATGGCCGGCAATGGCACCAAATCGGCATAATCGCCACGTCGGACCTGGAAGTCCAACGGATTGATGGAAGTCGCATGGACACGGACCAGGACTTGTCCGGCATTCGGCACAGGCTTGGGCACGTCGCGAATCTCGAACGATTCCGGGCCGCCAAATGATCCAAGTGTCATCGCTTTCATAACGGTTCCTCGTTTCGGTGAAAAGGGATATCGGGAATTGTCGATATATCTGAGCGCAAGTTTACTGTTGGCTGCTACTCTGAAAGGTTACAATTCGCGCCCTATGATGTCGGCGAGAGCGCGGATGGTGGCTTCGTTCCGCTTGTAGTAGGTCCACTGACCGATGCGCCTGACTTCCACCAAGCCCGCCCGTTGCAGCGTCGCGAGATAATCGGACACCGTCGACTGCGACAGTCCGATTCCTTCTTGTATACTACTGACGCACACTCCCACCGTGTGAACGTCACCTTCATCCTGTGGAGGAAAGTTCTTCGCGGGATCCTTCAAACCTTGCAAGATTTGAAGGCGCGTACGGTTCGACAGGGCTTTGAATATCTCGAGCAATTCCATACCCCGAATATATCGAGATTTCCCGATATGTCAATAGGAAATCCAAGGGCCGGCGGGTGGCCCGTCCACCGCCGGGCCGCGGGCGCATGCCGCCCGCGGCGGGTGGCCGCCGTTCTAGAACTTGCCGAACTTAAGATAGGCTTCCTGGGGATCGACCCCCGACAGGATGGCGGTGCGGACCTTGTTCTCGGTCGCGATGGCGGTCTCGGCCTTGTCGATGATCTCTTCGACCAGCGCCGCCGGCACCCGGATCAGCCCGTCGCGGTCGCCCAGCATGTAATCGCCCGGCTGGATCACGACATCGCCGATCTTGATGTCGACCTCGATGGCGGCGGGCAGCCAGTGACCGACGATGTCACGCGGCGTGTGCCCGCGCGACCAGGTCTGGAATTCCATCTCCATCAGGAAATTGACGTCGCGGATCAGGCCGTCGGCGACGCAGCCCCGGACGCCCTTGTTCTTGAGGGTCTCGGCCGACAGCTCTCCCATGTGGGCGACGACGCGGTCGTTCGGCTGGCTGACCCAGATCGAGCCGCTGGGCGCCTTGGAGAGCAATCCTGTCCAGCCGAGCAGCGTCTCGTGCGCGTCGGCGTCCGGATCGACCTTGCCCATGATGGTGAAGGCGGGGCCCGCCATGGCGCGCTCGGGCAGGATCGGGCGCAGTTCCGGCGGCAGGGTGAAGTCGCGGAGCGACATGGCGCGCATGACGTCGTGGACGACGCCGGTGTAGCAGCGCTCGAGGCGCTCGGTCAAAGAGGACATTCTGGCGGTCTCCCTGGGATTCTTGGATTTGGGGATTTCTCAGCCCGGCAGGCAGGCGGGGCCGAGCGGTTCGAAGCTCTTGTAGGTGAGGATGAACTCGCGGTGCCCAAGCTCCTCGGACACGGTGCGCCTGCCCTCTCCCAACGACAGGACGAGGTCGCGGATCTCCCGTCCCACCTCCATCAACCCGGCCTTGCCCTCCAGGATGCGTCCGGCATCGACGTCCATGTCATCCGACATCCGGCGGTAGGTCTCGGGGTTGGCGCAGATCTTGACGACCGGCGAGATGGCCGAGCCGACGACCGAGCCGCGTCCGGTCACGAACAGGACGGCGTGCGCGCCGCACGCGATCAGTTCCGCGATCTCGGCGTTGTCGTTGATGTTGGGGAAACCGAAGCGGACCTCCCCGTCGGGAACCACGTCGAGCAGGTACAGCCCGCCCCGAGGGGGCCGGTCGCCGGGCTTGATCAGTCCGGTGATCGGCGAACCTCCCGACTTGGCGTAGGCGCCCATCGACTTCTCCTCGATGGTCGAGAGACCCCCGTCGGCGTTGCCCGCCGCGAAGGAGCCATAGCCGAGGGTCGCGTAGTAGCGGGCCGCCTTCTCGACGCTCTTCTCCAGTTCGATGCCGAGTTCGGGCGTCGCGGCACGGGCGGCCATGATGTGCTCGCAGCCGATCAGCTCGCCCGTCTCCTCGAAGATGCAGGCGGCGCCCGCCTCGACCAGCAGATCGAAGGCGACGCCGGCGGCGGGGTTGCCGGTGATGCCCGAGGTCCCGTCGGAGCCGCCGCAGACCGTGCCGACGATCAGCTCGGACGGGTCCATCGGAACGGTGGGGGCTCCTTCCCGTGCCTTCAACTGCTCGGCCACGAAGGCGCGGCCCGCGTCGACCGATTTCCGTGTCCCGCCCGCCGCCTGGATGACGACGGTGCGGACCGGCCGCCCGCTCTCGCGGACGCTGTTGGCGAGGCCCCATTTGTCGAAGCTCTCGCACCCGAGCGAGACGAGCAAGACGGCCGCCACGTTCGGGTGGGTGCAGAGCCTTTCCATCATGGTCTGCGCGTAGGGGTTCGGGTAGCAGCCAGGAAAGCCGATGACGTGGACGTCGGCGTCCTGGAACGGCGACGCGATCTCGCGCGCGACATGGTGCGCGCACTCGACCAGATATCCCACCACGATGATGTCGCGGATGCCCTTGCGGCCATCAGCGCGGAGATAGCCACGCATCAGCGGTCTCCCTCGCCCCGGTGGGGCGCGTCGGTCAGGTGATAGGTCGGGGTGTAGTCGCTCTTGACGTTGTGGACGTGGACATGCTGGCCCAGCGCGATGTCGAAGGTCGCTGACCCGATCGGCACCGCGTATTTGATGATCTTGTGGCCGGTCGGGATCGCCCGCCGCGCCAGCTTGTGGCCCAGCGGGAGATCTCCCGTCAGCGTCACCTCGGTTCCCATCACGGCGATCCGCTCGCCGGCCGGGATGCGCCGACGCGCCACGAAGACGTTGTCGCTCTCGTTGAGCAGCAGCAGCCTGTCATCGGAACCGGCCACGTCAGGCGGCCCTGACGGTGGCGCCGTAACCTCCCCGCCATGGATAGGCATCGCGGATCTCCTGTGTCAGCTTAAGTCCAAGACCGGGCGCGGTCGGTGGCAGGATGTGGCCGCCGTCGAAACGGATCGGCTCGACCAGCAGGGCGTCGCGCAGCGGGAAGCCCCAGGTCGGGATCTCCTGCACCATGATGTTGGGCTGCGTGAAGGACCAATGCACGTTCGCCATGACGGTGGCGCCGCTGCCCCAGGCGTGGGGCGCCACCCGGACCCCGAACAGGGAGGCCGCCGCCGCGATCCGCATGCATTCCAGCATGCCGCCCGAGGTGCAGGCGTCGGGCTGGACGATGTCGAGCGAGCCCGCCTTGAGGAAGTGGCCGAACTCTATCAGGCCGAAGGTGGTCTCGCCGCCGCTGATCGGCACCGGCGATTCCCGGCGAACCTCCGCCAGGCCCTCGTAGTCGTCGGCGGCGCAGGGCTCCTCCAGCCACGTGATGTCGTAGCGGTCGATCGCCTTGGCGAAGCGGATCGCGGTCTTGCGATCCCAGGGCTTTGGATGCGATCCCATGACGGCGTCGACCATGATCTGGATGTCGGGCCCAAGCAAGCGGCGGCAAGTCTCGACCTTCTCGACCGCCCGGTCAAGGTTGGTCGAGACGCGGATCTTGACCGCCGGGACCTTGTCGCGGACGTATCCGGCCATCTCGCGCTCCAGCGCGTCGGCCGGCTTCTCCTGGCCCGCCGAGGCGTAGTAGGGCATCCGCTCCTGGGCGAGGCCGCCGAGCAGCTTCCACGCGGGAACGCCCGCCTCCTGGCCCGCGATGTCCCAAAGCGCGTTCTCGATCGCGCTGATGACGTTGATCGCGGCCCCGACCCGGCCCCAATACTTGCACGAGGCGCGCATCCGCTCTGTGAGGAGCGCCACGTTCAGCGGGTTCTCGCCGACCAGGACGCCGCTGAAATGCTTGGCCACCGCGCCGGCGGCCTCCGGATAGAACCAGCCGCCCGCGTAGGTGTCGCCCAATCCCACGATTCCGGCGTCGGTGTGCACCAGCAACATCGACACGCTCGCCACGGTCATCTCGCCGCCGGACCAGCGCGTCGCCGAATCCTCCGACAGCGGGGCACTCAGGAGGACGCTCTCAACCCCAGTGATTTTCATTTTTGTTTTCTCTTGCAAAAACCGTTTTCACATTTAAGATGACCGGCATCAAGGTGGCTGTCAAGTTGTCAGAAGCGGCAATCGACCTCCTTCCAGATTCCATGACGAAGCCTCAACGAAAAATCATGTTCCGGTGAAAAACCGAGGCAACGACCCACAATGGGAGGAAACAACAATGAAGCGGATTTTCGCCGCCATGGCGGCGCTTTGCCTGATGGCATCCGGCGTGACCCATGCCGATACTCTGTCGAAGATCAAGAGTTCCAAGAAGATCGCCATCGCGATCGATCTTGGCGCCGCTCCTTTCGGCTCCTACGACAACGACATGCGCGAGGTCGGGTCGGATGTCGACACGGCAAAGCTGATCGCGGGCGGCCTGGGCGTCGACCTCCAAATCGTGCCCGTCACCAGCACCAACCGCATCCCATTCCTGCTCACCGGCAAGGTCGACGCCGTGATCTCCCAGTTCGGCATCACCGACGAGCGCAAGAAGGTGGTGGCATACTCCCTGCCCTACGCCTCGGTTCCCGTGATCCTCGCCGGGCCGCCGGACGCCGCCATCAAGGAGTGGGCCGATCTCGCGGGCAAGAGTGTCGTGGTCACCCGCGGCACCAACAACGATCTCGACGTGACGCGCAACGCGCCGGCCGGCACGAACATCGTGCGCTA
Source organism: Skermanella stibiiresistens SB22 (assembly GCF_000576635.1). Lineage (GTDB taxonomy): Bacteria > Pseudomonadota > Alphaproteobacteria > Azospirillales > Azospirillaceae > Skermanella > Skermanella stibiiresistens. Next base: position 169,721 of record NZ_AVFL01000003.1, read on the forward strand.
TGACGACGACGCGACCTCGATGACGGCGATCATCAGCGGCCAGTACGATCTGTTCGCGACCTCGCCGGCGCTGATCAACACGATCAACACCAAGAACCCGGCACTCAAGCTCGACCGCAAGTTCGTGATCCGCGACCTGCCGTTCGGCGTCGGCCTGCGGAAGCAGGACACCGACCTGAAGGAGAGCATCGACGGGATCATCCGGACCAACCTGTCGGATGGCAAGCTCTCGGCGATCTACCAGACCTGGCACAAGGAGACGCTGCCGGAAAGCGTGCTGGCCGCGAAGCAACCCTAGGGCTTGGCTTGGTATCCCGAAGACGAGAGGGGCTGAACCCCATGGCCTATGAGTTCGACTTCAGCTTCCTGGCCGATCACTGGCCGAGGCTGCTGCAAGGATTGTGGCTGACGCTGGCGATGTCGGGATTGTCGACGGTGCTGGGCTTCCTGATCGGCGTGACCGGCGCCATCGCCAGCCGGTACGGGTCGCCGGCGGCGCGGCGGGTGGCCTATGTCTATGTCGAGGTGGTGCGCAACACGCCGCTGCTGGTCCAGGTCTTCCTGCTGTATTTCGGCCTCTCCAGCATCGGGCTGCGCCTTCCGGTGTTCGCCACGGCGGTGATCGCCCTGTCCATCAACATCGGCGCCTATTCCACCGAGATCATCCGGGCGGGGATCGAATCGATAGCGCCCGGACAGATCGAGGCGGCGGAGTGCCTGGGCATGTCGCAATCGCAGATCATCCTGCGGATCGTGCTGCAGCCGGCGCTGGAACGCGTGTTCCCGGCCCTGACCAGCCAATACGTCCTGCTGATGCTGGCGACCTCGGTCACATCGCAGATCTCGGCGGAGGAGTTGACCGGCATCGGCAACCTGATCCAGTCGGAGACCTTCCGGTCGTTCGAGGTCTACGGGATCGTCGCCCTCTGCTACATCGCCCTGTCGCTTGTCGTGCGCGCCGGCCTGTTCGGCTTCGGCCTGCTGGCGTTTCCGCGTCGCCGGCGCCTCGGCACGGATTTGTGAGGTCGCGATGCCCGAGTTCGGACCCAATCAATTCGTCTTCCTGCTGCATGGGGCGGTCTGGACCATCGCCCTGTCGGTGCTCTCCCTGGTGATCGGCGCGGTTTTCGCCTTCGTCGTGGCCCTGTGCCGGATCTCCGGCAGCCGGACGGTGCGCGCGATTTCGGCCATTTACGTCCAGGCGATCCAGGGCACACCCCTGATGGTCCTGATGCTGATCAGCTATTTCGGCCTGAACATCCTGGGCGTCGACGTGCCGGCGCTGGTCGGCGCCACGATCGCGATGACACTCTACGTCAGCGCCTTCCTGGGCGAGGTGTGGCGCGGCTCGCTGCTGTCGATCCCCCGAACGCAGTGGGAGGCGTCGGAATGCCTCGGCCATTCGCGCGCGGCGCGGATGCGCCACATCATCCTGCCCCAGGCGGTCAAGATCTCGATCCCCCCGACCGTCACGTTCATGGTGCAGATCGTCAAGAACACCTCGCTCGCGTCGATCATCGGCTTCGTCGAACTGACGCAGGCCGGGAAGCTGGTCAACAACTCGACCTTCCAGCCCTTCGTCTGCTTCCTCTGCGTCGCGGCACTCTATTTCGCGGTCTGCTACCCGATCTCGCTGTGGGGACGGCACTTGGAGAAACAGTACAATGTTGTCCGCTGAAACCGGAACCACCACACCGGGAACCATCGTTTCCCTGCGGGGCGTCCACAAGAGCTTCGGCGATGTCGAGGTGCTGCGCGGACTGGATCTCGACGTCCGGATGGGCGAGGTCATCGCCTTGCTCGGGCGCAGCGGCTCCGGCAAGAGCACGGCGCTCCGCTGCATCAACGGGCTGGAGAAGATCCAGCGGGGCACGATCACCGTATGCGGTCACGAGGTGGCCCGGATGGGCCGCGACCTGCGTCCGCTGCGGAAGGACGTCGGCATCGTGTTCCAGAGCTACAATCTGTTTCCCCATCTCACCGTGGAGCAGAACGTCACGATCTCGCCCAAGCTGGTGAAGGGCGTCGACGCCAAAACGGCGTCGCTGCTGGCGGCCGACACGCTGGCCCGGGTGGGGCTGCTCGACAAGCGCGACGCCTATCCGGAGCAACTGTCGGGTGGTCAGCAGCAGCGGGTCGCCATCGCCCGCGCGCTCGCGATGGAGCCCAAGGTGATGCTGTTCGACGAGGTGACCTCCGCCCTGGACCCCGAACTGACCGGCGAGGTGCTGCGCGCGATGGAGCGCCTGGCGCGCGACGGCATGACCATGATCGTCGTCACGCACGAGGTCGCGTTCGCCCGCAAGGTTGCCGATCGGGTGGTGTTCATGTATCGTGGCCAGATCCGGGAGACGGGGCCGGCAAGTCTCCTCGACACCCCCCAGACGGACGAGTTGAAGCAATTTCTCGAGCACGATCTGTGACGGCCACGGCCATCGCCGATCGTCGTCATGGTGGGCGTCGGATAAGGATCGGGCATGGTTGAGCGCACGAAGCCCACACGGCGGGACGTGGCTTCGTCGGAGGACAGTGGCCGGGACACGCGCTATCACGCGCCGGCGCTCAAGAAGGGCTTGCTGATCCTCGAGACGCTGGCGGACTATCCGGCGGGCCTGTCCCTGACGGAGATCGCGAAGCGGCTGGGTTATACCGTCAACGAGATCTTCCGGATGGTGATCACCCTGCAGGAGCAGGGTTACATCCAGACCGGCGAGGACGAGAAGTATCGCCTGACGCTGAAGATGTTCGAGATCGCCCACCGCCAGCAGCCGGTGCACTCCATCGTCACCACGGCCCTGCCCCATATGCGCGAACTGGCGAACCAGACGCGGCAATCGTGCCATCTGGCGGTCTATTACGCCGGCCGCTCGATGATCGTGGCACAGGTCGACAGCCCGGAGCGCTGGACCTTCGGCGTCAAGGTCGGCTCGATCGTCGGGTTGCTCGACACGTCGTCGGGCAACGTGATGCTGGCCTTCAGCGGCGAGCGGGAACGGGAGCGCATGCTGGCGGCGCACGCCGCCCTGCCGGACGCCGAACCCTTCGACCGCGAGAAACTCGACAAGAGCCTGGCGAAGCTCCGCGAGAGGGGCTTCTGGATGGCCAAGAGCCAGCAGACGGTGGGCGTCACCAACATCGCCCGCCCGATCTTCAATCTGGATGGCAGCATCGCGGCCGTCCTGATCGTCCCGTTCATCGAGCGGCCGAAACAAGGCACCAATCCCGACCTGGACCAAGTCAACGCCCTGCTGACCCGGGTGTGCGACGTCATCTCCCGACTAATGGGCTATAACCCAGCCTAGGCCCAACTGGCGCCCTGCCCCTTTTGGACGGTTGCCGGACACGGGGAACGTCTGTACCTTCGCCTTCATGAGAACAAAACAAGAACACAGTCTTCCACAAGAACGCCGTGCCCTGGGCACGGTTCGGCTTCGCTGAGGAAACAGCGCCGGAACTTCCGGCCCCACGACGGAGGAAGCATCGTGAAGCAGTTCACGAGTTTAAAAGTGAAGCAGTTCACGAATTCGAACGTGAAGAAGGTCGCCAAGTTGGTCGCCGGCCGGAACGCGCGCCGGGTCGTCATCATCGGAGCCGTCCTATTGGCCGCGGCGGCGTGGCCGCGCGCGGAGGATCCCGGGCAAGTCCGGACGCTGGACGACGTCCTGGCGGAGTCGGGCGACTGTGAGGCGGAGTCGTTCGGCTTCGCCGAGGAGATCGTGCTGGCGCGGAGTGTCCCGGCGGTTGGAAGCGTCAATGACATCGGCGGTTTCGTCGCACGTCTCGACCGGCACGGCCGGACCCTCGCGATGATCGACGAGGCGGCTTACCGGGTCGGGGCTCCGGCGCGGTTGATGAGGGCCATGGCGGGCGTCGAATCCAGCTTCGACGCCAAGGCCAAGGCGACGACCAGTTCCGCCACCGGCCTTTACCAGTTCATCGAGGCGACGTGGCTGTCCAACGTCGAAAGCCACGGGCACAAATATGGTCTGGGCGGGCTGGCCCGCCATATCCGCCGGGGACCGCTAAACGAGCCGGTCGTCGATGACCCCCGGATGCGCGACAAGATCCTGGCGTTGCGCGAGGACGCCAGACTGAGCGCCTATCTGGCGGCGGAATTGACGATCGACAACACGCGGCGGCTGGAGAAGCTGCTGGCCCGCCCGGTGACCGGAACCGAGATCTACCTGACCCACGTCTTCGGCGTGACCAGCGCCGCCCGCTTCGTGAAGCTGGCGGAAACCGCTCCGGGCACGATCGGCGCGGAGATTTTCCCAAAGGAGGCCAAGGCCAATCCGGGACTGTTCCTGAGGCGGGGCAAGCCCGCGACGCTGGGCCAGATCCAGCGCCGGTTTGCGGTGAAAATGGCCAGGTTCGATCCGGCTCCCAGGAAACGGGCCCCGATGGAACAGGCGGGTGTGGAGCAGGTCGCCGCCGTCGAGGCGCGCTGACGGTCCCGGCCGGCATGACTTGCCGTCACGATGGCAGATCGATCGTTTCCCTCCGCCAGACTTCGAAGACCGGGACCGGTGCCCGCTTGCCCTTGACCGTGATCGGCGCCAGCGCCGATGTGGTGAACTCGGCGCTCTCCCCGATCGCGTCGCGGGCGCTCTCGCTCAGCAGGATCCGGCCGCGGCCGGCGTGGGAACAGAGCCGGGCCGCCAGGTTCACGTTGTCGCCCAGCACGGTGTAGTCCATCCGGTCGCTGCTTCCCATGGCCCCCATGACGACCTCGCCGACATTGATGCCGATGCCAAGTGCCAAGTCCCATTCCGGCCGCTCGTGGTTGAGCGCCGCGGTCTGTTCCTGGATGCGGATGGCGGCGCGCACGGCGTCGCCGACCATGTCCTCGCCCTGGAAGACCGCCAGGAGCTGGTCGCCGACATATTTGTCGACATCTCCGCCATGGCGCTGGACGATCTCCGCCTGATGCTGGAAGTACAGGTTCAGCATCTCGACCACGACCTCGGGATCGACCCGCTCGGAGAAGGCCGTGTAGCCCCGGATGTCGGAGAACAGCATGGTGGCGCGCCGCCGCTGGCCGCCCAGCTTGATGCCGCCGGTGCTGTCGCGGATCGCCAGCATGGTCCCGCCGGAAACGAATTTCTGAAGGTGGAAACGCTCGTTCAGGCCGACGACCATGTCGTCCATCCGCCGCGCCAACTCGCCGATCTCGTCATGGGAGCGCACCCCCCGGACCCGCGCCTGGAAGTTTCCCTTGGCGACCTCGCCCGCCACCCGGTCGATCTCGACGATCGGGCGGCTGATCCGGAACGCCAGGGCCAGGGCGCCAACCCCGGCCACGGCCAAGCCGACGAAGACCCAGTAGGACAGGCTGGAGATCATGCGATCGACCGCCAGGTAGGCGTCGCGCTGCCGTTTCTCCACCAGGATCGCCCAGTCGAAGGCGCGTGGGAAGGCGTAGGCGCCTAGCATCGGCTCGCCGTCCGGCCGGATGTAGGGACCGGCGGCGATCGTCCGGGTGCCGCCATTCAGCAGCCCAACCGCCTCGGCGGCCAGCGGGACGTCGCCGATGTCGGCGCGGGCGGTGTCGAACACCTCGCGGGCCCGGGCGTCCACGATGGTGATGGAGCCGGTCTTGGCGAAGGGATGGGCCTCCAGGAAATGCCGGGTGCGGTCCAGGTCGACCCGCACCGACAGGGCCGAGGCGCCGCCGGCGAACCGCGTCCTGAGCGGCAGGACGATGGTCGCCAGCCAGTCGTCGGTTCCTTGGACATGACTGACCTCGCCGGCATGGAACTCGCCGGCGGCGACGGCGGCCTGGACGGTCTCCTCCGGCAGCCTCAGCACCTCCAGCGGATCGAGGCCGGCGGCGGACAGCCGCTTGGCGAAGATGCCGTTGGTCACCACCACCGGGACCGCCGCCCCCTCGACCGTGATCTGGAGGGCGGCGAATTCCGGGATGTCCTTGATCCCCAGCGTCAGCAGGGCGATCTTCTCCGGCACTCCCAGGCGCTCGTCGTCGATCGCGTTGCGGATCAGCAGCAGCGGGGCCAGCCAGGTCCGTTCGGAGCGGTCGTTGATCTCGGACACGAGTTGCTCGGCGACGGCCAGCAACTCCCCATTGGCCGAGCTTTTCAACTCGTCCTGGGCGATCCGGATCATGCTTCGCCCCACGACGATGATCGGAACCACCGCGATCACGATCGCGAAGATCAGGAGCTTGTTGCGGAGGCTGACCCTGATATTCATCGCCGCCCCGGAGCGCGGGAGGCCGGGCGTTCGGCCGACTGTTCCGCCGTCAACTCGCCCGCCGGTTCGTCACGGGAGCGCACCGTGACCGTCATCGCCCCGACCGACTGGCCGCAGGAGAGGCCGGTTCCGTCGCGGACGGTCAACCTGACCTTGTAGGCCCCCGGTTTGTCGTAGGCGTGGCGCAGCTTCTCGCCCGCGCGCGAGGTGCCGTCCCCCAGGTCCCAGGAGTATTCGAGGGCGGAGCCGTCGGGGTCGGCCGAGCCGGAGGCGTCGAACAGCAGCTCGTCATGCGCGCCGCCGGCGAAGCCTTCCAGATCGCCGCCCAGACTGATCTGGGGCGGCGCGTTGACATGGATGGCGCTGACCGCGTCATCCGTGGCGCAGGGCGAACCGCTGTCGTCGGTCACCGTCAGCCGGACGGGATATCGCCCCGGCTGGCCGAAGGCGTGGGAGACCTTAGGGCCCTCGGCCGTGGCGCCATCGGCGAAGTCCCAGCGGTAACCCGTCAGCTTGCCATCCCAATCGACCGAACCGCCGCCGTCGAAGGCGACGACGTCCCCGGCGCAAACCGCGCGGTCCGGTCCGGCGGACGCCGAGGGCGGCCGATTGACCCGCAGGGCCAGCGCCGCGGCGCGCCGGCTGTTGGCGAGACTGGCGCCATCGTCGGCGGTCAGGACCAGGTTGTAGATCCCCGGATCGCGATAGGTGTGGGAAATCGCAGGCCCGGAGGCCTTGGCGCCGTCACCGAGATCCCACTCGAAGCTTCCGATCGCGCCATCGGCATCGCGCGAGCGGCTGGCGTCCAACCCGACCGGTTGGCCGAAGCAGGCCCCTCCCGCGACCGCGATCACCGGTGCCGGAGCGGCGTTGACGGTGACCGTCGAAGTGGCCGAGCTGGAACTGTTCGGCAGGCCGGCGTCGTCGGTCGCGGTCAGCGTCACCGTGTAGACGCCGCTCTCCCGGTACCGGTGCCGCGCCGCCATGCCCGTGCCGGTGGTGCCGTCGCCAAAGTCCCAGTCGTAGCGGCCCACCGCCCCATCCGGATCGGAGGAGCCGGAGCCGTCGAAAGCGACCTCCTCCTGAACGGCGACGAGCCGATCCGGACCGGCGACCGCGACCGGCGGCGCGTTGGCGACGATCCTGTGCTGGGCCGACACGGTGCCGCAGGTGGTGGCCCCCGCCGCCGGTTCCACCGTCAGGGTCGCCAGATAGACGCCGGGCTTGTCGAAGGCGTGCGCCACCACCCGCCCCTCGGCGGTCGCACCATCACCGAAGTCCCAGCGGTATGCCGCGATACCGCCATCCTCCCCCGCCTGGAACGGCGCCGGGCTGCCGACCGGAACGCGGTCCGGCGCCTGGATCAGGGCCACGGGAGCGGCGGCGACCTGGACCGACATCTCGTCCGTGCTGGTATTGTCGCACTGCCCGGCCTTGTCGCCCTCGATGGTCAGCAGGACGCGGTGGGTTCCCGGCTTGCGGTAGACATGGACCGGCCTCTCACCGCCGCCGACATTGCCGTCACCGAAGTCCCACGTGAAGCGATTGACCACCCCGTCGAAATCGTGGGAGCCGGAGCCGTCGAACCGCACCTCGGTGTTGGCGCAGACCTTGCGGTCCGGACCCGCTTCCGCGATCGGGGACTCGTCGACAACCACGACCAGACGGTCGGTGTGGGTGCTGTGGGCGAAGCTGGATTCATCCTCCACCGTCAGCGTCACGGGATAGACGGCACCCTTGCGGTAGGTCTTGGTGGGATTGACGGTCTCCGCCGCCGTGCCGTCGCCAAAGTCCCAGCGGTAACGCAGCAGGCCGCCATCCGGATCGGAGGACTTGCTGCCGTCGAACAGCACGGTATCCCCGGCGCAGACCTGCTTGTTGGCCCCGGCGACGGCGAGCGGCGGCCGGTTGATCGTCACGGTGAGGACCGTCGACGCCTTGCCGTTGGACAGGCCGGTGCCGTCATCGACCGACAGCGAGACAGGATAGCTGCCGCCCTCGGCATAGGTGTGGGTGACGCGGACACCACCGGCGACCGGCGAGCCATCACCCAAATCCCATCGATAGGTCAGCGGGTCACCGTCCGGGTCGGCCGAGGCGGAGCCGTCGAATTGGATCACCGTGCCGCCGCTCAGGATATCCGGCCCGGCCGCCGCGACGGGCGGCGCGTTGACGCGGATCGCCACCGTGTCCTGGGCGGTGCCGTTGAAGGCTCCCGAACGATCCGTCACGGTCAGGCGCGCGGTGTGGGTTCCCGGCTTGTCGTAGCGGCGGGTCGTCTCGCAGCCGCTGGCCTTGCCCTCGACATCGTCGAAGTCCCAGCGGAACGTCGGCCCGTTGCCATCAGGGTCATGGGAATCGCAGCCGTTCAGCCTGACCTGGGCACCGGGTGCCGCGATCAGGTCGGGTCCGGCGTTGGCCACCGGCGGCGCGTTGACGAAGACCAGGGCCTCGTCGTAGTCGACGGCGTCGGCTTGGCCGGTGTCGTCGCGCACCGTGAGGCGGACACGGTAGGTCCCGGCATCGGCGAAGCGGTGCGACACCTGGCGCCCGCCGGCGGCGGCGCCATCGCCGAATTCCCATTGCCAAACCGCGATGTCGCCGTCCGGATCGAGCGACCCCTGGCCGGAGAAAACCACGGTCTGACCTGGTGCCGCGATCTGGTCCGGGCCGGCGTCGGCGATGGGTGCGGCGTTGACAAGCACCCGCGTGGCGTCGCTGGCGGAGCTTCGCGGCGTCCCGGAATCGTCGGTCACCGTCAGCCTGACGACATAGGCGCCGACCTTGCGGTAGACATGGGACGGCGTCCGTCCCGTCCCGGTGGAGCCGTCGCCGAAGTCCCAGTCATACCGTGCCACCACGCCGTCGGGATCGCTGGACCCGCCGCCATCGAAGTGAACCTCGCTGGCGGTCACCAGTTGATCCGGTCCGGCATCGGCGACCGGAGGCGCGTTGACCACGACGGTCAGGTCGTCCTCCCCCGTGTTGGTCGAGGTCCTTGACTCGTCTGTCACGACCAGCCCGACCCGATAGGTTCCAGGATTCCGATAGGCGTAGGTCACCCGCGGACCGTCACCCTTGGCGCCATCGCCGAAGTCCCAGGCGTGGTCGATCAGCACCCCATCGCGATCGACGGACCCGGAAGCGTCGAACGCGATCACCTCGCCGACCGCGACCCGGCGATCCGGGCCGGCCGCCGCCACCGGCGGATCGTTGACCACGACCCTCAGCGCCGCGCGCCCGACGCTGTTCGCCACACCGGCGTCATCGCGAACCTCCAGGCCGACGCGGTAGGTTCCAGGCTTCTCGAAGGCGTGTTCGACGGTCCGACCGGCGGCCTTGGTCCCGTCGCCGAAGTCCCAGGCATAGTCGGTGATACCGCCGTCGATGTCATAGCTGCTGCCGCCGTCCAGCCTCAGCACCTCGCCGACCGACAGCCTGGCGTCGGTTCCCGCCACGGCCACCGGCGGCGCGTTGACCTGGACCAGCACCCGCGCCGTGCCGGAGTTACAGGGAGCGGGAGTGTCGTCCTCGACCGTCAGGGTCACGACATGGCGGCCGGGTGTCGTGAAGGCGTGGCGGGCCTTGACCCCGTCGCTCCGCCCGCCATCGCCCATGTTCCAGGAATGACGCGTGATCGGGCGGTCACCAGGCTGCGAAGCCGAGCCGTCGAAGGCGATCGTCTCGCCCGGCGCCGCCACCCGGTCGGGACCTCCGACCGCCGTGGGAGGCCGCTTGAGGAAAATGTCGAAGGGCAGGACCGAGCCATTGCCGACGGCACCCGAGCCATCCAGCACCCGGAGCCGCCCGGCATGGGCGCCGGGAGTTTGGAAGCGGTGGATGACGGTGCGTCCCTCGCCTTCCGCGCCATCGCCGAATTCCCAGCGGTAGCGTAGCGGATCACCGTCCGGATCAAGGGTCTTCGAGGCGTCGAACGCGACGGAATAGCAGTCGGCCAGCGTTTCGATCCGGGCATCGGGTTGCGGGCGCTGGTTGGGCCGGCGCGCCCGAACCGGCAGCAGGATCGGCACCGCGCGCCCGGCCGCGTCCGTCACGGTGAAGGTGGCATCGTTCGGGGATTCGTCACCGCCCGAGAACAGGATCGCGGCCAGGGCGCCCCGCTCCTCCGCGCCGATCTGGACCGTCGAGGATTTCCAGTCACCCTGTCCCGATGCCGCCAGCGCCTGGGTCCGGAAGGTGGAGGCGAACGTCACCTCGCCATTGGCCGCGTCGAAATTGCGGATCCTCAGGGCTGTCGCGTCCTCCGGCACCTTGAAGCGAAGTTCCGCCAGCGAGCGCCGATCCGGCATCCGCACCGTCGGACGTTCCACCAGCACCTCCAGGCCCGGCGCCTCAAGGTTGCGGTGATCACGCAGGCTCAGCGTCGCGGTGAACAGGTTGGCGTCGTCGCCCCCCACCCCCTCGACCTCCAGCCGGAACACCCGGCGACCGTCGACGACGACCGCGTCCGCCGGGTCCAGGGCGCCCAAAGTGGTCCATTTGCCGTCGGTCGCCGGATCGGCGCCGAAGGTCCGCGTCATCAGCACGGCATCGGAGGCTCCGTACACGCGGAACCGCGCCTCGGTATCGGGCTTGCCGTAGACAAGGTCGAAGTCTCCCCCGAGATCGGGATCGAACACCCTGACGTAGAGCTTGTCCGTGATCCCCGTCGGGACGGTCAGCAGGATGACTTCCCGATGGTCGTCATCGCCCTCCTGCGGCAGGGCCTTCGGTCCGTAGGTCACGGACAGGGGCCGCTCCGGTGCCGCCTCCTGCGCCAAGGCGGATGGAATGGACAGGAGGAAAGCCAAAAATGCCGACGACAGAAACCGCGACCCGATGCCGTGCCCCACGCTTTCCTCCCTGCCCCGATGTTTTCCTGGTCTCAGTCGAACCGGTAGCGCCGGCCATTGCCGACATAGTCCTCCAGCAGAACGTCCTTCAGAACCGCGGCTCCACGGGTACCCGCCGGAAGCGTCAGCGTCCCCCGGTAGGTGCCTCCCCCGTCGCTCAGCCGCAGGTAATCGGTGAATTCCGCGCCGCCGACCGCCACCGTGACGGCGGCCGCCTGCCGAAGTCCGGAGCTGTCGCGGGCCGTGACCTCGACGGTCAGCCGGCCACCCTTCTCCACCATCTTGGGCTCGACGCCCCGTCCGGTCAGTTCGGGCGGGTCCTGATCCAGGGTGACTTGCCAGCGCTCGATCCCGGTGTTGCCGACTTGGTCGGTCGCCTGCATCTCTATCCGGTTGGGACCAGCCACGAACTGGACCCGCTCGTCGAAGCGCCCGTCGGACAGGATGATCGGCTTGCCGTTCAAGGTCACGGAAGCGTCCGCCTCGACCTTCCCCGAGAGCGCCAGCCAATCGACACCGGTGACCGGAGGCGGCTCGGCATCGGCCTCGATCCGCGGCGCTTCCCTGTCGATCGACGCCTGGAAGCCGTCCTCGGTCACGACGCCATTGCCGGCCGTGACCGACAGCGCCAAGTCCTCCCGCTGGTCGGCCAAGGGCACCGTCAGGAGAAAGCGGCCCTGTCCGTCGCTGAACGACGAGGCCCGCAGCGGTCCCGCAGATGACCGAACGCCGATCCGCGCGTTGGCCTCGGTCACGCCCGACAGCGTCAAGGGGCTGCGGTTGGTCACGAAATGGAGCGGACCCAGCCTGGGCAGCGACGCGTCGTAGATCACGGCGGCCTTGCCTGCGGGAGTATGGACGAAGCCCCGCGTCCGCTCCGTCCGGTTGCCGGCGCGATCGACCGCCGAGATCGCGATCTGATTGACGCCTTGCGCGGGGTTGATGGTCGTCTCGAACGATCCGTCGGCCGCGATCTTCAACTCCTCGCCCCGGAAGGTGATCAGCGCGTCCGGCTCGGTCGATCCCCTGACAGTGACCGGCGTCTCGCGCAGCACGGCGTTGTCGGCGGGTTCCGCTATCGCCAGATAGGGCGGCACGGTGTCGGTCCTGATGTTGAACCGCCAGGTCTCGCTCCGCTCGCCCGGCAGGCCGAACTTATCCAAGGCCGCGACGCGCCAGTAATACGATCCGATGCCGAGGCCCGCCGGCTCCAATCCGGTTTGCCGCAAACCCCACTGGCTGGCCACCACCTGCTGGAACACGCTGTCCCGCCCGACCTCGACCCAATAGCCCGTCGCGTCCGGGACAGGGGTCCAGGCCAGCATGGCCCCAGCGTTGAAGATCGTGCCATCGTCGGCCGGGCTGACGAGGTCGGGCTTGGCCAGCACGCCGACCGCGTCGGCCGGTGCCTGTCCCGTCCGCACCACGGTTCCCTCGTTGCGACCCAGCGTGACGCTCGCGCCATTGGCGGCGACCTCCAGCGTGGCGTCGTCGTAATTGGTGAACTTGGAACCGCGGCGGTCCCGCTCGACCCAGAAGCTGGTGGAGTTGATCTTCGTGTCGACGTCGGGGATTTCCAGGTCGAAGGTCTTGCGCCGGCTCTTGCCGGCCAGCAGGGCGTAGAAATCACCCTCGATCAGATTGACCTTGGCCTCTTGGGCGCGCTCCAGCGGATCGGCGCGCATCCGGATGATCAGCGCCTCCGAATTGGCGCTGAGCCGCAGGCGGCTTTCGTCGAGGAACGTTATCTGGGCGGTCGAGCGCGACAGGGTCCGCACCCGCTCCTCCTCGGTCAGGACCGACCTGACGGGGCGGTCGCCCCAATCCAGATCGCGCGGACGGCGGCCTTCCACCTCTCCTTGCCGGTCGCTCAGCAGCGCCTCGACGGCGGTATCGCGCGCCTTCGACGCGGCCTCCAACGCCTTGTCGGCCGCCCGCTCCGCCCCACCCGCCAGCTTGACCGCGGATTCCCAGTCACCTGCCTGCCGCCGCGCCTGGGCCTGGGCGTGGAGCGACACCGCCTCGTCGATCTGGTCGGCGGCGAAGACCTTGGCGCCCGCCTGGGTCGCGGTCTGGATATGGTCGAGCGCCGAGGCCAGGGCGCGGGTGGCGCGGCCAATCTGGGTGACGGGGATCCGCAGCTCGACTCCCGGCTTGGCGTCGGCCAGCGACGCCAAGCCGCTCGCCTTCAGGATCTCGGTCCATAGGTTGGGATCACCGAGGTGCTGATTGGCGAGATCGCGGAGGTTTTGCCCCTCCTTCAACACCACCCGCGTCATGCTGTCGGTGGCGGCTTCGGCTGATGGAGGAGGAACGAGGGCCAGCGGGGCCAGCAGGAGGACGGCGGCGATCCAGCCCACGCGGCATCGCCCTCGGACGCAACGGCCCTGAACGCTTCCGCCACACTCCGCCATCCGATCCGGCACCTTCGATGAGGTAATCTTCGAGCCTTTTTATCACTGACGGGAGAAACTATCGCTTTCTCAAAAGGGGGGTATTTAGCGCAATATGACCCTTTGGTACGTTCGCCAGCGAAGGGCATGTGACTGTGCGGGGTCCGGAGTTGATCCCGGCCAGTCCATCATCCCGAACGCGTCGCCCGCGGAAGGCGGCGGCGTTCGGGCGGCTCGACGGTGATGGCGTCCGGGAAGGCCAGCACCTGACCGTCCTCGCCAGCTGGCGATGCCGATGCCCGTCCGGTGGAGGAGTGGGTGAACCTGGCTCGGTATCGAGTTGGGGAGACACCCATGATCCGTCGGAACGTCGCGCTGAACGCGCTATCGGACACATAGCCCAGCGAGGCGGCGATGGAGGATACGGGTTCGCGGCTCCGCCGCAGCCTCGCGGCGGCGAGCCGCATCCGCCAGCGCGCCACGTACCACATCGGCGAGACGCCGACGCTTTCCTTGAAATGACTGGCGAAAGCGGACCGGGACTGGCCGGCCAGGGATGCGAGTTCCGCCAAGGTCCAGTCATGGACCGGATCCGCGTGGATCGCCTCGAAAGGCTTGCCGATGCGGGGGTCCGCCAGCCCGGCCAGCCAGTTTCCGGCCAAAGGCGGGAGATCGGCGACATAGGCTCTGAGCGCATGGATGAACATGAGCCGAAGCATGTCATTGCACGCGAGGAGGGATCCCGGCCCCGCTCTCCGCCACTCCTGGTCAAGCTGCTCCAGTAGCCAGCGCACGGCGGCGGCGGCTTCGCCCGAAATGACGAGCGAGGCTGGTAGGACATCGGTGAGGATCGCTCCGTTGACGGTGTCGAAGCACACGCTGCCGCCGATCAGATGCGTATCGTCGCCGTCACCGCAATGGCCGCTCTGGCCAAAGCCGCCGAAGACCCTTTCGGCCGGCACCGGCCGCACATCCGGCGAACTGGCGAGCGTGAACTCGCCTCGGACGACGACGAAGCAGTCACCCTCGTCGAGGTGCCGGGGCGGCAGGCCGTCGCTCGCGGCGAGCCAGCACGAGCCCCGGCGCAGGGCGCAGAATTTGATGTGATCCGGTGCCGGGAAGCGGATGGCCCAGTCCCCTCCGGCGGTCAGCGTCACCGATGCCAGGGCGCAGGCGTCGACCAGTCGAAGAACATCGGAAAGAGCGTCATTGGGCGCATTCTGGACGATCACGACAGAATACCGGACGTGGATGGATGGCGTATCACGCTTTCTTAACCGAAAATCGTCCCAAGCACCAAGCATAACGGGGTAATCGATGATAACGCCTAGTCAAAAGCCGATCGGATCCGGCTTCGGCGCCGCCACGACGGCGGCCGACGTGGTCCGGGAGGTCGATCTGAGCGGGCACACGGCGATCGTCACGGGCGGTTCCTCCGGCCTCGGTTTGGAAACGACCCGCGCGCTGGCGGGCGCGGGCGCCACGGTCATCGTTCCCGTCCGTGACGCGTCGAAAGCGTCGGCGGCGCTGGCCGGCATCAAGCGTGTCGAGTTGGAAGCGTTGGAACTGGCCGATGCCGCCTCGGTGGCCGCGTTCGGCCAGCGCGTCGTCACGTCGGGCCGCCCGATCTCGATCCTGATCAACAGCGCGGGCATCATGGCGACGCCCCTCATGCGGGACGCCGAGGGGCATGAGGCGCAGTTCGCCACCAATCACCTCGGTCATTTCCGGCTCACGGCCGCACTTTGGCCGGCTCTCAAGGCGGCCGGCGGAGCGCGCGTCGTCTCGGTCTCCTCGCGCGGGCATCAGATCGCCGGGGTCGACTTCAACGATTTCGACTTCAAATCGCGCCCCTATGACAAGTGGACCGCCTATGGCCAGTCCAAGACCGCGAACGCGCTGTTCGCGATCGGCGTGGACCAGCGTGGCGAGCGGGACGGCATTCGGGCTTTCTCCCTTCATCCCGGTCAGATACCGACCGATCTGATGCGTCATCTGAGCCCGGACGAGATCGCCGGCTTCGACGCCTTCGACGGCGAGGGCCGCCCGCGGATCGACCCCTCGCGCGGGATGAAGACGGTCGAACAGGGAGCCGCGACCAGCGTCTGGTGCGCCACGAGCCTGCGGCTGGCCGGCATCGGCGGTGTCTACTGCGAGGACTGCGACGTCGCGGTCGTCCACACCAAGGACACGGGCCGGAAGGGTGTCCATTCCTGGGCGGCGGATACCGAACTCGCCGACCGCCTCTGGCGGATCTCGGAACGGTTGACCGGGGTCGCTCCCGCTTGATCGCGCCACCTTGATCACGAGTTGCGACAGTCGAATTTCCAACCTTAGAAAGGCTGCTGACCATGCCAACCATCACCACGCGCGATGGCGTCGAGATCTTCTTCAAGGACTGGGGACCCAAGACGGCCCAGCCGATCATGTTCCACCATGGCTGGCCGCTGTCCGCCGATGACTGGGACACGCAGATGCTGTTCTTCCTGGCCAACGGCTATCGCGTCGTGGCTCATGACCGTCGAGGGCATGGGCGCTCGACACAGGTGGGCGACGGTCATGACATGGACCACTACGCCGCAGACGCGGCGGCGGTCGTCGAACATCTCGACCTGCGGAACGTCGTGCATGTCGGCCACTCCACCGGCGGCGGCGAGGCCACACACTACGTCGCGAAGCACGGACAGCCGCAAGGGCGCGTCGCCAAGCTGATCATCATCGGCGCGGTTCCGCCGATCATGGTGAAGACGGCGGCCAATCCGGGTGGTTTGCCGATCGAAGTGTTCGACGGCCTGCGCCAGGCGCTCGCCGAGAACCGGTCGAAGTTCTACGTCGACCTGCCGGCCGGTCCCTTCTACGGCTTCAACCGGCCCGACGCCCAGCCGATCCAAGCCGTCATCGACAACTGGTGGCGTCAGGGCATGATGGGCGGAGCCAAGGCCCACTACGATGGCATCAAGGCGTTTTCGGAAACCGACTTCACCGAGGACCTGAAGGTGATCGAGGTGCCGACGCTGGTCATGCACGGCGACGACGACCAGATCGTGCCGATCGCCGACAGCGCCCCGCTGTCGGCGAAGCTTCTGAGGAACGCCACGCTGAAGGTCTACGAGAAGTTTCCCCATGGCATGTGCACCACCCATGCCGACGTGGTGAACCCGGACCTGCTCGCGTTCATCAGGGGCTAAGTACGGGAAGGGCTGAACCACGGGGCCGGCGCCTAGGGCGCCGGTCTCCCATCCATCAGCAAAAGGATACGGTTTCATGAGGATCGTGGTCATCGGCGGCAGCGGGCTGATCGGATCCCGCACCGTCGACCTTCTGCGGCGAGCGAGTAACGACGTGATCGCCGCCTCGCCAAGTACCGGCGTCGATACCCTGACCGGCGAGGGACTGGCGGAGGCCCTGGCCGGCGCGGAGGTCGTCGTCGACGTCGCGAACTCGCCCTCGTTCGAGCCGAATGCGGTGCTCGCCTTCTTCGAGACCGCCGGACGCAATCTCCTGGCCGCCGAGCGCGGCGCTGGCGTGCGTCATCATGTGGCGCTGTCCATCGTCGGCACCGACCGCATGCCGGACAACGGCTATTTCCAGGCCAAGCTGGCGCAGGAAAAGCTGATCGAGCGTTCGGGCATACCCCACAGCATCGTGCGCGCGACCCAGTTCATGGAGTTTCTCGGCGCCATCGCCGACTCCGCCACGGTCGCAGACGTGGTCCGTCTTCCGGACAGCCTGTTCCAGCCCATCGCCGCGGACGATGTGGCCGCCATCGTGGCGGAGACGGCGACCGGGACACCGCGGAACGGCCACTTGGACGTAGCGGGACCCGACCGTGCTCCCTTCCACCGCATCGTCGCGCGCTATCTCGAGGCGATCGGCGATACCCGCGCCGTGTCGAGCGACCCGGAGGCGCGGTATTTCGGCGGCACGGTCGGGGAGATGTCGCTGGTGCCGCTCGACGAAGCCAGGATCGGCCGCATCTCCCTCGACCATTGGCTGCGCGGGCGCCATTCCACCTGAAGTCATCAATCGGATAGAGACGACATCATGAGACAAATCATCCTTCCGTTGCTCTTGAGCGTCCCGCTTGCCGGCGCGGCGTTCGCCGATGTGCCGGGAGCCAAGAATGCGAAGATCACGCTTGTCTACGAGCATCCGCTGCCTGAAGTGCCGGGCAAGAGCATTCGCGGGGTCCTCGTCGAATATGGCCCCGGCGGGCATTCGCCATCGCATACCCATGCCAAGTCGGCGATCATATACGCGACCGTCCTGGAGGGCGCCGTGAGGAGCCAGATCAACGGCGGACCGGTTCGGACCTTCGAAGCCGGCGAAAACTTCACGGAGTTGCCCGGCGACCATCACGGCGTCAGCGCGAATGCCAGCGAGACCAGACCATCCAAGCTGTTGGCCGTGTTCGTCGTCGACACCGACGAAACCGAACTGACCATCCCGGACCCGAAATGACCCTTCGTATTCACGCCGCGTTTCGCGACGGCCAAGCGCTCATCGCGGCGCCGCGACGCCCAACCGCGAGGCTGAGCGCCGCGATGATCAACACGGCGGCCACGCCGAACGTGATCCTCATGCCGGTGGCGATGGCCTCCGGAGCCGCCGTCGTGAGGTCGGGCGCCGCCGTTCCGAGCGCGAACACCGCGCCCATGAACGATGCTCCGGTGATCAGTCCAAGATTGCGCGACAGGTTGAGCATGCCGGAGATGACGCCGCGCTGGTCCGGGTGGACATCCGTCATGACGGCCGTGTTGTTGGCGGTCTGGAACAGCGCGTAGCCGATGGTGACGATCGCGATGGGAGCGACATAGCCAGCGACACCCAATGTCGCCGGCAGCATGGCCAGCAGACCGGCACCTGCCGACATCGCGACCAGCCCGGTGACGGTCACGCGCCGGGAGCCGAAACGGTCCGTGACGCGTCCGGCCGGCACGCCGGTCAGCGCCGCGACGAGGGGACCGATCGACAGGGCGGCGCCGACCAGGGCCGCGTCGAGGCCCAGACCATGGGCGAGATGGAACGGTCCCACCACGAACGTGGCCATCATCACCGTCGAGACGAGCGCCGCCATGGCGAGGCTGGCGGCCAGGCCCGGCTCGCGGAACATGCCCAGGCGGATCAGCGGTGACGGCGCCCTCGCCTCGACCCACGCGAAGAGGCCGATCCCTACGCCCGCCGCCACCAGCAGGGCGATGTTGAGCGGACCGAACCCGCCGCGCCCCACCGTCATGGCGAGGGCGTAGGCCGCGAGGGTCAGGACCAGCGTCACCATGCCCGAGGTATCGAAGCCAGCTTGGCTAATCGCCTTTTCGCGTCGGTCGGCGGGTAGGTGTCGGTATGTCAGAAAGAACGCCACCAATCCCAGCGGCACGGTGACGAGGAAGATCGCCCGCCAACCAAAACCGGCGATCAGGACACCGCCCAGCGATGGCCCCAGGGCGGTGCCGATCGCGGACATCGTTCCGAGCAAGCCCATGGCTCGACCGGTTCCCGCCTTCGGAACCGTCTCACCGATCAGGGCCATGGCGAGGGCCATCATGATGGCGGCGCCGAGACCTTGCGCCGCCCGGGCCGCGATCAGCAGCGGGAGCGTCGGCGCCACGCCGCACAAGGCCGACGCTACCGTGAACAGCAGGATGCCGTCCAGCAACAGCCGCCGGCGCCCCATCAGGTCACCGAGCCGTCCGACACTGACGATCAACGTGGTGATGGCGAGGAGATAGGCCAGGACGATCCACTGGACCTCCTGGAACGAGGCGTCGAACACCCGCGCCAGGGTCGGCAAGGCGACGTTGGCGATGCTGGTGCCCAGCGACGACAGCAGCATGGCGAGCGAGAGGCCGGCAAGCGCCCAGCGGGTGGAGGGCGTCCGCGCCGCACCTCCCGCCAAACTATCCGCCGGTATGGCTGTGATTGGTTTCAACTTGAACCCCGTTCCCTGAGCGCTCCCGAAGTGGAGCCATCGAGACCGTAGTCCGTCGCCCGGCATGGCGGAACGCGCGGTATTCGCACTCGATCGTTGCGTTTGACGCCACATTCCGATCCGCTCGTGATATCGTCGGCGCATGCCCGGACCCGACCTGAACCTGCTCTTCACCCTGGATGTGTTGCTCGCGGAAGGGAGTGTCGCGAGGGCGGCCCGCCGGTTGCGGCTCAGCCCCTCGGCGACGAGCAGGGCGCTGGCGCGCCTGCGTGAGGTGACGGGCGATCCACTGCTGGTCCGGGCGGGACGCGGTCTGGTGCCGACTCCCCGGGCGCTCGACCTGCGCGAGCGGGTAGCCCAGCTGGTGCGGGATGCCGAGGCGGTGCTCCGTCCCGCCGAGAAGCCCAACCTCGGATCGCTGACGCGGACTTTCACGCTGCGGACCAACGAGGGTTTCGTGGAGACCTTCGGCCCGGCCCTGATCGCCCGCGTCGGCGCGGAGGCTCCGGGAGTGCGGCTGCGCTTCGCCCAGAAGCCGGACAAGGACAGCGCGCCGCTTCGGGACGGGACGGCCGATCTGGAAACCGGCGTCATCGGCCCCACGACGGGGCCGGAGGTGCGGGCCCAGGCGCTGTTTCGGGATCGCTTCATTGGGGTGGCACGGCATGGGCACCCGCTGGGCCGGGGCGAGATCACGGCCGCCCGGTACGCGGCGGCCAAGCATATCACCGTCTCCCGGAGGGGCCTCGATACGGGGCCAATCGACGAGGCGTTGATGACACTGGGGCTGGAACGGGAGATCGTCGCCATCGTCGGGGGTTTTTCCACGGCGCTGGCCTTGGCCCGAGCAACCGACTTGGTCACCAGCGTGCCCGAGCGGCACACCGACACCCTGCGCGCCGGCATGCTCCGCTTTCCGCTCCCGGTCGCCCTGCCGGAGATCACGGTGTCGCTGCTCTGGCATCCCAGGATGGATCCCGATCCGGCGCACCGCTGGCTGCGCGGCTGCGTTCGGGACGTTTGCGCGGAGCCGCCCGGCGGGTCGGGCCCGCTGGATTAGGGTCCGTGGCTCCGGTCGTACGCGTTGGGCTGGGGTGAGGTCCAGCCGCGGGGCGGCGCCACCGGACGGTAGACCTCCACCAGCAGCGGGTGGCAGGCGGCGGTGTCGCTCGAATGCTCGCTGCCGCAATCGCCGCCGGGGCATGCCGACAGGGCGCCGATCAGATCGATCTCGGCGAGGAACTCGATGAAATCACCCGGCCTGACGGGGCTGGCCTTCATGAAATACTGCCCGGTGTCGCGGGTGAAGCCGGTGCACATGAAGACGTTGAGCACATCGTGGATCACGGGCTCGACGCTCTCGCGGGTGCGGCCCAGCCGGTCGGCCAGCGCGCGGGTCAGGTTCGAGTGGCAGCAGTGGTGATAGTCATCCCCCGCCAGAAGACGATGGGTGTAGGGATCACAGCGGGTCCCGATCACGTCGTGTACCGAGCCGCCCCACGCGTCGAAGCCGTACCAGTCGAGGGTATCCTCCGTGATCGTCGCGATCGGCCGCAGGTAGGGCAGACACGACCACAGCCGGTCCCCGGTCGACAGGTGCGTGCCATGCAGCGCGCGGGTTTTGCCCGAGAAGAAGCGTTCCCCGATGTCATCAGCCGCCCACAGGTTGAGGTCGCCGACCTGCGGCCCCTCGACGCCGACGATGCGGAAGAAACAACCGGCTGGGACGTCGAAGCAACGCGCCTCGCGCGGCGGGACGAGGGTTTCGGACAGCTTCTCCCACCCTTCCCGCGCGGCGCGATAGGCGTCCAGGTCCGGCGGGACAAGGCTGTCGACCGGATAACAGATCACCGGCTTGATCTTCCGGCGCTCGTCCGCGTCGGCTGGTTTCGCGTGCTCGTACCGTTCAAGCTTCATCCGGGGTTCTCCCAAGTCGTCCTGTCGTGGCGCCGTTCCAGGAATTGAACAGGCTCCGGCCTCACTGTGTCGCGGCGGTCGATTGGTCGCCGAGCCACGCCTCCGCGGCGGGGTGGAGGGGGATCGACAACCCGCTCTCGGCCCGGCCGCGGGAGATCATCGCACCAGCCCCGCTGCCGACGGCGGTGAAATCGATCTCCTTGAACACGGTGTCGAGCATGGTCGTGACCTCGACATCGGGCATGCTCCGCCGGCCGACCAGCAAGGCCGTGACCGCCACGGTCCGGACCGGTTCCGTTTGGCGGGGATAGATGCCGGGCGGCAGGGTCAGCGGCACGAGGTGACCGCTGGACTGGCCCAAAGCTTGGATCGCCTGCGTGTCGAGCGGCAGGAAGCGGATGTGGGATTCGGCCGAAACCCGCTGGAACAACCTCGCCGGGGCGTTGATGACGCTGACCAGGGCGTCGATCTCGCCGGCGTTCAGCGCCTCGACGGCGCGGGACGGACCCAACCCGGTGACCTCCGAGAAGTCCTGGGGTCCCAATCCATGGGCCTCCAGAACCGCCCGCGCGGTCAGCATCGATCCGGAACTGGGCAGCCCCATGTCGACCCTTTTGCCGCGTAGATCGGCGACCGTGCGGATCGGTCCGTCTTCCTTGACGACGATGTGGACCGATTCCGGAAACAGGCTGGCGAGAGCCCGCAGGTCGGGATCGGCGCCAGCCTCTTGGTACAGCCCCTCGCCCCGGCTGGCCATCGCGGCGATATCGTTCTGGGCCAACGCCACGTCGGCCGATCCATCACTGATCAGGCGGAGGTTGTCGACGGTGCCGTCGGTCGAGACCCCGGTGGAGCGGACGCCGTTCGCCGCGATGGACGCGGCGATGGTCTGGGCGATCAAATCGTATTCGCCCCCGCGTGGCCCCCCCGCGATGACGAAGGCGCGCTGGAGACGGTCGAGCCGAAGCGTGATCTGACGGTAGGCGCCGTCCAGTTCCTCGGTGATGATCGCGCGGGCTTGGCTGGCGTTGTCGGCCGGAGGCCCCTCGAACAACGCCATGATCTGATCGACCAGACCACGCGCCACCGCCGGCGGACCGGTGTTGTCCAGGGTCGGCGGTTGGGTGACCGGCGACTGGGCGATCACGACCGGCCTCCAGTCGTTGTCCGTCGCTCCGTCAGCACGCTCGAACCCCACCGAGCCGCGCACCCGCAGGGTGTCACCGGCGGCGTTGCCATCCCGCCGAACTCCCTGTAGGCCATGCTCGGTAGCGCCAAGCAGACTGGCGATCGCCGATACGTTCAGCGCCTCCCAATCGTTGAAGGAATAGTCCCGCAGCAGCCGGAGGTCCGCGTTGTAGTAGACGATCTTGCGCTCGGTTCCGCCATCCCCGGCGGTGAGCGGGCCGCTGCCGACCCGCTCGAACGCGGCGACCTCGAACGTGGGCTCCTCGAAGGTGGAGCCGATGGCGCCTTGAAGGGCGTCGCGCACCGTCGCCTCGTCGGGCATCCTTTCGCAAGCCGTCGTGGCGCCCAAGGCCAGGACGATGGCCGCGACGCGGAGAAATCCTTTGATCATGGTGGTCTCCCTTTCGACGCTCGGTCCGGCTAGAAGCCAAGCTGGGGCAGGCTCATGAATCCCTGGATGACCAGCGCGTTGGCCAGATCGATCAGGAAGGCCCCGACGATCGGGATGATCAGGAAAGCCTGGGGCGAGTGGCCGTAACGGGCCGCCACCGCCTGCATGTTGGCGATGGCGGTGGGCGTCGCCCCCATCCCGAAGCCGCAGTGGCCGGCCGACATGACCGCCGCGTCATAGTTCGATCCCATCACCCGGAACGTGACGAAGTAGACATAGGCGGCGATGGCGACCGTCTGCGCGCCCAGGATGACCAGGATCGGAAGGGCCAGGGAGACCAGTTCCCACAGCCGCAACGCGATCAGCGCCATCGCCAGGAAGAGCGACAGCGAGACAGTGCCGAGCAGGTCGATGGTCGCGCCATCGACTTGGCGGAGACCGGAGACGCTCAAGCCGTTCCTCAGGATGACACCCGTGAAGAGGGTCCAGACGAAGGCCGGGAGCGTCAGGTAGTCGTTCTTCAGGATCTGGCCCAGGTAGGTCCCGACCATGACGCAGACGACGATCAGGAACAGCGTCTCGACGAAGGACTCCGGGCTCAGGCTCCGCCGATCGTAGGCTGCCAGATCTCCGGCGGCGCTGTCGTCCTGGCCGCCGGCGGCGTTCGCCGTCAGCTTGTGACGGGCGATCAGGCGCTGCGCCAGCGGACCACCGATCAGCCCGCCCAGGATGAGCCCGAAGGTGGCGCAGGCCATCGCGACCTCCATGGCTCCCTGGAGATTGTAGTCCTCGCCGAAGCGGGTCGCGTAGGCGGCGCCGGTTCCGTGCCCACCAGACATGGTGATCGATCCGGCGAGCAGCCCATTCAGCGGATGCATGTCGAGGCTGAGGGCGGCGGCGACGCCCACCGCGTTCTGGATCACCAGCATGACGACGACGACCGCGAAGAAGACCAGGACGCTGCGGCCGCCCCGCATCAATGTCCTGATATCGGCGCTGAGTCCGATGGTGGCGAAGAACGCCAGCATCAGCGGCGTCTGCAAGGACATGTCGAACGTGATCTCCATCCCGGCGCCGAGCCGCAGGCCGGTTATCACCAGCGCCGCGATCAACCCGCCGACGACGGGTTCCGGGATGTTGTAGCGTTGCAGGAAGCCGACCTTGGATATCACCACCCGGCCGATCAGCAACACCACGATGGCGGCAACCAGCGTGGAAACGACATCGATTTCCAGTTTCATCCCGGTCCCTTCCGCGGGTCATGGGCTTTCCCGGAGGTCGCCCGATCAGTTGGCAACCCCTGGATCGGGCGGGAGTGGCAGTGACGGGGCCGAAGCCGCCATTTTTTCGGCTCGAAATAGCCATATTCTCCGACCCTGCCCTCTTTGGACCGGGTCGCAGGGATCGGTGTGGGGCGGGGATGACCTACTCCGCCGCCTGATGACCGGCGTCGCGCAATTCCCGGAGTTGGCCGCGCAGTTCCTCCGCGACGGCGTTGGCGGGACGGGTGAAGCGGGCCAGCAGGTCGTAGAGGACCGGCGTCACGAACAGCGTCAGCAGGGAGGCGACACCCAGGCCGCCGATGATGACCGTGCCGATGGCGACCCTGCTCTCCGCCCCGGCCCCACTCGCCAGCACCAGGGGGACCGAGCCCAGGATGGTCGATAGCACGGTCATCAGGATCGGCCGGAAGCGCAGCGCGGAGCCCTCGGTGATGGCTTGGCGGATGTCCATACCCTCGGCGCGGAGCTGGTTGGCGAACTCCACGATCAGGATGCCGTTCTTCGCCATCAGGCCGATCAGAAGGACCATGCCGACTTGGCTGTAGATGTTCAGCGACAGCCCGGTCAGCGCCAGCGCGCCCAGCGCTCCGGCCAGTCCGAGCGGCACCGACAGCATGATGATCAACGGATGGATGAAGCTCTCGAACTGGGCGGCCAGCACCAGGAAGACGATCAGCAGCGCGATCCCGAAGGTGATGGCGATCCCGCTGGAGGTCTCCAGGAACTGCTGGCTCTGGCCGGTGTAGCTGAGGCGCCCCTCGGGTGGCAGTTCCTCCGCCGCGATGCCGTTGATGTAATCGATCGCCGAGCCCAGGTCGTAGCCGTCGGCCAGCGAGGCCGAGATGGTGATCGACGGCAGCCGGTCGTAGCGCAGCAATTCGGGGGGAGCCGCCAGCTCGTCCAGGGTCACCAGGGCGTTCAGTGGCACCAGCGCGCCGTCCCCGCCGGAGCGCACGAAGATGTTGGTCAGGTCGGCGGGGGTCTGGCGGTCGGTGTCGCGGGCCTGGATGATGACGGGATAGATCCTGCCGCGGTTGATGAAGTCCGTCACCTCGCGCGACGCCAGCATGCTCTGGAGCGTGTTACCGATCTGCTCGATCCCGATATCCAGGTCGTCGGCCTTGCGGCGGTCGATCCGGACGTTGAACTGGGGTCGGGTCGCCTCGAAATCGGTCTCGACGTTCTGGAGACCGGGGTTCTCCGCCGCGCGCGCGACGATCCGATCGGACCATTCCTGGATGACATCGTAATCCTGGCCGCCGATCACGACCTGGAGCGGCGCGCTGCTGCCGCGCTGGCCGAGAGCGGCCGGGTTGACCGGAAAGGCCCGGATGCCGGGAATGCCGGCGACGCCGGGGATGATCGAATTGACGATCTCCCGCTGGCTCCGCTCGCGCTCCTCCCAGTCGGACAATCCTACGACGACGAAGCCGCGCGCCGGCTGGTTGCGGAAACCCACGATCGCGAACACCCGCTCGGCCTCGCCGGATGCCAGCAAGGGGGAAAGCGTCTCCTCGATCCTGCCGATGTTGGCGTCGGTGTAGCCGGTGGTCGCGCCCTCGGGGGAGGTCACGGGGATGAAGAAGACGCCCCGGTCCTCCGTGGGGGTCAGCTCGCGCGGCAGGATGTCGTAGAGCACGACGGTGCCGGCGGAGATGACGCCAGCGACCGCCAGGACGACTACCGGCATCCGCAAGGCGTGGGCCAGTAGGCGGCGGTATCCGTCGGCCATGGCGTTGAAACCCCGCTCCAGTACCATGCCGATGCGTCCCGGCTTCTCGGTTCCCCGCAGCAGCTTGGAACAGAGCATCGCGCAGAGCGACAGCGCCACGAAGGTCGAGATGGCGACCGCAGCCGCCATCACCAACCCGAACTCGGCGAACAGGCGGCCGACCTGTCCTTCCAGCGTGGAGATCGGCACGAAGACCGCGATCAGGGTCAGCGACGTCGCGATCACCGCGAAGGTCACCTGACGGGTGCCGAGGAAGGCGGCCGCCAACGGTTGCTCCCCGGCCTCGACGCGGCGCTGGATGTTCTCCAGCACCACGATGGCATCGTCCACCACCAGCCCAATGGCGAGCAGCAGGGCCAGCAGGGTCAGGATATTGATCGAGAAGCCGAAGGCGTAGATGAAGGCCAGCGTTCCGATCACCGCGACCGGGATCGTGACGGCGGGCACGATGGTGGCCCTCGCGGAATGCAGGAACAGGAAGATCACCGCGATCACCAACAGAACCGACATGCCGAGCGCGACCACGACCTCCTCGATCGACGCGGAGATGAAGATGGCGTCGTCGGAGCTGATCGTGACGGCCATGCCTTCGGGCAGGGTCGGCCTCAGGGCCTCCAGTTCCGCCTGGACCTGATCGCTGACCTCGATCGTGTTGGCCTGGGACTGGCGCAGGACACCCAGCCCGACGGCGGCTTGGCCGTTGGAGCGGACGATGGAGTTGTCGTCCTCCACCCCCAGTTCCACCCGCGCCAGATCGCCGAGGCGGATCGGGTAGTCGCCCGGCTGCGCCACCACGAGGTCGCGGAACTCCTCCGGACTGGTCAGCCGCGTGTCGGTCCTGATGGTGAACTGGCGGGCGAGGGATTCCAGCTCGCCCGCCGGCAATTCCACATTGTTGCGGCGAAGGGCGGCCTCGACATCGGCGACCGTCAGGTTCCGGGCGGCCAGCGCCTCGCGGTTCAGCCAGACGCGGATGGCGTAGCGGCGCTCGCCGAAGATCTCGACCTGCGCCACGCCGTTCAGCACGGACAGGCGATCGACGATGAACCGGCTGGCGTAGTCGTTGATGTCGGCGGGGGTCATCCGATCGCTGGTGACGGCGATGCGGAGGATTGGCTGGGCGTCGCTGTCGGTCTTGACGATCTCCGGCGTGTCCGCTTCGTCCGGCAGATCGACCAGGACGCGGCCGACCGCGTCGCGGACGTCGTTGGCCGCCTGGTCGATGTCGCGCGACGTGACGAACTCGACCACGATCCGGCCGCGCCCGATCCTGCTGGATGACCGGATGCTGCGGATGCCGTCGACGCCGCTGATGGCGCCTTCCAGCAGTTCGATGACCTCGGTGTCGATGATCTCCGGGGCGGCGCCCTCGTAGGTCGTCGTGACCGTGACCACCGCCGTGTCGACATCGGGCAGCTCACGCACCGGCAGGCGCAGCAGCGCCGCGATGCCGATGACCACGATCAGCGCGCTTAGCACGATGGCGAGGACCGGGCGCTTGATGCTGAAATCGGAGATCATGGCATCCGCTCCGCGACGTTCCGGTCGGGCCGAGGCTCCGGCGGTTCCGACAGGCGGACGGGAGCGCCCGGACGCAACCGCTGGAGGCCGGCGGTGACCACCCGGTCACCGGCGCGAAGTCCCTCGACCACCTCGACCTCGCCGACCCGCCGCTGACCCAGGCGAACCTCGATCCGTTCAGCCCTGGGTTCGTCCGGCGCTCCGGTGATGCGGTAGACGAAGGTGGAGCGGCCCTCCGGCACGACCGCCTCCTCCGGGATCAGGATGGCGTCGGGGCGGGTCACCAAGGTGATGCGGGCCAGCATGAACAGGCCACCCGGAATCCTCGCCTCGGAATTCGGCAGTTCGGCGCGCACCCGGAACGACCGGGAGACCGCGTCGATCCGGGTGTCGATCGCCGCGACCGAACCGGCGAAGACGGTGTCGGGAAAGGCGGTGCTGGTGGCCTGGACCGGCTGACCCTGGCGGATCGTGCCAAAGTACCGTTCCGGCACCTGGAACTCCAATTCGATCACGGCCAAGTCGTCCAGCCGAGTCAGGACGGTGGTGTCGGTGACCCGGGCGCCGACATCGACCTCGCGCAACCCCACCACGCCGGCGAAGGGAGCGTTGGTGGTGCGATCCCGCAGCCGCTGCCGTTCGGCCGCGACGCGCGCCTCGGCGGCCCGGAAGGCCGCTTCCAGCTCGTCGACGCGCGCTTCGGAAACCGCGCGGCTGGTGGCGAGCTGCCGGGCGCGCTCAAGCTGGGTGCGGGTGTCCAGCAACCCGGCCTCCGCCTCCGCGAGGTTGGCCTGCTCGATGCCGCTGTCGAGCCTGACCAGTGGCTGCCCTTGGTCGACCCGCTGGCCGGTCTCGAACAGGATCTCGTCGACCCGACCGCTGTCGTCGGCGATCAGATCGATCGACTGCCGCGGCCGGGCGGTTCCGACCGCCTCGATGATCTCGGAAACCTCGCCCAATTGGACCTCGGCCACTTCGACCTGGACCGCCGACGGACCGGAGCCTTGTTCCGCCCGCCCCTCGCCATCCCCTGGTGAGGCGACGGCGAACCACCAGGCGCCTCCAGCGACGGCGATCAGGAGCAGGACAATCAGGATCTGGCGAACCATGGTCATCGGGCGGCTCGGGACAGGGGCGGCAGCATGGGCGGTGCTCCTTGGTTTCGTCGATGCGATCCCACTAAGCTTGCTGCCAAGCGGCTCGGAACAAGGGCGAATTCACACCCAGCCCACCTCAGCCCCCATCTTAGCCCATGAAGAGCCCACCGCTGACATGGATGGTCTGGCCCGTCACGAAGCGTCCGGCCGGGACGCAGAGCGCCAGGATCATGGCGGCCACCTCCTCGGCCGTTCCCTCGCGCCCGACCAGCGGCGCCGCACCTCCCGGCAGCCCTGGCGATTTGCCGGACGCGGCGCTCCGCTCGCCGCCGATCTTTCCCGGAACGACGCAGTTTACCGTGATGCCGCGTCCACCGAACTCCACCGCGAGCGCCCGCGTCAGCCCCGTCAACCCCGCCTTGGCGGTCGCGACATGGGCGCGATGGGAAACGCCGGTATGCGCCGTGACCCCGCCGATGTTGATGATCACGCCGTCACCGCGTTCGAGCATGGAGGGCAACACCGCGCGCGAGCAGAGGAAGGCACCGTCGAGCGTCGTCGCCATCACGCCCCGCCACTCGGCCAAGCTCATTTCGGTGAACGGGCACATCCGGCGCATGGCGGCGTTGTTGACCAGGATGTCGATCCGCCCGAAGGCGTCGAGCGCCGCATCCCGCAGGCGGTCGACGGCGCTCTCGTCGGTGACATCGGCGAGGCATGACGTGGCCCGGCCGCCGTGGCCCTCGATCTCGGCGACGACGGCCTCCGCCTCGTCGCGGGAGGAGCGGGCGCCGATCACGACCGAAGCTCCTTCGCCGGCCAGCGCCAAGGCGGTCGCCCGGCCGATCCGCCGGACGCCACCGGTGACGATGGCGACCCTGCCCTCCAAACGAGGTGAGGTGATGGCGGGCGTCATGCCTCGATCACTCCCTTCTCCTCGAGGATGACCGCGGAGACGCCATTCCCCCGGCAGCCGCAGGTTCGGGCGTGCTGACGGCGGACGCAGTACCGGAAGGCTGATTCAAGCGATCGGGGTCCATAGATCCGCTGGCGCTTCGCGCGCGCCTCCTCCAGGCCGGTGGACGCCTTGATCTCTCCCGCGGCTTCCGCCAGCAACTGCGTCCGGCACGCCTTCTCCAGCATGATCGCCGTCATGACCGCTTCCTCGACCGAGCGGCCGACCGTGACGATGCCGTGGTTGCGCAGCAGGACGGCGTTGGCGTCACCGAGACGGTTGGCGACGTCCTGGCCCAATCGAGGGTTCACGATCAGGTCGCTGGTCTGGTCGAAGACGGGCAGTCCCTCGCAGAACATGGCCCCCTCGTGGCTGATCGCGATCAGGGGGCGGTCGAGCGCGCTGAAGGCCACCGCGTGGATCGGATGGGTGTGGACCACCGCCTGGACATCCGACCGCGCCCGCAGGATCTCGGTATGGATGAAGACCTCGACATGAAGCGGGTCGAGCCCCGCTGTCTTCTCGCCATCCAGATTGACGGTGATCAGGTTGGGCCGCTCGATCTCGTCGAGACCGAAACCGGCGGGCTTCATCAGGATCGTCTCGTCCAGTCCCGGAACCCGTGCCGACACGTGCCCCCAGATCAGGTCGCCCTGGCCGTCGTCGGCCAGGACCTTGCAGCCTTCGACCAGCCTCTCCTCCAGCGCGTCCCTCCTCATGGCAGGGTCCTCGAACCCACGAATCGCCGGTTCCGGTAGCCAGTCATCGCGTCGCCCCCCTTGGTTTCATAATTGATTATCCAGCATGCCAGCAAACTGTTGACAATTTACAGTCGACAGACGATAGTTGACATATGAACGACAGTCAATCGACCTCCCTCCCGACCATCGCCCAGCTACGGGACAACTCCCTGAGCAGCGCCGTGCGCCATGAGATCGAACGCATGATCCTCAGCGGTGAGCTTCCGACGGGCAGCCGTCTCAACGAGAACGCCCTGGCGGCCAAGCTGGGCGTCAGCCGCGGGCCGATCCGGGAGGCCAGCCGGGCGCTGGTCGAGTTGGGCCTGCTGGACCTGATCCCGAGCCGGGGCGTCTTCGTCCGCCGCATGGACAAGCAGGATGCCCAGGAGATCTACGATCTGCGCGCCGGCTTGACGGGGCTCGCCGGTTCGCTGCTCGCCCCCAAGGTCACGGACGGTCAATTGGCGCAGCTTCGCGAATTGTTCGGGGCGATGGACGCGGCGGCGATGGAAGGTGACTTCCAATCCTTCTACGGCGCCAACCTGGAGTTCCACGACCTTATCGTGTCGTTCACCGAGAACAGCCGCCTGATCAAAGCCTATCGGGCGTTGGTCAAGGAGTTCCACCTGTTCCGCTCCCATGGTCTCGTGCAGCGGGACGCGCAAAGGCTATCCAACGAGGAACACCGCGCGATCCTCGAATCGCTCGAGGAGCGGGACCCGGCGGCGGCCTACGAGACGAGCTTCCGGCACGTGGCCAACGGCAAGGCGCGGATGATGACCGCTCTCGACAACCTCGCCCAGGCGGCACCCGGCAAGCCCACCCGCTCGAAACCGGGCTCGCTCCACGTGATCGAATGACTTGACCGTCGCGAACCGTCCAAGGAAGGCGGGCGGCGGGAGAACGACAACAAGTAAATAGGGGAGAAACGCAGTGATCGAAAAAGCTTCGAACTGGCCCGACCCGTTCCGCGGCATCCATCGCGATCCGAGCGGCCCTCCGGGATACGCGCGCCCTTAGCGGCATCCGTCATCGAATATACCGGCGCCTGATCGGCGCCGGCGCGGCCAAGCCCCGCGTTCCACCTCCCCATCACCGGGAGGAACGCCGACGCGCGGCCTGATCCGACCTTCAAATTGCCAATCTTCACCTTGGAGGAAAACCGGAATGTCTCGAATCGTGCATATCGCGTTGAAGTGCGGTGATCTCGATAGCTTGGAGAGCGCCACCAAATTCTACGAGGACATCTTCGGCATCTATCAGACCAAGAGCACCCACGCCCGCGGCCACCTCTCCCGCCACATGACCGACGGCAACATCGATCTGGCGCTGATGCTGTACGACAGCGAGGACGAGAAGGAGGCCAAACTCGCCGGAGCCGGACCCCGCATCCACCACATCGGCATCGAGGTCGACGATCGGCCGAGCATGATCAAGAAGATCGAGGACAACGGCGGATCGATCTACTCGGATCGGGCGGAAGGCGCGCTCAAATACCGCTCCGCCGACGGCACCTTGGGCGAGATCGTCGCGGTCGGCCGGTACCTCAAGAAGGACATGAGCAAGCTCGCGCGGATTTCCCGCGTGTCGCTCCAAGTCAACGACGTCGATAAGGCGGCGATGTTCTACGAGAACGTCTTCGGCTTCCAGCGGGTCGGCACGGCCGACGGGGGTGGCGGGCGTTCCCGCGAGATGACCGACGGGGACACCACCCTTTTCCTGTTCGAGGAACCGTCCATCGAGCAACCGGGTATCCAATACTGGGGACTTGAAGTGACGGACCCCAAGGCGGTGGCCGAGAAGGTCGAGGAGTACGGCGGGGTCATCCTTGCAAATCCGGGATCCAACATCGTCCGGTTCCGGGCTCCCGACGGCAACATGGCCGAACTGGTGGGCAGCGCCGCCTGAGGCGGCGTCTGCCTCGATCGACCACCGGATGGCCCGGCGTTCCCGGGCCACCGAAGATGATCAATAAAGAAGGGGGGAAACAACAATGAACAAATATCTCCGCCTCGGCTGCGCCGCCTTTGTCATGGCGCTCGCGGCCGGTCCGGCCCAAGCCGACTTCAAACCGACACGTCCGCTGGAGATCGTCGTCCACGGCGGTCCCGGGTCGGGCAACGATCTGCTTGCGCGGGCGATCACCGCGATGGCGGATCAGGCGCATCTTTCCCCGGTCCGGATGCAGGTGGTCAACAAGCCGGGCGGCGGCAGCACCAACGCGTCCTCGTATCTCGTCAGCAAGAAGGGCGACGTCAACACGATCGGCATCTTCACCAGCGTCTGGATCATCGACCCCCTTCTCCAACCCGAGGCGACCACACGCCTCACCGACCTGACGCCGATCGCGCGGCTCATCTTCGAACCGGCGCTGGTCACCGTGCGGGCGGACTCGCCGTTCCACAGCGTGGATGATTTCATCGCCGCCGCGAAGGAGAAGCCAGGCGGGTTGAAGCAGTCGGGCGGCAACGCCTCGTCGCGGGAGAACATCCTGCGCCAGCAACTGATGTCCGCGACGGGCACCCGTTGGACCTTCGTCTCGTTCCCCTCGGGTGGGGAGCGCCTGGCGGCGCTGCTCGGAGGCCATGTGGATCTCATGATCCTCGACCCCAGCGAGGCCACCGAACTGATCCGCGCCGGCAAGATCCGGGTTCTGGCCCAGATCGGCGACGAACGCCTGCCGGATTTCGCGGATATCCCGACCCTGGCCGAGGCCGGCTACAAGGTCAAGACCTTCAGCCAGACACGCGGCATCGTCGGCCCGCCGAACATGCCCGCCGAGGCGGTCGCCTATTACGACGGCTTGGTCGCCAAACTGACCGAAACCCCCGCCTGGGCGAAATACGTCCGGGAGAACCAGTTCGTCAGCGCTCCGACCAAGTCCGATGAAACCGGCAAGTTCGTCATCTCCTACGAGGACCAGATCAGGACCCTCCTGAAGGAAGCCGGCATGAAGGTGGAACGCTAGGGCTGGCCGCGACGACGAATTTCCAATGAGGACCCAACCCATGGGTTTGCGGGAAACAATGCCGGAAAGATCGTCCGTGCCGCTGCTGGAGCTGCTGCTGAGCCATCTCAGGATCGGTCTGCTCAGCTTCGGCGGCGGCACCAGCGGCCTCGCCTATCACGAGGTCGTGGTCCGGAAGCGCTGGCTGGTGGAAGCGGAGTTCCTCAGTGGGCTCGCGATCTGCCAGATCCTTCCCGGCGTCAACGTCGTCAATCTGGCGGTGTATGTCGGCCAGAAGCTGCGGGGCTGGACCGGGGCCGTGGCGGCGGCGACCGGGCTCCTGATCGGTCCCTTCTTCGTCGTCCTCGCGTTCGGCATCCTGTACGGCCACATCATCGGCGTTCCGGCTGTCGCCCACGCGCTGGCGGGGATCACGGCCGCCGCCATCGGCCTGATGATCATGATCGTCATCAGGGGCGCCCGACAGTCGCGGACCCTCGCCGGACCGCTGGTGGCGGTCGCGATCGCGGTGGCGATCGGCGTCTTCCACCTGCCGTTGGTTCCGGTGGTCCTCGTCGGCGCCCCGATCAGCATCGCCCTCGCCTATCTCACGAGGCGCCGCGATGCCTGACAATCCCTATCTGGCGCTGGCGATCGTCTTCGTGCCGCTGTCGCTGGTGTCGTTCGGCGGCGGGGTCAGCGTCCTGCCCGCGATCCAGCACCAGACGGTCGACATCCAAGCCTGGGCGACCGAGCGCGAGTTCGTCGAGCTGTTCGCGGTTTCCCGGACCGCACCCGGACCGGGATCGATGCTGGTGACCCTGGTCGGCTGGAAAGTCGCCGGATGGGGTGGTGCCCTGATCACGACCCTGTCGATGTTCGTGCCGTCGTCGATCCTCTGTTTCATGGCGGCGGGAGCTTGGGCGAGGCACGAAGGCAAGCGCTGGCACACGGTGATCCAGTCGGGCTTGGCGCCGGTCGGCACGGGGCTGATCGCGGCGGGCGTCATCTCGCTGTTTCGGATCGCCGATGGCGGGCCCGCCTCCTGGGCGACGGCGGCGGTGACGGCCGCCATCCTGCTGGCGAGACCACGCACGCCGCCGATCCTCCCGCTCGCCGCGGCGGGTGCGGTGTTCGCCCTGCTCGGCCTGTCGCCACACGCCTGACGGCGAACGATCGCGGCGAAAGAACAAGGAAACAAGGGGGAGATACCCATGGACAAGTATCTACGGGAGCCGGAAGTCCTGTTTGGATGCGCCCTATCCATTCTTGGATTGTACATCCTGGCGCAGTCGAGCAAGTGGGCGATCTATGGCGCCGACGGGCCGGGGCCCGGCTTCTTCCCCATGATCTAC
Organism: Skermanella stibiiresistens SB22; assembly: GCF_000576635.1. GTDB lineage: Bacteria > Pseudomonadota > Alphaproteobacteria > Azospirillales > Azospirillaceae > Skermanella > Skermanella stibiiresistens. The sequence continues at coordinate 204,232 of NZ_AVFL01000003.1, forward strand.
GGCGTCATCATGGTGGGTGCCGCATTGGTCCTGACCTTCAATTCCATCCGCGCCTGCAAGGCGAAGGCGAGACCCCGGGAAGCCGCGGTCCGCGGCGGATCGCTGGCGGCGCTCGCCACCTGGATCGCCCTGGCGGCCAGTCTTCCCTTGATGGCCTGGTTCGGGTTCCTGATCGGCTTCGGTCTCGTCCTGTTCTTCATCATCAAGGTCGTCTTCGAACGGCCGCCGCTCAACGCGGCCATCACCGCCGGGATCATCGTCGCCGTGCTCCAGGTCGCCTTCGCGGACCTCCTGCAATCGCCATTGCCCATCGGCACCCTCACGGGATTTTGAACATGGAAGCGCTTAGCGGACTGGCGCATGGTTTTGGCGTCGCCTTGCAACCGGCGAACATACTCTGGTGTTTCGTCGGCTGCTTCCTCGGGACCGTCATCGGCATCCTTCCGGGGCTGGGGCCGGCGGCGACGATTGCGCTCCTGCTGCCCCTGACCTTCTCGATGGATCCGACCGGCGGCATCATCATGCTGGCCGGCATCTACTACGGCGCGAAATACGGCGGGTCGACCACCTCGATCCTGCTGAACATGCCGGGCGAGGCGTCATCGGTCGTCAGCTGCCTCGATGGATACCAGATGGCGCGAAAGGGCCGCGCCGGCGCCGCCTTGGGGATCGCCGCCATCGCATCGTTCCTCGCGGGCACGGTGGGGTTGCTCCTGCTGACCTTCGTGGCGCCGCCGCTGGCGAACTTCGCGCTTCGGTTCTCCTCCCCGGAATACTTCGCGCTCATGGTGATGGGTCTGTCGCTGGTGGTCCTGCTATCCGGCATCTCGATCGCCAAGGCGGTTCTGTCCCTGGTGCTGGGACTTTGGCTGTCGACGATCGGCATCGACCTATTCACCGCGCAGTCGCGCTTCGTGTTCGGCCGAAGCGAGCTGCTGGGTGGAATCGAGTTCATGACGGTGGCGATCGGCCTCTTCGCCATCGCCGAGATCCTGCTGAACATCGCCAGCAAGGAAAAGAGCGAGATGCTGGAGGTGCCGCGCGGCCTCCGCAACCTGATGCCCTCCTGGGCCGAGTTGAAGGCCTGCCGCTTCGCCTTCGTGAACGGGTCGATCACCGGCTTCATCATCGGCCTGCTGCCCGGAGCCGGCGCCACGATCGCCTCCTTCGTCGCCTATGGCATCGAGAAGGCGGTCTCCAAGCATCCCGAACGCTTCGGACACGGAGCACCGGAAGGCTTGGCCGCACCCGAAGGCGCCAACAACGCCGATACCGGCGGCGCCCTCCTGCCGCTGCTGACCTTCGGCATCCCGAGCGGTTCATCCACCGCGATCCTGCTGTCGGCCCTGATCCTGTGGGGTGTGCGTCCCGGTCCCCTGATGATCCAGGAGTCTCCGGATGTCTTCTGGGGCTTGGTCGCCAGCCTGTATATCGGCAACGTGGTCCTACTGATCATGAACCTGCCGATGGTCGGCGTGTTCGCCCAGATCCTGCGCGTGCCGATCCACATCCTGCACCCGACCATCCTGTGTGTCGCGGTGGCGGGCGCCTATGGGGCGGCAGGCAACCTGTTCGACATCGGCTTGCTGCTCGGGTTCGGCCTGCTCGGTTTCCTGCTGTCGAAAGCGTCGTTCCCGACCGCGCCGCTCATCCTCGGCTTCGTCCTGGGCGAGCCGATGGAACGCGCGATACGGCAGTCGCTGGCGATGTCCGACGGCGATCCCTCCATCCTGTTCTCACGCCCGATCTCCGCCTTCCTGCTCGCGGTCGCAGTCATGATCCTGATCTCGCCCCTCTGGCGGAAGTTCAGGGCGCTGCGCTCCGAGGCGGTGGCGTAGCGATCCGCGGCACCCCCGCCGAATGGTATTCCCAAGAACTGGACCTTCGATGACCATGACCACCCAAATCACGCGCGACGCCTGCGACTTCATCCAATCCAGCCGGTTCGAGGCGCTGCCCGCCGAGGCGATCAGGATCGGACGGCGGTGCGTCCTGGACGGATTGGCGCTGTTCGCGGCCGGCAGCGACGAAGAATCCATCGCCATCCTGATCGAGGACGCCCGTGACACCGGCGGCAAGCCAGACGCCCTGCTGCTGGGCGGCGGAGACGTCAAGGTTCCCGCCGCCATCGCGGCCCGCGTCCTCGGTACCGCCGGCCATGCCCATGACTGGGACGACACCCAGGTCTCGCGCGATCCTGCGCACATCTATGGCCTGCTCACCCATCCCACCATCCCGCCCCTGGCGGCGGCGCTGGTAATCGGCCAGAAACTGGGCGGCGTCTCGGGCCGCGACTTCCTGACGGCGTTTCTCACCGGCGTCGAGGTGGAATCGAAGATCTCGGAGTGGATGCTGCCGGACCACTACAAGCGTGGCCTGCATTCCAGCGGCACGGTCGGGACCTTCGGCGCCTGCGCCGCCGCCGCGAAGCTCATGGGGTTGGAAGGCCCCAAGCTGGCCCACGCGTTCGGCATCGCCGCCAGCATGGCCGCTGGCATCCGGACCAATTTCGGCACCATGACCAAGCCGCTCCATGTCGGACGTGCCGCCGAGAACGGCGTGACGGCGGCGATCCTGGCATCCCGCGGCTTCACCGCCGACCCCGAGGCGCTGGACGGACGCTGGGGATTCACGATGGTCCAGGGGGGTGGCGTGACCGAGGCGAAGCTGACCCAAGGCTTTGGCAAGGTCTGGTCGATCGTGGACCCCGGCGTCAGCATCAAGCCCTACCCGAGCGGCATCGTCACCCATCAGGCGCTCGACGCGATGCTCAAGCTGGTCACGGAGAACGACGTCGATCCGGCCGCGGTGGAGCGCGTCGATTTCCACGCCGGCTCGAACATCCTCAACCCGATCCGCTACCCGATCGCGGCCAACCATCTCCAGGCGAAGTTCAGCATGGCCGCTTTGCTTTCCATGATCGTCCTCCACCGTCGGGCGGGACGGAGGGAGTTCACAGACGCCTTCGTCCAGTCGGCCGAGATGTCGGACATGCAGCACCGCATCGTCACCCACCTCGATCCCGCCATCGAGGCGATGGGCACCGACATCATCCGCTCGCGGATCGAAATGACGTTGAAGGATGGACGCAAGCTGACCGCGACCGCCGACGAGCGGTACCGCGGCGGGCCGGACAATCCGATGTCGGACGACGACCTGAAGGCCAAGGTGGTGGCCTGCACCGACGGCGTGCTGGATGCCGAGCGACGGGAAGCGCTGTACGCCGCCGCCTTCGGATTGGAGGATCTGCCGGATGCGACGGTGCTGGCCCGGTTGATCCAGCCATGAGCGAGGTCCAATCATGAACCAGATGACGCCTCGCTCGGTTTCCCAGCACTTGGCTGAATGGGCCGCCGGCCTGACGCCCGACGTGGTCGGCCCCGACATGGAGCGGGCGACCGTCGACACCCTGATCGACGTGGTGGGCCTGTGCGTCTCCGCGCGGAACACGGACTATGTCCGCTCGCTGATCCAAGCCTGTGGGGATGACACCGGCGCTTGCGGCGCCATCGGGCATTCCGGACGGTACTCGCCGACGGCGGCGGCCCTGATCAATGGCACGGCGGCCCATGGCGAGGACTTCGACAACACGTTCGAAGGCTGTCCCGTCCACTCCGGCGCCGTCATCGTGCCGGCGGTGCTGGCGCTGGCGGAACGGCGTGGATTGTCTGGCGCGGTCACGGTAACGGCCATGGCCGCCGGCATCGAGATCATGTGCCGGCTCGGTCTGGTCGCCAACACAGCGGTGCACAAGGCTGGCTTCCATCCCACCGCCGTGCTCGGCACTCTGGCGGCGGCGGTGGCCGTCGCCGTCGCGGCGGGCGAGCCCGCTCCCGCCATCACGCGGGCCCTGGGGATCGCCGGCAGCCTGTCGTCCGGCATCATCGAGTATTTGGCGGACGGGACGTCGACCAAGCGGCTCCACGCAGGGTGGGCGGCGCAATCGGGCATGCGGGCGGCTGGACTGGGTGCGGCCGGCTTCACGGGTCCGGTCACGGTGATGGAGGGTAACCACGGCTTCTTCTCCGCCTTCGCGCCGTCGATCAAGCCTGATTTCTCGCCCCTGCTCGACGGTCTCGGCACGGAGTGGGTCGGGGCCAAGCTCGCTTTCAAACCCTATGCCTGCGGCACCATGGTGCAGCCTTATATCGACTGCGCCCGGGCCTTGCGGGCGCGTGGCGTGGCCCTGGACGACATCGACAGGATCGTCTGTCCGGTTGGGCAAGGCACCGTCCACCGGCTTTGGGAGCCGCTGCCCCTGAAACAGAACCCGCCCAGCCCCTACGCCGCCAAGTTCAGCACCCCGTTCTGCATGGCGATCGCCTTCATCGAGGGCGACGCCGGTCTCGCGCAGTTCACGGAGGCCAAGATCCATGATCCCGCGATCCTGGCGCTGGCGGCCCGGATCTCCCATGTCGTCGACCCCGCGAACGAGTATCCGCGGAATTACTCGGGCCACTTGATCGCCACGCTGCGCGACGGGTCCACCATCCGCCTCGATCAGCCGCATCTCCGTGGTGGCAGCCGCGCACCGCTGTCCCACGACGAGCTGGAACGGAAGTTCCATCGCAACGCCGCCTTCGGCGGCTGGTCCCCGACCCGCGCCGACGCCACGCTCACCCTGCTGCGCGACTTCGTCCGTCAGCCGGATGTCTCAAAGATCGACCTGACCGGCTGAAGCGGTGCTGGCGAGGTCACCCGGCTCCATACGCGCCAGCCCAAGGTCCGAGTCTTCCCTCACTGTCATACCCAGCCTTGATCCGGGTATCTCCGTTCAAGAAATCTTTCTTTGTAAATTATACCCGGGGTTGATTTTATCATGTTGGTTTCAGCTGCCAGATACCCGGATCAAGTCCGAGTATGACGATATAGGAGGATCGTCGGCCTCGGTCAGAACACGACGCACCTTCAGTCAGCGCCTGTGGGAACAAGTCCGGGAATGTCCAAAGGTGAGCGTGAGTCCCTGAGCTGGAGCTTTCGGGGTGACGTGCGGGCATGACGAAAATGCGGGTCGCTTCGCCTCGGCCATCGCCACCGACACCGCCGACACGCGCCTGCTTCATCGCCGCTCGAAATCGTTGACAGCGGAGAAACGACACTGCATCTTGGAAAGGTACTTTGGATGCAATGTACGAAACGGGTGTACGCGAAAGCGGGCCCGTGAGGCCGTCGGGGGGCGGTCTCGGTTTAAGGCGCGGTATCGGCGCCGATCGTGGGGTGGGGGAAATGGCGCCAACAAGGCCGGTCATCACGAGTATCGAGGATCTGCGGGTCCTAGCGCGACGGCGGGTGCCGCGCATGTTCTACGATTACGTCGACTGCGGTTCCTGGACCGAGGGCACCTATCGGGCCAACACCGACGATTTGTCCGCGATCCAGCTGCGCCAGCGTGTCGGTGTCCGGATCGACGGACGGTCGCTGCGGACCAAGATGATTGGCGAGGCCGTGTCCATGCCGGTGGCCCTGGCGCCGACCGGGCTGACCGGCATGCAGCACGCCGATGGCGAGATCCTGGCGGCGCGCGCGGCGGAACGCTTCGGCGTGCCTTTCACCTTGTCCACCGTCAGCATCTGCTCGATCGAGGATGTCGCGGCCCACACCAGCCGGCCTTTCTGGTTCCAGCTTTACGTGATGAAGGACCGCGCCTTCATCGAGCGCCTGATCGTCCGCGCGCGGGACGCCGGCTGCTCGGCGCTGGTGCTCACCCTCGATCTCCAGATCCAAGGGCAGCGTCATAAGGACCTGAAGAACGGCCTGTCGACGCCGCCCAAGCCGACCCTGCGGAACATCGTCAACCTGGTGACCAAGCCGCGCTGGTGCCTGGGCATGCTGGGCACCAAGCGGCGGACCTTCGGGAACATCGTCGGCCATGTCGAGGGCGTCGAGGACGTCTCGTCACTGGCGGCGTGGGTCAGCCAGCAGTTCGACCAGACTCTGACCTGGGAGGATGTCCGCTGGATCAGACGGCTCTGGTCCGGGAAGCTGATCGTCAAGGGCGTGATGGACCGGGATGACGCCGTGATGGCGGCGGAGTGCGGCGCCGACGCGGTGGTCGTGTCGAACCATGGTGGCAGGCAGCTCGACGGCGCGCCCTCGACCATCGCCGTCCTGCCCGACATCGCGGCCGCCGTTGGCCAGCGCGCCGAGGTGCTGTTCGACAGCGGTATCCGATCCGGCCAGGACGTGCTGAGGGCGGTGGCGCTGGGAGCGAAGGGCGTCATGATCGGACGTTCGTTCCTGTACGGGTTGGGGGCCTTGGGCGAGGCCGGCGTGACCCGCTGCCTGGAGATCCTCCACAACGAACTCGACCTCACCATGGGACTGTGCGGCGTCACCGACATCGAAGCGGTCGACGACGCGATCCTGATGAATCGCGGTAAACGGGCGGCCTGAGCGCGCCCGCCCAGTATTTTCAAAAAGGGAAACGACATGTTTGGCAATTACAAGATGCACCCCAACAGCGGGGTCAATCCTCCCTACGCGCCGGCCTATCCGCTGGAGTGGGAATGCCCGCTCCGCACGCTCGAGGTCGTGACCCGGGTGGACCAGTCGAAGCTGACCGAACTGCTGTCCGACACCCCGTTCGAACTGGTCAACGACCGCGTCGCCTTCCGCTACATGCTGTCGCCTGGCCACACTCTGGCGCTGCACGCCGGCCAAATGTTCGACCTGATGGTTTCGGTGCCGGTCCGCTACGAGGACCTGCTCACCCATACGCATATCTTCATGTACTGCTCCGATCCCATGGGCATCGCGGCTGGGCGGGAGGTCTTCGGCTATACAAAGAAGGACGCCACCTACAGCTTCGACGAGAGCCCCAACGGCGCCATCGAGGGCTGGGTCAAGCGGCGCGGCACGCCGCTGGCCGACTTCAGCTTCACCCCTGACGAAACGGCACCCGTCGTCCCGCTGGTCGAGGGTGACGAGCAGCCAGCCGGCGAAATCCACGTCCGCCGCGTGCCCCATCCCGAGCGGCCGGAACCGGTCTACGCCGATGTCGTGTACCGCAGGACGCCGCTGGAGTACTCGACGCCGCTGGCGGGCCGGGTGACCATGAAGCTGCACCCGTCGGAATACGACCCGATCGCGGCACTGGAGCCGGAAATCTTGGGCGCCCACTTCATGACGTCCGATGTCTACGGTGGCGGCTTCGCGGTCGAGGATCGCCGCTTGCTGAAGCGGCTGATCCCCTGAGGCCGGGAATATCCCTCTCTTCAAGTTGATACCGGGCGCGCCTGACGGCCGGCCCCAAACACGAACAACACGGGCGGCACCCGGGCGAACCCGCGGTGCCGCGCCATCGGGAGGTACAGTAATGTCCAGGAGACGCATCGAATTCCATCGCCGGACCATCCTGGCGTCGATGGTGGGCGCCGCGTGCCTCGCGGCGGCGGGCGCGCAGGCCCAGCAGCCGGCGCCGTTGAGGATCGGCGTGCTGACCGACATGTCCAGCCTCTACGCCGATGTCACGGGCGCCGGTTCGGTCAGCGCCGTCGCCATGGCGATCGAGGACTTCAAGGCGAAGGATGCGACGGGAGCCCTGAAGACACGGCCGATCGAGGTGGTCAGCGCCGACCACCAGAACAAGCCGGACGTCGCGTCGGCGATCGCCCGCGAGTGGATCGATCGCGGCGGCGTCGACGTGATCGTGGACGTGCCCAATTCCGCCGTGGCGTTGGCCGTCGGCAACGTCGTCCGCGACAACAACAAGGTGATGCTGGCATCCGGGCCGTCGTCGTCCGACCTGACCGGCAAGAGCTGCTCGCCCAACACGATCCACTGGACCTACGACACCTATTCGCTGGCGACCGGCACCGCGACCGCCGTAGTCGAGTCCGGAGGCAAGACCTGGTTCACGCTGACCGCCGACTACGCGTTCGGCCACGCCATGGAACAGGACATCAAGAACGTCGTCACCAAGGCCGGCGGCCAGATCCTGGGCGGCGTCCGCACTCCCCTCAACACGCAGGATTTCGCCTCCTTCCTGCTCCAGGCGCAGGGATCGGGAGCCGAGGTCATCGGGTTGATCAACGCCGGCGGCGACACGATCAACTCGATCAAGCAGGCGGTGGAGTTCGGCATCACCGCCGGAGACCAGCGCCTGGTCGCGACGGTGCTATACATCAACGACGTCCACGCGCTCGGCTTGCCGGTGGTCCAGGGCCTGCAGTTCACCGAACCCTTCTACTGGGATCTCAACGAGGGCACCCGCGCCTGGAGCGAGAAATTCGCGGAGCGGAACGCCACCCGTCATCCCAGTTCGCTCCAGGCGGGAGCCTACGCGTCGGTGACGCATTACCTGCGCGCGGCCGACGCGATCGGGGACAGCAAGGATGGCAAGGCCGTCGTCGACAAGATGAAGGAGATGCCGACCGACGATCCGCTGTTCGGCAAGGGAACGATCCGGGTGGACGGCCGCAAGCTGCATGACATGTACCTGTTCGAGGTCAAGAAGCCCGAGGAATCCAAGTACCCCTGGGATTATTACCATATGAGGAAGGTCATCCCCGCGGCGCAGGTCTGGCGGCCGCTGGCCGAGGGTGGTTGCTCCCTCGTGAAGTCCTGAGCGGTGAAATCGTGAGTATCGCGCTGGTGACTGGCGGCGGCGGTGGCATCGGCCGAGCGACCGCCGTCAGGCTGGCCGAAACCGGAGCCGATGTCGCCATCGTCGATCTGGACGAGGATTTGGGCACCGAGACGGCGCGTCTGGTGGAGGCCGTCGGCCGCCGGACGCTGTTCGTCCGAGCCGACGTCTCGGACGGCGCCCAGATCGCGGCCTGCGTGGACAGGGTGGAACGGGAGCTGGGGCCGATCACCGCCTTCGCGAACAACGCCGGGATCGAGGGCGTCATCGCCCCGATCCACCTTTATCCGGATGACGTTTTCGACAAGCTCCTGCAAGTCAACGCCAAGGGCGTCTTCCTGGGCCTGAAGCATGTGCTGGCCCGGATGATGCCGCGCGGTCGGGGCGCCATCGTCAACACGGCCTCGACCTCCGCCATCCGGGGGCGGGCTGGCCTCGCCGGCTATGTCGCCACCAAGCATGCGGTGCTGGGCCTGACCCGCGTTGCGGCGCTGGATGTGGCGGGCACGGCGATCCGGGTCAACGCCGTGCTTCCCGGCCCGGTCGAGACCCGCATGATCCAGTCGCTGGACGAGCAGGCGCGCCTGTCGGGCGGCATCCAGCGCGCCGGAAGGGCACGCTATGGCAAGCCGGAGGATGTGGCCAGCGTCATCGCCTTCCTGCTGTCGGATCAGGCGGCCCATGTCAACGGCGCCGCCTGGACAGTGGATGCCGGTGCCACGGTGGCGTGACCATCGGAACGTCCGGCGTCAGGCGCCGGCGGGCGACAGGTAGGGGGGAAAGCGCATCTGGGTCGTCCGGGCGATGATCTCGAAGCGCCTCAGCCAGCGGTCGTCGGCCACCATCAAGTGGTCGTACAGCGCCTGCGCGGCGCCGGCTCCATCCTGGCGGAGCAGGCGGTCGATGATGTCCAGATGCTCCCTCAGCGCGGCGTCGATGATCTCGACGGGAACGCCAAGGAAGGGGTGGAACAGGTAGCGGGTCGGGCCGAACACGAGATGGGTTCGCTCCAACGCCCGCAGGATCTCCTTGTTCGGGCAAAAGGACTGGATGCCGATATGGAGGTCGCGCTCGACCTGATCGAACGCGGCGCTGTCCGGAGCCGGGCTGTCGAGCGCGCGAGTGATGTTGTCGCGGGCATTCCTCAACTGGACATCGCCGACGAAGGGCAGCGATTTCAGCAAGGCCTGGGGTTCGAGCAGCCGGCGCATCTCGTAGAGATCGCGGATATGCCCCGACGTGATCTGGCGGGCCAGCCAGTGCCCGGTCTGGTCCTTGACGATCAAGCCCATGCCATGCATGCGGGCGAGCAAGTCGCGCGTCACCGTGCGGCTGACATCGAAATGCAGCGATAGCTGCTTTTCGTTGATCCGGATCGGGCCGAACAGGACCCGGACGAAAAGTTCCTGCTCGACCTCCTTGTAGATCCGTTCCCATTGGGGCGTGGCCTGGATCTTGATCGGGTCCAGCGTCGCCATCCGGCTATCCGCCCTGCCCTCGACCCGTCCGGCGACCACGTAGCCCTTGCCGCCACTCTCGTCGATCAGGCCCTCCAAGTGCAGCGATCTCAGGGCGTGGCGCGCCGGCGACCGGCTGATGCCGAACGCCTTGGCGACCTGCGCCTCCTGCAGGATTTGACCACCGGCGATCCTCCCGTCCTGGATCATCGTCCTCAGGAGCGCGTGGGCGCGCTCCTGCAACGACGCGGTCTTGTCACCAGCCTCGGTCACCATCTCGGGATCGGGGACACTGCTCATTCGGTACGCTCGCCGTCATCGGTGCGCCGCGGTCCGTCCTTGGGACCGCTCTTGGACCCAGGCGACCCGGCGGCACACTATGCCCGACGACGCTGGCGATGACCACCGTACTTTGGACGCACAGTGCGGTCTGACCGTTCCGCGGCCAGTCATCAGGCGCGCTGGTAGAGCCGGCGGTTCAGGAACAGCAGGAGGCCGCTGGCGCTTCCCGCGAACAGGACCAGCAGGAAGGTCAGGGCCATGATGACATCGACGTTGTGCAGGCCGATCGCGTTCATCAGCATGAAACCCAGCCCGCGCTGGGACGCGAACATCTCCCCCAGCAGCGTCCCGATCAAGGTCAGGGAGAAGCCCACACGGAGGCCGGTGAAGATCTCCGGCATGGCGGCCGGCAGGAGGATGCCACTGATCATGCGGCCCGTACCCAGGCCCATGACCCGCCCGGTCTTGACGAACACCGGACGGACATTGCGCACCGCGGCGAGCGTGAACAGGGCGATCGGGATGACGCCGTGGATCGTGCCGAAGGCGACCTTGGCGGCAACCCCGAGACCGAACATCAGCAGCAGGATCGGGTACAGGGTGATCTTCGGAATGGAATACAGCGCCACCAGCACCGGCTCCAGCACATCGCTGGCGAAGCGGTTGATGCCGAGCAGGAACCCGATCGCGAGCCCGATCACGACAGCCAGCAGCAAGGCCAAGCCGAAGGCCCTGCCCGTCTCGGCCAGATGGGGCCAGAAACTGGGCGACGTCAGCAGGTTCGCCGTGAAGGTCATGGTTTGCAGCGGTGTCCGCATCGCGACGTCGCCGACCATCCAGGCCAGGGCCTGCCACAGGACCAGCAGCAGCGCGATCAGCTTCAGCGCGCTGAACCAGCCGGCGTTCGACCCGCCGCTCGACGTGGCGTTCATGACAACCCCCGGCGGGCCATGAGGATCTTCTCCCATTTGGCGAGCAGCGTGTTGATCGCGATGGAGACCAACAGGATCAACAGGATCAGCGGGTACATCTTGGCGTTATCGAAATTCATGTAGGCGAAGCTGATCTCGTACCCCATGCCTCCGGTCGACATGATGAACTCCGCTCCGATGATGCCGATCAGCGAGTAGGCCACGGCCAGCTTGGCGCCGGTCAGGATGTGGGGCGCGGCGCAGGGCAGCATGACGAGCCGCGCCGTGTCCCAGGCCGACAGCTGGTTGACCCGCGCCGTCTTGAGCAGGACGCGCGGGATGCGGTCGAGGCCGTTCAGCGTGTTCACGATCACCGCGACCACCGCCAGCATGGCGCCGATGAAGATCTGCGGCGTGTCGCCCAAACCGAACAGGACGATCAGGAGCGGGTAGAAGGCGAACATCGGGATCGCGTAATATGTCGCGAAGACCGGATCGAGCATGTCCCGCAGGGACCGCAGATAATGCAGCAGGACCGCGAACGAGACGCCGGCCACCATGGCGATGACGAAGGCCAACGCCGCGTTCCGCAATGTCTTGGCGATGGCGCCGTTCAACTCGCCACCCGCCAGCAGCGCCACCAGGTCCATCACGATCCGGTGCGGCGGCTGCATTGTCAGGCGGTCGATGTGACCGCTCAGGCACAGGATCTCCAGACCGCCCACCGCCCCGACCAGCAGGGCGATCCGCCACAGCGCGGCGCGTTTCTTGGGCGTCATGGTTCGACCTCCGGCTTGCCGATCGCCTTCATCGATTCGGCGCGGAGTGACCGCCAGAGGCGGGCGGTGATGGCGCCGAACGCCTCCTCCTGCACGATCCGGCTGTCGCGATCCCGTGGCCAGCCGGTCTCGACGATGTCGATCAGCCGTCCCGGACGCGCCGACATGACGCCGATGCGGTCGGCGAGCATGGCGGCCTCGTCCAGGGCGTGGGTGATCAGGAACACGGTGGCGCCGGTCTTGCGCCACAGGTTCAGCACCTCGTCCCCCATCAGCAGGCGCGTCTGCTGGTCGAGCGCGCCGAACGGCTCGTCCAGCAGGATCAGCCGGGGTTCCGTCACCAAGGTGCGGGCGATGCACACTCGCTGCCGCATGCCGCCCGACAACTGAGCCGGAAAGCTGTGCGCGAAGGATGTCAGCCCCATCATCGCCAGGGCGTTTTCGATCCTCCGCTCCCGCTCCTTGGGGTCGATCTTGATCCGCCGGAGCCCGAACGCGATGTTCTCGCGGACCGACAGCCAGGGGAACGAGGCGTCCTCCTGGAACACCACGCCCACGCCGTCGGGGATCCGGTTGTGGATCGGCTTTCCCTCGAAGGTGACATCGCCCCGGGTCGCCGTGGAGAGACCGGCGACCAGTTCGAGCAAGGTCGACTTGCCACAGCCGGATGGCCCGACGACCGCGAAGAACTCGCCCCGCCGCAGGTCGAGGTCGATCGGTCCCAAGGCGTGGACGGTCTCCCCGCTTCGGCCGGGCCGGATGAATTCCTTGTCGACTCCCCGCAGCGAGACCTGCGCCGCGCCCGGCGCCGACGGGGTTCGCGTCGGCGTGATCGGCTTGGACGTGGTCATGATGCTGGTCATTTCATCGCCTTGATGTCATCGGGCAGGAAACGCGTGTCGACGATCGACTTGGCGTCGATGTCGCCGGAGATGGCGCCGACCATCTTCTGCACTTCGATGGCGCGGTTCAGACCTTCCAGGTGGATCTGGCCGGTTCCCCAATACTGGATGCCGTCGGTCGTCGCGTTCACGAGGTAGCGGACCGAGTTCCGCGCGACATCCTGTTCCAGGTTGTAGGCCTCGGCGACGATGTCCCCGGCCTCGTCGGGATTCTGCCTCATGAAGTCGACGGCCTTGCGGCGGGCTCGAATGACGGCGCGGACGAAGTCCTCCTTGGCGGCCGATTGGCCCCCTGCGGCGACGCCGACGACATTCGCGATCGGCGGCAGGAGATCGGCGGCCCTGGCGATGGCGCGGTACTTGGACTGGTATTTGGACCACAGCGGCTCGGGGATCGGGGCGACGTCGATCATGCCGAGGTCGAGGGCGGGGATACCCTCGCCGAAGCCGCCGGTCTTGACCATCTCGACATCCTCGGTCTTGAGGCCGCCCGATTGCACCACCAGCGTCGCCAGCGCCAGGCTGGTGGAGCGCGGGTTGGTGTAGCCGAACTTCCTGCCCTTGAGGTCCTTGGGCGACTGGATGGGGGAGTCGGGTTTGACCGCCCAGACGAATTCGGCGACGGTGAGGACGTTGTCACTGACGATCTTGATGTCGGCGCCCTGCTGGATCGCCGCTATGACGGCGTTCGGGTTGACCTCGGCGTAGGGCGCGCTGCCGGCCAGCATGTTGCGCAGCGTGGTGCCGCCACCGGCGGACGACAGGATGCCGGTGACGTCGGCGCCCTCGTCCTTGAAGAAGCCCTTCTTGAGCGCCACGGCGAACGGCATTCCATTGGCCGAAACACCGTAGTTGCTGACCACGATATCCTCGGCGCGCGCCGACGCCGGCATGGCGGCCATCAGCGCCGTGATCACCACCAATGACCGGAACCGGCCGACTGTGCTGGACTTCATCGTTTCCTCCCCATTTTTCCCGCGTGGCGGGTTCGTGATTGTGATGATCCGCTTTCCGAGGCTGGGACGGGGATGCGCCGGTCGTCAACCGACTCCCAACGCGTTTCCCCGTTTCTCGCCAGCCTTACCTAAACTATCGCCGTTCGATGGCGCGCCAGCCCTCCAGGTCCACCGCCGCGTCGATGGTGGCCCGCACGGACGCCCCATTGGACATGGGCTCCAGCCGATCGACGCCATCGGCGTGGCGCCGCAGCGCCGCCAACCCATCGCGCATCGCCGAGACGCTCCGCATCAGGACGCTGGCGGGGAAGGAGACCTGGGTGAACCCCATCGACCCAAGATCCGACGGGCTGAGCCAGGGGGTGTCGCCCCCCTCGAACATGGCGGCCGAGATGTAGGAGCCCTTGAAGGCCGCGCCGACCTTGCGGTAGTCGTCCTCCGTCCGCAGGCCGGCGACGAAGACGCCGTCGACGCCCAGCGCCAGGAAACGCTCGGCCCGCCGCATCGCGGCGTCGAGGCCCAGGGGACCATAGGCGTCGGTCCGGCCGATGATGAAGGTATCGGGATTGTTCCTGGCCTCCAATGCCGCGCGGAGCTTGCCCTCGATCACCGCCTCGTCGGCCACGGCGGCGGCCTTCTCGGCGCGCTGCTGCTTGCGGTCGCGGTCCTGGTCCTCGAACAGCATACCGCCGACCCCGATCGCCTCATAGGCCCTGACGGTTCGGGCGACGCTCTTGACGTCGCCATAGCCGTCGTCCGCATCGGCGAGGAAGGGCAGCGACGAGGCGGCGGCGAGATCGCGGATGCCCTCCACCATGTCGGTCAGCCCGATCAGGCCGATATCGGGGTAGGCGTGCCGCGCCGCCAGGAGGGCGGACCCTCCGACCGCGAAGGCCTTGAAACCGGCGAGCTCGATCAGCCGCGCCGACAGCGCGTCGTGGGCCAACGGCGTGATCAGGGGCGTCTCCTGGGAGAGCGCCTGCCGGATGGTCGTCCGGGTCATGGATATTGCCTCGTGTCGGTGGATGCGTCGTGAAGCCAATCCCGCTCCAGCTTGGCCTTGGCGAGATGGCGTTCGATGGCGTCGAGATGCCGGAGCGTCAGGTCGATTTCGTCGTCGCCCCGGATCAGCATGCCGGCCCTATGGGGCGGAACCATGAAAGTGTGGCGGTCGCCGTCCGGACCGACGATCGCCGTTCCGGGCAGATCGACCGTGAAGACCGGCGCGTCCCGGTGGCGGTCGACGGCGGCGGCGAGCGCCGCGCGGGTCGCCTCGTCCACCACGCCGGCCAGAACGCCATTGCGGAAGGCGTTCTCGTAGAAGATATCCGCGAAGCTCGGCGCCAGCACGCAGCGGATGCCGAACCGGGCCAGAGCCCAGACGGCGGCCTCGCGCGACGAGCCGCAGCCGAAATTCTCGCCGGTCAGCAGGATCTTGGCGGATCGGAACGGCCCTTGGTTCAGCACGAAGTCGGGCCGCTCGCGACCAGCATCGTCGAAGCGCCGGGCGCCGAACAGGCCGCGCGCCAGATCGGCCTTGGCGCTCCTCAACCACGCCGACGGGATGATGGCGTCGGTGTTGACGTTGGTCTCCGGCAACACGGCCATGGCCCCGGTCACGGTCGTCAGCGGCGTCCTCATGCGGTCATCTCCTTCCGCACATCGGTGATGCGTCCCGCGATCGCGGCGGCGGCGACCATCGCCGGGCTCGCCAGATGCGTCCGGCTGCGCAGGCCCTGGCGGTTCTCGAAGTTCCGGTTGGAGGTGGCGATGCAGCGGGCTCCGGGTGCGACGACATCCTCGTTGATGCTGACGCACATGGAGCAGCCGGCGTCGCGCCATTCGAAACCGGCGTTCTCGAAGATCCGGTGCAGGCCAAGCGCCTCGGCCTCGCGTTTCACGGACATGGAGCCCGGGACGACCAGGGCGCGGACATTCGGCGCCACCCGCTTGCCGCGCGCCACGGCGGCGGCCGCCTCCAGGTCGGACAGGCGCCCGTTGGTGCAGGAGCCGATGAAGGCGACGTCGATCGGAATTCCCTCCAGCGGCGTTCCCGGCTCCAACCCCATGTAGCTCAGCGCCGCCGCGGCCAGATCGCGGCGCCTGTGGTCCGCGAACTGGGCGGGATCGGGAACGGCGACGTCGACGCCCGCGACATCCTGCGGGCTGGTGCCCCAGGTGACTTGCGGCGCCACCTGCCGGCAGTCGATGGTGAAGTCCCGGTCGAAACGGGCGTCCGGATCCGTCACGAGGTCGCGCCATTCCGCCACGGCGCGGTCGAAGGCGGCACCGGTTGGGGTGAACTCCCGGCCGCGGACATAGGCGAAGGTGGCGTCGTCCGGAGCGATCAGGCCCAGGCGGGCGCCGAACTCGATCGACATGTTGCAGATCGTCAGCCGCGCCTCGATCGGCAGGGCGCGAATGGCCGGGCCGGCGTATTCGACCGCGCATCCCCGGCCGGCGGCGACGCCCAACTGGCCGATCATGTGCAGGATGATGTCCTTGGCCGAGATGCCGCGGCCGAGCGCGCCGTCGAAGGTGACGCGCATGTTCCGTGGCCGCGTGATGGCGAGCGTCTGGGTGGCCAGGACATGCTCCACCTCGCTGGTGCCGACACCGAGGCCGATGGCACCCAACCCGCCAACGGTGGAGGTGTGGCTGTCACCGCAGGTGAGCAGGCAGCCGGGCAAGGCGAAGCCGGTCTCGTGCGCCATGACGTGGACGATACCTTGGCGGCGGTCATCCACGCCGAAATGGCGGATGCCATGGGCGGCGGTGTTCGCCCGCATCAGGCCCAGAAGCTCGGTCCCGCCGGGATTGGTGCCTTCGTCGCGCCCGGGCAGGGTCGAGACGATGTGGTCCTGCGTCGCCACCGTGAGTTCGGGATGCATCACGCGACGGCCGGCCCGCGCCAGTCCCTCGAAGGCCTGGGCGCTGGTGGTTTCCTGCAGCACATGCCGGTCGACGAAGACGAGATCGCGGTCATCCTCCAACCGCTTGACGACATGGGCGTCCCAGATCCGGTCGAACAAGCTGCGAGGCCCCGTAACCGATGGATCAGCTGTCTTGTGTTCTGACGTCTTATGATCGGGAGTCATGTTTGGGCCGCTCGATGTGGGTTGACCCCGAACAGCGCTCGCGGCGCCAAGCCGCGGCGTGATTCTGGCATCAGGTTTCCTCCGGCCCGGCGTTTGGCGCCGGGCAAATATTGGGCTTTGTTATTATGCCGTTCTTCCCGCCAACATTGGGCGACTTACAGCTCTCACCAGATCAGGTTAGGTCTATTCACAACAGAGGTATAGGTATAATTTACTCATACTTCATTGAGGAAAGCTCATAGCAGATGACACGGCAGATGCCCCCTCTGAACGCGCTGCGGGCCTTCGAGGCCACCGCGCGCAACGGCAGTTTGACGAGAGCCGCCCAGGAACTGCGGGTGACCCAAGGTGCCATCAGCCGTCATGTCTCCCAGCTTGAGGACTGGCTCGGCGTGACGCTGTGCACCCGCGTTCGCCGAGGCATCGAACTGACGGCGGAGGGAGCCTCCTACGCGACCGGTTTGCGGGCGGCGTTCGACCAGATCGAGACGCAGACGCGCCGGGTTCGGGAACGGCCCCTGGAGAACACCCTGCGGATCAAACTGCCGCCGACCTTCGCGATCCGTTGGTTCGTGCCGCGTCTGGCGCATTTCCACGCGCTCAACCGGCACATCGACGTGCAGATCACCACGTCGCACCAGACCGTCGATTTCGACCGCGATGATATCGACGTATGCATCCACTGGGGCGACGAACCGCTGCTGGCGGGCGTCCATTGCCGACGGCTGTTCGGCGAGATCCTCCTGCCGGTGTGCAGTCCGGACCTGTTCAAGGTCTACCCGCCACTGAACACGCCCTCCGACCTGTCGAACCACATTCTGCTCTGTTCGATGCACCGGCCCGATCATTGGCCGACATGGCTGCGGGCCGCCGGCCTCGACGATATCGACGGCAACAACGGGCTGAAGTTCGAGAACTCGGCCCTGGCCTATCAGGCGGCGATCGACAAGCTCGGCGTCGTGATGGCGCAGAGGGCCTTCGTGGAGGAGGATTTGCGGACCGGCCGGCTGGTGGCGCCGCTGTCACTCAGGGTGGGAACCGGGAGCGCCTATTACATCGTCTATCCCCGGTCGCGGCGCTCCGCCGCCGTCGTCAAGGCGTTCGAACCCTGGATCGTCCAGCAGTCGGCATCCATGGAGGAGGCGACCGCGCGGTGAGCGGCATCCTCACCCGACGAGCGCGCCGTCATGGGCCCAATAGCCGGGCTCGGCGTAGATATCGCGCAGGAGATCGATGAACAGGCGTGCCAGCCGAGACGGCTTGTTGCGCGGATAGACGGCGGTGAGGTCGAAGCTGGGCAGCGCGTATTCGTCGAGCACGCTCACCAACTCGCCCGAAGCGAGCGAGGCGCCGACCTCCCAGGTCGAGCGCCAGGAGAGGCAGTGGTCGTTCCGCGCCCATTCCACCAGCACGCCGCCGTCGCTGCAGTCCATGCTGCCATCGACCTTGACCGAGACCAGCTTGCCGCCTTCCTGGAACAGCCAGTCGCGGTGCCGGTCGGCCTGGAGGTTGACGGCGAGGCAGTTGTGATCCGCCAGATCCTGCAACGTCCGGGGCACGCCGTACCGCGCGAAATAGGCCGGCGTCGCGCAGACCACGCGCCGGTTGGTCGCCAGCTTGGCGGTGACGAAATTGGGATCGATGACGTTGCCGATCCGGATGCAGAGGTCATAGTCCTCCTGCACGGGATCGGGATAATCGTTGGTCAAATTGAAGGAGAGCCGCACCGCCGGATTGGCCGCGAGGAACCTGCCCGCGTGCGCCGCCACATGCTGGCGGCCGAAATAGGGTGGTGCCAGCACGAGCATCTGGCCGCTGACCTCCGAGGTGTCGGGAAACAGGCTGGTCTCGCCCAGTTCGAGATCGACCAGCAGCTCCTCGCAATGCTTGAGGAACAGGCGCCCCTGCTCGGTGAGGGTGAGGAGCCGGGTGGTGCGGCGCAGCAGCTTGATCCCAAGCCGCTTCTCCAGATCGTCGATCCGGCGGCCCAGCATGCCGGAGGTGATCTGCTCCTTGATCGCGGCCTTGGCCATCGATCCCTCGGTCGCCACCGCGACGAAGGCTTTGATCTCCCGGTATCTATTCATGATCCATCCCGACCCAGTAGCCGGGTTGGCCGTACACCGTCCGGAGCCAGGCGATGAACAGGCGGATCTTGGCCGGTACCGGATTCTGCGGTGGATAGACCGCGACGATGTCCTGGTTCGGCACCGCGTGGAAGTCTAGCACGGTGACGGCCTCCCCCGCCGCCACGGCGCGCGCAACCTGCCATTCCGGTCGCCAGGCGAGACCAACGCCCTCCAGCGCCCAGCGCGTCAGCATGGCGCCGTCGTTGCTGGTCAGGTTGCCGGTCGGCTTGACGACGACGGGTTGCCCGTCGCTCTGGAACTGCCAGCCGCGCGGCTGTCCGCCATGCTCGTTGTAGGCTAGGCAGTTGTGCTGGGCGAGATCGTCCAACGTCTTGGGAACGCCGTGGCGGGCGAGATAGGCCGGTGTGCCGACCACGACCGTCCGGCACGGGGCGAGCCGGATGACGACGAGGTTCGCGTCCAGCACGGGGCCGGTTCGGATGCCGATCTCGTAACCCAGCCGCATCAGGTCCACCACACGGTCGCTGAGGTTGAGCGAGACGCTGACATCCGGGTTGGCGCGCATGAACTCGATCAGGTGCGGCGCCACATGGTGGCGGCCGAAGCTGGACGAACAGGACACGATGAGCTTGCCGGTCGCGTAGTCGCGGCCGTCGCTGACCAGACGCTCCGCCTTCCGCACCCGCGCCAGCATGTCGAGACCGTATCTGTAATACTCCTCGCCGGCTGGCGTCAGGGACAATCGGCGGGTGCTGCGCTCCAGCAGCGCCCCGCCGAGCCGTTTCTCGATCTGGGTGACGCGCCGGCCGATCATGACGGCGGAAACGCTGGCGCCCTCGGCCGCCTTGGCGAAACTACCCGCCTCGACAACGGCGACGAAGGTCTCGATATCACGCAGCTTGTCCATGGGGGTTTCCCATTCGGTACTTTTCGTACTTAATGAAATGAATCTTTCTCGCCTTATCAATCGGAAAATTCAGGCATAGCATTCCGACAAATGGATCCAGTGGAATGGATCGGGACAACAGGGACGGAAATGCCGAAGATCGCGAGCGTGGAAACCTTCTCCACCGAGTTCATCAGCGTCGTGCGCCTGAAGACGGACGATGGCCTGGAAGGGTGGGGTCAGGTGGCGCCCTACAACGCCGACATCACATCCTCGATCCTGCACCGGCAGATGGCCCCGGTCGTGCTGGGCGCCGATCCCACTGACATCGACGATCTGGTCGACCGCTGCTGGCTCGGCGCGCACAAGTTCCCCGGTTCGTATACCTGCCGCGCCATCGGTGGCGTCGACACGGCGCTGTGGGACCTCAGGGGCAAGCGCGAGGACAAGAGCGTCGCGGCGCTACTGGGCGGCACCAAGTACCGGCAAGCGGTCTATGGCTCCAGCATGCGCCGCGACATCACGCCGGAGGACGAGGCCGAGCGCCTGAGGCGTCTCCAGGGACAACAGGGATTCCAGGCCTTCAAGATCCGGATCGGAAACAACTTCGGCAATGACGTCGACCGCTGGCCCGGCCGCACGGAGGCGATCGTGCCGACCGTGCGCGAGGCGGTCGGCGACGGCTGCGAACTGCTATGCGACGCCAACAGCGGCTATACGCCGAAGCGCGCGATCGAGGTCGGCCGGATGCTGGAGGATTTCGCGGTCGGGCATTTCGAGGAGCCCTGCCCCTATCCCGAGTTGGAATGGACGGCGGAGGTCGCGGCGGCGCTGACGATCCCCGTCTCCCAGGGCGAGCAGGAGGTCGATCTCGCCCAGTTCCGCCGCATGATCCGGATGGGCGCCGCCGATATCGTCCAGCCCGACATTTGCTATGTCGGCGGCGTCAGCCGCGCGCTGCGCGTTGCCCGCATGGCGGAGGAGGCCGGCCTGCCCTGCACGCCGCACGCGGCCAATCGCTCGATGGTGTCGGTCTTCACCCTGCATCTGCAATCGGCGTTGCCGAACGCCGGTCATTTCATGGAACTCAGCATCGAGAATCCGCCTTGGATCGATGGCTTGTTCGCCTCCGATCCATTCCAGGTGGTCGATGGCCATGTCGCCGTGCCGGCGGGTCCCGGCTGGGGCGTCGAGATCAGCCGGGATTGGCTGGCGAACGCGACCCATCAGGTAACCGCCTTGTGATCGGCCACACCCGTTTCTGAAGACATAATTGGGGAAAACCCCAACATCCCAGGGAGGAAACGCTAGTGAATAGAACGATGACCCTGTCGGCGGGCGCCGCGTTCGTCCTCGGCGCGCTGCTGTCACCGGCCCAGGCGCAGGACGCGTCCAAGGACGTCAGGATCGTCATGGCGTCGGCCGTGGATGTGGTCGAGCCGTGCCACATGAACTCGACCGGCTATATCGGACTGGTGCTCAAGGGGAACGTCGTCGAGACGTTGCTCAAGCTCGATCCGAAGACGAGCCAGCCGCTGCCGAACCTCGCGACGGAATGGACGCAGGTCGATCCGACCACGTGGCGCATCAAGCTGCGGGACGGCGTGAAATTCCACGACGGCACGCCATTCGACGCCGACGCCGTGGTGACGGCGCTGAACCGCCAGTTCGTTCCGGAACTCGCCTGCCGCGACATGATCCGCAGCTTCGGCAGCGTCAAGATCCAGCCCAAGGCGTTGGACAAGACCACGGTCGAGATCGTCACCAGCGAACCGATGCCGCTGATGCCGCTGACCCTGGCGCAGACCGGCATGACGGCGCCCAGCACTCCCATGAAGGAGGCGTCGCGCCAGCCGATCGGCACCGGCCCCTATGTGTTCACCAGTTGGAACCCGGCGCAGAACCTCGTCTTCACCCGCTTCGACGGCTACTGGGGCGAGAAGCCTCAGGTGGCCAAGGCGACCTATGTGTGGCGCTCCGAACCGGCGCTGCGCGCCTCCATGGTCGAGGTCGGCGAGGCGGACTTGGCGCTCCAGATCGCACCCCAGGACGCGGTCAACAAGGAGACCGACATCGGCTATCTCAACGCCGACACCAGCCGGGTCCGCTTCTTCATGGACAAGCCGCCGCTGAACGATGTCCGGGTGCGCGAGGCGATGAACCTGGCGGTCGACCGGAGCGCCTTCATCGGCACCATCGTCAGCCCGCTGTCGGTGCCGGCCAGCCAGTTCATGCTGTCCAACGTCAACGGCTACGACCCGTCGCTGAAGCCGTGGCCCTATGATGTCGCGAAGGCGAAGGCGCTGATCAAGGAGGCCAAAGCCGCCGGAGTGCCGGTGGACAAGGAGATCACCTTGTATGGCAGCGAGTTCATGCAGGCCAACCTCAGCGAGATGCTGGAGACGCTGGCGCAGTATTGGGCTGAGATCGGCGTCAACGTGAAGATCGCGATGGTCGACAAGATCCAGCACTCGTCGATCCGCCGGAAGCCCTACCCGACCGATCGCGGGCCGACCATGGTCCATGAGCTGCACGACAACGTGGCCGGCGACGCCTTCTACACCATGATCGTCTACTACACGTCCAACGGCGGCCTGACCAACATCTACGACCCCAATCTCGACAAGCTGTTGCAGGACGCCTCGGTCTCGACCGGCGAACGCCGCCGCGACCTGTTCCAGCAGGCCAACCGCACCATCCAGCGGGAAGTCGTGCCGGATGTCATGCTGTTCCACATGGTCAGCTACATCCGGGTCGGCAAGCGCGTGTCCTACCAGCCCGACTTCACCACGCAGGGCAAGCTGGAGCTGAGCGCGATCACGTTCAAATAGCTCTTGGCAAATACCGGCCGCGCCAGCCTTCCACCCGTATCCGTCCACCGACATCCATCGAGCGCGACACGATCCGCCGAAAAGGAAGAACCATGCCTATCTACAAGTGGGACAACTCCCCCTATCAAGGCGAGCACATCCTCGACAACCCGCCGCCGTTCCACCAGAAGGTCTGCGACTATGGCGCCCGGCCCTATTGGTCGCCGGACGGCAAGCGCATCGCCTTCGTCGAGAAGGCCTATGGCGACGTCCACGAAGTGAACCTGGAGACCCGCGAGATCCGCAACCTCACCGGTGGTCTTGGCGAGCACCACTCGTTCCTGCGCGTGCTGTTCCTGCGGAACGGCGACTACCTGCTGATCGGACCGAAGGAGTTCAAGCACCACCACGTCAGCCGCTTCGTCGAATCCGAGCTGTGGTACATGGACAAGGACGCCAGCCGTCCGCCGCGTCCGATGGGACTTCCGCTGTTCGAGGGCATCGGCGTCTCCGCCATCGCCGACCGCATCACCTATTCGCGCCATGGCGAGCACGATCCGCGCCTCGGCACCATCGAAGACTTCGAGTGCTACGTGACCGAGCTGGAATACGGCCCGGACGGCGCCAATCTCGGGGCCACGCGGCCGATCTACCGCTCGCCCACCGGCCTGCGCCGGCCGGAACCGCAGGACTTCCGCAACAACGACACCGAAGTGGTGATGGCCGAATATATCGGCCCGCGTGACCGAAGCACCACCTGGAAGACGCAGACCCGCGGCATCGACCTCAAGACGCTGGACGTGCGGACCTATATAGACGAGCCGCTGACCCACAACGAACCGGAAGGCATCTTCCCGGACAACCAGCACATCTGCCTGGAGTCCTCGTGCGACTTCGTCGACCAGTTCCCGCCGATCGACTTGTGGAAGCTGAAGCTGGACGGTTCGGGCCGGCGGGTGCGGATGACCCGCATGTTCGACCGGGCGCCCTGGCGGGCCAGCAACTCGAATGTCAGCCCGGACGGCAAGTGGCTGGCCTACATGGTCAACACCTACACCAGCGAGCCGGGCTTCGGCATGGGCATCGGCCTACTCGACCTGAATGCTTGGGAGCAAAGCGAATACGCCGAGCAATGGGAGACGCCCGCCGACCGGGCCGAACTGCGCAAGAAGACGGGTGAGTACGCCGAGACCAAATGAGATGGGAGCGCCACCCGCGCGGCGGCACCGCGCGGATGGGCGCCCATCGTTCCGACATGACATCCGGAGGCGACCGTGAGCGGCTACGTCACGACTCGAATGCTCCATAGCGCCATCTCGATGATGGGACTGATCGTCCTCGTCTTCTTCCTGGCGCGGCTGACGGGCAATCCAACCGACCTGTACCTGCCGATCGACGCGCCGGCCGAGGTACGCGCCGCCTTCGCCAAGGCGAATGGCTTCGACCAGCCGCTGCTGGCGCAGTTCCAGACCTTCCTGGGCAATCTGGTCCAGTTCGACTTCGGCAATTCGCTGCGGCTGGAGCGGCCGGCGGTCGACCTCGTGCTGCAAGCCTTCCCGACCTCGCTGATATTGGCCGGGACCGCGATGACGATCGCCCTGGTCGTCGCCGTCGTCGCCGGCTCGCTGGCGGCGCGGAACCCGAACGGCGTGCTCGACCGATTCGTCAACATGATAGCGCTGGCCGGCGCCAGCCTGCCCAATTTCTGGCTGGCCCTGGTCAGCGTGCTGGTCTTCGCGGTGGGCTTGCGGTGGCTGCCGACTTCGGGTACCGGCGGGCTGTCCTATTGGATCCTGCCGGTGATGGTGCTGACGGTCAGGCCGTGCGGCCTGCTGGCCCAGGTGGTGCGGGGCGCCATGATCAGCGCGCTGTCATCCGCCTATGTCAAGACGGCGAGGGCCAAGGGTGTCAAGAAGCGTGTCATCGTGTTCGTCCACGCGCTGCGCAACGCAATGCTGCCGATCATCACCGTGGCTGGCGACCAAGCCTCCGGCATGATCAATGGGGCGGTCGTGGTCGAGATGATCTTCGGCTTTCCGGGCATCGGCCGGCTGATGATGGAGTCGATCCAGTACCGCGACTTCGCGGTGATCCAGGCCGGCGTCATCGTCACCGCCGCCGCGATCTTCCTGCTCAACATCGTGATCGACTTGGCCTACGCGCTGCTCGATCCCCGCATCAAGCACGCGTGAGGGCGGAATGACCATGACGCTTTCATCCCCCGCACCCGGCCCCGCCCCCGCCGAAGCGGCGGCCTGGCGCCAGTCGCTGGGCCTGCTGTGGCGTGACAAGTTCGCCTTCGCCGCTGTACTCTTCCTGATCCTGGTGGCCTTCGCCGCCTGTTTCGGGCCGTGGCTGCTGGGACCCGCCGCGACCAAGATCAACCTGCTGGCGCGCAACGCGCCGCCGATGTCGACCCAGCTCGGCTGGCTCTACGTGCTGGGCGCCGATTCGCTCGGCCGCTCCATCCTGGCCCGCATCATCGTCGGCGCGCAGAACACCATGATGCTGGCGGGTTGCGCGGTGGTCGCCTCGCTGCTGATCGGCTCGCTGCTGGGGTTCGTCGCCGGCTACCGCAACGACTGGACCAGCGGCGTCATCCTGCGGCTGGCGGACATCCTGATGAGCTTTCCGTCGCTGCTGCTGGCGATGATCGTGCTCTACGTCCTGACACCCGGCGTCGCCAACGTCATCGTCGTGCTCGCGATCACCCGCATCCCGATCTACCTGCGCACGACGCGGGCCGAGGTGCTGGAGATCCGCGAGCGGACCTTCGTGGTGGCGGCGCGCGTGATGGGCGCCTCGCCCTGGAGGATCGTGTGGAAGCACGTCCGCCCAACGGTGACGCCAACCCTGGTGACGATCGCGACACTCGAATTCGCCTTCGTGATGCTGTCGGAATCCAGCCTCAGCTTCCTCGGCCTCGGCATCCAGGCGCCGGAGTTCACCTGGGGCGCCATGGTGGCGCAGGGTCAGAGCTATCTCGGCACCGCGTGGTGGGTGGCGTTCTGGCCCGGCCTCGCCATCACCCTCACCGCCATGTCCCTCAACCTGCTCGCCAACTGGGTCAGGATCGCCACCGATCCGGTCCAGCGTTGGCGGCTCGAAACCAGGAGCCCGACCCATGGCTGATCAAGACGGTCGTCCCGTGCCCGAGGGGAACGGTCACCTGGTCGAGGTCCGCAACCTCTCGGTCGAGTTCCACACCAAGGGCGGCGTCGTACCGGCGGTGCGCGACGTCTCCTGGCACATCGACCGCGGCGAGACGCTGGCCATCCTGGGCGAGAGCGGGTCGGGCAAGAGCGTCAGTTCCTCGGCGCTGATGGGCCTGATCGACATCCCGCCGGGGCGGATCACCTCGGGCGAGGTGCTGTATCGCGGCGAGGACCTGCTGAAGGCCACGGCCGAGCGCCAGCGCGAGATCAACGGTTCGCGCATCGCCATGGTGTTCCAGGACACGCTGGCGGCGCTGAACCCAGTTTACCCGATCGGCTGGCAGGTGGCGGAGACCTTCCGTTCCCACGGCGTCGCGCGGGCCAGCGCCAATGCCAAGGCGTTGGAACTGCTGGAACGCGTCGGCTTGCCCAACGCCGCCGCCCGGTTCGACGATTTTCCGCACCAATTCTCGGGCGGCCAGCGCCAGCGGATCATGATCGCCATGGCGATCGCCCTGAACCCCGACCTGCTGATCGCGGACGAGCCGACCACCGCGCTGGACGTCACCGTCCAGGCCCGCATCCTGGGCCTGCTCAAGGACCTCCAGCGCGAACGCGGCATGGGCCTGCTGATGATCACGCACGACCTCGGCATCGTCGCCGGGATGGCCGATCGCGTCGCCATCATGAACGGCGGGCGGATCGTCGAGACCGGCACGGTGCGGGAGGTGTTCGAAACGCCCAAGCACCCCTACACGCGGAGCCTGCTCGACGCCATTCCCGGCCGGCACGGCTTCCCCGAGGTGGCGCCCTCCGCCGGCGGCGAGGAACCGTTGCTGAGGGTCGAGGCGCTGTCCAAGGAATACGCCAGCACCAGCGGGCTGTTCCGCAAGGCGCGAGCCCCCGTCCTGGCGCTCGACCGCGTCTCGTTCACGCTCGGGCGCGGCGAGACGCTGGGCATCGTCGGCGAATCCGGATCCGGCAAGTCGACGCTGGTCCGCACGCTGGTCGGGCTGGAGGAGGCGACGGGCGGCGAGGCGACATACCGCGGCGGCAGCCTGCTCCGCGCCAAGGAGGCGACGCGCCAGATCCAGATGGTGTTCCAGGACCCGACCGCCTCGCTCAACCCGCGCATGAGCGTCCAGGAGATCATCTCGGAGCCTTGGGCGATCCATCGCGACGTGGTGCCGCGCGAGAATTGGAGGGAGCGGGTCGGCGACCTCCTGGTCCAAGTCGGGCTGTCGCGCGAGCACGCCGCCCGGTTCCCCCACCAGTTCTCGGGCGGTCAGCGCCAGCGCATCGCCATCGCCCGCGCGCTGGCTCTGAAGCCTGAGATCATCATCTGCGACGAGGCGGTGTCCTCCCTCGACGTCTCGGTCCAGGCGCAGGTCATCGCCCTGCTGAAAAGCCTCAAGGACGAGTTCGGCCTGTCCTACCTCTTCATCGCCCACGACTTGCCGGTGGTGCGCAGCTTCGCCGACCGGGTGCTGGTGATGCACAAGGGCGTCATCGTCGAGCAGGGCACGACACGGCAGATCTTCACGGATCCCCAGCACGCCTACACGCGCGAACTGCTGGGCTCCGATCCCCTCCTCGGCGCGAGCGCCGCGGCCTGACGCCGCCAAGCCAGCCGCGACATCACAGGTATCCGAATGACTTCCCACATCGACCACACTTGGCTGAAACAGGCGCTCGTCATGATCATGACGCTGCGGGAAAACGACGCCGCGACCTGGGACGCCGAGAAGATGGCGGACTTCGCCAAATCGTTCTCCCTCGACGCCCTGGGCTTCTCGGTCGGCGGCATCACGGCGTTCTATCCGACCGAGGTCCGACACCATCCGCGCGCCGAGGGTCTGGGCGACCGCGATCTGGCCGCCGACATGATCGCGGCGCTGAAGGCGCGCGGCATTCGGCCGATCGCCCGCATCGACCCGTCCATGGCGTCCCGCGAACTCTACGAGGAGCGTCCGGAGTGGTTCGTGCAGACCAAGGACGGCGCCCCCGTCTCGGTCCACGGGCACTTCATCACCTGCCCGAACGGCGGCTACTACCGCGACTTCATGATGCGCGTGATCGAGGAGATGCTGACGCGCTATCCCTTCGACGGCCTCTGGGCAAACGCGGCGCAGTTCTCGCCCTGGCACACGCCGCGCTGCCATTGCGCCGCCTGCCAGACCAAGTTCCGCGCCCATACCGGCAAGGCCATCCCGGAGGAGGACTGGCGGGACGAGACTTGGCGCCAGTACAACGAGTGGCGCTACGCCTGCATGGCGGAATGGAACTCGGAGGTCCAGGCGCTGAAGAACCGCGTACGTCCGGAATGCGCCTGGATCCCCCTGAGCCAGGTGGCGGAGTCCTGGGACCATTCGCGCGTCGGCGGCTGGGACCTGGACTATACCGAGCCCTTCCAGGACGGCATCGTGCTCGAGGCCCAGCGCCGCTACACCAACATGTTCTGGCCCGGCCTGGAGGCGCGCTACATGCGCTCGCTCGCCCCCGGCAAAGGAGGCGGCATCACGGTGAGCTACTTCCTGCCATGGTGGCGCTTCTATGGCGTGCCGGCCGCCGAGAACCAGATGTGGGCCGGTCAGGTCATGGCGCAGGGCGTGATCCCCTGGCTGCACGTGACGGGATACCAGGAGCGCCACTTCGACCGGCGCGGGCTCGACAGCATGCGCGGCCTGTTCTCCCGCTTCCGCGCCAACCGCGAAACCTACCTCGGCAACCGGTCGGTCGCCGACGTGGCGCTGGTCTTCTCGCGCCACAGCCTCGACAACTACGGCCATGAGGACCCGAGCGGACGCTATCTGGACCACTTCCGCGGCGCCTACAACGCGATGATGGACCAGCGCATCCCGTTCGACATCCTGTCCGGCCATCGGATCACCGCCGAGGCCCTGTCGGCCTACCGCGCCATCGTGCTGCCGAACGCGGCCTGCCTGTCGGAGGACGCCTGCGCGGCGCTGGAGACCTTCGTCAAGGGCGGCGGACTGGTGGTTTCCACCCACCGCTCCGGTGATTTCGACGAGCTGGGCGCCCCTCACGCGGCTCCCCTGCTGAGCAGGCTCGCCGGAGTGACGCAGACCGGCGTGACCTGGAAGGGCCTGCGCGCGGCCTACGCCGCGATCCGCGATCCGGCCAATCCCCTGCTCGCCGGGTTCGACGGCACCGACCTGCTGCCGGTCGCGGGCGACATCGTGTTCGTGCGGACGCCCGACGGGGAAAACTCCATAGCTCCGCTGACCCTGATCCCGCCGGTCGAGGGCGAGGTCGGCAGCGGCATCAGCGTTCCGGAATTCAACGTCATCGAACACGTCACCGACTATCCGATGGTGATCGACCGCGCCGCCGGGGCGGGACGCGTCATCCACTTCCCCTGGCAGCCGGACCTGATCGGCTTCCGCTATGGGCTGCGCGACCTGTTCCAGTTGATCGGCAACGCGGTCAAGAGCGCTTCCGGCTGGAAGGATGTCGTGCGGGTCCGTGGTCCCGGCCTGATCGACGTCACCGTGCTGGAGGGCGCCGACCGGCTGGTGGTCACGCTGGTCAACTTCTCCTCGCCCGGCAGCTTCAACACCGGACAGCGCCGCATCATCCAGGAGCTGGTGCCGCTGCATGGGTTGGAGCTGGAGGTGCGCGCGCCCGAGGGCTTCGGCGGCACGACGGCACGGCTGGTCTTCGCCGAACGCGAGGTGGCGGTGGAACGGCGCGGCGATTATCTCCACCTGACGCTTCCCCGGCTCGACGCCATGGAGAGCGTCGAGTTCATGTTCTCCTAAGGTGCCCTGATGCCGTTCTGTCCAATGGAGGGCTGGAGCCTCCACTACGAGGTTGATGGGAAGGCGGACGCCCCCGCCCTCATCCTCTCCAACTCGCTCGCCGCCGACGTGTCCATGTGGGACGCGCAGGTCCGCCACTGGGCCAAGCGCTTCCGCGTGGTCCGCTACGACCAGCGCGGCCATGGAAGCAGCGGCGCGCCCCTCGGTGACTACTCGATCGACGCGCTGGGCCTGGACGTGGTCGCCCTGATGGACCATCTGGGCATCGACCGCGCCGACTGGTGCGGCATCTCCATGGGCGGCATGACCGGGCTATGGCTGGCGGCCCACGCACCCGAGCGGATGCGGCGGCTTGTCGTGGCGAACACGGCGGCGCAGATGCCGCCGCGCGAGTTGTGGGACGAGCGGATCGCCAACGCCCGCGCGCTCGGCATGGAGGCGCTGGCATCCCCCACGGTCGAGCGCTGGTTCCCGGCCGAGTTCCGCGCGCGGGAGCCCGGAACGGTGGCCCGCATCCGCCGGGTCGTGGCGGCGACGCCGGTGGATGGCTACGCCGGCTGCTGCGCCGCCATCCGCGATCTCGACCTGCGGGGCGACCTGGGCCCGATCCGGCACCCGGTCCTCGTCATCGTCGGCGACAGGGACGCGTCGACACCACCGGCCGCGGGGGAGTTCATCCGCTCGAACATCCCCGGGGCCCGGCTGGCCCGGCTCGACGCGGCGCACCTGTCGAGCGTCGAGCGGCCGGAGGAGTTCGCCGATCTCGTGGAGAACTTCCTCCGATCCGACTGACCGGCATACCGCTCAGACGGCGGCGCCGGCCGTTCCCTCCTTCGCGAGCTCGCGGGCGTCGGCGCTGGCCGTGGCCAGCCTGTGCTGGCGGCGGCGTTGCAGTTGCTGGTCGGTCAGCACGCCGAGCAGGATCACCGCGCCCATGACCGCGAAGTTCAGCGAGCTTGGGATACCCAGGATGTTGACCAGGTTCTGCAGGACTTGCAGCAGGACGGTGCCCAGCACGATGCCGAGGATCGAGCCCTCGCCGCCGCGCAGCGAGCAGCCGCCCAACACCGCGGCGGCGATGGCGTAAAGCTCATAGAAGTTGCCGTGCGCGGAGGGCGAGACCGATTGGGTGTAGAAGACGAAAAACACGGAGGAGATGCCGGCCAGCGTGCCCGCGATGACATAGGCCATGGTGATCACGGCGTTGGTCGGAATGCCGGAGAAGCGGGCGGCCTCCTCGCTCTTGCCGACGGCGAATAGATACCGACCATAGACTGAGCGGTGCAGGACGACCGCCATGATGGCCGCGACGATGATCAGGAAGATGAAGGTGTGGGGGATGTTGTAGGTTCGGCCGGACATCAGCCATTCGAGCGTTTCATAGCCCTCGCCATAGCCGAATCCCTGCGTCGAATCCGCCGTGTACCAACGGGCGATGCCCCGGTACAGCAGGAGGCCGCATAAGGTCACCACGAAGGGCTGCATCTTGAGCCGGGTCACCAGCAAGCCGTGGATCGCGCCCAGCGCCGAGCCGCCGGCGAGCGTGATGAGGAGCGAGAGGGGCCACCCCAACTCGTGATTGACCAAGAGATCCAAGAAGATCACGCCCAGCAGCGCGAACATCGATCCAACCGACAGTTCGACGCCGCCGGTGATGATCACCAGCCCAACGCCGATCGAGATCAGCCCGAACAGGCCGATCTGGTTGGCGAGGTTCATCAGGTTGACCTGGGACGCGAACTGGGGGTTGATCGCGGCGGTGATGAACCCGATGACCAGGATCAAGACCAGCAGGCCGAGTTCTTTCTTAAGCATGGACGACCGCTTCCTCCTTGGCCAAGTTCCCGACCGCGAGCATCAGGACGTTGTGCTCCGAAAACCGGGAGCGTTCGAGCAACCCGCTGATCTGGCCCTCGTGCATGACGGCGATCCGGTCGCTCACCCCGATCACCTCCTCCATGTCGCTGGAGATCATCAGGATCGCGACGCCGGCGTCGGCGAGCGCCCGCATCAGGGCGTAGATCTCGCCCTTGGCACCGACATCGATGCCGCGCGTCGGCTCGTCGAAGATGATGAATTGCGGGCGCATGGAGATCCATTTCGCCAGGACGATCTTCTGCTGGTTGCCTCCCGACAGGGTCACCGCGTCGGTGTCGATGGTCGGAGTCTTGATCGCGAGGGAGCGGCATTGCTCCTTGGCGACGGTCGCCTCACGCGCCGTATCGACCAGCATGGCCTTGGCGAAGCGGCTGAGATCCGGGAGCGAGATGTTCTCCGCCACCGTCATGTCGAGTAGCAGCCCCGACTTCTTCCGGTCCTCGGGGGCGAGATAGATGCCCCGCGCGATGGCGTCGGCCGGCACCTTGATCGAGATGGGCTCGCCATCCAGCAGGATGCGCCCGCGCAGGGCCGGATCGACGCCGAAGATCGCCTGGGCCATCGAGGTCCGGCCGGCACCGATCAAACCGGCCAATCCCAGGATCTCGCCGCGGCTGACGCTGAGCGAAACCTCCCGCTTGGGGAAGGCGGAGGTGACGAGACCCTGGACCTCCAGGCCACCCGGCCGGATCCCCGCCTTGGGCGGGATGTAGAGCGACTTGAGGTCGCGCCCGATCATCAGCCGGACCATCGCGGCGCTGGTGATCTGGGCCTTCGGCAGTTCGCCGACCTGGCGGCCGTCCCGCAGCACCACGACGCGGTCGGCGCAGTGCCTCACCTCGTTGAGCCGATGGGAGATGTAGATGATGCTGACGCCGGCGGCCTTGAGGTCGGCGATGACCTTCAGCAGCTTGTCGGTCTCGGTCAGCGTCAGGCTGGAGGTCGGTTCGTCCATGATGATGACGCGGGCGTCCATCGACAGCGCCTTGGCGATCTCGACCATTTGGCGTTGGGCGATGGACAGCCGTTCGACGGGGTCGTCCGGTTTGAAATCGACGCCCAAACGCGACAGCAGGGGTTTGACGCGATGGTGCAGCGCGGCGTTGTCGATCAGGTTGAGGATGCCGCCCTTGCGCGGCTCCCGCCCGATATAGATGTTGGCCGCGACGTCGAGGTTTTCGAAAAGGTGCAGTTCCTGGTGGACGAAGGCGATGCCGGCATGGGCCGCGTCCTTGATGCTCAACGCCGGCTTCGGAACGCCATCGATCACGATCGTGCCCGACGAGGGTTTGACGACGCCGCCCAGGATCTTCATCAATGTCGACTTGCCGGCGCCGTTCTCGCCGATCAGGCCCACGACCTCGCCTTTGCCGACCGTCAGATCGACACCGCGGAGGGCCTTGACGCCCGGATAGGTCTTGGTGATCGAGCGCAGTTCCAAAAGAGTATGCGACATACGCGAACCTCATTGGCGCGCGAGGAGCCATGGTCCCCGCGCGCTCCCGACCGAATGACGAACACCGAATGACGAACAGGGGTCCGGCGTGAGGAACCCGGACCCCTGGCGGGCTACTTCTTGAGCAGATCCCTGACCTTGGCCGAGAACTCCTTGACGTTGGACTTGTCGATCACCTGGGTCGGGATGATCTTCTGCTTGTCCGCGGGGATGAAGGATCGGTCGCCTTCGATGTACTTGGCGAGATAGATCATCGACTGGTAGCCGAACTCGTAGGGCTGCTGGACCACGGTGGCGTCGATGGCGCCGTCGGAAATGCCCTTGAGGGTCTGCTGGTCCTCGTCGAAGCCGACGATCTTGAGCGTGCCCTCCTTACCGGCGGCCTTCACCGCGTTGTAGATCTGTGGCGTGTTGTAGGCCCAGAGACCCACAAGCATGTCGATGTTCGGGTACTTCGTCAGGGTGTCCTCGACGTTGGCCTTGGCCTTGGTCTGGTCACCGCCGTCCGTCCGAACGTCCAGGATCTCGATCTTGGAGCCGGCGATCGCCTCCTTGATGCCTTGCAGGCGCTCCCGCGCGTTGGCGGCGTCCATGGTTCCGACGAACACCATGGCCTTCCCGCCGTTCGGCAGCGACTTCAACATCTGCTCGCCCGCCTGCCGGCCGGCGGCCACGTTGTCGGTCCCGATGTAGAGCGCGCGGTTCGACTTGGGCGCGTCGGCGTCCTGGGTGAACAGGGCGGCCTTGGATGCCACTTGGTTGAGGATTTCCGTGGAATTGTCGGGGTTGACCGGGCTGATGGAGATACCCGCGACGCCCTTGGCGAGCAGGTCCTCCATGATCCGCTTCTGAGCGGCGGCCGACATCTCGCCGGGGATGTAGAACTCGATGTTGTAGTTGGGCAGTTCCTTCTGGGCCTTCTCGGTGCCGCGCCGCGCGATCTGCCAGAAATCGGCCGGGACGTTGACCACGAAGGCCAGGGTCTTCTTCTCCTGGGCGACTGTCGCCTGAACCGGGATGGCTCCGGCCAGTACGGCGGTCGCCATGCCGATGAGGGCACTTCTACGTCCGATCATAGCGTTTCCTCGACTGTTGATTGTTATTTTCTTACGCTTTCTTGGGCCTACGGTTCCTGGAAACGTCGGACACACGCCCATGGCGTCGGTCCGGATCCCTGATCCGGGTCGGCGTATGATTTCAGGATGCAAACCGTTTTCAAGTCAAGGAGTAATTGGTAACTTAACGGTTAGGAATGAGTATTGCTTGCGCGCCCGCCGTGTTCATGCGAGCGTTGGTGTTTATTGCATCGCAACCGCGTTGTCCGGTGTGGTATGGCCGTCGCCGATCCGGGCCGGCCTGGAGAACGACACCATCAGTATGGACATCGCATTGGCCGCACTATCTCAAGTCGCGGGCCCCGCCAGATAAGCTTGATAAAGGCACCCGGAGGGCGGCGAACGCGGGCGAGTGGCGGGTATTGGTCTTGATCTTGGTTGGAAATCCGAATGTCATCCCCTGATCGCCATCCGGTGACACCGGATGGCCGCTACTTCGTCGTGAGGGGCCGATTGTGGCGCACCAGCGATCCGGACCTGGATCCGGTGGAACGTGAGCGATTGGTACGCGAGCTGATGGCGGCCCGGCGCGCCGTGCGTGCCGCCAAGGGCGATCCGGGCGAACTGGCCTCGGCGCGGGAGCGTGTCGATTCGGCCAAGCGGTCCCTGGGGGAGCGCGGTCCCGTCTGGTGGACCGACGGCTCCCCCGACCATAACAGGCGCATGGCGAGGAACACGCCCTACGCCGCTTGGTTCGCCTCCCTCGCCGAGGAGTCGACATAGGGCACGGGCCCGCCCATGGACCAGTCCCGTGCCCAGAACACGCTCACGCCGGTCCCATCAGCAGGTCCGGCAGCCACGTGGCGATGCCGGGGAAGACGCAGAGGATGAGGATCGCCAGCAGCATGCACATCACGTAGGGCAGCGAGCCCCACAGGATGCGGGACAGCGGCACGTCGGGGGCGATGCCGTTGATGACGTAGAGGTTGAGGCCGACCGGTGGCGTGATCAGGCCGACCTCCATGTTGATGGTCAGGATGACGCCGAACCAGATGATGTCGAAATCGGCGGCGGTGATGATCGGCAGCAGGATCGGCGTCGTCATCAGGATGATGGCGGCCGGCGGCAGGAAGCATCCGGCGACCAGCAGCATCGCGTTGATCGCCGCCAGCAGCACCCAGCGGTTGACGTCGAGCGCCGCGATCCACTCCGCCAGCGACTGGGTCAGGTACAGGTTGGTCAGCATGTAGGCGAACAGGATCGAGGTGCCGATGATCATCAGGATCATCACCGACTCCTTGGTCGTGTCGCGGAAGATCGCGACCAGATCCTGGATCCGCCACATGCGGTAGATCACGATGGCGAGCAGCAGGCAGAACAGCGCCCCGACCCCCGCCGCCTCGGATGGTGTCGCGACGCCGCCATAGAGCGCCCACATCACGGCCCCGATAATCGCCAGGAACGGCAGCACCTTGGGCAAGGCCGCGAACTTCTCGGCCCAGGTCCAGCGGAAGGCGGGATCGTAGGCTTGGTGGCCGCTGCGGCGGACGGCGAACCACGTCCAGGCCATGAACAGGGCGGTCAGCATGATGCCGGGCACCACGCCGGCCAGGAACAGCCGGCCGATCGAGCTTTCGGTCGCGATGCCATAGAGGATGAAGGTCAGGCTGGGCGGGATCAGGATGCCCAGCGTGCCGCCCGCCGCGATCGAGCCGGTGGCGATCCCGTCGGGATAGCCGCGCTTCCGCATCTCCGGGATGCCCATCTTGCCGATGGCGGCGCAAGTCGCCGGCGACGATCCCGTCAGCGCCGCGAACAGCGCGCAGGCCCCCAGGTTGGAGATCACCAGCCCGCCCGGCACCCGGTAGAGCCAGCGGTCCAGCGCCTCGTACAGGTCGCGCCCGGCGCGGGACGACGCGACCGCCGCCCCCATCAGCACGAACATCGGGATCGAGACCAGGGTGAAGTCGTCGAGGCCGCCCAGGAAGGTCTCGGCCATGAATTCCAGGCTGCGCGGCCCCTCGAAGGCGACCAGGGCCGCCACCGAGACGATGCCAAGCGAGAAGGCGATGGGCATTCCGGTGGCCATGACCAGGAGCGTGCCCAGCAGCACGAACAGTCCCATGAACAGCGGGCTCATGTCAGCGTATCCACATGCGCGGGGAAGGACTCGACCAGGGCGTCCGTGCCAGTCTTCGGCGGCAGGCCGAAGGGCAAGGTCCTGCCGGTGACGAGGCTCAGGATGTCGGCGACGTATTGCAGCGACAGGATGCCCATGCCGACCGGCAGCGACAGGTGGGGAATCCACAATGGCACCCGCCACAGCGTGTCGGAGTGCCAGTCCTTCGACCACGCCTCGTGCCAGTACCACGCGCCGAACCAGAACAGCAGCAGGCAGAAGCCCAGCGCTCCGACCGAGGCGACCATCGCCAGCGCGAAGCGCAGGCGCGGGCCGGCGTAGATCGGCAGGATGTCCATGTTTACGTGGCCGCGAAGCAGCAGGACATAGGGACTGCCGATCAGCGTCGACGCGATCAGCGCGTAGATCACGAATTCGGTCTGCCAGATGGTGGGCTGGCCGAAGGCGTAGCGCTGGACCACCATGTGGGTGACGACAAAAATGGAGATGAGGATCAGCGAGCCCGCGACGAAGCCGCAGGCCCGCGACAACACCGCCACGCTCCGGATGAAAATGTCCATGGGGGTCCCTTTTCCGCCCCGTCCCGGATATTCTGGTCCGGGACGGGGGGCCGTGATGGGGTTATTCGACGGCCAGCGCCTTGTCGATCAGCGCCTGGCCGTTGGGGACCTCGGCCGCGAAGGTCTTGTAGGACGTCTCCTTGGCCAGCGCGCGCCAGGCATCGGCCTGCGCGGCGGTCATGTGGACGATCTCGACGCCGGCTTTCTGGAACAGGTCGACCATCGAGGCGTCCGCCTCGGCCGCCTTCTTGAAGCCGTAGTCCTCCGCCTTCTTGGCGGCGGCCATCAGCGCCTCCCGCTGCTTCGGCTCCAGCCGGTCGAAGCTGCGCTTGGACATCAGCAAGGGCTCGTACATGAACCACAGGGCCTGATCGCCCGGCGGGGTCATGCACTTGACCTGCTCCTGCAGGCGATAGGAGCTGAAGCTCTCCGACGAGGTATTGGCGGCGTCGAGCACGCCGGTCTGCATCGCCGTGTAGATTTCCGAACTGGGCATCGAGGCCAGCGAGGCGCCGGCTCCCGCCAGCATCCGCTCGAACATCGGGCCGGCGGCGCGCATCACCTGCCCCTTGGCGTCCTCCGGATTGAGGATGCATTGCTTCTTCGACGCGAAGCCACCGGCCAGCCAGCCATCGGCGATCACGATGATCCCCTCGCCCTCGACGATCTTCTTGATGTCATCCATGAACGGCGACTTGGACAGCCGGATTGCGTGCTCGTGGTTCTTGACCAGACCCGGCATCAGCGTGGCGCTGAACTGCGGGTGCTTGCCCGCCGCGTAGTCGAGCGGGAACAGCGAGATGTCGATCTGGCCCTTGGACAGCGCGCTCCACTGCTCGCGCGGCTTGACCAGGGAGGAGCCGGGAAACACCCGGACGTCGAGGTCGACATTGGCGGCGGCCAGTTCCTTGGCGATGATCTGGATCATCTCGTCGCGGAAGTCGCCCGTGCCGCTCGGCCACTGGTGCGAGGCCTTCAAGGTCAGGGCCGCCGCCGGGAGCGACGGCAGCGCCAGCATCCCGGCGAACAGCGCCGCGGCCGCGGTACGGCACAAAAGATTGAATTGTTTCATGATCTTTCCTCCCTATTGGTCGCATGCTGTTCCGCATGTCCATTCCGGAATTCCATACGCGTTTATCGGTGGCCGCGCAACACGGCAGCATCGCGTCGTCGTTCCCACGCTTTGAGACCGACCGCGCGGGACCGTCAAAGGAGGCGTCAAGTAACAGCTCGCGTCAGGACAAATGGAAAAACGCGCGTCGCGACGATTTCACCTGGAAAGCTATGGTTTCTCTCACCCGGGAGGCTTCCAGGAGACGGGAGAGAGCGCACCGCGCCAGCGGTGATTGGCGGAATTCGTCCAGGATCATGGTGGATCAGGATGCGACTCGCGACGGGCGGTCGGACCATCCGAAAACATCAGGGCCAAAAATTCCGGGGTGAATGACGGGCGTCCAACGGCTAGTTTGCCATGTAGCCCATCGGACCCGCGATCCAGGCATGGGACGATCAGGAGGGAAGACCAGCGTGACAGGCGACATTCCGGAAACCGAGTTGACATTCGAGCACATCCATCTGACCGAGCCGGAGGCGGCACGGTTGCTGGAGGGGCGTCTCATCCGGCGTGGCGAGCGGGTGATGGATCCCAAGGCGCAAATCGTCGGCGAGGTGATCAAGCGCCTCCGTCCCCCCGGCGCGCTGCCGACACCGGAGGAGGCGCGCGGTCAGTTTCGCAAGATGGTCGAGTTGCTGGACAAGCCGCCTCCGGGCTCGATCGAAGTCTCCGACCTGACCTGCCCCGGACCGGCTGGACCGATCCCCCTGCGGCTCTACGCGCCCGCCGGAGCCGGGCCGCGCTCCCTGTTGTTGTATTTCCACGGTGGCGGGTGGATGCAGGGTGGGCTGGAGACGCACCACGGCGCCTGCGGCAAGCTCGCGGCCTGGTC
The DNA here is from genome assembly GCF_000576635.1 of Skermanella stibiiresistens SB22. Lineage (GTDB taxonomy): Bacteria > Pseudomonadota > Alphaproteobacteria > Azospirillales > Azospirillaceae > Skermanella > Skermanella stibiiresistens. The sequence goes on from NZ_AVFL01000003.1 coordinate 242,959, forward strand.
CGGCTCGCTGGTCCTCGCCGTCGATTACCGTCTGGCGCCCGAGCACAAGTTCCCGGCCGGGCTGGAGGATTGTCTGGCGGCTTGGCGCTGGCTGGCGGCCAACGCCGCGACGCTCGGCGCCGATCCCCAGCGGCTGGCGATCGGCGGCGACAGCGCGGGTGGCAATCTCGCGGCGGCGGTGTGCCAAGCCCTGGTCGGCGGCGGCGAACCCGTGCCGGTGGCCCAGCTTCTCATCTACCCCTCGCTGGATTTGGGCTGGAACCTGCCCTCCCACCTGGAACTGGCCGACGCCCACATCCTGCCCCGCGACCGGGTGCTGTGGTATACCGACCTCTACCTCACCTCGCGGGAACAGGCCGACGATGCCCGCGTCTCGCCGCTGCGCGCCGGCGACCTCGGCGGCCAGCCGCCCGCGATGATTGTCACCGGCGGCTTCGATCCACTGCTGGATGATGGACGCCTTTACGCCGACCGGTTGGAGGCGGCGGGAACGCCGGTGACCTATCGGGAATTTCCCGGCCAGATCCACGCCTTCATCTCGCTGACCCGCGTCATCCCGCAGGGCGACGAGTGCCTGCGGGAGGCGGCGGACTGGCTCAAGGCGAGGATTGGCTGATCCCGTCGCCGATCCCGCGCGCGCGGCTCCCTAGGCGGGAGCCGCCGCCAAGGGTCTGACACTCTCCCGGATCGGCAGGTGGACAAGCGCGCTGAAGGCGCCGATGCCGACGCCGATCCACCATACGGCGTCGTAGCTGCCATAGGCGTCGTACAGCCGCCCGCCGAGCCAGACGCCGAAAAAGCTGCCGAGCTGGTGGCTCATGAACACGATGCCGTAGAGCGTGCCCATATAGCGCAGGCCATAGAGATGGGCGACGAGGCCCGAGGTCAGCGGCACGGTGGCGAGCCACAGGCTGCCCATCACGGCCGAGAACACCAGCACCGTGGTCGGCGTCATCGGCGTCAGGATGAACCACGCCGAGGCCAGGGTGCGGCCGGTGTAGATCGCGGCGAGCAGGTATTTCTTGGAATAGCGCTTGCCGGCCCAGCCTGCGGCCAGCGTGCCCGCGATGTTGCCGAGCCCGATGATCGATATCGCGACCGCGCCAAGCGAACTGGTCGTCGTGATGCCCATGGCGTGCAGCACGCCGCCCAGCATGATCGGGCCGCAGACCTCGGCCACGAAGGCGGGGAAGTGCGCCGTGATGAAGGCGAGCTGGTAGCCGCAGGAGAAGAAGCCCAGGAAGATCAGGGCGAAGCTCGGGTCGCGCAGCGCTCCGATCACCACCGTGCCCATGCTCCGCTGAAGCTCGGCCTTGGACGCCGGGGCCGGCGAGCGCATCCAGGGCAGCACGAGGAGCGCCGCCAGGATCATCACCGCGAAGGCCATGAACACGCCCTGCCACGGCATCAAGGCCAGCAATCCCTCGGCCACCGGCGGCCCCAGCACCTGCCCGGCCGATCCGGCGGCGGTCACGATGGCCAGCGACATCGATCGGTTGGCGTCGGACGAGGCCCGCCCCACGACGGCCAGCACCACGCCGAACCCGGTTCCCGCGATGCCCAGCCCGACCAGCACCTCGTAGAGGTGATGCTCGATCGGCAGGGTGGCGCCGGCGGAGAGCACGAGGCCCAGCGCGTAGGCCAAGGCCCCGAGGATGATCGCCTTGCGGTCGCCGATCTTTTCGGCGGCGGCACCGAAGAAGGGTTGACCGAAGCCCCAGGCGAGATTCTGGATCGCGATCGCCAGCGAGAACTCGGCGCGCGGCCAGTTGAACTCCATCGCGATGGGAAGCTGGAAGACGCCGAAGGAGGCGCGGATGCCGAAGCTGACCAGCACCACGAGGCAGCCGGCGAGCAGGACGGGCGTGACGAGGGGGGATCGCTGGATCATCCAACTTCTCTGCGCCCGGTCCGGACAGTCTGTCAAGCGGCGGAACCGCGTGGCCTGCCCTGCGCTGGATGACGCCCCGGAGCCGTCGCGGCCTACCGCAACCACTTCTCCATGGCGAAGTTGTGGATGGGAACGTCACCGATCAGCAGATCCCGGCGCTTGATCACGGCGAAGCCCCGACTGAGGAGGAAACGCTTCGCCGCCTCGCTGGCCTCGACATGGATCCGGGCGAGCCCAGCGGCGAGGGCGGTGGCCTCCAGCGCGTCATGGAGCGCCGTCGTCGCACCCGTGCCCGCCGCTTCCGGCGCGCGGTAGAAAAACCCGATATGCCCGTCAGCCTCGATGTCACCAAAGGCGAGCGGATGATCGCCGCCGTCCACGGCGACGAGGGCGGTTCGGCCATCCGTGTATCGGCGGTGGATCTCCTCGGGGGTCGGCGCGAGCGATGCCCACGCCTCGACTTGCCGCGCCGAATAATCCCTCGGGCCGATGCCGCGGACAGATCGATGGTAGAGTTCCGCCAAGGCCGGGGCATCGGCGGCGGCGTAGTCCCGGATCCGCATCCCGTGTTTCCCCAAGCTGTTGCCTCAGTCGTCGGTCCGCACCAGCATCAGCCGGTCGGTGCCCGACTCCGGCAGCCAGACCTCACCCGGCCTGCCGAGGATCTGCCGCACGTTGGCGGCCTCCGCGCTGCCCGGATAGGCGGCGGTGAATCGCTCCTGGGTGGGATCGAAGGACAGCACGGCGTTGGCGGTGAAGTCGCTGACCCAGACGATGTCGCGCTCGTCCACATAGACGGCGTAGGCGGTCGGGTTGTCGCCCGGCAGTTTCCACGTCTTCCAGGCTCCGGTCGCGGGCTCGAAGCGGCTGAGCTGGCCCGAGTTCCATTCGGAGATCCAGAGACCGCCCTTGGAATCCGACCAGACCCGCCGGGCTCCCTGGTCCTCGGTCGGGGGCTCGATGACGGTGGCCTCACCCGTCGCCGCATCGATCCGGGCCAAGTGACTGCCGGCCAGCGAGACGTAATAGACCGTGCCATCCGGCGTGGCCGCGATGCCGTAGGGGCCTCGGCCCTCCGGATCGCGGAACACCCGCATCTCCCCCGTCCGCGGGTCGAGCCGGCCGTAGATGCCATTCTGCCCGGTGAACCAGTGGATCCCGTCGCGATCGAAGGTGCCGGTGTTCAGGTTGGCGGAAGCGGCGTCCGCCGGCAGTTTCCAGACCTTGACCTGCTCGGTCGCGGGGTCGAACCGGACGATGGCGTTTTGTCCACCGTCGGTGATCCAGGCCGCCCCGTCCGGCCCCTGGATGACGCCGTGCGGCCGCGAGCCCGATCCCAATGGCACCTGCCGAACGGCGCCCGTTTGGGGATCGAGGATGCCGAGGGCACCTTGGCGCTGGGCGGTGTACCAGACCTTGCCGTCCGGTGCCGGCGCCACGTCATGCGGACCGGACCCTTGGGGCAGCGGATAGACCTTGGTCGAGGCTTCGAGCGCCCGCGCGCTCGTGGGAGCCGCGACGGACGACGCCAAGGCTAGGATGGCGATGGCGGCGCCCGCGAGAACGCGCCCGGCGGCGTGGCGGGAAGTGACTGACCTCATGGAAAACCTCCTGAACGGGTTCCGCATCCGCACCCTTCAACAGAGTTTATCGGGACTCGGTCAATCGGTGACGTTCGTCAGTTGACGAGACCCAACTCCATCAGCGTGCCCTCGATCCGCCCCTTCTCGTCCGTTAGGAAGGCGGCGAACTGGTCGGCGGACTTGTAGAGGTTGATCCAGCCGCGCTGCTCGGAGATCTCCTTCCACTGCGGGCTGGCGGTGACCTGGGCCATGGCGTCGTCGAGCTGCTTTTTCTCCGCCGCCTTCAGGTCCTGCTTGGCGAACACGGCGCGCCAGTTGACGAGTTCGACATCGAGCCCCTGCTCCTTGAAGGTGGGGACGTCGATGCCGGGCAGTCGCTGGGGCGCCGAGATCGCGATGGCGCGGAGCTTGCCGGCCTGGAGCTGGGAGGCGAACTCGTTGTAGCCGCCGGTCCCGACGGTGATGTGGTTGCCCAGCAGGGCGGCCATCAGTTCGCCGCCGGCGCCGCTGGCGATGTAGTTCATCTTGGTGACGTCGCCGCCCGCCGCCTTGACCACCAGCCCCGACAGGATGTGGTCGGGGCTGCCGACCGCGAAGCCGCCCCAGGAGACCGAGCCGGGGTCGGCCTTGAACTTGTCGAGCAGGTCCTGGAGCGACTTGATCGGCGAATCCGCCGCGACGACCAGCGGCTGGTACTCGCCGGTCAGCAGGGCGAGCGGCATCACCTGATCCAGGGTGACAGGCGACTTGTTTATCCGAATCGCTCCGATCATCCCCAAGCCGCCGATCATCAGGCTCGGGTTTCGCTTCTTGGCGGTGACGAACTGGGACAGGCCGATGGTGCCGCCGGCGCCGGGGACGTTGACGACCTGCACGCTCGAGGCGAGGTTCAGGTCCTGCATGACCTGCTGGAGGGCGCGGGCATGCTGGTCATAGCCGCCGCCGCTATTGGCCGGGGCGATGATCTCCAAGCCCTTGATCTCGGCGTGTGCCGGAAGGATGACGAGGGTACAGGCGACCGACACCGCGGATGCCGCGATCAGCTTGCGGATGAGGCCGATGCCATTCCATCCCATGGCGTTTTCTCCCTTTGACGTTTATTTTTCGTTGCGACGGTTTAGGAAACCACCGTCCGCCAAGTGATGGTTTTCGTCAAGCCAGCGGCGATTGGAGAGCCTCGCGGCGAGGATGTTATGGACAGCCGCGGGTGGACGCGCGAAACATCATGGTTCGGAACGGCGGTGACGCCCATGATTAGGAGACCGGCGATGTCCAAGGTGCGCTGCGTCCGCACGATCCGCATCGCGGAGCGGCCAAACCTCATCTGGGTCGAAGTCGAGACCGACGAGGGACTGACAGGGCTGGGCGAAACCTTCCGGGGCGCCCAGGCGGTCGAGGCGGTGATCCACGAACAGGTGGCGCCCTGGCTGATCGGGCGCGACAGCCGGCGGATCGAGCCGGTGTCGCGTCACCTGATGAACCCTTATGTCGGTTTCCAAAGCTCGGGCGCCGAGATCAGGGCGGCCAGCGCCATCGACCTGGCCCTGTGGGACCTCGCGGGGAAGCGGCACGGCATACCGGTCCATGAGGCCCTAGGGGGAGCGACACGGACGGAAATCCGCACCTACAACACCTGCGCCGGCTACGCCTATAACAGCGGCGCCGGGCGGCGGAGCATCGGTTCCGGCGACGCCGCGACTGGACCCTATGACGACCAGATCGCCTTCACGCGCGACCCGGCCGGGTTGGCGGAAAGCCTGCTGGCGGAGGGATTCACGGCCATGAAGATCTGGCCTTTCGATCCCTACGCCGAGGCCTCGGGAGGACAGATGATCGGGCTTTCCGATCTCAACGCCGGGCTGGAGCCGTTCCGGAAGATCCGGGCCGCGGTCGGCGACCGCATGGATATCATGTGCGAGTTGCACAGCCTGTGGAGCGCCAGCGCCGCGCTCAGGATCTGCCAAGGGCTCGAGGATCTCGACATCTTCTGGGTCGAGGATCCCATCGGCAAGATGGCTGATTTCAAGGCCTTGGCCGACCTGCGCCGCCGGATCCGCGTGCCGATCTGCGGCAGCGAGACGCTGGGCGGCGCCGTGTCGTTCCGCCAGTTGCTGGAGGCTGACGCCACCGACATCGTCATGCTCGATCTCGCCTGGTGCGGCGGGTTGACGGAGGGGCGCAAGATCGCCGCCCTGGCGGAGGCCCACGCCAAGCCGCTGGCACCCCACGACTGCACTGGACCGGTCACGCTGATGGCCGGCCTGCACCTGGCCCTTCACGCCCCCACCGCGATCTTCCAGGAGGTGGTGAGGGCGACCTTGGCGACGTGGTACCGCGATCTCGTCACCGACCTGCCGACGGTGGTCAATGGCATGGTGCGGGCGCCCGACAAGCCGGGGCTCGGCACCGACCTGCTGCCGGAAGTCCGCCACCGGGACGACGCCGTCGTTCGCGAGGCCGGCGATCCGCTCTGATCCAGCGGGTCGCGGCCTCGCTGAAGCCGGCTCAGGTGATCGCGATCGGCGTGCCACCGGACGCGGTGGCGCCCTTCAGCGCCATCGGGCTGAAGATGTAGACGAACTGGTATTTGCGGTCGGCGATCAGATCGTCGAAGACGAGATTCTCATGATTGAGGATGCCGTGCTTGGTCTGAAGCTCGACATGGACCGGGAAAGCCAGGTTCTTGTCGGGGTTGGGCACGACCTCCACCGCCCAGGTGTCGGCCCCCGTCAGGCACAGGTCCTTCTCGATCACCCAGCGGGCGACCTCCAGCCCGATGCCGGGTTCGCCGCCGTTGAAGCGGTCGTTGTTCTTCATCCAAAGCTGGCCCCAGCCGGTATTGAAGAAGATGCCGTCGCCGGGCTTGATCGCGTCCTCGGCCATGTCCTGGCGCTTGAGGGCGGCGCGGACATCGGCCAGCGATATCTCCTCGCCCGCCTCCAGCATGCGGCCCTTCAAGCCGGCGATGTCGACCAAATGACCGTTTGTGAACAGGGGTTTCAGCTTCTCGACGCCCAGCTTCTTGAGCCCATAGGCGCTGGCCATCTCGGCCATGGTGACGCCGTTGTAGAATCGCATGTCGTTGAGATCGCCGGCCTTGCCGGTCTGCACCCCGATATGGCCGAGCCCATCGAACTGGGTGCCGATCTGGCCGATCTCGGCCGTCACGAACTCGTCGTTGTAGACCATGTTGTTGCCGCCGAAGGGTCCGCCGGTCGGAGCACCTGGGATCCGCAGCGCGAAGACGCGCGCGCCGAACAGCGGCATGCCCGCTTCGTAGACCCGGCCGATCTTGTAGATCCTGCCGTCGCGGATCGACTTCGCGACCTCCAGGACCTTGGCCGGGGTGATGTGGTTGGAGGCGCCCGCCTCGTCGTCGGCACCCCATTTCGACGGCCACCACGTTTCGCCCGACGCGCTGGTCGAACTGGTCCCCCCGGCTGCGGTCTGGGCCTGTGCCACGGTGATCGGCGCCGAGCCGAACTTGCCGAAAGCGGCGCCGGCCGCGGCGGCGGTGACGACGCCAGCGGTCTTCATGAAGCTGCGGCGTTCCGGCTGGTCCACCTCGCCGCCGGTCGGATTGGTGGCGGCGGAATCCTGTTGGGGTTGATCCTCATCCATCGTCGCGTTCCTCCCCTGGCTGTTTTCAGGTCATTGTTCTGGCAATGAACTCATTGGCCATGGCAGCGTCGGGGCGGGTGCCGAAGTTGTCAAGCGGTCCGGAGTGACAAATAAGAGCGTGCCTTTATATTTAGACAGTGCCGGGTTTTACTGCACCCGCGAACACAACCGAAGTGGATTGCCGACCCGACGCCACGCCGATATCATCCTGTCGCGAGGCGTAGTCACGCCGCGAATCAATAATAAGCCGGGACCGCGCCGCCATGAGCCTGTTCGACCGCGACAAGTCCGCCGACCGCCTGCCGCTGTCGGTCGTGACGGGGTTCCTCGGCAGTGGCAAGACGACATTGCTCAACCACCTGCTCCAGCATCCCGGCATGGCCGAGACCGCCGTCATCATCAACGAGTTCGGCGAGATTGGGCTGGACCACCTTCTGGTCGAGCGGGTCGATGGCGACATGGTCGTCATGGCCAGCGGCTGCCTGTGCTGCACCATCCGCAACGACTTGGAAACGACGCTGCGCGGCCTGCTGGTGCGGGTGGATGCCGGCGAACTCCCGCCGTTCCGTCGCATCCTGATCGAGACCACCGGCCTCGCCGATCCGGCGCCGATCGTCCAGATGCTGCTGAACAACCCGATGGTCTGCCACTGGATCAGGCTGGACGCCGTGGTGACCACCGTCGACGCGGTCCATGGCGGGCGCCAACTGGACGAGCAGCCGGAACCGGTCAAGCAGGTCGCCATGGCTGATCGGCTGGTGCTGACCAAGACGGATATCGCGGCGCCCGCGGCGGTCGAGGATTTGACCCAACGGCTTCGGGCAATCAACCCGGCGGCGCCGATCCTGCCGGTCAGCCACGGCGGGATCGATCCGGACAAGTTGTTCGGCGCCGACCTGTTCGATCCGGAAACGAAAAGCGCCGACGTGCGACGCTGGCTGAACGAGGAGGCTTACTCCGGCGAAGGGCCTCGGCATGACCATCACCACGATGTCAACCGGCACGACTCGCGTATCCTCGCGACCTGCCTGACGCACGACCAGCCGCTGGACTGGGCGGCGGTCAACGACTGGCTGTCCGCGCTCCGCGCCCGTCATGGCGAGAACTTGCTGAGGCTGAAGGGCGTGGTGAACCTTCGGGACGAGGCTGGCCCGATCGTTGTCCATGGGGTTCACCACGTCTTCCATCCGCCGGTGGCCCTGGAGGCGTGGCCCGACGCGGATCACAGGACCCGGCTGGTGCTGATCACCCGCGATCTGCATGCCGACACCCTGCGCGCCGCCTGGGCCGAGCTGACACTCGATCCGGGACGGTGACGCCCGCGCCGACGCCCGCCGTCAGAGCGCCGCGTGGTCCTTCACGGCCTCCTCCAGCGCCGGCTTCAGCCCGAGAAAGCGTTCATCGACCGCCGCTGGGTTATCGCGGTTGAGCGCGATCATCTTGGCGCGGGCCTCGCCACCCCTGATCACCTCGAAGGCGCCGGCCTCGATCCCCTCGACGATGGCGTCCGCGACGGCGGCGGCGGGCTCGCGCGAGAATCCCAGTTCCGGACCGGCGCGATTCGATTTCATCATCGGCGTGTCGGTGCCGCCGGGATAGGCCGTCAGCACGTGGACGCCCTCCCCTTTCAGTTCACGCCTGAGCGCCTCGCCGAAACGGGCGAGACCGGCCTTCACCGCCGCGTAGGTGGCGTAGAACGGCGCGCCGATCAGGGCGATGCCGGAGGCGACGTTGACGACCATCGCGTCGCCGCCGTCGCGCAGCGCCGGGAGCGCCGCGCGGGTCAGCAGGATCGGAGCCGCGAGATCGACGGAGATCATCGCGAGGATATCCGCCTCGGACGTGTTCTCCAGGCGTCCCGCCCTGACACCGCCGGCGTTGTTGACGAGGATGTCGAGGCCGCCGAGCGCGTCGAGCGCTAAGGACAGGGTCGCGGCGCGGCCCTCCTCCGTGGCGACATCCGCCGCGATTCCCTGGGCGTCGCCGCCCCTCGCGTTGAGGTGGTCGACCGCCGCCGCCAAGACGTCGGCGCGCCGGCCGGAGATCACGACCTTGGCCCCCTTCGCCATGAGCGCCTGGGCCAAGGCTAGGCCGATGCCGCTCGACCCGCCGGTGACGAGAACCCGTTTGCCGTTGATATCCATGTGACCGCTCCTCACGCCGCGGGCGGATAGTTGGACGGAAACAGCGACCGCTTGGTTTCCTCGTCGTTGACCTTCTTGAACTCGTGGTCCTTGCCGACCGCCCGGGCGCGGGCGACCGCCGGACGAGCGTCGACCCTCTCGAACAGGCGCTTCAGGTTGGGAAACGCCGCCAGCGGGTCGGCTTCGCCCTTCCGCACCCGGGCGGCGCGGTCCAGCCAGCCCCACGCGGATATGTCGGCGATGGTGTAGCCGTCGCCCACGATGAAGTCGCGGCCGGCGAGGTGGTCGTCCAACACTTGGTAATGCCGCTCGGCCTCGCGGCGGTAGCGGTTGCGCGCGTAGTCCAAGCCATCGGGAGCCGCGAACTGGAAATGCACCGCCTGACCGGAGAACGGCCCCAGGCCCGAGGCGATGAACAGCAACCAGGAGAGCAGTTCCGGCCGGTCTTGCGGCTTGCCCAGGAACTTGCCGGTCTTCTCGGCCAAATGGATCAGGATGGCGGTGCTGTCGAAGACCCGCGCCTCTCCGCCGCCCGGTCCCTCGGTGTCGATGATCGCCGGAACCTTGCCGTTCGGATTGACGGCCCGAAAAGCCGGCGTGTGCTGCTCGCCCTTGCTGGTGTCGACCGGAACGACCTCGTAGGGAAGTCCCAACTCCTCGAGGAGGAGTGCTACCTTGGCGGGGTTCGGCGTCGGGTGGTAGAAGAGGCGGATCATGGACGTCTTCCTTTCTTTGATGATGGGGTGGCTGGCAGTGATGGTGGTTTGGACGCCAGCAGCACGCCGGCGACGATGACCGCGATGGCGGCGCCCTCAAGCGCCGTGGGCACCTCGCCCAGGATGGGGATCGCCAGGAGGGTCGCGACGCAGGGCACCAGCGCTATGATGGCGGAGGCGGCGCCGGAACCGAGCAAGGCCACCGATCTGTTGAAGGTCACGATGGCGACGCCGCTCATCAGGACGCCTTGGTAGAGGGCCTGGAGTGCTATCTCGCCCAGCGAGGCGACGCCGAACCGGCTCAGGCCGAGCAGGACGTAGAACGGCAGGAAGGTGACGGCCGACCAGACGCAGATCAGCGCCGCCGCCTGGATCGGCGTCACGCCACTGCGGCGGAAGATGATCGTGTAGACCGCCCACATGGCGGAGGCGGCCGCCAGCACGACGAGGCCGGCGGGGTCCGGCGCGCCATGGCTGATGGCGGCCGCCGTTACCAGTCCGGCGAGGCCGCAGACGATCGCGCCATAGCCGAGCCAACGCGCCCGCCCCTGCCTTTCCCGCAGGAAGGTCCAGGCGAACAGACCGGCGAAGGCCGGCATCAGGGTCGGGGTGATCGACGCCGCCTGCGAGGCGGTGGTGAGCCGCAGCCCCATCGCGACCAGCAGGACGAAGGGCACGCCCCAGAGCAGCATGAACAGGAAGCCGTCCCGCCACGCGGCGGGTGGAAGGCGCTGGCCGCGGCGCAGCACGGTGGGTGCCAGCAGGACCGCACCGATGCCGAAGCGGAGCGCCGTGATGTCCCAGATGGTCAGTTCCCGCGTGACGCTGAACCGCGTCACGACGAACCAGCCAGCGAAGATCGAGACGGTCAACGCCGCCCAGCAGTATCCGATCAGCCGTGTCCGGCTGGCGAGCCGCCTCCCGTCCGGTTCGCGGATCGCTATGTCGACGGAATCCATGGCGTCGTGACTTTCCTTTGCGGCGCCTCGGCCCAGCACCAGGGGCCCGACATCTGGCATTGAGTTTTAACACGATCGTTCTAAAATACGGAAGGCCGATGTTCATGGCAAGATGGCTGTCATGCGATCCTGATGGGCGATGGAATGGCGAGACCGAGGGAATTCGACGAGGAGGCCGTGCTCGACGCCGCGATCCAGTGCTTCTGGAACCGCGGCTTCGAGGCGACATCCGTGCGCGATCTGGTCGAGAAGACAGGACTGACCAGCGCCAGCCTGTACAACGCCTTCGGCGACAAGCGGGCGTTTTTCCAAAAGGCGCTGGACCGCTACGTCGAGGGCAGCATCGTCGGCCGCATCGAGCGTTGCGAGGCGATGCCACCGCGCGACGGCATCGCCGCGTTCTTCGCGGAAGTGCTGGCGCGATCCCTCGCCGATCCGCAGCACAAGGGCTGCATGGTGGTCAACGCGGCGCTCGACGTGGCCCCGCATGACGCGGAATTCAGGGAGGTGGTGGCGGGTGTCCTGGCGCGGATCGAAGCATTCTTTCTCGACCGCGTCGAGGCCGGTCAGGCGGACGGGACGATCACCCGCTCCCAATCGGCGGAAACCCTCGCCCACCACCTGCTCGGCGTGCTGATGGGCCTGCGCGTGCTGGCGCGGGTCCGCCCCGAGCCGCGGCTGCTGGAGGGCGTCATCGCACCAGCCTTGGCGCTGCTCTCCCCCACTCAGGGTGATCAAGCCCTATAATCGTCGCCAACGACCCGCCGAACACAGTCACGCCACAATCTGTTTCCGCCCTCGCGTTTCCATGTTGCTAATAAGAATCAATTGCAATATGCAAACGGTGTTGAAATTCAGACTGATTCTCAAGAAGACGGGGCGGCAAAGTGCGGGAAATCGGAGTGGGCGGCGGACGGCCGCGGGGAACGGCGCTGGGCGCGGTGGTGCTGACGGGCTTGATGATGACGGGACCGGCGTCGGCTCAGGACGCCGGTTCGGAAACATCGGTCGAGCTACCGGCGTTGACGGTGACGGGACAAGGGGAAACGGCGTTGACCCCCGTCACGGGGTACGTCGCCAACCAGCAGGCGACCGGCACCAAGACGGACACGCCGCTGATCGAGACGCCGCAATCGATCTCCGTCATTCCCAGCGATCAGATCCGGGATCAGAATGCCCAGACCCTGAACCAAGCCGTTCGCTACACCGCCGGCGTCACGCCGGAGACGCGCGGCGCCGTGTCGACCCGCTACGACCAGCTGACGATCCGCGGCTTCGACGCCGACAGCTATTGGAATGGGCTGAAGCTCCAGTCGCTCTACTACGCGGCGCCCCAGCTCGATCCCTTCCTGCTGGAACGGATCGAGGTGCTCAAGGGACCGACCTCGGTGCTCTATGGCCAGTCGCCGGCCGGCGGCCTGATCAACCAGGTCAGCAAGCGGCCAACGGCGACGGCCCAGAACGAGATCGGCTTCGAGTTCGGCACCAACAACCACCTGCGCGGCACCGCCGACTTCTCCGGTCCGATCGATGACGAAGCCAAGCTGCTCTACCGCTTCAGCGCCGTGGGACTGAGCGAGGACGGGCAGTTCCGCACGACGGAGAACGAGCGCGTGGCGGTCGCCCCCTCCTTCACCTGGCGTCCCGACACCGACACCAGCCTGACCTTGTTCGGCTTCTACCAACGCGATCCAAAATCCAACTCATACGGTGGCATCCCGCCGCAGGGAAGCGTCCTGGCGAACCCGTTCGGCAAGATCCCAACCGATTTCTACGACGGCGAACCGGGATTCGAAAAATACGATCGGACACAGAAATCGGTCGCCTACGAGTTCGACAAGCGGTTCAACGATACTTGGAGCGTGCGTTCCAACGGCCGCTGGCTGCATACCAAGGCCGCCTATGACAGCGTCTACGCCAACGGACTGGAGCCGGATTTCCGAACCCTCAACCGGGGCATCGCGACCTCGCGCGAGGCGATGGATTCCTACACCTTGGACAATCAGGTCGAAGGCCGCGTCACCACCGGGCCCGTCAGCCACACGGTATTGGCCGGTTTCGACTATCAGCGGCTGGATGGCCATTACGCTCCCGGCTTCGGCGTGGCCCCCTCGATCGACCTCTTCGCGCCGGTCTATGGCCAGCCGCTCGTGGTGCCCGCCACCTTCCGAACCGACAGGGTGAGCAATCAGTACGGCCTTTACCTCCAGGACCAACTCAAGCTGGGTGGCTTCGTCCTGACGCTCGCCGGCCGCAAGGACTGGTCCGAGACCAAGCTGTCGACGGAGTTCGGGGACACGAGCCAGTCCGATCAGGCGCTGACCGGCCGCGCCGGCCTGACCTATCTGTTCGAGAACGGCATCGCCCCCTATGTCAGCTACGCCGAGTCCTTCACGCCGCAGAGCGGTGCCGACATCTCCGGCAACATCTTCGATCCCGAGGAGGGAACCCAGTACGAGGTCGGCGTCAAGTATCAGCCGCCGGGGACCAACAGCCTGTTCACGGCCGCCGCTTTCGAGATCACCCGAAGCAACCTGCTGACCAGCGATCCCCAGTTCCCCGGCTTCTCGGTCCAGAGCGGCGAGGCGCGCTCGCGCGGCATCGAGCTGGAGGCCCGGATGGCCGTGACGGACGAGCTGAACATCATCGGCGCCTACACCTTCCTCGATACCGAATACACCAAGGACAACGACGGGCGGGAAGGTTTGCGGCTGGCCGCCATTCCGCGCCACCAGGCTTCCGGCTGGGCCATGTACCAGATGCCCGAAGGGTCGGCCCTGCAAGGCCTTGGCATCGGCGCCGGCGTGCGCTTCACCGGAAAGACCGCCAACACGGCGAACACCTTCGAGGTGCCGTCCTTCACCCTGGTGGACGCCTCGGTCACCTACGACCTGGGCTCGCTGTCGCCCAAGCTGGCGGGGGCCGAGGTCTCGCTCAACGCCAAGAACCTGTTCAACAAGGAATATGTCGCGTCCTGCTATTACGGCGAATGGTGCGCCTATGGCTATGAGCGGACGGTGACCGCCGGGCTGCGGTACCGCTGGTGAACGACGCGCCCCTACGCCGAAGCCATCCCCAACGCCATTCCCAGCGAGGGAGACCGCGATGACATCCACGAACCTGCGGCGCTGGCGGCTGGTCCACCGCTGGACCAGCCTGATCTGCTCGGCGAACCTGCTGATCCTGTGCGTCACGGGGCTGATCCTGGTGTTCCACCATGAGATCGAAGACCTGATGGGCGACGGGTTCGACATGACCTATACTGAGGGGCGGCCAATGCTGCCCTTCCAGGCCCTGGACGACATCGCGCGGCAGGCGTATCCGAAACTGGCGTCCAAAATGATCTCGTTCGACTCCGAGGAACCCGGCACCACCTACATCTTCATGGGCGCCCCCGGTGTCCGCGAATTCGACGACGGGCGCTGGGTGATCCTCAACGGCCAGACCGGCGCCAACGAGATGATCAAGCCTCCGGAGGAAACGCTCACCGGTTTTCTCCTCAAGCTGCACGTGGATCTCTTCGCCGGCTTCGCCGGGCAGATGTTCATCGGCGTCATGGGCCTGCTGTTCGTCGTGAGCACCGTCAGCGGGCTGGTCGTCTATGGCCCCCTGATGAGGAAGCTGGCCTTCGGACTGTTGCGCTTCGGGCGCGGAACCCGGATCGCCAATCTCGACCTGCACAACCTGTTCGGCGTGGCGACATTGACTTGGGCCTTCGTCGTCGGCCTGACCGGAGCCATCCTGTCCTTCTCGCCGCTGATCATCGGATATTGGCAGAAGACGGAACTGGTCTCCATGATCGGCCGCCACACCGAGCCGATGACCGGCGCGCCGGTCGCCATCGACCAGGCGGCGGAGGCGGGCTTGGCCGCCTTCCCAGGCATGGAACTCGCCTTCATCGCCTATCCCGGCAATGTCTATTCCAGTGACCGGCACTTCAGCGTGCTGGTGCGCGGCCATACGGAACTGACCCAAAGACTGCTGAGCATCGCCTTGGTCGACGCCGAAACCGGGCGGGTGACCGAGACGGCCGCGATGCCCTGGTACATCGCCGCCATGCTGCTCTCAGGTCCCTTCCATTTCGGCGACTATGGCGGGTTGCCGCTGCAAATCCTGTGGGCGCTGTTCACCATCGTCACCGGAGTGGTGACGGTCAGCGGCTTCGTGGTCTGGCTGAAGAAGCCGCGCGTCCGCGCCACTGGTTCCGTAAGCGACGCGTCCGGAAACCGAATGGGGAACGAGGCGTGAGCGGCGTGTGGCGTGTTCCCGCGGCGCTGGCGGCGCTCTCGCTGGTGGCGCTGGCTTCCGCCATCGTCGGTGATGGCCTGTGGCATTGGGTCTGCTGGATCGGGTTGTCGGCGCCGCTCCTGGCCTGCGCCATCAATTTCTGGCGGCAGTGGCCGGGACGAGAGCGGCGCGTGTCGCGGACCGGTGCGTGACGGCGGCGGGGTCGCCTTCCGCTCGGCCGAAGGGGCATGTATCGCTCCACCGGACATCATAGCACTAATTATCCTTTATAAAGTATTAATTCTAGCTTTGTTTCCTCTGTTTCTTCATGCACTATCCCTCCAACGCGACCTCGAACGCGCCAGGGTCCAACGGTAAAGGACCCCGGACGAGGTTCGATCAACAACGCTTCTGGAGAGACCCCGCCATGACCTCGACCCGCACCGTCCTCATCGAATCCAACCGGCTGTTCCGTGATGGCCTGAAGCATCTCCTGGCCGGCACCCCGTTCGAGGTCGGCGGGGAATTCAACACGATGGATCTGGCGATCGAGGGCGCCGCCACCGACGGCGCCACGCCGGCCCTGGTGATCACCGGCCAAGCCATCAAGGACGCGGCCGACCTCCAGCGGCTCCGCGATGTCCATCCCGCCGCCCGCATCGTCGTGCTGGCCGACGACGTTTCGGTGGACCTGCTGCGCGAGGCGATGGGCGGCGGCGCCGACGGATTCCTGATCAAGAACGTCTCGCCCGAGGCGCTGATCCAGTCGCTCCACCTGATCATGCTCGGCGAGAAGGTGTTCCCGACCAACCTCGCCGCCATGCTGATGGACATGAACAGCCAGCCGTCGCCGCTGAACTCGGTTCGCGGGCTGACGACGCGCGAGCGGGAGATCCTCCAGTCCCTCGTCGGCGGCGCCAGCAACAAGCTGATCGCCAATCGGCTCGGCATCACCGAGGCGACCATCAAGGTCCACCTGAAGACCCTGCTGCGCAAGCTCGACGTCAACAACCGCACCCAGGCCGCCATCTGGGCCATGAACAATGGTTTCGGCGCCGAAACGCAGGCGGCACCGTCGCGTTCGCTCAACGGCGTCGCCGCCTAGGTTTGGTGACGATTTGTTTTCGCTTGGAAACGGTGGGATGTCGTGAACAGGGAATTGGGCTCGCGCGCTGTGCCGGTGACGATGCGTCCGGCGGTGCTGTACTTCGTCGAACGCATGCTCATGCGGAGGGAGCCTCTGACACGCGAGGCGTGGGCGGGATTCGCCGCGGGCGCCGACGCGTTCTGTGACGCCATCCTGCGGAGGATGCCGATCGACGATCCGGCGTCGGAGGCATGGGACAACCGGCGCCGCTGATCGGCTCGTCCCAGGCCTCGGTTCGGCGGTCACCTTAGGTGGCCACCGGGGTGGTCACCTGACATGGATGCGCATGACGATATCCTGTTCGTGATTGCCGAACTGCTTGCCGAAGATGTTGACCCCGCCCGGCCGCTTCGCATCCTCGTCGATCCCGACGCGCAGGCGGATCGAGTGGTGCTCCAGCAGGCCCAATTGGTCCAGCGTCACGTCGGACGCGCGGGAGCCATTGACGCTGGTGCCCTTGCTTGAAACGACCCAGGTGGTCAGGTGGCCGTATTGGGAGCCTTCCAGCTTCCACCACCGCGGGGTCAACCGGCCCCGCTTGTCGCCGTAGTCGCCCGGCGACGTCCAGGTCCCGACCTTCACGCCGTTGACCCAGATGCTGATGTCCGACGGCCAGTCGGCGTTGGTGCCGGGCACCTCCGACGATAGTTCCATCGTGAACTCGATCGCCTCGACCTCGGCGTCCAACACGCGGGCATTGTTGGGAAACTTGTATTCGACATGGCCGCGCCAGAACCACAGCAATGACGCCTTCATCCTGCTGGGGTCCAGGAAGAAGTCCGGCACATCGAGCAGCCCGATCACCCCTTCCGACGAGCACAGGCCACAGGGCGCTGTGACACCGCAACTGGTGTAGAGCCCGATCGGCATCGCGACCTCGATCAGGTTGGTCTTCCGCTCGAGCGGCGGATCGTCGAACCGGATCAGGATCTCGCCATAGCGGGCTTGGCAGATCTTCTGCCTGCCCTTGTTCGCCTTCATCGCCCGCGTTTCGATCAGGCCGCAGGCTTCCAGCGTTTGGACGTTGGTCGCGACCGTGGACTGCGGTAGGTCCAGCGCCTCGCTGATCTCGTTGACGTTCAGCGGTCCCCGGTTGCGGAGCAGGCGCAGGATCATCATCCGAGGCATCGATGCCAGCGCCTTGACGATCTCGGCGTCCCGATCCGGGCTGACGCTGAGGATATCGCTGCTGACAGAGGGTTCGTCGTTCAATTCAAGCTCCGCGTTCAAGGCCCGAGCGTATCAGTATTGCTGATACGAAGAAAAGTGGCTTGGATCATTACCGCGCCGCACAATAGGATTTGATGAGATAGTATATCGTAGAATCTGATATATATAGAATTTTCTGTTGACGCGCTTCCGGAACGGGATTAGCGTCCGAGCCAATCAGACCCGAAGAAACAAGCGAAGCCATCGCTGGAAAAAAGGGGAGGAAGATGCCCGTTCTCGGAACATCCGTGCTTGGAAAGCCGATACTCAGGAAAATCGCGTGCGCCGCCGTGGCGCTGCTGCTGGGGACCGCCGCCTATGTCCCGTCCGCAGCCGAGGCCCAGGACGTGATTTCCAGCCTGCCAAGGAAAGAAACGCTGATTCTTGAGAATCCAGAAGGGACGATCAAGAACGCGGGCTGGTTCAACATCTGGGCCATCAATGCCGGCGGCCAATATACCGGCTTGCAGCAGTTGGCGATGGACACGCTGTGGTACATCGATCCGGAAAAAGGCCTCGAAGGACCGATCGACAACTCTCTGGCGGCCGAAGCACCCAAGTATAACGCCGATTTCACCGAGATGACGGTGAAACTGCGGTCTGGCATCTTCTGGAGCGACGGGGTCGAATTCACGGCCGACGACGTGGCCTACACCGTCGAAACCCAGATGAAGAACACCGGCATGCGCTGGGGGCCGATCCTGTCGCTCAACGTGGACAGCGTTTCGGCGCCCGACCCGCAAACCGTCGTCTTCAAGCTGAAGCGCCCGAACTCCCGTTTCCACGCGCTGTTCACGGTGCGCTTCAACGCCATCTGGATCATGCCGAAGCACGTCTTCGAAAAAGCGCCCGATCCGATGCGGTTCGACTTCAACAAGCCGGTCTCGCTCGGCGCCTATGCGCTGCACAGCTTCGATCCCGAGGGCAAGTGGTTCATCTGGCAGCGCCGTGACGACTGGCAGCGCACCACGCTGGGCCGGTTCGGCGAACCGGGGCCAAAATACGCCGTCTATGTCGATGGCGGCCCGCCCGACAAGCGCGTGATAGCACAGATGAACCACAACATGGACGTGGTTCATGACGTGGCGCCGGAGGGGATGTTCACGCTGGCCAAGCAGTCGAAGTCTTCACGTGGCTGGTTCAAGGACTTCCCCTACGCCCACCCCGACCCGACGCTGCCGGCCCTGCTGTTCAACCTCCAGCGCGCCGATTTCCAGAGCAAGGACGTGCGCTGGGCGCTGGCGCTGCTGATCGACATCAAGGCCGTCTCGATGGCGTCCTACCGGGGGGCGGCGACCATCTCGGCCATCGGCATCCCGCCGACCGGCACACACCCCGACGACTACCACATCCCGATGCAGGATTGGCTCAAGAACTTCGAGCTTGATACCGGCAAACAGAAGATCAAGCCCTACGACCCGACCGTCGGCAAGCAGATCGCCGACATGCTGCGGCCTTCCATGAAGGAGCAGATCCCGACCGACCAAGCGGCGATCGACAAGTCGTTCGGCATGGGCTGGTGGAAGCCCAACCCGCAGGCGGCGCAGGAGCTTCTCCAGAAAGCCGGCTTCACCAAGCGCGGCAGCAACTGGTACACGCCCGAAGGCAAGCCCTTCTCGATCCGCGTCATGGTCGAGGGCGAATCCCGTCCCGTCATCACCCGCGCCGGGACGATGATCGCCCAGCAGTGGCGTCAGTTCGGCATCGACGCCAAGACGGAACTGGCCCAGGGCACCATGCTCGACCGCCGCAACTCCGGCGACTTCGACACCCTGATCAGCTGGAGCGTCGAAAGCTACGGCGGCCATCCCGACCTGGCCTATTTCCTCGACAGCTGGCACTCGCAATACGTGGCTCCCGCCGGCAAGCCCCAGGCTCCGCGCAACTACATGCGCTGGTCGTCGCCGGAACTGGACGGTATCATCGAGAAGATCCGGGGCGTCGGCTTCGACGATCCACGCTCGATCGAGCTTGGCCGCGATTACGTCAAGCTGGCGGTGCGGGAAATGCCGACCATCCCGCTGATGGCCTACAACGTCTTCGTGGCGATGGACGACACCTACTGGACCGGTTACCCAACCGCCGAGGACCCCTACGCCAATCCGGTGCCGAACTGGGGCAACTCGCGGTACATGATGGTGCGCCTGAAGCCTCGGGGCGAATAGGGGCGAGACTCGCCGCCCCCTCCCTCATCCCAACCCTCTCCCCCTGGGGAGAGGGGATTGGCTCCGGTACATCAGGGATCGCTCCCATGAAAACCTACGCCATCTATTTGGCGAAGCGTCTGCTGCAATTCGTGCTGGTCGTCTTCATCGGCATCAACCTGACCTACGTGATCTCGCACGCGACGCCGATCGACCCGGTCGAGCAGACGATCTCCGCCCTGACCTCCTTCGGCAACACCAGTCCCGAAGCGATCGAGACGATGCGGGAATCGCTCCGCGAACTCTACGGGATGTCCGGCACCCCGCTGGAGCAGTACGTATCGTTCTGGAGCCGGATCGTCGTCGGCGATTTCGGACCGTCGCTGTCGGCCTTCCCGACCCCCGTGTCGGAACTGATCCTGCGGGCCTTGCCCTGGACCATCGGGCTGCTGGTGGTGGCGACCGTGCTTGCGTGGCTGCTCGGCAACCTGCTGGGCGGCTTGGCTGGATACTACAGGAAGAACAGGCTGCTGAAGGCGATGGGCCTCATCGCCATGGGCCTGCACCCGATGCCCTATTACGTCGTCGCCTTCGTGCTTCTGGTCGTGTTCGGCTTCCTGTGGCCAGTGCTGCCGATCAGCGGCGGCTCCGGCATCGGGGTCGGACGTGGCTTCAGCTTCGATTTCATCTCCAGCGTCCTCCTCCATTCCCTGCTGCCGGCGCTGTCGCTGGTGGTGGTGGGATTGGGCGGCTGGTTCCTCGGCATGCGGGCGCTGGTCTCCAACATCGTGACGGAGGACTACGTCGTCTACGCCGAACTGGGCGGCGTCGACCGGCGGCGCATCCTGACCTCCTACGTGATGCGGAACGCCCTGGTGCCGCAGGTCACCGGCCTCGCGATGTCGCTCGGCGCCATCTTCACCGGCGCCATCATCACCGAGGAAGTGTTCGGCTATCCCGGCATCGGGTCGCTGCTGGTCGACGCCGTCCATGCCGGCGACTACAGCCTCGTGCTGGGCATCACCTCGGTCTCCATCGTCGCCGTGTCGCTGGCCGTGCTGGTCATCGACCTGCTCTACCCGCTCCTCGATCCCCGCGTGCAGGTGGAGTAAAGCCATGCTCAAGATCTTCCGCGACCTCCTGCGCTTCAATCTGGAATTCGCCATCGGCACGCTGATCGTCTCGATCATCGTCGGTCTGTCGGTGCTGTCGTTCTTCTCCCCCTACCCGCCCGAGGACATCTACGTCGTGGCCCCCGATGTGCCGCCGTCGTGGGAATACTGGCTGGGCACCACGTCGCGCGGCCAGGACGTGTTCTGGCAGATGACGGCGGCGCTGCGGAACACGCTGCTGTTCGGTATCGCGGTGGCGGCGATCAGCCGGGTCATCTCGCTGACGATCGGGTTGGTGTCGGGCTACATGGGCGGCATGACCGACCGGGTGCTGATGTCGATCAACGACACCTTCATCATCATCCCACTGTTCCCGATCCTGGTGCTGTTCTACTTCGTGATGCGCGATAGCATGTCGTGGGCGCTGCTGGCCCTGATCATGGCGGCGCTGGGCTGGGCCTACGACGCCCGCCTGATCCGCTCCGTCGCGATGAGCCTGCGAACCCGCGAGTTCACCTCGCAGTGCATCTTCTCCGGCATGAGTCCGCGCCAGATCATGACGCGCGAGCACCTGCCCTACGTGCTGCCGATCGTGTTCTCGACCACGCTCAACAACATGAACTGGTCGATCGGCATGGAGGTCACCCTGTCGGTCCTGGGCTTCACCGACATCAACACGCCGACCATCGGCAGCATGCTGTACTGGGCCAACCAGCACACGGCATTGGTGGCGGGCGTCTGGTGGTGGATCGCGTGGCCGGTGATCGCCGTGATGCTGCTGTTCATCGGCCTCTACCTGCTGGCGACCGCGCTGAACGAGTACATCGATCCCCGCAGCCGGCTCAGCCGGATGGGAGGTGCCACATGACGCTCCATCAGCTCAACAACCACCTGAACCCGGCGCCCGAAGCCCTGCCCGCCTCTCCCGCGTTGCGCGTCGATGGGCTGAAGGCCTACTACCAGACGCGCTGGTTCGGCATCACCCGCGAGGTGCGGGCGGTGGACGACATCACGCTGCGGATCGAGCACGACGAGATCTACGGCATCGCCGGAGAGTCCTCGTCCGGCAAAAGCTCGCTGATCAAGACGATCGCGGGCGCCATCCGGCCGCCGCTCAACGTCGTCGGCGGCACGGTCAACTTCGACTTCGGGACGCGCAAGGTCGATCTCTATACGCTGAAGCCGGAGGAGCGCACCGCGATCCGGTGGAAACACCTCGCCTACATCATGCAGGGTTCGATGAGCGTGCTGAACCCGCTGCGGCGGGTGCGGCAGAGCTTCATCGACTTCGCCTTCCGGCACATGGGAATGCCCATGCCGGCCTTCCTGAAGGCCGTGGAGGATCACCTGCTCCGGCTGCATCTCCAGCCCGGCGTGCTGGACAGCTACCCGCACGAGCTGTCCGGCGGGATGCGCCAGCGCGTCGTGATAGCACTGGCGACCGTCTGCCGCCCCGGTTTCATCATCGCGGACGAACCGACCACGGCGCTCGACGTCGTCGTCCAGAAGAGCGTGCTGACGATGATCCGGGAAGTGCAGCGCGAGATGCGGGCCTCCATCCTGTTCGTCACCCACGACATGGCGGTCCACGCCAACCTGACCGACCGGCTGGGCATCATGTACGCCGGACGACTGGTGGAGGAGGGCCGCACCCGCGATCTCTTCCGAAATCCACGCCACCCCTATACCCTCCACCTGATCCGCAGCCTGCCCAGGATCGGCGACGCCGAGCCGCGCCAGGGGCTGGAGGGCACGCCGCCCAACCTCGCCGACCCGCCGCCCGGCTGCCGCTTCCATCCGCGCTGCCCAATCGCCATGGACGTCTGCCGCGTCATGGTCCCGCCCATGCAGGCGCTGGGCGGCGGACACCGCGTCGCCTGCCATGCCGTGACCGAGGGGACGGTGCAATGAGCGGAGCGGACACGGCACTTCTCGACGTGCGGGGCGTCAGCCGCAGCTTCTGGACCGGCGGGCTGCTGTCGCGACGGCGGATCGACGCGGTCAAGGACGTCAGCTTCACCCTGACGGACGCGCGGCCGGAGATCTTCACGATCATTGGCGAGTCCGGCAGCGGCAAATCCACGCTGGCCCGCATGATCCTGAACGGCATGAACCCGACCAGCGGAAGCATCGCGTTCGGCGGCGAGGAGCTGACGACCATCAGGAAGACGCGCGACCGGATGCGCTTCATGAGCCGGGTTCAGCCGATCTTCCAGAACCCGTTCGAAAGCTTCAACCCGCTGAGCAAGGTCGACCGCTACCTGACCATGACGGCGCGGAACTTCACGGAGGCGCGCTCGCGGGCGGAGACCGACGACGCTTCGGACCGGGCGCTGCGCAAGGTCGGGCTGTCGCTGGCCGAGGTCAAGGACCGCTTCCCGCACGAGCTGTCCGGCGGCCAGCTTCAGCGCATCGCCATCGCCCGCGCGCTGATCCCCGGCCCTCGGCTGATCGTGGCGGACGAGCCGGTGTCGATGGTCGACGCGTCGCTGCGGGTGGCCATCGTCAACCTGTTCAAGGACCTGCGCGACGAGCTGAAGGTTTCGATCATCTACATCACCCACGACCTCGCGACGGCCTACTACATCAGCGACCGCATCATCATCATGCGGAAGGGTGAGGTGGTGGAAAGCGGCGACGCCCGCGCCGTGCTCGACAACCCGCAACACCCCTACTCGATCCTGCTGAAGGATTCGGTGCTCTCCCCCGACGTCCCCGATGACGACGAGCCCAAAACCATCGAGCGGGACCGCGCCGCCCGCTCCCACTGAAAACCAAAATCACCTCCAGGAGACTTTCCCCATGTTGAAGGCTGAGGTTCTGATCGATCGCGATTTCGCGGTCGGAGCGACCGACCCGCGCCTGTTCGGCGCCTTCGTCGAACACTTGGGCCGCTGCGTCTACGGCGGCCTATTCGAACCCGGCCATCCGGAGGCCGACGAGCGCGGCTTCCGCCGCGACGTCATGGCGCTGGTCAAGGAACTGGCCCCGACGATCATGCGCTATCCCGGCGGCAACTTCGTGTCCGGCTACAACTGGGAAGACGGCGTCGGTCCAGTCGAAAATCGCCCCCGCCGCCTGGACCTCGCCTGGTTCTCGACCGAGCCCAACACCTTTGGCACCAACGAGTTCATCGACTGGTGCCGCGAGGCCGGGATCGAGCCGATGCTGGCGGTCAACCTCGGCACCCGGGACGGCGACGCGGCACGGCATTACCTGGAATACTGCAACCATCCCGGCGGAACCGCGCTGTCCGATCTGCGCCGCTCCCATGGCTGGGAAAAGCCGCACGACGTCAAGTTCTGGTGCCTGGGCAACGAGATGGACGGCCCGTGGCAGATGGAGCGGAAGACGGCGACCGAATACGGCCGTCTCGCCACCGAGACCGCGAAGATGATGAAGTGGACCGACAAGACGATCGAACTGGCGGTCTGCGGCTCGTCGGCCCGCAACATGCCGACGTTTGGCGAGTGGGAGTACACCGTCCTCGACCACACCTTCGACCATGTCGAGTTCATCTCGCTCCACACCTACTTCAACAACTACGCCCATGACACGGCGGCGTTCCTCGCCAGCCCCGACCTGATGGACAGCTTCATCGACGAGGTCGTGGCGATCGCCGACGCTGTCGCGGCGAAGCGGCGGTCATCCAAGCGCATCATGCTCAGCTTCGATGAATGGAACGTCTGGTACCGTACCCGCGCCAAGGGCGAGGGTCGGGCCAAGCCGGGCTGGCCGGAAGCGCCGCAGATCCTGGAGGAGATCTATACGATGGAGGACGCGCTGACCTTCGGCGGCGCCTGCATCTCGCTGCTCAACCACGCCGACCGCGTCAAGTCGGCCTGTCTCGCCCAGCTGGTCAACGCCATCGCCCCGATCATGACCGAGACCGGCGGCCCGGCTTGGCGGCAGACGATCTTCCATCCCTTCGCCCAGATGAGCAACCTTGGCCGCGGCACGGTGCTGCGCTCGCAGGTGTCCTCGCCAACATATTCCGCCCGCTACTACGATCCGCGCGGCGCCGAGGAACTGTACTACCCGATGCCGGAGGTGCCCTACGTCAAGGTGGCGAGTGTCCACAACGACGAGGACAAGACCCTGACCCTGTTCGTCTTGAACCGCCATCTCGAGGAGTCCATCACCCTCGACCTGGACGCCCGTGGCTTCAACGACATGACCCTGGACCAAGCCCTGGAACTGCGCCACGACGACTTGCAGGCGATCAACACCAAGAACGCCCCGGACGCGGTCACCCCCGCGCCGCTGGACGGCGTCGAGGTCCGCGGCGGGCGTTTGCAGGCGACGCTGGCCCCGGCATCCTGGAACGTCATCCGCCTCAAGACGCCGGGCTGAGGGACGAACCGGCGGGCGCCAACCCTTGGGTTGGCACCCGCCGTCCAGTCAATCAAGCCATTTGGTCATGATCGCGTTGCGCGTCCGGGTTGGTCTTGCCGGTCGGCATGTTGGGATCCGCCTCGGCGTCCAGCGTTTGCGTGCTGGCGTAGAACATGGACGCGCTGATCGCCAGGAACGATCCGACGACGAGCACCAGAAAGGCGACATTGCCACCGGTCATGACTTTCTCCCAAGTAGTTGTTCGATACCCTTAGTTGGCTCTCAACAGGTCGAAAGCCAGTATCATCACGGTGCCGGCTGACGGATCCGCGGGTTGAACGCCATTCCAGTGGAGTCAGGTGCCGGTCGCGGGTGGGTTCTCCCGCATCCTGCGCGCCGCTTGGCGATACTGTTCCTTGAAGGCGGCCTTGAGGGCATTCTTGTCCATCCGCCCGTCGCGTTTGAAATATTCATGGGTTGTGTGCCCGACGGCGTAGGTCACGGCGCCGCAGAGCACCGCGTCGGCCGCCATCGCCGGGATCGTGCCGATCCCGGTGAGCTTCAGGGCGTCGTTCAGGAACTTGCCGCCCGCGAGCAGCAGCCCGGTCGAGAGCCCCATCCCCCGCAGGATCTGGAACAGCAGCCCCTTGGCCTTCTCCTTGTCCCAGAGATGGCCGTGGGCGCGGCCAATGAAGACGATCATCGTCATGTTGATCATCACCAAGGCGACCCAGGAGACGGCCGGCCACGCTCCCCAGAAGGCCGCCTGCGCGGTCGCGTGATTGATGATGATCTCCGACCTTTCCTCCGGTGTCCGGGTGTCGTCGTCGGCCTCCTCGAAGCCCTTGTCGATTTCCTCGGGCTTGGGTTCGGGTTTTTCCGCGCCCGCCATTACGGCCTCCCGTCCGGCGCGGACGGCTTGCGGCCGCCCTCCTCGTCCAGCACCTCGCTCACGGCCTCGGCCAAGGTTTCGAACACGCTGGTTAGATCGTCTTGTGGCAACTCGTTCGCCTCGATCCCGGCGACCTCGAGCATGCGGACCAGCTCGTCGGGATCCAAGTTCCGGGTCAGGGTGGCGAGGCGGTCGCCGTCGAGCGACATCAGCGCGTGACTCACCGCGTCACCGGACAGGTCGAGGTGGTCCCGCAGGGTTTCGACCAGTTGGTCGAAGTCGATCATCGTCGTCTCCGTCATGGACCGGCGAACACGGTCGCCGGTTTCCCGACCTGTGAACGTTTCACCTCGACGGAAAGATCAGTCCCCGGCGACAATGTCCCAGGACGCCGGATCACGCGGCGGCGAGGCCGAGCGCCACGCCGACCAGGGCCAGCGACAGGCCGGCGTATAGCTCGGTGGCCGGCCGCAGGAACCGGGAATCGGCGTCGGGGCGTCGCGCGGTGAACGCGAAGCGCAGCAGCGCCACGGCCAGCAGGCCCGCCAGGGCGACGGTGCCCCAAGCCACCCCGGCACCCAATCCGAGCCGCGCGATCAGGCCCGCCGCGAGCGCCGCGTGCGCGCCGAGCAGCGCCAAACCGATGGCGACGCAGGCGCGATGGCCGATCATCACCGAATAGGTCTGATAGCCCTCCCGCTCCTCGCGCGGGGCACGGGTCTTGCGCAGGATCTCCCAGATGTAGCCGGGCAGGCTGACCCACAGCGCGATCAGCCAGTGCTCCGCGCCGAACAGGGGCGGCGAGGCCGGGCGGGTAGCCAAGGCGAGCAGGTAGAACGCGCCGAACAGGCTGACCGGGGCGTGGGTCAGGAACGCCAGCAGGCGGTTGCCACCGATCAGCTCCGGCAGGTAGAACCATTTACCCATCAGAAAGGCGAACGCGAACATCGCCAGGAACTCGGGCAACGCCAGCGGCCAAATCAGGTTGAGCGCGACCATCACCGCCACGGTCAGTCCCCGGAGCCAATCCAGATCGTCGAAGCCGACCCGTCCGGACGGCAGCGGCCGCTCCGGGAAGTAGCGGCGATCGGTCTCGGCGTCCTTGAACTCGTCACACAGCCGGTAATACAGCATGACCAGCAAATATGTGGCGGCGCCGACCCAGAACGCCGTGTCGAACACCGGCACCGGCAGGCCATGCAGCGCGCGCGCTGGCCAGAACACCACGATGGTGCTGAGCAGCGCGGCGCCGACCCGCGATGCCGGCGGAAACATCTCCCGCAGATAGACACCCCAGCGCGCCAAGCGATTCATCTTCCAAATTCCTTTAGGCGCATCAGGTCAAGCGCCAATCGAGCCAGAAATAGACCGAGGCGATGGCGCAGACGGCGCCGAGCATCATCCCCAGGTGGCGTGGCTTCCAGTAGGCGGCGTTGTGCAGCATCAGCGCTCCGTGGAGCAGCAGGGCCGCCCCCAGCAAGGGCTCCGCGAGATCAGGGCCGGCCAGGGCCAGCAGCGGGTAATAGCCGCCGGCGATGAAGACCACCCAGAACGCCGGCACTCCCAGATAGGCTAGCCGGGGAGGTTGGCCCGCCGCCCCCGCCTTGCTGGTGACATCGATGTTGCCGACGCCGTTGAAGACGGACAGGCGGACCACGCCGGCGACGATGAACATCCCCAGGATCGCCAGCGACCATGGCGCGTCGAAGCCCATCGCGTGGAACCACGCGGACGGCGCGATCAGATAGATGAACGCGTCGGCGAAGCCGTCGAGATAGCGTCCGAAGTCCCGGGTCGTGCCGTGGCGGCGAGCCAGCACGCCATCGAAGGCGTCGCACAGCATCGCGAGGAACAGCAACCCGACGGTGAGTTCGAGGCGGTGATGAACGGTCGCGAGCAGCGCCGCCAGGGCCAGTGCCAGTCCGCACAGCGTGACGGCGTCGACGCAGTTGAGGCGCACGATCGCGAGCGCCCCGGGGGGTGGCAGGGATGATGGGGAAGGATGGCTCACAGGGGCTCCGAGCGCAGCTTGCAGAGGAACAGCAGGTAGTTCGCCGCCAGATGCAGGGCGGTGAAGAACACGACCCCGGCGAGCACGAATGTGAAGCTCATGCGGCTGAACGGATAGAGCATCAGCAGGCAGCCGAACACCGAATCCGCTTGGTCGAGCAGCACGTGCGGCAATGCCCCCGCCTGCCCTGGCCGGATGTCACGCTGGCGTTTCAGGAAGCTGTTCGGCAGTTCGAACAGGCTGTATCCGAGACCATATAGAAGCCCGTAAACCGCTGGCCCATGGGCTTCGAAGTCGAGCACGTTGTAGGGCGTCAGACCGGGGTAGCGGGCAACGACAACCAGATCGACCTGCGCTCGATCTTGTCGGTCGTGACGCCGTACCAGCCGAACTCGCTCTGATCATCCGGACGTCACGGAACGCACGCTGCTCGCCGGCGTGCGGATCGGTGTCGATCGACCATTGGCGCTCAGGCCTGGTCGACTGCCGGTCGTCGAAGCGAGAGGAACACGACCACCGCCGTGACGAGGGTGACGGCGGCCAAGCAGAGCGTGAGCGCGTTGAACGCGTCTCCGTAACTCGCAAGCAGCGCTGGCGCCGGAACCTCTGGCGCAAGCGCTGAGGCGCCCCCGAGGTCGCCCGTCGCAAGCCGCTCCGCGATCGATGAGGAGGCCGTTGGCTGGGCGATGAGCGGTGAGATCCGGGACTGCGCCAGGCCGCTCAGCAGCGCCGTGGCCAGCGCCAGGGCGATGCCTTCGCCGGCGACGCGAACAGTTCCGAACATGCCTGCGGCCATGCCTGCGCGCTCCTTCGGCACAACACTGACCGCCAGCCCATCCATCAGGCCCCACGGAAAGCTTATGCCGACGCCGATGACGAGAAGGGCAGGGACCAGGGCCGCGGTTCCAGCGCCAATCGGAACCTGGCCGAGCCAGGACACGCCCACGCTCGTGACGACGAGGCCCAGGCCGCAAAGCGTCGCTGGCGACACCCAACGGGCCAGCGATCCCGCCAGCAGCGGCAGCACCAGCAAAGGCGCCGACATGGAGAGCATGGTCTGGCCAGCTTCCGAAGCCGACATCCCGTCGATTCCGACAAGCCGGACAGGAAGCAGGATCAAAAGCACGACGAAGCCGTAGGCGGGAGCCGCCGCAAGAAGCTGGACACCCACAAACTGCCGATACCGAAACAGATCGAGGTCCAGCATGGGGCGCGCGACGCGACGTTCGATAACGACGAACGCGATCAGAAGTGCAGCCGTCGCTCCGAAGAGGGCGACGACCACCGGGTCGGACCATCCGCGGCCCGGACCCTCAAGGATCGCCGTCGTCAGGGTTGCGAGCGCGACCGTGAAGCTCACGCTCCCCGGCCAGTCCACCGCCGTGGCGTCCGGGTCCCGCGACTCGGCCATCGAGACGATTCCGATAAGGAAAGCGGCGGCATCGAAGGCGACGACCAGTGCGAAGATGCTTCGCCAGTCGAACAACTCGAACAGATAAGCCGACGCGATCGGGGCGACCGAGAGGCCGATTCCGAAGCTCATGCCAACGAAACTGAACGCCCGCAGTTGTCCGGGGCCTTGAAACTCCTGCGCCAGAACGGCCATCCCGGCCGACATCGCGGCAGCGGCCATGACGCCTTGCGCCGCCCGGATCAGGTTGAAGCTGGTCATGTCGGGTGCAAACGCGAGCATCACCGACAGAATGGCGAACACGCCCGTCGCGATGGCAAACACCCGCTTGCGACCATATCGATCCGCCATCGCCCCGGCCGCGAGAAGCAGGCTCCCGAAGGTCAGCAGATAGGCGTTTGTCGCCCAGCTGATCGAGACTGGCGATCCGCCAAGCGCCGCGGCGATGGCTGGCAGGGCTATGGTTGGCCCCGTGAAGGCGAGCGGCATCGACGCGGAAGCGAGGCAGACGGCCAGGAGAACGGCCGCGGATCCCCGCGTCGGGGACTGATTTTCCATTATAGTTTCCTTACAGGTCAGGAGACGCGCCACGGCCCGCTGGTGTCAGTCCAGCCGCCGCGACCCCTGCGAGGAGCTGGCTCCTGCGTCCCGGTCTTGGCGGCGTACTGTCCTGCGGCGATGGATCGATAGAGACACTTTGCAAAATTCTTTAGTAACCGCTATATAACTGCGATGACGGGTTCAGCAAGGGACAATCTTTAGTGATTGATAAAGAATCTGGCCGGCCGGGACGGCCTCGGTCATTTGACCTGGAGGAGGCGCTTGAAGCGGGGCAGCAACTCTTTCATGAGCGCGGCTATGACGGCGTCTCCCTGTCGGATCTGACGGCCGCAATCGGCATCGCTGCTCCGAGCTTTTATGCCGCGTTCGGGAGCAAGGCGGCTTTCTTCCAGATGATCCTGGGCCGCTACAGCAGCGCGACACCGCCGATCGACGCCTTCGGGGTCGAGGGGGACGCGGTGGCGACGCTGATCGAGACCTATCTGGTCGCGCGTGCTGTGTCCTACAGCCGGGATGCCGCAGCTCAGGGCTGCCTGGTTCTCAACGCCACCCGGAACTGCAGCGACGCCGGCGCCGCGGCCGCAGCCGGTCAGATCGCCGAGGACGGCCGCTTGCGCGTGCGCGACCTCGTCGCCCGGTCGCGACCGGATCTGGCGGAGCCGGTCAGCGACTTGGTCGCGTCTGTCATGCAGGGATTGTCCGCGCACGCTCGACAGGGTTGGTCGACCGAACGTCTGGTCACGGTTGCGAGGAACGCTGCTCTCTCGGTCAGAACGATGGCAGAGACGTCGGATTTCTCCGCGAGTGAGCCGAAAGCGTAGCGAACAGGCTTGCCCACTGCGCGTCAGGTCGCAGGATCGGGCGTTAGGGCCTCCGTCTACCGTCAGCGTCGTGCCGGTGACATAGCGCGCCTTGTCGCTGGCCAGGTAGGCCACGGCGTGCCCGATCTCGGCGCCTTCGCCAAAAATTGCCCCGAGACGTGGCCCGGCGTTATCGGATGGTTCCCGAGTGGGCGAAAGCGTCTGCCTGCGGGCGCCGTCTCAGAGTCCGTCCGTGGCGCACCGTCGACTCTGACGCCCGCCCGGCCCCCTACTGTGGCGAGATGAGCGCGGTGATGGCGTTCAAGTGGGCGCCCACGCGGTCGGGACCAAACCGGTCCGGCTCGATCGGGTAGAGCATCAGCGAGGAGACCAACGCGCCGAAGGCCGTCACCCTGTCTCAAAAGGCGAAGACGGACGACATCCACCTAGTGAACGCCCGGCTGTTCTACAGCCTGCCCGGAGACAAAGTCCGCCTCGGGGTGTTCGCCAACAACCTGTTCAAAGAGGATGGCGTCCTCCGCCGCACGCCCCTCGACATCTTCGGCAACACCCTCAGCATCTATGCGCCACCGCGCACGGTGGGCGAATCGATCGAAGCGACCTTTTGAGTGACGGAGAGCTGCACTTGGTCGTGGCGCATCTCCACGGAGAACCGTCGAAGAAGTAGCTGCCTACCCGGATCTTCTCCGCGTTGACCTCGACGTGCGGGCCGTGCATGGGGACGTCCAAACGCTTTGCGGATCACTGGGCTTCTCGAAACTTCAATAGCGGCGCGGCAGTTTGCGCGACGCAGCCACCTGGGCCTCAACCGGGAAGGAATGAGATGAACCTGCTTCACAATTAAATCACGGAAATTTTCCGACGATATTTATTCATTAAAAACAACTACTTAGAGAGCTTCCAGTTCTCGAAGCGCGAACTTGAACGAAGCCGCGTTTCGCCCGAACAGGATGATCGCTCGCCATCGATTCTCGGTCTTAGGTTCGACGTTGAGAAAGCCATTCATGTTGGCATGCAGCCGCAAGATGGATCGTTGACGGAACTCGGCGGCATTGGTTTATGCCCGCTGGCGACAAGATACCCGATTACGAACAAGCATGCACCTAGCCGAACATTGACGGCACGACCAAATCTATGTCGTCTATTTGCCATACGAATTTGAAGTGGCGGCTAAGTGCTTGATAAAATGGCGTCCCCAAGGGGATTCGAACCCCTGTTACCGCCGTGAGAGGGCGGTGTCCTAGGCCTCTAGACGATGGGGACATCGCTGGGCGAGAGGCCGGTCTTTTAGCCAAAGCTCCGGGCTCCCGCAAGTGTTATTTCAACGTCGGTTTCACGAATCTTGGGCGCAGGCGTTCGCCAGGGCGGTGGCGTCGGCGATCATGCGGTCGACGTCCTCGGCGGCGGTGTTCCAGGCGGTCACCAGACGCACGGTTTGGCCGTCCCAGCGGTAGAAGCCGTAGCCGCGGTGCTCCAGTCCGAGGATCATCGGTTCCGGCAGGCTGATGAAGATCTCGTTGGCCTCGACCGGATCGCGGAGAGTCACGCCGGGCAGCGCCGCCAAGCCGGCGGACAGGCGGTCGGCCATGGCGTTGGCGTGGCGGGCCAAGCGCAGCCAGAGGCCGTCCGTCAGATAGCCGTCGAGCTGGGCCGACAGGAAGCGCATCTTGCTGAACAGGTGGCCGGCGCGCTTGCGGCGGAAGGCGAAGCTTTCGGCCAGCTCGGGGCGGAAGAAGACGACCGCCTCGGCGGCCAGCGCGCCGTTCTTGGTGGCGCCGAACGACAGCACGTCGACACCCGCCCGCCAGGTCAGGTCGGCCGGTGAGTAGCCCAGCCGCGCCACCGCGTTGGCGAAGCGGGCGCCGTCCATGTGGACAGGCAGGCGGAATGCTTTCGCGACCTCGGCGAGGGCGGCGACTTCGGCCGGGGTGTAGACGGTTCCGGACTCGGTCGCCTGCGTCAGGGTCACCGCGGCGGGCTGGACATGGTGGACATTGCCGGCGCCCGACTTGTCCAAGGTCGCGCGCAGGGTGGCGGGGTCCAATTTGCCGCCGGCGCCGGGCAGGCCGACCAGCTTGGCGCCCGCCGTGAACATCTCCGGCGCGCCACACTCGTCGGTGTTGACGTGGGACATTTCGTGGCAGTAGATCGCGCCGTAAGGGGGCGCCAGCGCCGCCAGCGCCAGCGCGTTGGCGGCGGAGCCGGTCGCCACGGGAAAGACGACGACCTCGCGCTCGAACAGGGCCGCGATCCGCTCGGTCACTCGGGCGGTCAGCGGGTCCTCCCCATAGGACGGCGTCGGGCCGCTGGAGGCGTCGGTCAGGGCTTTCAGGATTTCCGGCGCTGCGCCGGTCACGTTGTCGCTGGTGAAGTTCACGGGATGCTGGTCCGGTGTTGCGGGCGGGGTGTCACGGGTGGACGGAGGCTTCAACCGGCGTGGGGGATGTTGGTGCCGGCTCTCTGGTCGGTGCGGGGGTCCGTGCGGCGGGATATGCGATGATGGGTGTGACGAACATCATTGGCGCGGAGCGCCCGATCCCGCATCATTCGGCTTCGATCCAATGGCGCTTGGCCCGGTGGTCACCGTGGCGGTGACGGCGCCGTTGCGGGGATCGAGGACGTAGAGGCGGTCGCCGGCGGCATTGGGCAGGCGGACGCTGAAGACAACGCGGCTGCCGACGGCCACCACGCTGTTGATGGTGGCGCCGCTTGGAAGATCGAGGGCGGTTTCCGCGATGCCGCCGGGTGGCGGCGGTGGCGGGGCGGCTGGCTCCGCCCGGCGTTCGGGATCAGAGACGCGGTTGTAGACTTCATATCCGATGAAGCCGAACCCCGCGACGATGAGGATGCCCATGATGGTAAGGATGGCTTTCAGTGCCCGCAAGGTCGAGGTCCAGTCTGTTGAAGTTCACGGCTGACGAGATGGAGGAGGACGAGGATCCGGTTCCAGTCCCGGATCCCGAACTCGAGCCCGACCCGGAGAGCGAAACGCTCAGCCTCACCGTGACCGGAGAGGATGGCGGCGAACGCCTGGACAAACTTCTGGCCTCGGGTCTCGAGGGGCTGTCGCGCACCCGGATCCGCTCGCTGATCAACCAGGGACGGGTTTCGAGTGGCGGCCGGACGATAACCGACGCGTCCGCGCGGGTCAAACCCGGCCAAGTCATCGAGGTGGTCGTGCCGGAACCGGAGACGGCCATCCCGGTGCCTCAGGATATCCCGCTCGCCATCGTGTTCGAGGACGATGACCTGCTGGTGATCGACAAGCCGGCCGGCATGGTCGTCCATCCCGCCGCCGGCAACGCCGATGGCACGCTGGTCAACGCGCTGCTGTGGCATTGCGGCGACCGGCTGTCGGGCATCGGCGGCGTCAGGCGACCGGGCATCGTCCACCGGCTCGACAAGGATACCAGCGGGCTGATGGTCGTCGCCAAGAACGACCGGGCGCACGCGGGGCTGGCCGCCCAGTTCGCCGACCGTTCGCTGAGCAGGACCTACCGCGCCGTGGTGTTCGGCGTGCCCTGCCCTCCTTCGGGAGAGATCACCGGCGATATCGGGCGCAGTCCCCATGACCGCAAGAAGATGGCGGTGGTCACTGGCGGCAAACCGGCGTTGACCCGGTATCGGGTGGTGAAGCCATTCGGAAGCTTCGCGTCGCTGGTGGAATGCAGCTTGGCCACCGGGCGAACCCACCAGATACGAGTGCATATGACGGAGGTTGGACATCCCTTGGTCGGCGATCCAGTCTATGGTGGCCGTATCGGTGGTGAAAATCGCCACGGCAAGGCAACCGATAACGGCGCGGCATCCCGCAAGGGAGCGGCATCAGTGCGCGGAGCTTCGATTGGAGTGAGGACTGGGGCGATGCCGGAACCGGCACGGGGCGCGATTGTTGGCTTCGGGCGACAGGCCTTGCACGCCGTGGCCCTGCGGTTCAACCATCCCCGCGACTCCGCGCCGATGCGCTTCGAATCGGAATTACCGTTGGACATCCAAGGGTTAATCCAGAGTTTGGAATCGATTTAAACCTATACCTGAGCGGTCGAGTTGGGTATTATGGCCAGAACGGCCGAACCCGCGAAGAGGAGGCCTCCATGGCGGTTGGGGGCCGGGAAACCGAAGGCCGAAAAGACTCAGGCGTCGCTAACCACCGCCCGAAGAGAGGGGCTAGAATATGTCGAATACTCCCAGCGTTCCGGTCATCAGTTCCGAAGGCAATCTGTCCCGTTACCTTCAGGAAATCCGCAAGTTTCCGATGCTGCGGCCGGAAGAGGAGTTCATGCTCGCCAAGTCATGGCGCGAGCATGGCGACACGGAGGCGGCGCATCGGCTGGTGACCAGCCATCTGCGGTTGGTCGCGAAGATCGCGATGGGCTATCGCGGGTATGGCCTGCCGCTGTCCGAGCTGATCTCGGAAGGCAATGTGGGCATGATGCAGGCGGTCAAGCGGTTCGACCCGGATCGCGGCTTCCGGCTGGCGACATACGCGATGTGGTGGATCCGGGCCGCGATCCAGGAATACATCCTGCACAGCTGGTCGCTGGTCAAGATGGGCACCACGGCCGCTCAGAAGAAGCTGTTCTTCAACCTGCGGAAGCTGAAGGGCCAAATGCAGGCGATCGACGAGGGCGACCTGTCGCCCGAGCACGTGACCCAGATCGCGACCAAACTGGACGTGCCGGAGCAGGACGTCGTCAACATGAACCGCCGGCTGGCGAGCCCCGACCATTCGTTGAACGCGCCGCTGCGCGCCGACAGCGAGGGCGAGTGGCAGGATTGGCTGGTCGACGAGAATGAGACCCAGGAAATCCATCTGGCCGAGCGCGAGGAGTTGAGCAAGCGCCGCGCCCTGCTGAAGAACGCGATGACCAACCTGAACGAGCGCGAGCGCCACATCCTGACCGAGCGTCGCCTGCGCGACGATCCGACGACGCTGGAGGACCTGTCCCAGCATTACGGCATCAGCCGCGAGCGGGTCCGCCAGATCGAGGTTCGCGCCTTCGAGAAGTTGCAGAAGAACATCAAGAACGCGGCGATCGAGCAGCGGCTGGGCCAGTAAGGAAGACGGTGAGGGGAACGGAGGGGGGTGGCGCCCCTCAATCCTTGGCGTCCTCCGACGCGACGACGCCGCTGACCTCCGGTCCCCAGCCGGCGATCAGTTCCCGCTGCTCCTCGAGACGGTCGGCGATGCGGCTCTCGGCGCGCAACGCGATCCAGGCCGCCACGGCGGGAGGAATGCCGTAATAGAGGCCCCAGCCGGCTCCGGCGGCCCCATACATGACGAGCCAGGCGAAGGGGTCGGTGAGGATCTTGGTCAGCGCGCCCATCGTGTGGCCCGCCTTCCAAAGACTGATGATGAAGGCGACGACGCCCACGAAGTTGAGCGCCCCCACCGTCATCGGCGCCGTCTTGTCGGGATCGCGGTCGATGACATAGGCGACCATGGTCGGGATCAGCCCGGCGAGCAGCAGCACGGTTGTGGGGAAGAACACCAACCCGGCGGGGCACAGGATGACCAGGGCGGTCACCATGCCGTTGGCGCTCATCCGGCGGCGCTTCCGCCTGGGAGTGCCAGCACCGCTCATTTGCGCAACAACGTGTAGACGACGACGCCGACCAGGGCGATGGTCCCCAGGATGCTGGAGACGACGGCGGCGGCTTGCCGGCCTGACGTCTCGGCGATCCGATCCTTGTCGGCGATCTCCCGCTTGAGCTTGTCGATCTCCCGGCCGGCCAGCTGAAATTCCCGCCGCGCCTTGGTGAATTCGATCTCGTCCTTGCGGATGGCGGCCGGATCGTCGATCAACGTCAGCAATCCCTGCAGGTTGCCCTCCGCCGCGATCCGCGCCGCGTCGGTCCGCAGCTTGTCACGATGGGCCCGGCTGTGGAACCGGTCCACGGCGGGACCGATCAGTTCGATCATCCAGTTGCATAGGTTCGGCAGGTTGGCCGGACCATAGCGTTTCTGGACATCGGCCAGGATGTTGACCATCGCGGAGATCCGGCGCAGGACCTCGCCGCCGGGTGTGGTCAGCGCGA
Source organism: Skermanella stibiiresistens SB22 (assembly GCF_000576635.1). GTDB lineage: Bacteria > Pseudomonadota > Alphaproteobacteria > Azospirillales > Azospirillaceae > Skermanella > Skermanella stibiiresistens. Next base: position 279,782 of record NZ_AVFL01000003.1, read on the forward strand.
TCAGCCGCTCGTCCAGCTTGCGGTAGCGGGCGATCAGGTACGCGGCGATATGGCGGTCGATCGGCTCGCGCGGGCGGCCCGGCCGGGAGGCGATCTGCTCCAGCGCCGCAAGCAGTTCGGAGGCGCTGGTGACCATGTGGTTGCGGACGGTGGCGCTGAAGCAGGGCAGCATCGGGTTCAGCTCGTACAGCAGCCGCTCGATGCCATAGCCGGACCCGGGCCGCTCCAATTGGGTCCGCAACGCCTCGAAGGTCTGCGTCATCGGCACGTATTCGGCCTTGAACTCGCCCTGCATGCTGACCCAGAACATCGGCAACTGGGCGGCGATCGCCTCGCCCAGAACCTGATACCCCTCGTTCCGCATGAAGGCGTCGGCCATGGCCGTGCCGAACCCGTCGAGCATCACGGATTTCTGCTTGTACCGGATGGGGGCCGGCGGATCGAGCGCGATGCAGACGCGGGCGACCAGCCGGTCCTCGAAGTGGGCGCCCTTGCCGGCGACACCGGCCGATTCGATCGCGGACGCGACGGCTTCCGCCCTCGCCTCGTCGGACAGACTACGGCGGAGCCAGCGGTCCAGGTCGCCATTGTCGATCACGGGCACCGCCGCCGCGGGATTGCGGGCGAAGACGCGCGCCAAGCCCCGGCAGTGCCAGTAATTGGTGCCGTTGAACTCGAAAGGACGCGACGCCTTGCGAGGCACCTGCGGCTGCTTGGGGCTGAGCCTCCGCCCGCTCAACCACAAATCGAGGTCGTTGAGCGTCCAACGCATCTTGGGATCGTCGGCCAGCAACCCGCGCAACGGCTCCATCAGGTTGAGCGACAGGCGGGCGGTGCCGACCAGCGCCGGATAGGTGCCGCGGTCCAGCTTGGCCTGGAGCATCGCCTCGTCGTCCAGCTGGCGGACGGGGTTGCGGCCCAGATACAGCAGCAGGATGGTGACGCCCAGCGCGTAGAGGTCGTCGGAGGTGGTGCCCGGCCCCCTGCCCGACGGCTGAGCCATCGTCCGCTCGATGGTCAGCAGCAGCGGCGCCTGACCGAAGGAGGTCACCGTCGAGACGCATTCCCCCAGCATCACGCCCGAGGTGCCCTGGTCCCGTAGGAAGATGTTGGTCGGGCGGATGTCGCCATGGACGATGGCACGGCTGGACAACTCGCGCAGCGCGGAGGCGAGCGGCTGGATCACCGCGCGGGTGATCTGCTCCTCGGTCATCTGCTCACGGGTGTCGGACAGGCTGTTCATCAGCCGGCGACCACCGGGATTCTCCAGGATGAAGACGATCCGCTTGTAGCCGTCGAGCGGCCAATCGACCATGCCCCACTCGATCATCCGCATCAGAGAGACATGCTCGACCCCGCGGATGCCGGACAGCAGGTCCATTCGTGCCGGCACACCCGCCGTGCCGACGATGGCGAAGACGTCCATCTTGCGGTCGCGCAGCGCCCGGACGGCATAGGCTTTGCCGGCGGGACCATCGAGGGCGGGCAACGGCGTTCCCGGCAGGATCTCGAACCGGCCGCCGCCCATGACGACGGGCTCGACCTCGCGGCCCGACGCGCTGGCGGGCTGGCCGGGAGCTGGGCCGGATGACTGGCCGGGGATTGGGCCAGGGTTTTGAGCGGTGGCTTCGGCGGCGGTCGCCATCGGTTCGTCTGCATCCCGGCTTCAGACAGCGTCGGGCGCCAGCTTGCCTCGGGGACGGATAAGGAAGCGTTAAGGGCCGCGCCGCTTGGGGTACGCCGGCAACCAATTCGGTATGGTGATGTTTAATGTCACCGTTTTGTTGGAATGGGGTGGTTACGGTGCGATATTGCGTGCCGGGACGCTGATCCGGCACCTCGACGCGCCGCCGGGACCGTCCCGGCGCCGCGACGGGGCATTCGACGACATACTGGCGTGGCGTGATGTGCGCGCCCAAGAACTGGAGGCACCAGAACCATGGTAAAGCGCACCGATCTGAGCCCGCTCGGCTTTTCCACCGCGAATTCCGCCGTCACGACGCTGGGCGTCAGCCGGCGCCGTTTCCTCGCGGGAGCGTCCACGCTGGCCCTGGGATGCGCGCTGTCGGGAGTGGCGCCGTGGGGAGCGCTGGCCCAGGCGACTCCCAAGCGCGGTGGATCGCTGAAGGTGGCGGTGCCGGCGGCGACCTCGATCGATCCGGTCAAGCTGAACAGCTCGGGCGGCATCGCCATCGTCCAGCAGACCGCCGAATATCTCGTCTACGCCGAGCCCGACCTGTCGCTGCGCCCCGTGCTGGCGACGTCGTGGGAGCCCAGCGAGGGCGGCAAGGTCTGGACCTTCAAGCTGCGCCAAGGGGTCAAGTTCCATGACGGCCGCCCGATGGGTGCCGACGACGTGGTGGCGAGCTTCCAGCGGCTGGTCGATCCCGCCAACGCCTCGCCCGCCGCGGGCGCAATGCCGTTCCTGAAGAAGGAGGGCATCGCCAAGGTCGACGACCACACGGTCCGCTTCACGCTGGACCGGCCGATCGGCACCTTCCCGTACTTCACGCACACCTATAACTGCGTAATTCTACCCGCCGATTACGCCGGCAACTTCGCCGAGAAGCCGATCGGCACCGGTCCGTTCAAGCTGGTCTCCTATCGGCCGCAGGAAGGCGCCAAGTTCGAGCGCAACACCGATTATTGGGACCAGACCAAGCCCTATCTGGACCGGCTGGAGATCCAGACCTTCGAATCGCCGCAGCCAATGGTGCTGGCGCTTCAGTCCGGCGACATCCAGGTCGTCCAGCAACTGAGCTACATCGACGCGCAGGCCATCCGGAACGACAGCAAGATCGCGCTGATCCAAGCCGACGCCGCCGACCACCGCCAGCTCTGCATGCGGACCGACATGAAGCCGTTCGATGACAAGCGGGTGCGTCAGGCGGTAGCCCTGTGCTTCGACCGCCCGGCCATGGTGCGCGGGTTGCTGGGCGGCTTGGCCGATGTCGGCAACGACCACCCGATCGCCCCGATCTATCCGGAAAAGATCAAGGGCGCCCAGCGGCAGGCCAACATCGCGCAGGCCAAGAAGCTGCTGGCCGACGCCGGCTATCCCCAGGGCTTCCCGATCGACCTGTACACCCACCAGTACCTGGAACTGCCGCAATACGCGGCGCTGACCCAGCAGATGCTGGCTCCGGCGGGCATCAAGGTCAACCTGAAGGTCGAGCCGACCAACCTCTACTACAATCACTGGACGGAGGTCAGCTTCGGCCTGACCGACTGGACCAGCCGCCCGGTCGCGGCGCAGATCCTGGCGCAGTCGTTCCGCAGCACGGCGGAGTGGAACGCCGCCCATTGGAAGAGCGAGCCGTTCGACGCCCTGCTCGCCAAGTTCGAGGCGGAGCCCGACGTCGCCCAGCGCGGCAAGCTGGGCACCGAGATGGCGGCGATCCTGACCGATGAGGTTCCCGCCGTGATCGCCTATTTCAACAAGAACCTGCGGGCGGCGCGGACCGGCGTCCAAGGCCTGACCGGCAGCATGTCCAACTATCTCGACATGGCCCAGGTCTGGGTCGAAAGCTGAGAGATCGGCGGGAATGCTGCGCTTCTTCGGGCGACGGCTGCTGCTGCTGGGGGTGACCCTGGTGGTGGCGTCGGTGCTGATCTTCGCCATCACCAACGTGCTGCCGGGCGATGTCGGCCGCATCATCCTGGGGCCGTTCGCGCCCCAGGACGCCGTGGCGCGTCTCAACGCCGAGCTTGGCACCGACCGGCCGATCGTGATCCGCTATGTCGACTGGCTGACCGGTGTGGCGCGGGGCGACTGGGGCAGATCCTACGCCTTCGACACCGCCGTCTTTCCCCTGGTGGTCGAGCGGCTGGGCCGGTCGCTGACCTTGGCGGTCAGCGGGCTGGTGGTGCTGGTGCCGCTGGCGGTGGCGGCCGGCGTGGCCGCGGCCCGGCGCGAGGGCGGGATCTTCGACCGCGTGCTGTCCACCGTCAGCCTGGCGTTCGGCGCCCTGCCCGAGTTCGTCACCGGCGTCTTCCTGATCCTGGTGTTCGGCATCTGGCTGGGGGCACTGCCGATCCAGGCGCTGCCGCCGGATGGCGCGGGGCCACTGACCGTGATCGCCCATCTGGTGTTGCCAGTCGGCTGTCTGGTGCTGCTGCTGTTCGCCTATCTGTTCCGCATGACGCGGGCCAGCATGATCGAGGCGCTGGCCGCGGATTACACCCGCACCGCCGAGTTGAAGGGGCTGCCCCAGCGGACGGTGATCTGGCATCACGTGCTGCGGAACGCGCTGCTGCCGACCATCACGGTGATCGGGGCCCAGATCGGCTGGCTGGTCGGCGGTCTGGTGGTGGTCGAGACGCTGTTCAAGTATCCCGGCATCGGTAGCCTGATCCACTTCGCCGCGACCAACAAGGACATCCCGCTGCTGGTCGGCTGCTCGCTCGCCATCACCTTCGTGTTCGCGCTGGGAAACCTCGCGGCGGATCTGCTCTACGCCATCCTCAACCCGCGAGTGCGCCATGGCCGTCACGCTCACTGAAGCCGGAGGGCGCCGGCGCGCCTCGCGGCGCGGCGTCGTTCCGCTGGCGGTTGGCCTGCTGATGATCCTGGTCTGGGTGGTCACCGCGCTGGGCGCCGACTGGATCGCCCCCTACCCGCCCGCCGACATCGACTTCCTGGCGATCTCGCAGCCCCCCTCGCCCGCCCACTGGTTCGGCACCGACCAGCTCGGCCGCGACATCCTCAGCCGGGTCATCCATGGCGGAACCTATGTCCTGACGATCGCCCCGGCGGCGACGTTGCTCGGGCTGGGGCTGGGCGCCGCGATCGGGCTGGCGACAGCTTGGTTCGGCTCGTGGTTCGACGAGGCGGTGATGCGGGTGCTGGACGCCGTCATGGCCTTTCCCATCGTCATCCTGGCGATGCTGGCCCTGACCTTCCTGGGGGCGGGCACCGGCAACGTGGTGCTGGTGATCGGCTTGGTCTTCGCGCCGCTGATCGCCCGGACCGTCCGGGCCGCCGCCCTTGTCGAGGCGCGGAAGGAATATGTCATGGCGGCGCAGCTGCGCGGCGAGGGATCGCTCCACATCATGGCGATGGAGCTGCTCCCCAACGTGCGCGGCCCGCTGATCGTCGAGGGCACCGTCCGGCTCGGCTACGCCGTCTTCACCTCGGCGACCCTGGGCTTCCTGGGCCTAGGCGTGCAGCCGCCGACCCCCGACTGGGGCTTGATGGTCAGCGAGAACCAGGCGTTGCTGACGACGGCGCCGTGGACCGTGTTGTTTCCCGCTTTGGCCATCGCCTGGGTGGTCGTCGCCATCGGCTTGGCCGCCGACGGGCTGAAGGAATATCTGGAGCCGTGACAGCATCCTCCACCGGACCCCTGCTCGAACTCGACAACGTCACCATCAGCTACCAGCGCCGCCGCGACCGCGTCGACGCGGTGCGCGGCGTCTCGCTGATCATCCAGCCAGGCGAAGCCTATGGTCTGGTCGGCGAATCCGGCTGCGGCAAGTCGACCCTGGCCATGGCGGTGATGCGGCACCTGCCGAGGAACGGCATCCTCAGCGGTGGCCAAGTGCTGTTCGAGGACCGCGACCTGTTCCGCCTCAATCAGGCGGAACTGCGCCGGGTGCGTGGCGGCCGGATCGCCATGGTCTACCAGAACCCGGAAAGCGCGCTGAACCCAACGCTCAAGGTGGGCGAGCAGGTCGCCGAGGTCTTCCGCCTGCACCGCGCGCTGCGCCATCGCCCGGCGGCGGAAGCGGCGCTCGACATGCTGCGGAAGGTGCGGATCGCCGAGCCGGACCGCGTCGTTGGGCTCTACCCCTACCAGCTTTCCGGCGGGATGCGGCAGCGGGTGGTGATCGCGATGGCCTTGGCCGCCGATCCGGCGCTGCTGGTGCTGGACGAGCCGACCACCGCCCTGGACGCCACCGTCCAGGCCGATATCCTGGACCTGTTCACCGACCTGCGCGGCGAGATGAAGGCGGCGATCCTGTTCATCAGCCACAATCTGGCGGTGGTCCAGCAGGTCTGCGACCGGATTGGGGTGATGTATGGCGGCGAGCTGATCGAGCAGGGCACGGTCGCCGAGGTCTTCAAGCGCCCCCGCCACCCCTACACCGCGGCGCTGTTCGACTGCATCCCCGATTTCGGTGTCCGCAAGAGCGACCGCAGGCTGGCCGGGATCGCCGGCGGCGTGCCCGATCTGGCGGCGCTCGGGACCGCCTGCCTGTACGAGCCGCGCTGCCTGATCTCCCGCCAGCTGTGCCGGGTCGAGCATCCGGACCTGATGCGGGCCGGCAGCCGGCATCTCAGCCGCTGCTTCTTCCACGCCGAAACCCCCGCCCCCGGCGCCGCCGCGCGCGTCCGCCCCGAGGCGGTCCCCGTGCCCGACGTGACCGCGGGAATACCCCTGCTCAGCCTTCACGGCGTCGGGCGGCGCTATGGCCGCGCCCACATCCTGAAGGACATCGACCTGGAGATCGCGCCCGGCGAGACCTTCGGCCTGGTCGGCGAGTCGGGCAGCGGCAAGTCGACGCTCGCCAAAGTGATCTCGGGTCTGGTGCCGCCCAGCGCCGGCACCGTCGCCCTGGCCGGCGAGCGGGTCGCGGGGCAGGTTGGCAAGCGCACGGGCCGCCAGCGGCGCGACGTGCAGATGGTGTTCCAGACGCCGGACACGACGCTGAACCCGCGCAAGAAGGTGGCCTCCATCCTCGGACGCGCGGTGCGCGTGCTGGCGGGATTGGGCGGCAAGCGGAAGAGGGACAGATCGTCGGCGCTGCTGGGAGATGTCCAACTGCCGGTCGAGATGCTGCGCGCCACCCCTGACCGGCTATCCGGCGGCCAGCGCCAGCGGGTCGCCATCGCCAGGGCCTTCGCCGGCGATCCGCGCTTGGTCATCCTGGACGAGCCGACCTCCGCCCTGGACGTCTCGGTGCAGGCCTCGATCCTCAACCTGCTGCTCGATCTCCAGCGGGAAAGCCAAGCAGCCTACCTGTTCATCTCCCACGATCTCGCGGTGGTCAGATACCTGTCGGACCGGATCGGCGTGATGTATCTGGGCGAACTGGTGGAGGTCGGACCGACCGAACGCGTCTTCCGCCCGCCCTTCCACCCCTACACCCAGGCGCTCATCGCGGCGGTGCCACGGCTGGGCGGGGCGGCGCCCGAGAGGCCGGTCAGCTTGGACAAGCCGGCGCCCGGCCCATCGGAGCGTCCCGAAGGCTGCCCATTCCAAACCCGCTGCCCACGTGCGTATGATAGGTGCCGGGCCGAGGCTCCCCCTTGGCGCGATGCCGGAGAAGGTCACATGATTCGCTGCTGGGTGGCGCTGGACGCGCTGGAGGCTTCGCAGAGCGCCGCGCTCAAACCCCGGCGTGTCCAAGCTCCATTGCCGATTGGCCGGCGCCCATGACGGTCGAGGCGGTGGCCGCCGTCCCGACAGCCCAGCCGCGGCGGGCATCCCTGCCGATGTACGATTTTCCCGAACTCCGCGACGCCCACACCCTGTTGTGGAGCGCCTTGGCCCGCCGCATGGGGGAGGCGGGTTTGGACGGCGTGCCCGACCTGCTGACCTTCGACGCCGAACCCGCCGCCCTGTGGCGGGCGCCGGACCTGTTCCTCAGCCAGACCTGTGGCTTCCCGCTGGTGACCTCGCTGGGTGGCATGGTCAAGGTGGTGGCAACCCCGCGCTATCGGGCGCCGGGCTGCAACGGCAGCCGCCATCGCGGCTTCATCGTGGTGGCGGCCGACAGTGGGGTTCAGCGGCTGGTCGAACTGCGGGGATCGCGGTGCGTGATCAACGGTTGGGACAGCAACACCGGCATGAACATGCTGCGGGCCGCCGTCGCGCCCCTCGCCCGGGAGGGCCGGTTCTTCGGGTCGGTGGAGGTCAGCGGCGGCCACTTGGCGAGCCTCCGAAGCGTCGCCGAGGGTGCCGCCGATGTCGCCGCGATCGACTGCGTCACCTTCGCCCATCTGAGCCGCCACCGCGCCAACTTGGCCGAAGGTGTGCGCGTGCTCGCCGTGACGGCGGCGACTCCCTGCCTGCCGCTGGTGACGGCCGCCGCGACCGATGACGACACCATCGCCATCCTGCGCGCCGCCCTTCAGGCCGTGGCCGCGTCGTCCGATCTGGCCCCGATCCGCGCCGACCTGCTGCTCGACGGTTTCGATCTGCTGCCGGACCGCGCTTACAAGGTGGTGTCCGGCTTGGCGTCGCAGGCGGCGGCGATTGGATATCCTGATCTGGCCTGAGGCCGATGCTCCGGTCGCGTCCTTGCGCCGGGCCTTGGCGGCGTGTGAGCTATTGGCGGACCCTGGAGATAGGGGAGCCGGCGGCGTCCTTGGCGTCCGTCAACGGAAGCCTCCCCAGGTTGGTCTTCAGCCTTTACCGACACCCTTCATGACATCGGCCATGGTCTCGTACTGGCCATCGGGCATCTTGTCGATCAACTCGATCACCCCCTGATCGGCACCCTGTTGCTTGGCGTGCTTCAGGATATCCGGCTTGCCAGCGGGGAAATCGATCCCCTTGAGGTGCTTGGTCACGTCGGTGGGCGAATGTCCCTGCAAACCGTCACTCATTTCGAGGTCTCCGCGTTGGATCCGAGAATCGAAGATCCTGACAACAGAGCGGAGGAGAGATCGTCTCGCAGGGCGTCAAAGCCGTCTTAGTTCGGCCGTCACCTTCAGAAGATCCGAATGAAGTCTGGGGATGAAAACCGTCGCGGTTTCGAAGATACGCGACAGTCGTATTCCAAGTTAGTCGTGGGCGATGACATTCCTCATGCCAATAATCTGGCGCCACGGAATTTCGGGAAATAGCTTTTGTGTCTCCGGTGAAACACGTTTGGCCGCTTCGCCGATCACCTCAAGGGCACGCAGCACGGCATACTGGGTTCTACGATCCTCGGTGAACGCTTCAACATCCATTCCACCGACGAACGTGCCGATGTCGCGGGCATAATCGATCATATCGCCGATACAGACGATGGGATCGTGCTTCACAATGGAATGACTTCAGCCAAAACGGCGGCGGAGAGACGGGGGCGCAGAGCCTCTCGTTCAACCAGATCAACCGGTAGACCCAATGCGTCGCTTAGTTCGAGCTGGAGACCGGTGTAGCCAAACAAGTCCACATCATCGCCCAGTTCGATAAGAAGGTCCAAATCGCTGTCCTCACGCTGCTCGCCCCGCGCGTAAGATCCAAAAACGCCGATCGAGCGTATGGGATAGCGGCGGCTTAAGTCAGGTTGCAGGGCTCTCAATTCGGCGAGAATGTCATCAAGCGTGCGCATCGGTGGACTCCTTGGCGAGCCATTTAAATGTACCATGGAAAACCAAACGCGATACCCACTCGACCAAGTGACCCAAAGTCCCATCCGCGCGCATTCCCGCCTCGCTTGGAACCGGTGAGCCGGGGTATCATCCTGTCCCCATGACCAACACTCCCCCGTCCAACACCCTCGGCGCCCTCCTGATCGACAATGCCCGCTTGCTGCGGCGGCGGTTCGATGACCGTGCCCGCGCCATGGGGCTGACGCGCGCCCAGTGGAACGTGCTGGTGCACTTGGCACGAAGTGAGGGGATCAATCAGGCGGGGCTCGCCGATCTGATGGAGGTCGAGCCGATCACGGTTGGACGGCAGTTGGACCGCATGGAGGAGGCCGGCTGGATCACGCGGGTGCCGGATCCCGCCGACCGCCGTATCCGCCGCGTCCATATGACCGACAAAGCCAAGGGCGTGCTTGGCCACATGCGCGAACTGGCGCAAGGGGTCTACGCCGAGGCCCTGAAAGGGTTCGATGACGCGGCGCGTGAGGCGTTGATCGAGGGGCTGACACGGCTGCGGGCCAACCTCTCAGAGCCGTCCAGCGAGGCTCCCGAAGCCGAGGCGCCCACGCCGGCGCGACGGCGTGGGCGTGGGCATGGGCCAAATCAGTGAGCCAAGATCTGGCTTAGGAACAGTTTGGTCCGTTCCGACTGCGGGTTGTTGAAGAACTCGTTCGGGGCGTTCTGCTCGACGATCTCGCCGCGGTCCATGAAGATGACGCGGTTCGCTACCGTCTTGGCGAAGCCCATCTCGTGGGTCACGCACAGCATGGTCATGCCCTCGCGCGCCAAGCCGATCATGACGTCGAGCACCTCCTTGATCATCTCGGGATCGAGGGCGGAAGTCGGCTCGTCGAACAGCATGACCTTGGGGTTCATGCACAGCGAGCGCGCGATGGCGACGCGCTGCTGCTGGCCGCCCGAGAGCTGACCCGGATACTTCCGCGCCTGATCGGGGATCCGGACCCGCTCCAGGTACTTCATCGCGACGGCCTCGGCCTGATCCTTCGGCATCTTGCGGACCCAGATCGGCGCCAGCGTGCAGTTCTCCAGCACGGTCAGGTGCGGGAACAGGTTGAAGTGCTGGAACACCATTCCGACATCGCGGCGGACCTGATCGATGTTCTTCAGGTTGTTGGTCAGTTCGACACCATCCACCACGATGTTGCCGCGCTGGTGCTCCTCCAACCGGTTGATGCAGCGGATCAGCGTCGACTTGCCCGAGCCGGAGGGGCCGCAGATGACGATCCGCTCGCCGCGCGAGACCGTCAGGTTGATGCCCTTCAGCACGTGGAACTCGCCGTACCACTTGTGCACGTCGCTGAGTTGGACCGCGATGTCGTCGCCCACCTGGGGCGCCACCGTCTGTCTAACGTCGCTCATGTCTCGTCTCCCGGTGATTGCGCGGCCTTCGGGACCCGTGGGTCGCTCACCGCTTGTGGCCGCGATGCAGTTCGTTCTCCAGCCACTGGCTGTATTTCGACATGAAGAAGCAGAAGGCGAAGTAGACCACCGCCACGAACAGGTACGACTCCTTGTAGAAGCCGCGCCACGCCGGATCGGTCAGCGCCGCCTTGGACGCGCTCATCAGGTCGAACAGGCCGATGATGATGACCAGCGAGGTGTCCTTGAAGAACCCGATGAAGGTGTTGACCAGCGGCGGGATGGTGATCGACAGCGCCTGCGGCAGGATGATCTTGCGGGTCTTCTGCCAATAGGTCAGGCCAAGGCTGTCGGCCGCCTCGTACTGCCCCTTGGGGATCGCCTGGAGGCCGCCGCGGATGACCTCCGCCAGATAGGCCGACGCGAACAGGATCAGGCCGATCTGCGCCCGCAGCAGCTTGTCGATGGTGACGCCGGTCGGCAGGAACAGCGGAAACATCACCGACGCCATGAACAGCACGGTGATCAGCGGCACGCCGCGGATCAGCTCGATGTAGGTGACGCATAGCGACTTGACGATCGGCAGGTCGGACCGTCGGCCCAGCGCCAGCAGGATCGACAGCGGGAACGCCACGACCAGCCCGACGACCGACAGGATCAGCGTCAGCGGCAAACCGCCCCACAGCGTGTTGCGGACGAAAGGCAATCCCAGCACGCCGCCCCACATCAGCACGCCGATCACCACGGCCGCCGCCGCCCACACGGCCAGCAGCCACGGCTTCCAGAAGTTGCGGTTCGAGCTGACGCCCAGCAGGCCGACGATGATCAGGATCGACGCGATCGGCCGCCACTGTTCCTCGTAGGGGTAGAGGCCGAACAGGATCAGCCGGTACTTCTCGTGGATGAAGGCCCAGCAGGCCCCGCCCGATGCCCGGCAAGCCTGCGCGGTGACACCCTCGCCCGGACCGACGCTGTTGATGATCAGCCAGTTGACCAGCGGCGGGATGATCTTGTAGGCGAGCCACAGGATCAGGATCGTCAGGATCGAGTTGAACCAGGTGTTGAACAGGTTCGCCCGGACCCAGCCGAGGGGACCGAGGGCCAGTGCCGGCGGCTTCACGACGGCCGAGGCGGTCTCGCGGTCATCGGTCGAGGTGACGGAGCCGGGATGGCCCTGGACGGAGATGTGATCTGCCATGTCAGCGCTCCACCAGGGCGATACGTTTGTTGTACCAGTTCATGAACAGCGAGATGCCGAGACTGATGGTCAGGTAGACCGCCATCATGATCGACACCGCCTCGATCGCCTGTCCCGTCTGGTTCAGCGTCGTGTTGGCGACGCTGACGAGGTCCGGATAGCCGATCGCTACGGCCAGCGAGCTGTTCTTGGTCAGGTTGAGGTATTGGCTGGTGGTCGGCGGCACGATGATGCGCAGCGCCTGCGGCAGCACGACCAGCCGGAGCACGGTGCCCCTGTGCAGGCCCAGCGCCGACGCGGCCTCCGTCTGGCCCCAGTTGACCGAGCGGATGCCGCTGCGGACGATCTCCGCGATGAAGCTGGCGGTGTAGACCACCAATCCCAGCAGAAGCGCCGCGAATTCCGGGCTGACGCTGGTGCCGCCGCGGAAGTTGAAGCCCTGCAGCGCTGGGATGTCGAGCGCCGTCGGGGCACCGCCCAGCAGCCAGGCCAGCAGCGGCAGGGCCACCAGGATGCCGATGGAGGCCAGCACGGTGTGGAACTGCTGGCCGGTCGCCTCCTGCCGCTTGCGGGCCCAGCGCGCCACGAACCATACGGCGACGACCGCGACCAGGAAGGCGACGCCGACCCAGACCCAGATGGGATCGTCACCCAGCGCCGGAACCCGCATGCCGCGGTTGCTGAGGAACACGCCGGGAAGCGGGTTCAGGGCCTCGCGCGGTCCCGGCAGGCTCTCGCCGATCACGGCGTACCAGAAGAACAGCTGGAGCAGCACGGGAATGTTGCGGATCACCTCGACATAGGCCGACGCGAGCTTGGCCACCAGGAAGTTGCTGGACAGCCGGGCGATGCCGATGATGGTGCCCAGGACGGTCGCCAGGATGATGCCCAGCACCGCGACCTTGATGGTGTTGAGGAACCCGACCAGCAAAGCCTGGCTGTAGCTGTTGGCCGGCGAATAGGCGATCATGGATTCGCCGATGGCGAAACTCGCCTCGCGGTCCAGGAACGAGAAGCCCGTCGCGATGTTCTGCCGCGCCAGGTTCTCCATCACGTTGCTGACCAGATACCAGCCGAGGAGTAGGACGCCGCCGAGAACCAGGATTTGGAAGAAGATGGCCCGTGCGGCCGGATCGTTGATCAGCGAACCCCGCGGCGCCTTGTTGGCCGGCATCCCGGAACTTCTGGTCGATGTTGCCAAGGTTCAATCCTTTTCCGGTTGGCCTTTTCCGGTCGGCCTATTCCGCTTGCCTTCTCCCGCTCGGATCGGGAGCCCGGCCCCGAAGGGAGCCGGAAACGCGGACGGAAATGCCGGCCCCGCCGGTGTGTCGCCACACCACGCGGCGGCCGGCGTTCCGGTTAGCGGATCGGCGGGGCGTACATCAGACCGCCGTTGGTCCAGAGGCCGTTCGGCCCGCGCTCCAGCTTCAGCGAGGTCTTGACGCCGACATTGCGCTCGAAGATCTCGCCGTAGTTGCCGACCAGCTTGACGATGTTGTAGGCCCACTTCTCGTCCAGTCCGAGCGCTTGGCCCATGCCCGGGTTGGAACCCAGCAGGCGCTGCACGGTCGGGTCCTGGCTCTTGACCATCTCGTCGACGTTGGCCGAGCTGATGCCCTTCTCCTCGGCCTCGATCGAGGCGTAGACGGCCCACTTGACGATGTCGAAGAACTCGTCGTCGCCATGGCGGACCGCCGGGCCGAGCGGCTCCTTGGAGATCAGCTCGGGCAGGATGATGTAGTCGTCCGGGTTGGCGGCCAGGGTGGAGCGGATCGACGCCATGCCCGAGGCGTCCGTGGTGTAGACGTCGCAGCGGCCGGCAAAGAACGCGGCGTTGACCTCGTCGAAGGACTCGATCACGACCGGGTTGAACTGCATGCCCTTGGCGCGGAAGTAGTCGGCGAGGTTCAGTTCGGTGGTGGTGCCGGGCTGCACGCAGACGGTGGCGCCGTTCAGTTCGGTGGCGCTTTTGACGCCGAGCGCCTTCGGCACCATGAAGCCCTGGCCGTCATAGAAGGTCGTGGGCGCGAAGTTGAGGCCCAGCGAGGTGTCGCGGGTCAAGGTCCAGGTCGTGTTGCGCGACAGGATGTCGATCTCGCCGGATTGCAGGGCGGTGAAGCGCTGCTGGGCCGAGAGCGGCGTGAATCGGACCGCCTTGGCATCGCCGAAGATGGCGGCCGCCACGGCGCGGCAGACGTCCACGTCCAGCCCCGTCCAGTTCCCCTGGCTGTCCGGGTTGGAGAAACCGGGCAGGCCGGTGTTGACGCCGCACTGAACGAAGCCCTTTTGCTTTACGGCGTTCAGCGTGGGTCCCGCGGAGGCCGCGCCGCCCCCGAACGCGATTGCCAGCGCTGTACCGATCGCGGCGATGATCTTGGTTTTCATTGGACCTACCCTGTTTTCTTTGAGCCTGCGTGGGGCGGCCAGACCGGTCCAGCCACCCGACCTAAGTTCTAGCAATGTTTGAGCCATATGGAATAGCATTTGATTGATGCTGCCCCCACAAAAGCGCATGACCCCGGTTGCGCCACGCCGCGGCGGCGGTTCGATCGATAGCGGAGACATCCGATGCCATGCTGGCGGCACTCCCGGACGGCGCATGTTCGATCGAGGTTGGCTGAAACCCATCGCGATGCCAGACTGCGCCTTCCTCCCGCCCCGCGCAAAGCCGGTCATGAGCCAAGACCGGCCGGCAGGGTCAAAATTGCCCATCTTCCAAGCAAGCAGCCATGAAAAACGCCAAACCAGACACCATCCTGACCCATGCCGGCTCCGATCCGCGAAGCAACCATGGGATCGTCAACCCGCCGGTCTATCACGCGTCGACGGTGCTGTTCCCGACGGTGGCGGCGATGAACGAAGCAGGCCATTCGTTCGATGGCGTCCGCTATGGCCGGATCGGGACGCCGACGTCCCAAGCGTTTGAATCGGCGGTGGCCGAGTTGGAGGGCGGCTTCAAGGCCGTCAGCGCTCCGTCGGGACTGGGAGCCATCACCACGGCGCTGCTGGCCTTCGTGTCGGCTGGCGACCACATCCTCGTGACCGACAGCATCTATGGCCCGAACCGGCTGTTCTGCTCCGACATGCTACGGCGGATGGGTGTCGAGGCGGAGTTCTACGATCCTCTGATCGGCGCCGGGATCGAACGGCTGATGCGGCCCAACACCCGCGTCGTCTTCCTGGAATCACCAGGCTCCCTGACCTTCGAGGTCCAGGACGTTCCGGCCATCGCGGCTGTCGCCAAGCGGGCTGGCGCCATCACGATGATCGACAACACCTGGGCGACGCCGCTGTTCTTCCGACCGTTCGACCATGGCGTCGACCTGTCGGTCCACGCCGCGACGAAATACATGGTCGGCCATTCCGACGCGATGCTGGGCGTCATCACCACCGGCTCGGAGGAGATATGGAAGCGGCTGAAGGCCAACGCGGTCCAGCTCGGCACCTGCGCCGGACCGGATGACCTCTATCTCGGCCTGCGCGGCTTGCGCACCATGGGAACCCGCCTGCGCCAGCACCAGGAGACTGGCCTGGCACTCGCGAGTTGGTTGAAGGACCGGCCCGAGGTCGCCCGCATCCTGCATCCGGCGCTGCCCGACGATCCGGGCCACGCGCTGTGGCGGCGCGACTTCACCGGCGCCAGCGGCTTGTTCGCGATGGAGCTGAAGCCTTATTCCGCCCAGGCGGTCGCGGCCTTCCTGGATGGCATGGAGCTGTTCGGCATGGGGTACAGCTGGGGTGGCTACGAGAGCCTGATCCTGCCGTTCCATCCGGAGAAGCTGAGGACGGCGACGCGCTGGAAATCGGACGGCCCAATGATCCGCCTGCACGCCGGTCTAGAGGATGTCGGCGATCTGATCGCGGACCTGGAGCGTGGGCTCGCCCGCCTGGCGGCGGCGTCGTGAGCGGCGTGACGGCGGGAGCCAGCCTGCTCGATCTGGTCAATTTCGACGCCAATGGGCTGGTCGCGGCGGTGGCGCAGCAGCACGATACCGGCGATGTCCTGATGCTGGCCTGGATGAACCGGGCCGCCTTGGAGGAGACACTGGCGACCGGCAGGGTCTGCTACTACTCCCGCTCGCGCGGCAAGCTGTGGCGCAAGGGCGAGACGTCGGGGCAGGTCCAGCACCTCAAGGAGCTTCGGGTGGACTGCGACGGCGACGCCGTGCTGGCGCTGGTCGACCAGACCGGCGTCGCGTGCCATACCGGCCGACGCAGCTGCTTCTACCGCGCGGCGCGCGACGGCGGGGTCGAAACCATCCTGCAAGTCGAGGCCGATCCCGAAAGCCTGTATGGATCAAAGGGCTAGAAGATTCCACGGGCTGGGGCGGCAGGCAAGTTAAGAGTCACGAAAGGATGATTAGGGATTCTTTTTTTGCAAAAGCCCAACTAGCCGCCGGATGTTTGATCTAGATCAAAGTGCCTTGGGCGGGCCTGCTATAGAAACGATCTTGTCTCTAACCCTCCCTGTAATCGCCTTCAAGCCAGAGGATCCTTCCGGAACCTCTGGCTCTTTTCTTTTCCGCCTCAAGTAAAACTCAAAAAAAGAGGTGACAGGCTAGCTGTCACCCGAGGCGAATGCGCGATGAGTAGAGGATGCGAACGGACCATCTCCACCATGGGCTCTCATCGCGGAGTTGGTCTTGTTCCGGTCGCAGGGGTAAATTAAACCCGCCATCCCTTTTCGGACACTGCGCACCCGGCGCGTCACAAGTTTGTCACCATTGACCAGCATTAGCCATGTCTCGCGTCATGGACGGCGGCGCAGGTGGCGAAGCAAGGCGGCGATCAACGCCAGCGGCACCACGACGACCGCCCCCACCAGCACATAGGGCAGCGCCCATTCCGCGACGCGGGTGAACAGGCCGACGACGGCTTGGATGGTGTCCCAGGTGTCGTTGAGGATGCCCATCGGATTGATGTCGAAGAAGGACAAGGCCAGTCCGACGATCAATGAGAGTGCGAGTATTCTGACGATCCAACTCATCGGGTCGAAAGGCTCCGTGA
The DNA here is from genome assembly GCF_000576635.1 of Skermanella stibiiresistens SB22. Taxonomy (GTDB): domain Bacteria; phylum Pseudomonadota; class Alphaproteobacteria; order Azospirillales; family Azospirillaceae; genus Skermanella; species Skermanella stibiiresistens. The sequence goes on from NZ_AVFL01000003.1 coordinate 296,671, forward strand.
TATGCGTGATTCAGGTGATCCGACGGACCAATCGCGCGTGGGATACGCGAAAATGCGCCATCGTTGGATGGAATAAGGGTGTGCCGGCTCCTGTTTAAAAGGGTTAGCCGGTGGATCGACCCGTCGATCGGGTGTTGTCCAAAGCGAATGGACCAAGCGGGTGGATCCAGCGAGCCGACACGAGTGGGGAGACGCATGGTGGTGGAACATGAGCATTGGGCGGTCGCCAACCTGCTGATCGGGCGCTACGGACGCTCGGCGGCGCTGCAGGCCGAGGCGCGGATAGAGGACGCGGACGCCCGCGGTGATCGGGAAGGCCGGGAGATCTGGCGCAGCGTGCTTGGAGCGCTGGCCAGGACGCGGGAGTGTCCAGAGCGGGTCTGATGACGCCCAAGCCATCCATTCATGTGCGCGCCACGGGATATGCGCGCCATGGTCGTCTCCCGCTCGATCGATGGTGGCGCGTTGAACTATCCGACATATCCTCCAACCAATTGCCTATGTCGAAAATATTAAGCCCACGAACTTCTTCCAGGGCGTTCTGTCTTCCTCTGCGCCTTGATTTTTCATCCCCAAAATCTGGGGATAACTCTGTGGACCGACAGGGCCGACCCCGCCGAAATCCTGCCCCTTCACGCCAATGCCTATTTTTTAAGCAGAAGTTCGTTTTCCCGATGTCAAGCAAAACATTGAGGTTTCACTTGGGATGAAACCAATGAAGAATCAGTATTCGTGTGCCGTTCCCACAACACCTTGAGAACATCCCCGAGCGCGGCGGAATATAGTTGACAGCCCTTGGGGAAGCCGCCCGCGGCCGTGGGGATGAAGCTCCAGGCCTGCCGTCACCGGCGCCGTGGACCGAAGCGCTGGCGTGGCGCGCCCCGAAAACCCGGCTTGGGTTTACCGGATGGTTTGGAGGGCGAGGACGGCTTGCGTTCACGCCGCGCGCCCGACGCCAGCATCTCGCCCAGGCGTCCTCCCAGCGAGGCGCGTCGCTCCCTCACCGCCTCGCGGTCTGGAAACAGATCCGGGAAGCGCCGGGCGGCCCAATGGTACAAGTCGCAGGCGCGCGACAGGTCTTCGAGCGCTTGATCATCCAAACCCTCGATCCGGCTCGGCACGACATGGCCGAGCGGCATCCGCCCACCCGATTCGACCGACTGGAGGATGGCGTGGAACAGTCGAAGTTCCGCCTCCTTGTCCAAGTCGGCTGGAATGAACAGCAGGCCCAGCTTGTCCTTGAACGCCAGGGTCCGCTCGTCGAGGATCGCCGCGAGTCGCTTCAAAGCGCCGAGATCGGCGATGGCGTAGGGCGATCCCGTGGTTTTGGCCGCCGCGAACCAAGCGACCAACGTCGCCATGGACGTCGTTCCGCTGTATTCGGAAAGCCGGGCCAGCATGGCGCGGTTGGGTCGGACGATCAGGGCCGCCTTGGCACCCAGCCGGGCATCCGGGCGCTCCATCAGCGTCCTCAGCGCCTGGGGGGTGTTGCGGGCGATCACGCCGAACTCACCGGCCTCGAACTGGCCGTAGCGCCCCGCCCGTCCGGCGATCTGGCGGATCTCGACCGGAGACAGGGGACGGACGGCGGTCCCGTCGAACTTCTCCAGCGCCGTGAACAGGACGCGGCGGACCGGCAGGTTCAGCCCCATGCCAATGGCGTCCGTCGCCACGACCACATCGGCCAGCCCGGACTGGAAGCGTTCGGCCTCGCGCCGGCGGACATCGGGCGCCAGCGCGCCATACAGGACGGCGGCGGTCAGCCCCTGGGCGTGGACCGCGTCGCGGATCAGGTGGACGTCGCGGCGTGAGAAGGCGATCAGGGCGTCGCCAGCCTCGACATCGGACCACTCCAGCCGCCGCGGGATCATGGTCAACGGCGCCTTGCGGTCCAGTTCGACGATCTCCAACGGTTCGCCCAGATGGGCCGCCACCCGCTCGACCAGCGGACGCGCCTCGGGCGCTCCCAGCAGATAGACGGTGTCGGCAGGCACGCCCATCAAGGCGGCGGTCCAGGCCCAGCCGCGATCGGGATCGGCCAGCATCTGGATCTCGTCGATCACCGCGACGTCGACCGGACGCTCCGGGTCGAGCATCTCGACGGTCGAGGCCATGTGCCGGGCGTCGGGCACCCGGATCTCCTCCTCGCCGGTCAGCAGGGTGGTCGGCGTGCCGGCCTTGTTCAACCGGTCCATCACCTCCAGCGCCAGCAGGCGCAAGGGCGCCAGATAAACCCCGCTCGACGCCTTCCCCAACGCCTCCAGCGCCCGGTGGGTCTTGCCGGAATTGGTCGGTCCCACCACCAGCACCAGCCGCCGTCCCATGCCACGTGCCACCGGGAACAGCCGCTCGAACCGTGAGAAATCGAAATGCCGGTCGATGAAGGCTCGCCCGCGCGCCTCGGCGCGGTCGCGGCGCCAAGTGTCGTATTCCCGGTCCCACCGGCGCAGGATCTCGTCGACATCGGTTTGGCCCCTGCCGGACCGGCCAAGCCGGGCGCACAGCGTCTCGAACGGCCAGCCGTCGTCATCACCACCACCGGCACCGGCATCCGCCGCGTAGCGCCACAGCCGCTCGGCCAGTCGCCCCGCGTCGGCGTGCAGGCGTTCGGCCAGCGCGCCATCGGCGATCAAGCGGTCGCGGAGCGCGTCGTCCTCGACTCCGAAGAACTCGTCGACGTCGATCTGGCGCGACACGGCGAACCGGATCGGCTCGGCCATGCCGGCCCACGGCAAGGCGTCGGTCATGACCAGCCGCACCCGGTCGCGGCCGTCGCCAGGATGGAGCGAGACATGCGACGCGGGGTCGAGCGCGCGCCTCGCGGCGGCCAGCAAGGCGTTGCGCCGCCTCGCGCGGTCGAGGTGGCCCTGGATCTCCCGGACGATGCTGTCGCGCCGCTCGATCGGAACCAGAAGATCGCGCTTGCCCTTGGGCAACGGCAGCCCCAGGGCGGTCAGTCCCTTCGACTCCGCCATCTCGACGCGCGCGATGCCAGCGTCGGCCAAGGTCACGCAGTCGGGATGGTGGCGGGCGATCTCGTGGATCGCGTGGGGGTCGTCGCCCTCCGGGTCGCTCGCGGCTTCCCTGTCGTCAGCCATCGAGGCACTCCGTTATCAGGACCAAGCCCTTGCCAGGAGCAGGAAGCCGGCCGCTGTCCGGGCCGGGAAATCCGGCCAAAGGTGAGGTTGAGCATCCCGCAAGGGCTGGGTCAAGCCATGGCGGGCGATGACACGAGGGAGAGGGTCGTCCGTGGAAAAGCCGGGCATTTCGAACGGAGGTGGCGTTTCCCGCCTCCCCCTCCTAAGCAAATCGATCAACTCGCGCCATGGCCTGTACGCGGAGCCGGTAATCGCCTGCCCGAAGCCTGTATCGGCATACCGGAAAGATTGTTTTCAGTTTTTGAAATCTTTTCATTAAGCCGAGGGCCAAATAAATCATGACAACCACAACTTGGTTTCCTACCACGTTTTAGGCCTAAAGATATGTCGAAATCACCCTTTCCCGCAGGCAAGATCCCCTTCTGCGAGTAGGGATTAACGCCTTAGCGTGGCGGTTTGACGAAAACGAGGAAGATTGAGAGATGAGTGAGGAAAGCGAAAACGACCAGTCACAACGCTTGGACTTCCTGGGAATCGACGTCAAGACGCGCGCGACGCTGAAAGAATTCGCCCCCGAGCTGAAAGAACTGCTGCCTCCGATATTGAAAGCTTTCTACAAGCACATACAAGGCTTCCCGGAGCTGCGCGGCATGTTCTCGAGCGAGGCCAGGATCGAACACGCGCGCTCGGCTCAGGAGGTCCATTGGCTGAACCTGTTCTCCGGCAATTTCGACGCGGCGTACTTCGCCTCCGTCAAGCGCATCGGGCTGACCCACAGCAGGATCGGCCTGGAGCCGCGCTGGTACATCGGCGGCTACGCCTTCACCATCAACCACTTGTATGACGCCGCGACCAAGCGGTTCAGCAACCGGTGGCGGCCGGAAGTCGCCCGGGCGAAGCTGTCCGATCTGTTGTCGGCGCTCAACAAGGCGGTCATGCTCGACATGGACCTGGCCATCTCGATCTATATCGAAGAGAACAAGGCCACCCACGACCGCCAGATGGAAAAGCTGGCCGAGAGCTTCCGCGGATCGGTCGTCGGCATCGTCGAGTCGGTAAGTGGTCAGGCCGACGATCTGGGAGCGACCTCCGAGACCATGTCGGCCGCCGCCGAGGAGACCAGCCGTCAGGCGATCGCCGTGGCGGCCGCCGCCGAACAGGCCAGCCAGAACGTCCAAACCGTCGCGGCGGCCGCGGAGGAACTGTCCAAGTCGATCCAGGAGATCACCCTGCAGGTCACCCGCTCGTCCGACACGTCGCGCCGCGCCGTCGCCGACGGCGAGAGGACCAGCCAGTTGCTGGCCACCCTGTCCACCGCGGCGGAGAGCATCGGGGCCGTGGTCAGCCTGATCAGCGACATCGCCAACCAGACCAACCTGCTGGCCCTGAACGCCACGATCGAGGCGGCCCGGGCCGGCGAGGCGGGCAAGGGCTTCGCCGTGGTCGCCAACGAGGTCAAGGCGCTGGCCACCCAGACGGCGCGCGCCACCGGCGACATCAAGGGGCAGGTCGACGAGATCCAGAACGCCACCCAGGGGGCGGTCGCCGCGATCCGCGGCGTTCTGGGCACCATCACCGACATGGACGAGATCTGCTCGCTGATCGCCGCCGCCGTCGAGGAACAGGCCGCCGCCACCCAGGAGATCGCCCGCAATGTCGAACAGGCGGCGTCCGGGACCCAGGAGGTGGCGACGAACATCGCGGGTGTGACCTCGGCGTCGTCCGAAACCAGCAGGTCCGTGCTGATCATCAAGGACGCGGCGGGCCAGCTCAGTGGCCAGTCCACCGCCCTTCAGCGGGAAGTCGGCAGCTTCCTGCGGTCCATCAGGGCGGCTTGACCGAGCGGCGCGTCATCCCTCGGCGGGATGGATCCGCAGGATCTCGCCATCCGATTCATCGGTCAGAAGGTACAGCGCGCCGTCGGGCCCCTGCTCGACGGCGCGAATCCTTTGCCCCAAATCGGACAGCATCCGCTCCTCGTGGACGACGCGGTCGCCATCCAACTCCAGCCGGACCAGTTCCTCGGTCGCCAAACCGCCGTTGAAGACGCTGCCCCGCCATGCCGGGAACGCCGTCCCGGTGTAGAACGCCATGCCGGAGGAACCGATCACCGGAGTCCAGTGATGAACCGGCTCCGCCATGCCTTCGGCGGTCTGCTTGCCGGTGCCGACCGGGGCTCCACTGTATTCGACGCCGTACGACACCACCGGCCAGCCATAGTTCTTGCCGGCTTCGGGGATGTTGATCTCGTCGCCGCCCTTGGGTCCATGCTCGTTAACCCATAGCGCGCCGGTCCGTGGATTGAGCGCCGCTCCCTGGATGTTGCGGTGGCCATAGGACCAGATCTCGGGCAAGGCGCCTTGCTGGTTCACGAATGGGTTGTCCTTGGGCACCGAACCGTCGGGGCGGATGCGGATCACCTTGCCCAGATGGGAGTTCAGGTCCTGCGCTTGGCCGCGGAACCGCTGCTCCGACCGCTCGCCCAGCCCGATGAACAGGAAACCTTGGTCGTCGAACACCAGCCGCGAGCCGAAATGCTTGGTGCTCGGCAGCTTCGGCTTCTGCGAGAAGATGACCTGGACTTCCGACAGCGCGTCGCCGGAATTGCTCAGGACGCCGCGCGCGACCGCGGTCGAGTTGCCGCCCTCCCCGGCCTCGGAGAAGCTCAGGTAGACCAGACGGTTCCGTTGGAATTGCGGATCGAGCGCCACGTCCAGCAAGCCGCCCTGTCCGCGGGCGTCCACGGCGGGTACCCCCGTGATTGGCTCCGACACCGTTCCGTCGGAGGATACCAGCCGCAGGTTGCCCCGCTTCTCCGTCACCAGCATGCCGCCGTCGGGCAGGAACGCCAGCCCCCAGGGGTTCGACAGGCCGTCGGCGACGGTGGTGACCTGGATCTCGGCCTTCTCCGTCTTGAAGCTGGTGTCGGCGGCGAACGCCGGCGCCACGCCGGTCAGCGCCGTGGTGGTCAAGGCGGTCCCCATGAGGGATGCCGCGAAGGATAGGGAAACCGCGCGCATATCGTCTCTCCCAGTGTCTTCGATCTGGATGCCTAGTTATGGCCGGATCACGGTTGAACAACCGTCACCTCCACACACTCGCAAAAAATGTCCCACTATGTGGACACATATGAATCTATTTGACACATTGCCATTTAGTTTCATAACATGATGACCAGGGTATGCGGGAACGGATCACCACGATGAAGGGCGACCACGCAGGTGCGCTGGATCAACCAGAGCCACCGGAACGGCACCAAGGAAACGGCACGCAGACGCTGCTGCGGGGCTTGGCCCTGCTCGAATGCGTCGCGGAAGGGATTGGCGATGTCAAAGGCATAGCCGCGCGGTTGGGAACGCCGCGCAGCACGACGCACCGGATGCTCAACAGCCTGGTCGCGGAACGGTATCTCCATCACGTGCCCTACAAGGGCTACCTGCTCGGACCCAAGCTGATCGAGCTTGGCATGCGGGCGCTGGAACACCGCCCCCTGGTAGCGATCGCCCGCCCCCATATCGAGGCGCTGGCCCAGCGGACCGGTGACACGGTCCATCTGGGCGTGATGGAGGACGCGGAGGTCTTCTACCTGGACAAGATCCCCGGCACCCGCGGGCTGGAGATGCGCTCGCGCGTCGGCCTCCGCATGCCGGTGGCGTCCACCGGGATTGGCAAGGGCCTGATGCTGGGGTTGCCGCGCGATCAGTGGCGCCGGTTGTACGACCGCGCGGCGGAGTTCAGCGCGCTGTCGCCCGACCGTCCGCCGCTGGCGCCCTGGCCGGAATTCGAACGGCGGCTGGCGAATTATGTCGAGCGCGACTGGTCGTTCGACCTCGAGGAGAACGAGATCGGCATCCGCTGCGTCGGCGCCCCCATCCGTGACGTGCGCGGCCAGGTGGTGGCGGCGATCAGCGTGGCGAGCGCCATCCACTACATGCCGGACGACCGCATGGCGGAGCTTGGCCCGATGGTGCGCGCCTGCGCCGACGCTATTTCAAAGGAACTGGGATGGAAACCCTGACGCCGCCGGGACGGCCCGGCGCCGCCCTGATCGCGCTGGACTGGGGCACCTCCAGCCTGCGCGGATACCTGATGGACGCGAAGGGCGACGTGCTGGACCAGCGCGCCAGCGCCCACGGCATCCAGAACCTGCCCGTTCCAGGGCCGGAGGGTTTCGAGCAGGCGTTCGCCGGGATCTGCGGCGACTGGCTGGCGCTCCACGGCAAGCTTCCCATCGTGGCCGGTGGCATGGTCGGCAGCGCGCAGGGTTGGGCGGAGGCGCCCTATGTCGGGTGTCCCGCCGACACCGCCACCCTGGCCGATAAGGCCATCGTGGTGGACAGCAGGCTCGGCGTCCGCGTGCTGATCGCCCCCGGCGTGCTGTTCGACCCGCCCGACGCCAACCCGGACGTGATCCGCGGCGAGGAGATCCAGATCGCCGGAGCCCTGGCCGATCACCCCTGGCTGGCCGAGCGCGCCTGCGTCGCCCTGCCCGGCACCCATTCCAAGTGGGTCCAGATCCAAGACGGCAGGATCACCCGCTTCGCCACCTACATGACCGGCGAGCTGTTCGCCGTGCTTTGCCGCAACTCCATCCTGGGCCGCCTGATGCCCGAGGCGCCCGCCGCCGACGCCGCCGAGGCCGACCAAGCCTTCGTGGCGGGGGTGCGACTGGCGCGGGAAGGCTTGCCCGGCGACCTGAGCCACCAGATCTTCGCCGCCCGCACGCTTGGATTGACCAAGCGCCTGCCGCCGGACGTGCTCAAGGACTACCTGTCCGGACTGCTGATCGGCGGCGAGCTGGTCTCCGGTCTGGCCCACATGCGCGACAGCATAGCCGCCGACACCCCCTTGCTGCTGATCGGCGACGGCGCGTTGTGCCGCCGCTACGTCAGGGCGTTGGAGACGATCGGCACCGTTCCCGCGGCCCAGTTGGAAAACACGGCGCCGCGCGGTCTCTTCCAGTTCGCCCAAAAGGCTGGAGTCCTCTCCCATGACTGACACCGACTTGAACTCCCGGCTCGACGCCGCCTTCGCCACGCTGCCGCTGGTCGCCATCCTGCGCGGGCTGACCCCGCCGGAGGCCGAACCCGCCGCCCAGGCGCTGTACGACCGCGGTTTCCGGCTGATCGAGGTGCCGCTCAACTCGCCCTCGCCATTCGACAGCATCGCCGCGATCCGCCGCCTGCTGCCCCGCGACGCGATCGTCGGGGCCGGCACGGTCATGACGACCGACCAGGTCGGCACGCTGGCGGGGATTGGCGCCGACATCGTGGTGATGCCGCACGCCGACACCGAGGTGATCCGCGCCGCCAAGGCCGCCGGCATGGCCTGCCTGCCCGGCGTCATGACGCCAACCGAGGCCTTCGCGGCGCTCAAGGCCGGGGCCGACGCGCTGAAGCTGTTCCCGGCCGAACTGATCAGCCCGCGTATCGTCAAGGCGATGCGGGCGGTGATGCCGCCGGCCACGCGCCTGCTGCCGGTCGGCGGCGTCACCCCCGACACCATGCGGGAATACCGCGCGGCCGGCGTCGCCGGCTTCGGGCTCGGCTCGGCGCTCTACACGCCCGGCATGCCGCTGTCCCAGCTGGTCGAACGGGCGGACCTGTTCGTCGCCGCCTGGGCGGCCCTGGGTTCGAAACCCTGACCAGTAAACCCCAACCCTTCCCTTCCACCCCTATCCCTGGCTCCAGGAATAAAAGTCCCAACGGGAGAGATTGCTTATGAGTGCGTATCGTTTCGTGACCCGAGTCTGCGCTGGCGCGCTGGTATCCGCCGGTCTCTGGGCTGGAGCCGCCCAAGCCGCCGAGTACCCGACCAAGCAGATCGAGCTGATCGTCCCCTATGCCGCCGGCGGCGGCACGGATCTGGTGGCCCGCGCCTTCGCGGACGCCGCCAACCGGCACCTGCCCAAGGCGATCGGCGTGGTCAACAAGACCGGTGGCGGCGGCGCCGTCGGGTTGAGCGAGATCATGGCCGCCCGGCCCGATGGCTACAAGATCGGCATGGGTACGGTCGAGATCACCATGCTGCCGCATCTGGGCGTCGCCCGCTTCTCGGTCGGCGACTTCACCCCGATCGCCCGGTTGAACGCCGAGCCCGCGGCGATCACGGTCAACGCGGACTCGCCGATCAAGACGATCGACGAGTTCCTGGCCAACGCCAAGGCCAATCCGGGCACCGTCCGCGTCGGCAACTCCGGCACCGGCGCCATCTGGCACCTGGCCGCCGAGGCGCTGGGCGAGCAGACCGGCATCAAGTTCAACCACATCCCCTATGACGGCGCCAACCCCGCCGTGACCGCCCTGCTCGGCGGCCACATCGAGGCCGTCGGTGTCAGCCCGGCGGAGGTGTTCTCCCAGGTCGCCGCCGGCAAGCTGCGCATCCTGGCCGTGATGGCGGACGAGCGGTCCAAGACCTTCCCCGACGTTCCGACCCTGAAGGAGAAGGGCATCGACGTCTCGATCGCGACGTGGCGCGGCATCGTCGTTCCCAAGCGGACCCCGGAGCCGATCGTGGCGGCACTGCGCGAGGCGTCCCGCGACGCCGCCAACGAGCAGTCGTTCAAGGACCAACTCGCCAAGATGAACCTGACCCACGCCTATGCCGACGGTCCGGAGTTCAAGGCCGTGATGGAGAAGGACGACGCCTTCTTCAAGACCCTGATGACCCAGGTCGGTCTCGCCAAGTAAGGCCATGACGGTCCAGGGGATGTGAGCCCAGGCGCCTCCTCCCCCGGACCGGACTCCCATATCGGCGGCGACCCCAGAGGAGAACCACCCATGAGCAACGCCCCCCTCCAGGGCGGCGATGCCGGCTTGCGTCCGCGCGACCGGCTCGCGACCCTGGTGATCTGCGCGCTCGTCATCGCGGTCGCCGTGGCCGCCATCGTGACGGCGCAGGACTTCCCCGCGACCATGCTGGCGACCGATGTCGGTCCCGCCCGCTTCCCGATCGTCTACGCCGTGGCGCTGATCGTCCTGTGCTGCATCCTGGCCATCCAGACGCTTCGCAAACCGATCGACGTCAGCGGTGATCCACCGGCCACTTCCCCCAGCCACGGCGCCGTGGCGATCGGCATGGCGGCGGCGGTCGCCTGTCTGGTCGCGATGACCCATGTCGGCTTCGCCCTCGCGACGCTGCCCTTCGTGGCCGGCGTGATGTGGCTGATGGGCCAGCGCAGTCCGATCTGGAACCCTGTCCTGGCCGTGGTCATCACCGGATTGATCCACGTGACCTTCTCCACCGCCCTGGGCGTGCCGTTGCCGGTCGGGAGCCTCTTCGAATGAGCCGAACCCCGTCATTCCGTCCGGCGGAGAGCCGACATGCATGAGATAGACCTGCTTCTCAACGGCGCCCGGACGCTGATCGACCAGCCGATGGCCCTGCTGCTGGCCCTGATCGGCGTGGCGCTGGGCATCGTCATCGGCGCCCTGCCCGGCCTGACGGCCACCATGGGTGTGGCGATCCTGCTGCCCTTCACCTTCGGCATGGACCCGCTGTCCGGCCTCCTGATGATCTCCGGCGTGTTCTTCGGCGGTATCTATGGCGGCTCGATCCCGGCGATCCTGCTGAAGATCCCCGGCACGCCCGCCGCGGCCGCCACCGCGATCGACGGTTACGAACTGACCAAGCAGGGCAAGGCCGGCATCGCGCTCGGCACCGCGACGCTGTCTTCGTTCCTGGGTGGTTTGCTCAGCGTGATCGTGCTGATCTTCATGGCGCGGATCCTGGCCGGCTTCGCGCTGGAGTTCAGCGCGTCGGAAAGCTTCGCGCTGGCCGTCTTCGGCCTGACCATCATCGCCAGCATCTCGGGCGCGTCGCCGATCAAGGGTCTGATCGCCGGCTTCGCTGGCCTGCTGCTCGCGACGGTCGGACTCGACCCGATGGGCGGTTTCCCGCGCTTCACGGCTGGCTACACCGAGCTGTTCACCGTTCCATTCATCCCGGTCATGATCGGCTTGTTCGCGGCGGCCGAGGCCTTCAAGTCGATGGAGGAGCCGGAGGTCCGCGGCGCCCTGAAGACGGCGCTGGGCCGCATCATCCCGCCCTGGAGCGCGTTTCGCGGCGTCATCGTGACGATCCTCCGCTCCAGCGGATTGGGCATCCTGATCGGCATCATCCCGGGCGCCGGAGCCGACATCGCGGCCTATGTCGCCTACAACGAGACCAAGCGCTTCAGCAAGGCGCCGCAGAACTTCGGCAAGGGCGAACTGTCGGCCGTGGCCGCCTGCGAGTCCGGAGCCAACGGCTGCACCGGCGGCGCGCTGCTGACCATGCTGACGCTGGGCATCCCCGGCGACGCCGTCACGGCGGTGATGCTGGGCGCCTTGACGCTGCAAGGCCTGCAACCCGGTCCGCTGCTGTTCCAGGACCACGCCGACCTGGTCTTCACCCTGTTCGCCGGCATGATCTTCTGCTACGTCGCGATGCTGTTCATGGGCTTCGCCTCGCTGCGCTTCATGGGCCGCATCCTGCAGATGCCAAAGTCGGTGCTGACCCCGGTCATCCTGGCGCTGTGCATCGTCGGCACCTACGCGATCAACAACAGCATGTTCGACATCGGCATCATGCTGGCGGCCGGCGTGGTCGGCTACTTCATGCAGAAGTGGGACTTCCCGGCATCGCCCGTCGTGCTGGCGCTGATCATGGGGCCGATGGCCGAGGCCAGCCTGCGGCGCGCGCTGTCGCTGTCCAACGGCAGCTACGACTTCCTCTACACCCGTCCGATCACCGTCGTCCTGCTGTCCGCCGCGGCGCTGTCGCTGCTGGTGCCGCTGCTGCGAGGCCTGCGGAAGTCCGGCGGCGGAACGGCCGAACCTCCCCTCAACGCCACTCCGGGACGAGGCCATTGAGCGCCACCAAGACGACCATCGGGCTCGACGCCATCATCGCCCCCGAGCTCCGCGACGGCACCGGCGAAAGCCCGGTCTGGGACGCTGACAGCGCTCAATGGACCTGGATCGACGTGCCGAGCGGCGGCATCCGGCGGTTCGATCCAAGCTCCGGCGTTCTCCGCCAATGGCGGGCGGCGGAACGGATCGGCAGCATGGTGCTGCGTCCCGACGGCGGCCCGGTGCTGAGCTGCGAGAGCGGCATCTTCGACGCCGAACTGCCGGACCAGGGAGGCGAGGCGTCGATGACCCGCCTCGTCGCGGTCAACCATCCCAAGGCCGGCATGCGCTTCAACGACGGTCGGTGCGACCGCCAGGGGCGGCTGTGGGTCTCGACCATGGTGATGGATATCGGCCTCGCCGACTCCTCGGGCCGGTGGTACCGCTATGGCCGGCGAAGCGGCCTCCAGGCCGGAGCCCCCGTCGCCGGCCTCGACGGCATGATCATCCCCAACGGCAGCGCCTTCAGCCCGGATGGCCGCACGCTCTACGCCTCCGACACCCACCGCGACGTCCGGATGGTCTGGGCCTGGGATTACGACCCGGAGACCGGCACGCCGCGCGACCGCCGCGTCTTCGTCGACATGCGGGACATGGCGGGGCGGCCCGATGGCGCCGCCATCGACACCGACGGCTGCTATTGGATCTGCTGCCTGGATGAGGGCGCCATCAAGCGCTTCACCCCCAACGGCGCGCTGGACCGCGTGATCCGCACGCCGATGCTGAAGCCCACCATGTGCGCCTTCGGCGGTCCCGACCTGCGGACGATGCTGGTGACCTCGCTGTGCCGCGGCACGCCCGGGGATCTGGCCGAGGACCCGCATGGTGGCCGCGTCCTGATGTTCGATCCGGGCGCCCAGGGCATCGCGGAACCCCGCCTCTCCGCCTGAACACACCCAGCCAAATTTTCCAAGCAAGAGGATGAATGCCATGTTCGAAGACCTCAAGGGCAAGCGCGTCCTGATCACCGGTTCGACCCAGGGGATCGGCCTGGCCGCCGTGGAGGCCTTCGCCCGCGCCGGCGCGAAGGTAGGTTTCAACGGCCGCAAGGCTCCGGCCGACCTCGACGCCACCCTGGCCCGGCTCAACGACCTGGCCCAAGGTGCCGGCGGCGAGGTCGCGTTCTTCCCCGCCGACGTCTCGACCAGCGCCGCCTGCGCCAACTTGGTCTCGGCCTTCGTCGGGAAGTTCGGTGGCGTCGACGTGCTGATCAACAACGCCGGCGGTCTGGTCGGCCGCAAGCCGCTGGACGAGATCGACGACGCGTTCTTCGACGCCGTGACCGACCTCAACGCCCGCTCCGCCCTGATGGTGACCAAGCACGCCCTGCCCCACCTGAAGGCCTCGGCCCAGGCGAGCGGAACCACCGCGTCGGTGATCCTGGTCGGCTCCGTCGCCGGCTATCTCGGCGGCGGCCCCGGCGCCGGCTTGTACGGCGCGTCCAAGGCGTGGCTGCACAACATCCAGAAGAATTGGGTCTCGTTCCACACCAAGGACGGCATCCGCTTCAACACCGTGTCGCCCGGCACCTTCGACACGGCCTTCCACGCCGAGAAGGACGACGCGACCAAGGCGAAGATCTCGCTGGGCATCCCGATGAACCGCTTCGGCCGCCCCGAGGAATGCGCCCCCACCTTCCTGTTCTTCGCCTCGCACGCCTGCAGCGGCTACATCACCGGCCAGATCCTGGACATCAACGGCGGCCAATACATGCCGTGAGACCCGGTGTCGTAAGGTGAGGGGGAGAGGCGGGAAGCGAGTCCGCCTCTCCCGAGCCAGTGGCATTTTAAAGGAATTTTCTCGACACAATTCACTTCCGGAAATAAGTTGTGAACAAGGGTGACAGGTTTTCGCGCATGTGAGCCGTAACCGCGACTTTCGCCGGAAAGGAACCATGACAAGCATCGACCACTCGCTTCTGGAACGACGAATTTACAGCGTTCCAAGGGCCGCGGGGCTGCTCGGCTTGTCGTCTCGACAGCTTCGAAGCTGGATGATGCCTCAGCGTCGGGTCGTCAATGGCATCAGCCGCGAGATAGCGCCGATTTGGCGTCCGACGATCGACGATCCGAGGGAGGATGCCTCGGTCTCATTCCTCGACTTGATGGAACTGAAGATCATCCGAGCCATGATCGAGAATGGCCGGATCAAGCGACCCAAAATTCGCGCCTGCATCAAGGGGTGGCGTAATCTCACCCAAGGCATGCCACATTATTTGGTCAACAAGAAATTCGCTCCACGCCTGATACCCACGTCATTGGCGGTGGAGATCAAGGATGAAGGGGTCCTCGTGGACGCGGCGACCCAGCAATGTCTGATGGCCGAGGTGATCCAGCCCGAACTGATCGATCTCGACTATGGCTCGTCGGACCTGCCGCATAGTTGGATTCCGAAAGGTTGGGAAAACGAGATCACCGTTTCGCCCTTGCTTTCCTTTGGTGAGCCTGTGATCTCCAAGGAACTCATCCCAACATCCGCTCTCGCTTTGGCGGTCGAAGCGGATGGAGTGGAAGCCGCCGCCATGCAATTCCACGTGCCTCTCCAAATCGCGCGCTTGGCGGCCGGGTTCGAGTTATCGCTCGTGAAGAAGCAGAGAAAGCAAGCGTGAACTTTCTATTGGATGAATTCCTCCCACAGGATTTGGCATCGGGCTTGACGCCAATCTTGCGGTCGCGGTTCTCCAAAGACGTCATCTCCCACGTGAACGTCGAATATTTCGCGGAGCGATCCCGAGAGGATTGGAAGAGGAAGGCGAAAGAGCATGGATGGTCAATCCTAAGCGGCGACCATCAGTTCAAGGACAACTCCGCTAAGATTGCTTCATGGCGCAGCCTCGGCTTTCCAGTTGTCATCTGCACGACCGAAGTCATGAGGATATGTTTGCATCAGCGAGCCGCCATGTTGCTGTACCGATGGGAATCCATCAGGGACGCCCTCATGAAGCCGGACCTCCATGTATTCGACGGTAAGAAAGTCGTCGAATTTTCCGAACCTCCTCCCAAGCCGCTCAAGCGTGAGCCCCGCGCAACGCCGGTGGAAACGACCAGCACGCACGAGGCTCCTCAAACCGCACCTGTCGGGCTCACCGGCACGGAAGAACCACCTTTCGAATTGGAGCCTTCCAGCCGGTGACTTTACTCGGAGCCTAGGGCTTCGCGGCGGCGATCGTCTGGCGGCGCAGACCGCCGTCGACACCCTTGGGGAACAGGCGCTGGGCCAGGAGGAACAGCCGTTCCGGCCCCTGGGGATAGACGTCCCGCGCATCGGCGGCGATGCCGGCCACGATCCGCTTCGCCACCGTCTCCGGAGGATCGAGCCGCATCGAGAACGCCTGGACATAGCGCGCGAAGCCCTCGGCGGCGGCGGTCCTGGTGCCGCGCGGCGCGCAGTAGGTGACGCCGACCCCCTGATCCGCCAGCTCGCGGCGAAGGGCCTCCGACCACCCGCGCAGGCCGAACTTGGTGGCGGAATAGGCCGCGAAGTAGGGAAACGCGATGTCGCCGAACATCGAGCCGATATTGACCACCCGGCCCTGCCCCGACGCCCTCAGCGACGGCAGCAGATGCCGCGTCAGGCTCATCGGGGCCAGCAGGTTGACCTCGATCATGCGGCGCCAGACCTCCTCGTCCTGATCCTCGACGGGACCGGCCTCGACGACGCCGGCGTTGTTGACCAGCAGGTCCAGCCGATCCGCCATTCCCATCACGCTCGCCACGATCCCGGCGCGCGACCCCGGATCGGCCAAGTCCAGCCGCAGCACGCCGCCCCGCGCCGGATCGGCCAAACCGGCGCGCGTTCCCTCCAAGGCCGCGACATCGCGTCCCAGCAGGATCGGGATCGCGCCGCGCCGCGACAATTCGACCGCGATGGCCCTGCCGATCCCCGAACCCGCCCCCGTCACCAAGGCGACCGCGCCATCAAGCCGCATGGGAAGCCTCACCCGGCCGCGCCGCCGCTATCTCCCGGAAAACGTCGCCGTACAGGACGTAGAAGTCCTTGGCGGCGGCGATGACGGTGGCGCGGTGGCGCGGTTCGTCGATGGCGTCGAGCAACCGCGCGAAGTCGTCGACATGACCGACATCCAGCCCGCCATGTGACATCAGATAGCTGAAGCCACCCTCCCCGGCTGGCGCCAGGCGGGCCTTGATCGCCTCGGCGGCGGCGACGGCCAAGGCGACCGACATGCCCTCCAGCACATGGACCATGCCGAGCAGCGCATGGGGTCCCTCCTCCTCGATCAGCCGGTAGCCGTACGAGACCATGACCCGCACCGCGCGCGGTGGCCGGGCGTGGCGCGAGGCCTCGCCATCACCGCCAAGCGCCTCGATGTCGTTCAGGATCCATTCCTCGTGGCCGGTCTCCTCGTCGATATAGGCCCGCAACCCCTCGGCCAGGGCGGCGTCCTCCGGTCCGCAGGCGGCCAACGCGGTCCGCAGCAGCGGGACGGTGTGGCGGACATGGTGATAGGCGCTGTTGAGGAAGGCCAGGTACAGCGACATGTCGACGCCGTGGGCGACGGCCTCGGCGATCACCGGGATGGACATGAAGTTTTGGCGTTCCGGCGTGGTCGCCTGGATCAGGGTGTCGTGGAATTTCATGCTCGCCTCTGAGAGAAACCGCGCGATGCGCCGCCGCCGGGGGCGGCCATCCGGAGTGAAGAGATCATGGGATTGGGCCCGCTCCGGGGAGATCAGCGTCACCTCGGCGGGTTTGGCGTAATCGGGGGCGGATGCGGTCAAGTCCCGCGTCCGCGCCAGCCACCCGTCCGGCGAGGTCGCACCATCCGCGGTCACCAGCACCGCCCTGACACCCAATCGGCCGGCGATGATGGCGGCGCGGCGGATGCCGGGGTCGGCCAGCAGCATGGGCTCTATCCATTCGGGATGGATGTTGCGGCCATTGGCGGTGACCACCACATCGTCCTTGCGGCCGAACACCACCAGATCGCCGTTGGCGTCCAGCCGGCCGAGATCACCCGTCCGCCAGACGCCGCCGGCCGAGGCGCCGCCCAGATAGCCGCTCATGACGGTCGGGCCGCTGACGACGATCTCGCCGTCATCGATGGTGACGGTGACACCGTCGAGCGGGCGGCCGACGGTCCGGGCCCGGCGCTGGCCGGGACGGTTGACCGCGACCACCGAGCAGCATTCCGACAAGCCATAGCCCTCGTGGACCGGCAGGCCAACGCTCCAGGCCAGGTCGGCCAATCCGGTTCCGACCGGGGCGCCACCGGCCGCGACGAAGCGCAGCGAGCCTGGAGCCTTCCGTCCCGTCTGTCGCAGCCATCCGGCCCAGCCCGCCAGCAGGTCCGGCACCAGCACCGTGGTGGTCGGCCGGACCCGCTCGGCCTCCACCGGGGCCAGTTGGGGCTGGTCGACGATGTGGATCCGGGCACCGGCCTTGAGGGGCAGCAGGATGCCCGCCAACTGTTCCAGCAGCAGCGAGAACGGCAGCACCGACAGGTGGATGTCCGCGGCTTCCGGGAGCACCGCCCGCTCCAACCCGGTCAGGCTGGCGGACAGGGCGGTTTCCTCCAGCACGACGCCCTTGGGCTTGCCGGTCGTACCGGACGTGTAGATCACCCTGCGGCTGGGGTGGTTCTCGATCACGGCCGGCCCATCATGGTCTCCGGCCAAGAGAACCGGCAGGCCGAGCTCCCGGGCCCGCCCATCCAGGGGCGCCACCGACACCACGGCGCCCACCGCGGCGTCGGCGGCGATGTGGCGCCATTGCTCGACCGAGAAGAATTCCGGCAGTGGAACGATGGTCCGGCCCAGCGAGGCCAGGGCCAAGTCGATGACGATGGCGGGGATGCCGCGCGGCATCAGTGTCCCGACGATCGCCGGGCTGTCGATCAGAGCGCCGGCGACGCTGGCGATCGAGACCGCCAGGTCGCCATAGGTGATGGCGGCGTCCCCATGGGTCACCGCGATCCGGTCGGGATCCCGCGCGGCGGTCGCGCGGATGGCGTTCAGGACCTCACGCATGACGGATTTCCAGTTTGGGGACATCCAGGGAAGGGATCGCCGGCGGCAGGCAAGCGGATGGCAAGGTGTCGGCGGAGACCACCAGGATGCGGGGATCATGCAGGTAGTAGCGGCCCCAGACGCTGGCGTCGGCGACCCTCTCCGGCGCGGCGGGGCCGAGATCGACCGTCACCAACCCGAAGCGGCGCAGCAGGGCGCGCAATCGATGGGTCGCGGTGAACATGCCGAAACCGGCGCCCGCTTCGAGGCATAGTCGGATCGCCGCTCCGACAAGCGGCATCGCGGCCCCCGACCGCACGGCGGCGAGGCTGGAGAACTCCACGATCTCGTCGCGGCGCACGATCCGCCCGAGCACCCGGCCAAGTACCCGTTCGGCGGTGTCTTCCAGGTAGGTTTCCGAGAAGAAGCCGTCCTCGGCGAAGCGCAGGCCGGCGACCGCCTGCGGTTGGCCATCGTCGGAGAGTGCCGCGACCAAGCGGTTCGGGAACGAGGGAACATGGGCGCCATACTCGGCTAGGAATACCGACCGGACGGTTCGTTCGAGCCGGTCCCGTTCAGGATGCTCGCGGTCGGCCACTATGAAAATCATTCACCACCTCCATCGATGGAGGCATCCTGCTCGAACCACCTGACGCCAACCTTACGGGCTTCCATCCCGCGGTCGTTTTCCTCGACCAACGGGAGAAGCATCGGCATGCCATTGACCCGGTCCATCAGTTGAGGACGTATTGGATGTCGGAATCGTCCTTGGCCTTGAAACGCACCTTCACAAGTGAGCCGGCCGCGTCGTACCAAAGCTCGCGCGCCAGATCGCCGGTCATGGCGTAATGCCGGGCCGGCCGCTTCGCGCCGTGGACGCTGACCACCTCCTCGCCCATGTCGATCAGCCGCACCGCCATGGCGTCGCCGACCAGCGTGTTCAGCAGGGTGGATTGGGACACGGTCGCGGGGTTCCACAGGCTCGCGGGAATGCTGGCACCCGGCATCCGCGAGGTCTTGCCGTCGCCCTCGATGTCGAGCTGGGACGCGCCGGCGGTGACCTTGAGGGTGTGGCGGGTGCCATCGTCGTTGGTCGACGACACCAGCGACACCAGTTGATCACCGCGCCAGACCTCCTCGGCGTGATGCTCGAACCGGTAGACCGGGATGAGCGCGAACTTGACCACGATGTTGGTGTCGACGGCGACGTTCAGCCCCTCGGCGGCAGGCTGGAACCGGAATTTTTGCGTGCCGACCTCGTCGCCGTTCCTGAGCACGGTGAAGTCGAGCGCCGCCTTTGGCGCTTGCAGGGCCCGCGAGGACGTGGGGATCAGAACGGAACTGGAGACCAGGACGGACAGTCCCAGGATGGCTGCGGCGCGGAACACGCTCATGATTATTCCCGGCATGAAGAGGACTAAGCGTCCCCACCATCGCCGCGCAGCCTGACCACAATCTGACAACCCAAAGCCCAACGACGCGGCCAGGGAGACAATTTCCCTGACCGCGTCCTTCACCCGAGGCCGTCGTGAAACGCCGAGGGCGTCACGCCACCGGCGTCAGTTCCTTGGTGTAGAGGCTCTGGCCGTCCAGGTCCTTCAGCGTCACCAGCATGACGCCGTCGGCGTCGATGTCGACCTGACCGAAGAACTGCATCCCGGCCGACGGAGCCAGGTTGGTCTGCCCGTCCGGCGGCGCCTTGACGTACATCAGCTGCGGCCCGAACGTGTCGTCAAGCTCGTTCGGGCCGAAGGTGCCGGCGTTGAGCGGGCCGGAGACGAACTCCCAGAACGGTTCGAAGTCCTGGAACTTGGCCTTGTTCGGATCGTAGTAGTGGGCGGCGGTGTAGTGGACGTCGGCGGTCAGCCACACCGTGTTGCGGATGTTGTTGCGCCGGATGAAGCTCAGCAGGTCGGCGATCTCCAGCTCGCGGCCCAAGGCCGGGCCGTTGCCCTGGGCGATGGCTTCGGAGCCGGTCTTGGCGGTGCCGTTGTCGTAGACGATCAGGCCGATCGGCATGTCGGCGGCGATCACCTTCCAGGTCGCGTCCGACGCCAGCAGTTCCTGTTTCAGCCAGCGGATCTGCTCCGCCCCCAGGAAGGTGGTCTCCGGTCCCTGTTCGGCCTGGGTGTTGGCGCTGTTGGCCGCCCGATAGCTGCGCATGTCCAGGCGGAACACGTCCAGATGCCGGCCGTGCGAGAACTTGGAATAGATTCGGTCACGATTTGTCGCGTCCTGCCGAATCGGCATGTATTCCATGAAGGCCCGCGTGCCATTGGCCGCCATAACCGCGACGCTCTTCTCCTTGTAGCGCTGGTCGGCGTCCATGCGCTTTTCCCAGTACCAATTGTTGGTGGTTTCGTGGTCGTCCCACTGGGCGTACATCGGCACCTCGGCGTTGAAGCGCCGCAGGTTTTCGTCCATCAGGTTATAGGCGTGGGCGCCCCGGAAATCCTCCAGCGTCTCGGCGACCTTGGACTTCGCCTCGGTCGTCAGGTTCCGCCAGACGCCTTGGGGCGTTTCCTTGGTTTCCGGGATCGGGCCGTCGGCGTAGATCGTGTCGCCGGAATGGATGAAGAAATGCGGCTCCACCTTCCGCATCGCCTCGTAGATCCGCATGCCGCCGAAATCGGGGTTGATGCCATAGCCCTGCCCCGCCGTGTCGCCCGACCACACGAAGCGGGCGGTGCCGTCGGCGGCCGGCGTGCGGAATTGGCCGGTGATCGGCTGGCTGAAGCTCTTGAGGTCGGACAGGTCCTGGAAGCTGACGCGGTAGAACAGCCGCTGGCCTTCGGGCAAACCCGACAGGTCGATCCGCGCGGTGTAGTCGGTGTCGGCGACCGCGACCGGTCCACTGATCCGCTTGGCGTTCTTGAAGCTCTCGGTGGTCGCGACCTCCACGATCATTCGGGCCGCGCGGTCGGCGCGGCTCCAGACGATCGCCCGGCCCGCCGTGATGTCCCCGGCCTGAACGCCGTAAGGGACCGCGATGCGCCTGCTGTCCGCCGTGATGATGGCCGGCGCCTGGGCCAGCGCCCGTCCAGCCGACGACGCCGCGACCAGCAAGCCGCCACCGGCCAGCGCGCTGTTGTACAGGAAGGATCGGCGCGAGACCCAGCGCTGGGTCGTTTCGAATTTGGACATGTCGCGGATGCTCCCGTTCCGTTTTTCTAGGGATGGCGGAAGCTAACGATCATGCGTGACAGTTTTTCGCGCGCGGACCGCTCGTGCGGATTACCACCCTAGGCCGCCCCCAGGCTCCGCGCGATCAGGACCAGCCCCGAGATCACCGCGAAGGCCTGAACCAGCCGGCGCAACAAAGCGCCATTGGCCAAGTGGTGCGACAGGTGGCTGAGGCAGGCGCCGCCGGCCAGCGCGGGGATCAGGAGCAACGCCGCGGAGAGCTGGGACGGCGCCACCTGCCCGACCGCCACCAGGGCGATCAGCGAGAAGATCTGCCCGACCAGGAAGCAGGCCGCCAGGGTGGCGCGCAGCACCGGACCGGATTGGTGCTGGTAGAGCAGCGCCAGCGGCGGACCACCGATCCCCGTGGCGGTTTCGGTGATGCCGCTGACGAGGCCGGCGCCGAGGAAGTTGACCGGACGCAAGGTGAAGACCGGCATCGCCAGCGTCACCAGCACCGCCGCGATCGTCAAGGCGCCGACCAGCATGTCGAGTTGCCAGGGCACCAGCACGAGCAGCACCGCCAGCCCGCCGAAGGTGCCGACCAGACGCCCCGCCGTGATCCATCCCGTTCCCCGCCAGTCCAGGGATGCTCGCTCCCGCCACAGGACGTAGATGTTCAGCGGGATCATCAGCGCCAGCACGAGCGACGGCAGCAGGGTTGGATCGACCAGCGCCACCACGGGCACCAGGATCAGCGCGAACCCCACCCCGATCATGCCCTGCACGAAAGCCGCCAGCACGACCGCCGCGGCGATGATCGCGAACGCGCCCAGCGTCATGAGGCGTCACCCGCGTGACGGGCGCGGTGCTCGGTCGAGGACGGGTGGATCTTCTGGATGGGGGCCGCCGCGATGGCCGCCTCGGCCCGGCGCGCGACCTCGCGCACCAGGGCCCTGCCGTCCCAATCGACCGGCCAACCCTGCCACAGCCGCAGCCGCCCGGCGACGAACACGGCGGTGATCTGGTCGCGGTTGCCAAGCCGGGTCAGCTCCCAGACGAGGTCGCGCGATGGGACCAGTTCCGGCACGTCGATGTCGACGATCAGGAAATCCGCCGCCTTGCCCACGGCGATCTCGCCAGTCACCGCCCCCAGGCCGACCGCCTCGGCACCTCCGGTGGTGGCGTGGTCAAGCCAGGGCCAGCCGCCACCGCAGGAGAAGTCGCCGGTCTCCAAACCGAAGGCCAGCCGCTGGGTCGCCTCCGCCGCGTCAAGCAGCCGGAAGGCGTCGCTGCGCGTCCCGTCGGTGCCCAGGCCGAAACGGATGCCCAGCGCGTGCATCAGGGTCGCCGGAGCCACCGCGTTGCCCTTCCACTGCGTCGCGACCGGATTATAGGCGACGGCGGTGCCGGTATCGCGCAGCAGGGTCAGCTCGTGCGGCGTGACCAGAGTGCCGTGCGCGATCACGGTCTGGGGACCAAGCGCCCCGACCGCGTGGAGATGTTCCAGGGGCCGTTGCCCCCGCGCCACCAGGGAACGTTCCACAGCCACCAGATGCTCGTTGACATGGGTCTGGAAGATGGAGCCCGCCTCGCCGCACAGGGCCGCCACGGTGCGCAGCATGTCGTCGGACGCCACCTCCGGGATGGAGATCGCCAGCGAAGGGTGGATCAGGTCATTGTCGGACCAGCCGGCGAGATGCGCCTCGGCGCGTGCCAGGATGGTGGCGCGGTCGTCGGTCCGGGCGGCGCCACCCAAGTCGTTGCAGATCAGGCCGAGGACGCATCGCAGACCCGCCTCGGTGACCGCTTCGGCGAGCGGTTCCAGCCCACCATCGGCACGGGTTCCCGCGTCCACCACGGTGGTGAAGCCGCCGCGCAGCGATTCCAGCGCCGCCAACTTGCCGGCCAGATGCAGCATCTCGGCGTCCAGGGCACCCTCCAGCGGCACCCAGACCCGGCGGAAGATCTCGGACGGCTCGCCGAACGCCAGTGCCTTGCCGAAGGACTGCGTCAGGTGGTGGTGCGCGTCGATGAAGCCCGGCATCACGACGGCGCCCGGCAGATCGACCCGGGTGGCGTCCGGATGGCGCGCGGTCAGATCCGCCGCGCGACCGACATCGGCGAAGCGGCCCTCCGCCACCAGGATGGCGTGACCAGCGACCGGCCCGGCCCGCAGCATGACCTGGTCCGGCACCAGCAGTAGGCGCGCGGCCGCGAGGTGTTCCGGCGTCACGGAAACCGGCGTCACTTGAGCGACACCCGGTCCGGCGCCACCGCGGCCAGCGGGCCGGTGGCGAGCGCGCCGCGGAAAAGCTCCCGGGTCGGCTCGACATTCTTGATCATGCGCCGCTCCGCGATCCATTCGCCCTCCTGGACCAGCAGGTCGAGCAGTTCGTCGTTGAGGCTGACACGGTATTGGTATTCCGGCCAGCTCGCCGCGATGGCCGCCGGCGACAGCACCCGGCCGGCGACACGCGCGACGGTCTCCTTCGCGGCGGCGGGATCGGCCTCGATCGACGCCTCGGCCTTGAGCAACGCCGTCAGCACCTTCCCGATCGCGGCGGGATCGCCGTCGATCAGCTTCCGGGTCGCCGCCAGAACGAAATTGGTCCCGTAGCTCGTCGCCATGATCTCCTGGTACTGGTCACCCAGCGTCCGCTTGGCCCCGGCGTAGAAGGACGGGAATGGCGCCGCCGCGTCGATGTCACCGCGCACCAGGGCCGGGATCAGGTCGGGCGGACCGACATTGACGATCTCGGCGGTGACGCCGGCTTTCTTCATTTCCTGGGTCAGCATGAAATGCGCGTTGGTACCGACCGTGACGCCGATCTTGCGACCCGCCAAGTCCTTGATCGACTCCGGTTTGGTAGCGCCCTTGGTGATCACGCGGTTGGCGTCGTAGCGGGAGATCCGCGCCACGATGCCGAAGTCCTGCTTCCTCATGGCGCCGACCACGGCCGGAAACTCGGCCATGATGACGAGATCGAGCTGCCCGCCGATCAACGCCTCGAAACCCTCGCGGCCCGACGCGAACGGCAGCACCTGGACCGTCAGGCCCTGTTCCTGGAAAAGCTGGCGGTCGAGCGCCACGGTGAATTGCGGCACCTCGGCGATCGGGCCGCCGCCGATCACGAGCTGGCGCGGCTCGGCGGCGTGGGCCAAGGTCGGCGCGATGAGGATGGCGGCGGCGAGAAATCGCCGGATCAGGCTATGCATCGGGTGTGTCCTTCGATCTCTGAACGGCTGGAATTCAGGCGGTGGGGTTCAGGCGGTGGCGCGCCGGGGAAGCGCCGCGGCCGGCTCGTCCTCGCGATGGCGCAGCAGGCCCATGATCCGGTTGCGGTTGGCGATGTAGGCCGTGTCGACCTTGTCGACCGAGCGGTTTCGCCGCTCGCCCAATTCCAGGGTGTCGATGATCCTGCCGGGCGTCGCGGACATCACATGCGCCCTGTCGGCCAGCACCAATCCCTCGTCGACATCATGGGTGACGAATAGGACTGTCGAGCGGTGCGCGTCCATCACGCGCAGCAGAAGCTCGTGCATCGACACGCGGGTTTGGGCGTCCAGGGCGCCGAACGGCTCGTCCATCAGCAGGACCTTCGGCTTCGACGCCAGCGTGCGCGCCAGCGCCACCCGCTGCTTCATGCCGCCGGACAGTTGGCCCGGATAGGTTTCCGCCCTGCCGTGGAGCCCCACCTCCGCCAGCGCCTCCAAGGCGGCCTCGCGCCGCTCGGCGCGCGACAGGCCGAAGCGCTTGAGCGCGAACTCGATGTTGCCGCGCGCGGTGAACCAGGGAAACAGCGCGTATTGCTGGAACACGACGCCGACCTCCGGGCTGGGTCCGGTGACCGGGCGGCCGTCGACCCGGATGGTGCCGCCCGATGGCCGCACGAAGCCCGCGATGGCATTCAGCAAGGTCGACTTGCCGCAGCCGGACGGACCGATCAGGGCCGTGAACGAACCGGACGACAGCGTCAGGTCGGTGGCGCTCAACACCTGGACCGGACCGTTCGGCCCCTGGTAGTGGATAGTGGCGCCCTGGATGACGACCTCCCCGGAGGTCGCGATGTCATGGAGGTTGGCGGCCATGATCACAGGTGCTCCCAGTGGACGAGCCGGCGGCTCAGCGAGACGAAGAACAGGTCGAGGGCGGCGCCCAGCAGGCCCAGCTCGATCAATCCCACGAACATGCGGTCGGTCTGGATGAACTGGCGGGCCTCCTGGATGCGGAACCCGATACCGGACGAGGCGCCGGACAGTTCGGCGGCGACCAGGCTGAGGAAGGCGAGTGCGGCACCCATGCGGAGACCGGCGACGATGTGCGGCGCCGCGGCCGGAACCACCACCTCGAAGAACTCGCGCGGCGTGCTGGCGCCCAGCGAGCGGGACGCCCGGATATAGGTGTTCGCCACGCTGGAGGTGCCGTGGTGGGTGTTGAGCCAAACCGCGAGGAAGACCGTGTAGGCGATGACGAAATACTTGGAGCCCTCGCCGATGCCGAACCAGACGATCGCCAGCGGGACCAGCGCTATCGCCGGGATCGGGCGCAGCAGGGTCAGCAGCGGGTTGAGCGCGAAGCCGATGACGCGGGTCCGCGCCGTCAACAATCCCACCAGCACGCCACCGATGGCTCCGATCAGGAAACCGATCGCCGCCCGGGTCAGCGAGGTGCCCATGTCGCTGAGAAGGATGCCTTCCTGGTACAGGTCCATGGCGGCCAGCCAGACCGCGTCGGGCGTCGGGAACAGATCGGGGTTCACCAGTCCCGATGCGGCGATCAGCCACCAGACGGCCACGACGCCGCCTATGGACAAAAGCGTTCGGCCGACCTGTGCTAGTCCCGACTGTGCTAGGTCCGACTGTGCTAGGGATATCGTCATGCGTGGTCTCCTCGGTCCGTCCCGCGCCCATGACGCCGTTCGGGCGGTCAAGGCGGCGGTATTTGGGAGGTGGGCCCGGTGCCGTTTGGACGGTTCGATCCGAGCTGTCGCGCTGTCTTTCAGCGTGACAAAACTAACTCGTCATGACATGTTAGTGCAAGTTTAAAGAATAGGCATTTAACGACCAGGAGTTGGGCACGATGACTTCCGCAGAGGCATTCCCGACCGCGCTTTACATCCACATCAAGGATGAGATCCGGAACGCCATCCTGAGCGGCGAGTTGAAGCCTTTCGACCGGCTGCCGTCGGAAAGCAACTTGCGGGAACGCTTCTCGGTCAGCCGGATCACGGTCCGCCAAGCGCTGAGCGAGTTGCACAAGGAAGGCCTGATCTTCACGATCCACGGAAAGGGATCGTTCGTCTCCAAGCCCAAGGCCGATCAGGGGTTATCCAGCCTCCAAGGCTTCGCGGAGGCCATGGCCGAGGCGGGGCACGAAACCGTCAACCAAGTCCTGGACCTGCGGGAGATCCCAGCCGACGCCATCGTCTCCGACAAGCTTCGGCTGCCGGCCGGCACCCCGGTGGTCGAGATCAAGCGGCTGCGCTTCCTCAACCGCTCGCCGATCTCGGTCGACATCACCTATGTCCCACTCAAGATCGGCCACCGGCTCGCCAAGGCCGATCTCGCCACCCGCGACATCTTCCTGATCCTGGAGAACGACCTGGGTTTGGCGCTGGGCAACGCGGAACTGGCGATCGAGGCGACCGGCGCCGACGACTATCTGGCGCAGCACCTCAAGATCCCGCGCGGCGCGCCGCTGCTCCGGATCGAGCGGCTGACCTACACCCGCGACGGCCATCCCCTCGACTTCGAATACCTGTTCTACCGCGGCGACGCCTTCCGCTACCGCCTGACCATCGAACGCCAGGCTTCGCCGCGATCATCGGCCTAAGGGAGCACGCTTAGATGTGGATCGTAGGTCGACTGTAGCGCAGCGGCAGCCGACACTACTCCCGACGCGCCTGCTTGTCGGGTGCCGCCGCGCTCTACCCGACCTACGGTTGCCGGCAACCATGCCACTATGAGCCAACTGAAAAGCCCTGGCGCTAATCGCCATGCAGCGGCATCGTCACGGTCACCGTCGTACCCCTACCGCCGTCCGCGCCGCCGCCGATCTCCAGCACGCCCTCCACCCGCGTCGCCAGCGCGCGGATCAGGTTCATGCCGAGGCTGTCGGTCGCCTCCTCCGGCATGCCCTTGCCGTTGTCCCTGACCTCCAGCCGCAGCCGCTCATTGGGCATGACCTGGAGCGACACGCGGATCTCGCCGCGCGCGCCGTCGGGGAAGGCGTGCTTGAAGGCGTTGGTCACGATCTCGTTGATCAGCAGGCCAAGCTGGATCGCCATGTCGAGCCCCAGCGCCACCTGTTCGGTCTCGACCACCAGTTCCGGACCGTCGCCTCGCGCCGTGAACGAGGTGCGCAGATGGGCGCACAGGTCGCGGACATAGCCGGACAGATCGACCCTGGCAAGGTCGTCGGATTGGTACAGCTTCTCGTGGACGATGCTGAGGGAGTGGATGCGGCTGCGGACATCATCCAGTTCCTGCCGGACCAGGGGATTGTTCGACTTCCGCGCCTTCAGGCTGACCAGGCTGGAGATGATCTGGAGGTTGTTCTTGACCCGGTGATAGACCTCCTTCAGCAGGACCTCCTTCTCGACCACGCTGGCGCGCAGCGCCGCGTTCGCCTCCAGCAACTCCTCCTCGCGCTGGCGCAGGTCGTTCAGGCTGCTGAGAAGCTCCTGGTTCTGGCGTTGGACCTCCTCGACCGGATCGAGCGGCTGCTGCCGGGCCAATTCGTCCATCAGCTTGCCGATGAACTCCTGAGCCGGCATGTCCAACGGCTTCGCCGACACCCGGGTCAGCTTGACCGACGTTCCTCCCGGCGAGGTGTCGATCTCCAGCCGGTCCATCAGCCGCTGGGCGCCGAGCAGGCCCAGGCCCATGCCGGTGCGCGAGCGGTAGCGCCCGGCCAGGATGTCCTCCAGCTCGGAGATGCCCGGGCCCTGGTCCACGACCTCGACGACCAGCGCCACCCTGGAGCCGGTCTCCTGGAGGCGGAACTCCGCCTTGCCGCCGCCGGCATAGGCGTAGGCGTTGCGGCAGACCTCCGACACCGCCGTGGCGATGCGGGTCTGGTCCGGCACCTCGAAACCCAGCCGGTCGGCGACCAGCCGCGCCCGTTGCCGGGCATGGACGATGTCCCGGTCATGGCGGATGTGGACGGTGAAGAGCGGCCAGCTCAGGATGCGCTGGTCTTCAGCACGACGATCAGGTTGTCGTCCCGAACCCGTTTGAAATCGCGGTACAACACGGCCGCGATCATCATCGGGTGTCTTGTCGCCAGACCCGGGTAGCTGTCGATATCCCATTTGGTGCTCAGACCGTCGGAATGGAAAACCGCCAGCAGATCGCCGCCATAGACATACTCGTATTCCTTCGGTTTTGACATATTATGCCCGACGACGCCGTTTTGCGACACCGTTCGGGTTTGGCCATCGCGCCAGCGGAAGAACCCCGCGATATTGCCGACCCCGGCGAAGCGCAGCCGCCGTTCCGCCGGATCGATCCGCACGACGGCGATCGCGGCGCCGCGGGTGCCGCGCAGCGCGCGGTGCAGGTCATCCATCAACGGTTCCGGCGTCAACGCCTTCGATTGCCTGAAGCCGACCCGGGCGGCGTCCGCCGCGTCCGCCGCCCCGAGCCCGTGTCCGAGACCGTCGCACATCAACAACAGCGTGGCGCCGCGATCGGTCACCCGGACAGACCAGCCATCCCCACTGACCACCTCGCCGATGCGGGGCAGGCAGACCACCCCAATGCTCAGGCCGGGCGTGACCAAACCGGGAAGCTCCAGCGGCGATTGGCGTCCCGCCGTGCCGATACCGCAGATGATGACGGTGCCCTTGCCCGGTTTGGAATAGACGTCGAAATGGTCCGACTGGCGCTGCATCGCGCCCAACCCGGTTCCGGGACTGTCGCCGCTGGTGGTGACGCCATCCCGCAGGCAGTCCTGGATATTCGCCATCCCCGGCCCGGAATCGAGCGCCACCACCGTGACCTCGCCATCCTCGCCCGCCGAATGCGCGTCGAGCAGGATCTCCCCACCACCGCCATGGCGCAGGATGTTGGTGGCGGCCTCGGTCACGACCAGGGCCAGCTTGGCGCTCTCCTTCTCGCCCAGTCCCACCCCGGTCGCCAGTTGCACCGCCTTGCGGCGCGCCTCGGCGACCTGTGTCTGTTCCCGGATGGGAACCGAAACTACGGCCGTTCCGTCCATGACGCGACTTTCACTATGGTTCCCTCGCCTGGAGCCGATTTGATCTCGAACTCCTTGCACAGGCGTTTGGCGCCGCTCAGGCCCAGTCCCAGCCCGCCGCCCGTGCTGTATCCGTCAGTCAGCGCCCGGTGGATATCGGGAATTCCAGGCCCCTGATCGATGAAGGTCATCTCCACCTTGCGTTTCGACATACGGCCGACGATGGCGATCCGCATCTCGCCGCCGCCGCCGTGTTCAAGCGTGTTGCGCGCCAGTTCGCTGGCGGCGGTCACCATGCGGGTGGTCTCGATCTTGGACGCCCCGATGGTCGCCATCGCGGCGGTGGCGACCCGGCGGACCCGGCTGACATCGGCACCGGTATGGATCGGGATCACCTCACCGGCGGCGTCCGCCCCATCGCTTTCCCGGTCCGTTCCCCCGCGGGTTGGCCTCCCCTGCTCAGGCCTCATGGAGGCGCCCGGCCTCCTCGCTGGTGTCCCGCCGGATCAATTCCATGCCGCGGTCCACGTCCAGGGCGGTCCGAACCCCCTGGAGCGACATTCCCAGTTCGACCAGCGTGATGGCGACCGCCGGGCGCATGCCGACGATCACGGTGGAGGCGTCGAGGATGCGGGCGATGGCCGAGATGTTGGCGAGCATGCGCCCGATGAAGCTGTCCACCACGTCCAGCGCGGAGATGTCGATCAGCACGCCCTTGGCGTGGCTCTTGGCGATCCGCTCGGCGAGATCGTCCTTCAGCGTCATGATCATGCGATCCTCCAGATCGACCTGGATGGTCAGCAGCAGGCAGTCGCCGATCTGGAAGATGGGGATGCGGGACGGTTCGAGATAATGCGTCATGACGAGAGGATCCCGCGAGAGGGTCGCCGCGCTCAGCGGCTCGAGAAGGTGACGCCGGTTCGTTTGAGCGCGTGGGCGAACGCGCTTTGCAGGTCGGCCTTGGTGGCGACCTGGGGCAGTTCGACGCCCAGATGGACGATGGTCTGCGCGATCTGCGGACGGATGCCGCTGATGACGCATTCCGCCCCCATCAGCTTGGCGGCGGCCGCCGTCTTCAGCAGGTGTTGGGCCACCAGCGTGTCGACCGTGGGCACGCCGGTGATGTCGATGATGACGATCTCCGCCTTGCTCTCGACCACCGCCTCCAGCAGGTTCTCCATCACGATCTGGGCGCGCGAGCTGTCGAGCGTGCCGATCAGCGGCAAGGCCACGATGCGGTCCCACAGCTGGACGACGGGCGTCGAAAGCTCCAGCATCTCCTGCTGCTGGCGCTGGATGATGTCCTCGCGGCCACGCAGATAGATGTCGTTGGTGTAGAGCCCCAGCTTGTCCAGCAGCACCGTAGCCGACCAAGCCTCGTTGACCAGGGTGTTGGGATCATCCTTGAACTGGTCGCGCAGGCATTCGAATATCGGCTGCTTGAGCGCCATGATGAAGGTGGCGGTCTCGGTCGGGGTGAAGCCGTGATCGACCCGGTAGTTGGTGACCTCGGTCAGCATGTCCCGGACATCCTGCCACTGGTCGCTCTCGATGTCGAAATTCAGGCCGTTCTTGGTCGCCGCGATCAGATGCGTCAGGAAGCTGCGGGATTGCCGCCGGATCTCCGCCTCGCGCATCAGGTCGGCGCGCAGCACGCCGACATCGGATTGGGCGGCGATCCAGTCCGTCAGGATACGGTCCTGGTAACGGCTCAGCAGACCAGGAAGGTTGCTGCCAGAAGAGTCGGGCATTTTTTCGTGCTTCTCTTCAGTTCATTTTCTGGGGCGGGTGGACCGCCAGGGCTTGGCCGATCGCTGTCCGCAGCACTTCCGGCTGGAACGGCTTGGCGATCAGGAAGGCCGGCTCCAGCTGCTCGCCGGTCAGCAAGCGTTCGGGGAAGCCGGTGATGAAGATGACCGGCAGGCTGGTCGAGCGCAGGATCTGCTGCACCGCCCGGATGCCGCTGTCGCCACCCTTCAGCTGGATGTCGGCCAGGATCAGTTCCGGTGAGGTTTCCAGCGCGAGGCGCAGGGCCTCATCCTCCCGTGCCGCCGAACCGCAGACCTTGTGGCCCATGTCGGTGACCAGACCGGCGATATCCTCGGCGATCAGGGGCTCGTCCTCGATGATCAGGACGCGGACGGAGGTCTGCTTGGCCAACTCGGCGCGGGCGGCCTCCAACTCGACGCGGATCTCCTCGACCGAGGCGTTGAGGATGCGGGCCGCCTCGTCGAAAGAGAACCCCTCCAGCGAGATCAGTAGCAGGACTTGACGCTGGCGCGGCGGCAGGCGCCCCACTCCCTGGATGGTCTTGCCGTCGGTCAGATCGGGCACGGCTTCCGGGAACGTCTCGTCGACCAGCGACCAGACCTCGTGGAACAGGGCGAACAGCTCCAGCCGGACGTCGCCGCTGGGGTCGATGCGGTCGGGTTCGGCCAAGTAAGCTTCCAGGCAAACCCGGACATATTCGTCACCACGGTCTTGCGAGCCCAGAAGAGCGCGAGCGTAGCGACGCAGATAAGGGAGGAATTTCACTATCTCAGCGGAGGAGTCCGGCATTCTGATCTCAACGGTTCATCATGAAGCTGATCTGCCCGCCTGTTCGACGGAGTTCAAATTCGAAAGTTCCAGATACCACACTCGCGCATCCACCGTACCGGCGTATTCGGCCTACGCCCAATCGCGGCGATCCGGAGATCCGACCCGGAAACCCAATCCGTCCGGCAACGCCTGAGCGCTTGAAAAGTTGCGGATGGGCGCGTCCCGGCATGAGCGAATTGACAGCGCCGCCAGTGCCGGGCGACTGTCCGGCTGTCCGCAACCAGTGGGAAAGAAGCCTTGCCCATCACTTCCGAAGTGGATCTTTACGATCCGGTCAAAGCCTTCCTCGAAGCCCAGGGATATGACGTCAAGGGCGAGGTGCGGAGCTGCGATCTGGTCGCGGTCCGCGCCGGCGAGGCCCCCGTGCTGGTCGAGCTCAAACTCCGTTTCTCGCTGTCGCTGGTGCTCCAGGGGATCGACCGGCTGGCCTTGTCCGACAGGGTCTACCTCGCGGTGCCCAAGCCGTCCGGCCGGCGAATATCCGGTCCCAACGCCAACGACGCGACCGTGCGGAAGCTCTGCCGCATGCTGGGCATGGGCCTGCTGACGGTGGACCCCGCCGCCCGGAAGGGCTTTCAGGTTGACGTGGTGGTCGAGCCGGCACCCTACCGGCCCCGGATCAACGCCAAGCGCGCGCGCTTGCTTCTGAAGGAGCATGAACGGCGGCTGGGCGACCCCAACCGGGGCGGGTCGTCAAAGGTCAAGATCGTGACCGCCTACCGCCAGGAAGCGTTGCGCTGCGCCACCCTGCTGAGGATCAACGGTCCCATGGCGGTCGCGGCGCTGCGACGCGACGGCGACGCGCCCAACGCGGCGGGCATCCTCCAGCGCAACGTCTATGGCTGGTTCGAGCGGGTCAGCCGGGGCAAGTACCGGCTGACCGAGGAAGGCGCCCGCGGGTTGGAGCGGTTCGCGCCGGAGGAGGTGGCGGTCGAGATCACCACCTCCTAGCTCTTTGGACTATTGGACCACCGCCTGCCCGAACAGCAGGTCCGGCAGGGCCAGCGAGATCCAGGGGATGTACGTCACGATGATCAGGAAGACGAACAGGATGCCGAGCCAGGGCAAGGCGGCCCAGACCACCTGCATTATGCTCATCCCCGTGATGCCGGATGTGACGAACAGGTTGAGGCCAACCGGCGGGGTCACCATCCCGATCTCCATGTTGACCACCATGATGATGCCGAGATGGATCGGATCGATGCCAAGCTGCGTCGCGATCGGGAACAGGATGGGCGCCAGGATCAGGATGATCGCCGACGGTTCCATGAAGTTGCCGGCGATCAGCAGGATGATGTTGACGACGATCAGGAACTGCCAGGGCTCCAGGCCCGCCTCGGAGATGCTCCGCGCGATGTTCTGCGGGATCTGTTCCGTCGTCAGCACGTGGGCGAACAGGAAGGCGTTGGCGATGATGAACAGCAGCATGATCGTCACGCGGCCGCTGTCGACCAGCACCTTGGGAACGTCCTTGAAGCCCATGTCCCGGTAGATGAACAGGGCCGCCACGAAACCATAGATGGCGGCCACCGCCGCGGCTTCGGTCGGCGTGAAGACGCCGCCATAGATGCCGCCCAGGATGATGACGATCAGCAGCAGGCCCCAGATCGCCTCCTTGCCGGTGCGCGCCAGTTCCGCCATCGAGGCGCGCGGCTGGCGCGGCAGCTTCTTGTAGCGGGCGACGATGTAGATGGCGCCCATCAGCATGAAGCCCAGCAGCAGTCCGGGGATGACGCCCGCCATGAACAGGCGCCCGATCGAGCTTTCGGTTGCGGCGGCGTAGACCACCATGACGATCGACGGCGGGATCAGGATGCCGAGCGTTCCGGCGTTGCAGATGACGCCGGCCGCGAACTCCTTGGTGTAGCCGGTCCGCACCATGCCGGTGATGACGATGGAGCCGACCGCCACGACGGTGGCCGGGCTCGACCCCGACACGGCGGCGAACAGCATGCAGGCGAGGACGGAGGCGATCGCCAACCCACCGTGCAGGTGACCGACCGCCGCGATGGCGAAGTTGATCATGCGGCGGGCGACGCCGCCGGTCGTCATGAATGAGCCGGCCAGGATGAAGAACGGGATCGCCAGCAGGGTGTACTGCTCGAAGGTCTGGAAGAACTTCAAGGACAGCGATGCCATGCTGTCGTTGGCGAACAGCAGGATCGTCAACAGCGACGACAAGCCCAGCGAGATCGCGATCGGCATGCCCAGCAGCATGAAGGCGAACAGCGAGATGAACAGGAATACCGTCGTCATCGTGATTTCCGATCCAGGTCGGTGGCACCCAAATCCGTGGAGCTGACGTTCAATCCCTGCTCCTTGAGGACATCGGCCGCCTCGTCGGCCAGTTCGAAGCCCGAGCGCCGGCCGCTCACGATCGCATAGGCCTCCTGCAACAGTCTAAGGCCCAGCAGGGCGAAGCCGATCGGCAGGATGACCGTGAGCATCCAGCGCTCGATCGGAATGTCCTCGGCCTCGATGCCAAGCCGGATCAATCGGCTGATATAGGCGTAGGACCCCCAGGCCATGATGCCGGCGTAGAGCACGCACAGCCCGATCGCGATCAACCCCGCCACGCGCCGCGTCGCGCCGGGCAGGTTCTTGACCAGCAGGTCGATGCCGATATGGGCGTGGACCCGCACGCCATAGGACATGCCGAACAGCACCATCCAGGCGAACATGTAGGACGTCGCCTCGACGCCCCAGATGATGCCCGAGTTGAACACGTAGCGGAGGACGACCTGAACGAAGGTCAGGATGGTCATGGCGGCCAGGAGGAAGGCGATGAAGCCCTCCTCCAGGTGGTTGATCACGCGGGTCACGATGTTCCGCTCCTGTCGGTCTGGGTCGGGCTTCGCGGAACCGTCACTTGGACGTGTTGGCGGCGCTCGCGGCCTTGATCAGATCGGCGCCGATGTCCTTCTCGAAGGTCGCCCAGACGGGGGACATCGCCTTACGCCAAGCGTCGACCTCCTCCTTGGTCAGCTTGATGATCTCGGTGTTGCCGCTCTCGGCGATCCGCTGCCGGTCGCGCTGGTTCAGCTCCTCGGCCATCTTGTTGACCTGCACCGTCACCTCGGAAAGGATCGTCTCCAACTGGGCGCGCAGGTCCTTGGGCAGTTCGGTCCAGAAATCGGTGTTGGCGACGACCATGTAGTCGATCGCCCCATGGTTGCTCTCGGTGATGTATTTCTGGACCTCGAAGAACTTCTGCGAGTAGATGTTCGACCAGGTGTTCTCCTGACCGTCGATCGCACCGGTCTGGAGCGCCTGGTAGACCTCGGCGAACGCCATCTTCTGCGGGTTGGCGTTCAGCGCCTTGAACTGCTCCAGCAGCACGTCGGACGCCTGGATGCGGAACTTCTTACCCGCCGCGTCCTCGGGCTTGCGCAGGGGATTGTTGGCAGAGATCTGCTTCATGCCGTTGTGCCAGTAGCCGAGACCGATGAAGCCCTTCTTCTCCATCGAGGTCAGCAGCTTCTTGCCCTCGGGGCTCGCCTGGAATCGATCGACGGCGTTGATGTCGTCGAACAGGAACGGCAGGTCGAACACCTGGACCTGCTTGGTGTACTTGTCGAACTTGGACAGCGAGGGAGCGATCAGCTGGACGTCGCCGAGAGCCAGCGCCTCCATCTCCTTCGCGTCGCCGAACAGCTGCGAGTTGGGATAAACCTCGACCTTGACCTTGTCATCACCGATCCGCTCCTTGACGAGCTTCTGGAACATCAGCGCGCCCTGGCCCTTGGGCGTGCCGTCGGCCACGACGTGGCTGAACTTGATCGTGATGGTCTTGGCGAAAGCGGCGCCGGAGCACAGCATGCCAGCGAGAGCGATGGCGGTGGCGGTGGCTACGAAACGCATGGATATCCTCCCTCGGGTATTTTCGCGTTATTCTGCCAATAGGGGTAAAGGAGCGTAAAGGCGTTTGCAAGGCATGGATTTGATCGTTCGGCGGGTGCTTCCAATGATCGCGCCCCTCATCATCGCCGCGGCGGCCCTACTGGCATGCCAGATGGGCCGCGGCGAGGCCGCCACGAGCGCCGACCGCGAGCGCCTGCCCGGCATCCTCGGACGCGACGACCGCACCCCGCTGGACACGCAGGAGTGGCCATGGGCGGCGATTGGCCGGATCAACCGCTCGGTCGGAGGTTTCTGCACAGGCACCCTGATCGGCCCGCGCCACGTCCTGACCGCCGCCCATTGCCTGTTCAACAAGCGTACCGGGCGGCTGATCGGTCCGGGTGACATCCATTTCCTGGCCGGCTACCGGCGTGGCGCCTATCTCGCCCATTCCACCGCCGCCAAGCTGACGGTGGCCGCCGGGTACGACCACACGGCACCCTTCGAGGCGGCCAACCTCAAGACCGATTGGGCGATCGTGGAACTGGCCGAGCCGATGACGATCGAGCCCCTGCCGATTCGACAGGAGCCGCTTCCCGCCGACGCCTCCCTGATCCGCGCAGGCTATGGGCAGGATCGCGCGCATCTCCTGTCGATCCACCAGGGCTGCGCGCCCCAACCGGGTGCGGCACCACCCGGCCTGCTGCCGCACACCTGCGACGCCACCCACGGCGACAGCGGCTCGCCCCTGCTCCTGATGGGACGGGAAGGACCGGCCATCGTCGGGCTCGACGTGGCTGCCGGAAAGTTGGGTGGCAGGCTGACGGGACTTGCCGTTCCCGCCACCAGCTTCCATACCATCGCACGGGCCACCTTGACCGGGGGTCCCTAGAAACTCGAAAGCAAACTCGAAAGCACAGCGGGAGAAACGCGCTCATGGCGCCACGGATCGACTATTACTTCACGCCCATGTCGCCCTGGACCTTCCTGGGATCGGAACGGTTCCACCGGATGGCCGCCAAGGCCGGAGCCGAAATCCGATACCTGCCGGTCGATTACGGCCGGATCTTCCCGGCCTCGGGCGGATTGCCGGTGAGGAAGCGCGCTCCCCAGCGTCAAGCGTACCGGCTGATGGAATTGAAGCGCTGGGCCGAGCACACCGGCATCCCCCTGATCGTCGAGCCGGTCAACTTTCCGCAGCCGGACGAACTGGCCGCCCTGACGCTGATCGCGGCGGACGAGGCCGGCGCCGATATGCCCGGCCTGTGCACCGCCCTCGGCCACGCCCTGTGGGTGGAGGATAGGGTGATCGACGATCCGGCGACGCTGCGCGGCTTGCTGGCGCGCCACGGAGCATCTCCGGATCTTATCGACCGGGCCCGGAGCGACGAGATCATGGCCCGCCGCGACGCCTACAACGAGGAGGCACTGGCTGTCGGCGTGTTCGGCGCCCCGACCTATGTCCTGGACGGTGAGCTTTTCTGGGGACAGGACCGGCTGGACTTCCTGGAGCGTCGGCTGGGCGCCGGCTGACCTCGCCGGGCTGGGCCGGGCCGGGCCGGGCCGGGCCGGGCCGGGCCGGACACGATCGAGCGGACATGAAAAACCCGGCGTCAACCTGAGGACGCCGGGTTTGAAGCCGCTCGTGGGTATTTTTATCAGGCCGCGATGCGGTGGTATTGGTTCTCGATGGCCTCCAGGCCGCCACGGAATTGGGCAAGCGCCGATTCC
Source organism: Skermanella stibiiresistens SB22 (assembly GCF_000576635.1). Lineage (GTDB taxonomy): Bacteria > Pseudomonadota > Alphaproteobacteria > Azospirillales > Azospirillaceae > Skermanella > Skermanella stibiiresistens. The sequence continues at coordinate 334,124 of NZ_AVFL01000003.1, forward strand.
GCGTGCACCCTGACCAAATACCATGCATCCTCCGATGCCCGACGCGCATCTTCCAAGCGCGCCTCGCAGCGATTGCGCAAGCCGCGCAGGTTGTCGAGGGAGCGCTCCAAAGCCAGTTTCTGGTCGCCGGAAACCCGTGCCGCCACCAAGCGCAACCCGTCCATCCGCTCGGTCAACGACTTGAGCTCGACCGACGCCGCGGAATCGAACCGATCCCTGCTCCGATGTGCCATGAGATCCCCCCTACCAATACCGCTCATCGTTCCACCAATCACACGTCATCATGCACGATCCAGGCCAGGCGCGGATCACCGTCATGACCAACCCTTTCGAAGATCATCTTGTTTCCCGCATTGGAGGATTACCAACTTCCGGCAAGATTGTTTCATGCCCTGTGCGTTTCAAGTCCCTTTATCATTAAACTTTAATGGCGTAAATAATTAAACTGCTTTTTCCATAAGGTCTCCGAGAACTCATTGTCTGTCTCCAAGAGAGCATCAATACTCATCAAGGACAGGGACTTCAATCCCTCACCCAAAATAGTGTTGCGCCGCACAAGAAAGGGGACAACATGGCCGTGTTTTCAATGCGGGATTTCGATGGGCATGAGCAGATTATTTTCGCATCCGATCCAGAAACCGGATTGAGGGCGATCATCGCGATCCACGACACCTCGCGGGGACCGGCGTTGGGTGGATGCCGCATGTGGGACTACGCCAGCGAGGATCTGGCCGTCGAGGATGCCCTGCGCCTGTCGCGGGGCATGACCTACAAGAACGCGCTGGCCGATCTTCCCTTCGGAGGCGGCAAGTCCGTGATCATTGGAAACGCGCGGACGGCCAAGACGCCCGGCCTGATGGCGGCCATGGGCCGGGCCGTCGACCGGCTCGCCGGCCGCTACATCATCGCCGAGGATGTCGGAACCAGCGTCGACGACATGGCGGTCATCCGCGGCGTCACGCGTCATGTGGCCGGTTTGCGCGATGGCAGTGGCGATCCTTCCCCCGCGACGGCCCGGGGTGTCTTCGTCGGCATCAAGGCCGCCGTCCAGCACAGGCTGAGGCGGAACAGCCTGGACGGGTTGCGGGTCAGCGTCCAGGGGCTCGGCCATGTCGGCTGGGAGCTGTGCCGGCAACTCGCCGCCGAGGGTGCCCGCCTCTCGGTCAGCGATATCCGTACCGAGGCGGTCGAGCGGGCGGTGGTAAGCTTCGGCGCCACGCCTGTCGAGGCCGAGCGGATCTTCGATGTCGATGCGGATGTCTTCGCTCCCTGCGCCTTGGGTGCCGTGATCGATGATGGGACCCTTCCCCGCCTGAGGGCGGCCATCGTCGCCGGTTCCGCGAACAACCAGCTGGCGGAGGCGCGTCACGGGGCGGAATTGGCCCGTCGCGGCATCCTCTACGCCCCCGACTTCGTCATCAACGGGGGTGGCGTCATCAACATCAGCCACGAGGCCGGCGCTAATGGCTACGACCGGGCGGCGGCCTTCGCACACGTGGATCGGATCCACGATATCTTGCTGGATATCTTCAAGAGGGCCGATGCGGAGGGTGTGCCAACCAACCTCGCCGCCGACCGGATCGCCGAGGAACGTTTCCGCCCCTCAGGCATTTCATGAATTCAAGCCGTGGCACACACGGCGATGCCAAGTTGAAACTGGGGAGGCTCACTCGGCCGCGATGGCGGCTTCCTCGTCGATCGGTGGAGAGCAGGTGTTCGCGCAGGCCAGGGCGCCGCGATGGTCGTTGACCATCTTTCGAACATAGGGAACGCATTTGCCGCATTGCGGCTTGCATCCCATGCAGTTGAACAGGCCAGCGGTGGTGCAAACGCCGCTGGCGAGTGCCTGCTTGACCTTCTTCTCGGTAAATCCGTGGCAGATGCAGACATACATGATCGTTCGAACCCAGCCAATGATGCTCCATGGTTAGAGCAGTTGAGAATGAGTGTCAATCGCCTAGTTGGTCCCTCGGTTGGAACTTGCCCGCCGCTGACGGGTTCGTTCCGGATAGTCAAATCATCGGCATCCCAGGAGTGAAGACTCCGCTAACGATCACCAGAAAAACGGCCAGCCCATAAGGCCGAAATTGAAAGTGACACAAGGGAGGATCGACCAGCCATGAGGAAAATTGTCGCGGTCGCGGCTCTTTCGACGGCCCTCGCCCTGGCCAACCCGGTATGGTCGCAGGATGCGAAGACCGTGGCGATTTCCTGCGGTTCGCTCGGCATCGAGTTCAAGGTCTGCGAAACCGGCGTCCAGGCTTGGTCCCAAGCCACCGGTCATCGCGTCCAGATGGTCTCGACCCCCAACGACAGCAACGAGAGGCTGGCGCTGTACCAGCAGTTGCTGGCGGCCAAATCCGCCGACATCGACGTCTTCCAGATCGATGTGGTGTGGCCAGGCATCCTCGCCAACCACCTGATGGACCTTACCGACGTCATAGATCCGAAAACGCTGGAGCAACACTTTCCCGCCGTGGTCACCAACGATATCGTCAATGGGCGTCTGGTGGCGATGCCCTGGTTCACCGACGCCGGGGTGTTCTATTACCGCAAGGATCTGCTGGAGAAATACGATCGTCCGGTGCCGTCCACCTGGCGCGAGATGACCGAGACGGCGCGCCTGATCCAGCAAGGCGAGCGGGCCGCCGGCAACGACCGCATGTGGGGCTATGTCTTCCAGGGACGCGCCTTCGAGGGCCTAACGGTCAACGCGCTGGAATGGCTGGACAGCTTCAACGCCGGCACCATCGTCGATGCGGACGGCAAGATCACCGTCAACAATCCCCGCGCGGCCGACGCCATCACGCTGGCCGCGTCCTGGGTGAACGACGTGTCGCCCCAGGGCGTGATCAATTACAGCGAGGAGGAATGCCGTGGCGTCTTCCAGTCCGCCAACGCGGTCTTCATGCGCAACTGGCCTTACGCCTGGCCTTTGCTGAACGCGGAGGACAGCCCCGTGCGCGGAAAGGTCGCGGTGGCCCGACTTCCCAAAGGAGGAGAGGACGGCAAGCATTCCGCCACCCTGGGCGGCTGGCAGCTCGCGGTCTCCAAGTACTCGCGCCATCCGAAGGAGGCGGCGGATCTTGTCCGCTATCTGACCAGCCGGGAGGAGCAGAAGCGCCGCGCCATCGTCGGCGGCTTCAACCCGACGATCGACGCGCTGTACAAGGACAAGGAGGTACTGGCAGCCAGCCCCTTCTTCGGCGACTTGTACGAAACCTTCGTCAACGCGGTGGCCCGGCCATCGCGGGTGACCGGCGTCCGTTATAACCAAGTCTCGGCCGAGTTCTGGAACGCGGTTCACGCGACGCTGTCCGGCGAAACCGACGCCAAGACCAGCCTGGCCGGTTTGGAGCGGACGCTCGACCGGGTCAGCCGCGGCGGGCGCTGGTAGGAGGGCGGGAAACCATGACGACGCCATCGGTGACCCCCAGTTTCCCCCAACGTCCGACGGAAGGCGCCACCGCCACTCCCGCCACCGTCGCCGCCGCTCCAGGCATCTCGCGGCTGACCCGTCAGCGCCGCCGGGCGGCTTGGCTGTTCCTGGCGCCGATGCTGGCGGTGCTGGCCCTGGTGGCGGGCTGGCCGCTGGCGCGGACGATCTATTTCTCGTTCACCGACGCCACGCTGTACGACCTCGAATACCACGAGTTCATAGGCCTCCTGAACTTCTACTATCTGGCGATCGACCCGCAGTGGTGGCGCGCCGTCTGGAACACGGTGTTCTTCGCGGTGATCTCCGTCAGCGTCGAGACGGTGCTGGGCATGATCATCGCCCTGACGCTGAACGCCCACATGCCCGGCCGGGGCTTGTTGCGGGCGGCGATGCTGATCCCCTGGGCGATCCCCACGGTCGTATCGGCGCAGATGTGGGGGTGGATGTACCACGACCTGTATGGCGTGATTAACGAGATCTTCCTGTTCGTCGGCCTGATCGACACGCCGCGCGCCTGGATCGCCGATCCCAGCCTGTCGATCTACGCGGTGATCGCGGTCGATGTCTGGAAGACCACGCCCTTCATGACCTTGCTGATCCTGGCCGCCCTCCAGTTGCTGCCCGGCGAGGTCTATGAGGCGGCCAGGGTCGATGGCATCAATCCGGTCAAGGTCTTCTTCAAGGTGACCCTGCCCTTGATCAAGCCGGCCCTGATGGTGGCGATCATCTTCCGGACGCTGGACGCGCTCAGGATCTTCGACCTGATGTATGTGCTGACCGGCAACAGTAGGGCGACCGCGTCCATGTCGGTCTACGCGCGCCAGCAGTTGGTGGACTTCCAGGATGTCGGCTATGGCTCGGCCGCCGCGACCTTCCTGTTCCTGATCATCGCCGCCTTCACCGTGATCTACATCACCGTCGGCAAGGTGAACTTCGACCAGGGAGGCAAGTAGCCATGCGGATCCGGAAATTGATCGGCCGCCTCTTCTTCTATCTGCTGGTCGCCTGCATCGTCGTCTACACGGTGTTCCCATTCTACTGGGCGATCGTGTCCTCGCTCAAAGCGGGATCCGGGCTGTTCCAGGTCGAGTTCTGGCCATCAAATCCCGCTTGGGACAACTATGTCGGCGTCTTCACGGGCCAGCCTTTCGGCCGCAACATCCTCAATTCGGTCGTTGTGTCCGTCTCGGTCGTGGTGCTGTCGCTGTTCCTGGCCGTCACCGCCGCCTACTCGCTGGGCCGCATCCAGTTCCGGGGCCGGGGCACGCTGCTGATGGTGGTGCTGAGCGTGTCGATGTTTCCGCAGGTCGCAGTCCTGTCGGGCATGTTCGAGCTGATCCGCTGGCTGGGCCTGTACAACAACCTGGTTGGACTGATCCTGTCCTACATGATCTTCACCCTGCCCTTCACGGTCTGGGTGCTGACCACCTTCATGCGGGAACTACCGAAGGAGTTGGAGGAGGCCGCCATAGTGGACGGGGCCAGCCCCTGGGTCGTGATCACCCGCGTCTTCCTGCCGCTGATGGGGCCGGCGCTGGTGACCACCGGTCTGCTCGCCTTCATCGCGGCGTGGAACGAGTTCCTGTTCGCGCTGTCCTTCACGCTGTCCAACGAGATGCGGACCGTTCCGGTCGCGATCGCGCTGATCACGGGCAACAGCCAGTTCGAATCGCCCTGGGGCAACATCATGGCAGCCTCGGTGATCGTGACGGTGCCGCTGCTCGTGCTCGTCATGATCTTCCAGCGGAAGATCGTCTCCGGGCTGACGGCGGGGGCCGTGAAGGGATGAGCTTGATCGTAATTAGGGGAGGATGATCCGCGAATGGCCGACGTCACGCTGCGCGACGTGCGCAAATCCTTCGGCGGTGTGGAGATCATCCACGGCGTCGACCTGGACATCAGGGACAACGAGTTCACCGTCTTCGTCGGGCCATCCGGCTGCGGCAAGTCCACCCTGCTCCGCCTGATCGCGGGGCTCGAGGACATCACCAGCGGGGAGATGACGATCGACGGTGTCAGGGTCAACGACCTGCCGCCCAAGGAACGCGGCATCTCCATGGTGTTCCAGAGCTACGCGCTCTACCCGCACATGACCGTCTACGACAACATGGCTTTCGGTCTGAAGCTGGCGAATTCCGGCAAGGACGCGATCAACCGCAAGGTCCGCGAGGCCGCCGGCACCCTTCAGATCGAGAGCCTGCTGGACCGCAAGCCGCGCGACCTGTCCGGCGGCCAGCGCCAGCGCGTCGCGATCGGCCGCGCCATCGTCCGCGAGCCCAAGGTCTTCCTGTTCGACGAGCCGCTGTCCAATCTGGACGCGGCGCTGCGGGTGCAGATGCGGATCGAGCTGGCCAAGCTGAAGGACGACCTCAACGCCACCATGGTCTATGTCACCCACGATCAGGTCGAGGCGATGACCCTGGCCGACAAGATCGTGGTGCTGCGCGCCGGCCATGTCGAGCAGGCGGGATCGCCGCTCGAACTTTACCACCACCCACGCAACCTGTTCGTCGCCGGCTTCATCGGCAGCCCCCGGATGAACCTGATCGAAACCAAGGTCGTCTCCACCGACCGCGACGGCGCCACCATCCAGATCCCTGGCGGAGACACCATGACGGTCCCGGCACAAGCCGCCGGCTTGGCTCACGGCGCTCCGGTCACGCTCGGCATCCGGCCCGAGCATCTGGTGGAGGCCGATCAAGGCGATACCATCTTGGACTGCACGGTTTTCGTGGTCGAGCGGCTGGGCGGCGAGACCTATTGCCATGTCAGGATCGCCGACGGCCAGACCCTCGTTCTCCGCACCGATGGCGAGACCACCGTCCGCCCCGGTGAGCCGATCCGTGTCGGCATCCCGGCGGCGGCCTGCCACCTGTTCGACCGCGACGGCATGGCCCTCCATCGCCTCCAACGCCACCCCCTCGCCGACCAGCCCCTGCCCCGCCACGCGATTGCTTGAGGCGCGGCGCCGGTTGATCGCCGACGCCGCCTGGGCTATTCGAGCCCTCCGCCGCTCAGGAGCTTGAACCATCGTGTCAGACCCGATACCGCAGACCGCCGACGGCGCGCCATTGGGTCAAGCAGGGGGGCTCCCGGTGGGCGAGGCCCTGGGCATGACCGGATATCTGGCGCCCGAGGGTTTCGTGGATGATCTGGTCGCCGAGCTGGGCGACGTCGCGGTCGTACACGACCGGCTGGTGTTCGCTCCCGGTCCCGCGCGGCGGGTCGCCTGGGTGGAGAATGTCTGGCACGATCCAGTTCGGCTGCCGGTCGCCTCGATCAAGACGGCCGCCAAGGCGTTGCGCGGCATCCAGCGGAATTGGGCGCTCTATCCCGTGCGCCACCATGGCCGGGCCAAGCTGATCCAGGAACAGCTTCCCCACGTTTCGGCCAAGCCGCTGGTGTTCCCCACGCCAGCACCCCAGGCGCCGCTCGGATCGTGGATGATGGAGAGCGAGACCTCAATCATCGCGGCGGCGCGCTGTTCCAGCCCGTTCCGCAACGGCGAGGTCGAATTCGTCGAGAACCGCACCGTGCCGCCAAACCGCGCCTATCTGAAGCTGTGGGAGGCACTGACCTTGGCCGGCACCATGCCCGGTCCCGGTTCCGTGGCGCTCGACCTCGGCTCCAGCCCGGGTGGCTGGACTTGGGTCCTGCATGAATTGGGAGCCCGCGTCATCAGCGTGGACAAGGCGCCCTTGGCGCCGGCCGTCGCGGCACTGCCGCGCGTCGATTTTCGGCGGGAGAGCGCGTTCGGCCTCGTGCCCCAGGAGATTGGCAAGGTCGATTGGCTCTGTTCCGACGTGATCTGCTATCCCGAGCGCCTGCTCCGCCTGATCCATGGCTGGCTCGACAGCGGGCTCTGCCGCAACTTCATCTGCACCATCAAGTTCCAAGGGCCGACGGACCACGCGGCCACCCGAGAGTTCGCTGAAATTCCCGGTAGCCGCGTCCTGCATCTGCACCACAACAAGCACGAGCTGACGTGGATGCTGGTGGCCCCTCCGCCAGCGCCGGGATCCGCCAGCGCCGGGATCCGTCAGTGCATGACGCCGTCCCACACCCATTCCGCCACGACCAGTTCCGCCTGTCGGGGCATGGATGCTGGATGGTGGTAGCGATAGACCGCGATCGCCGCCTCGAAGGCATAGCGTTCCGGCTGGCCGCAGCGCCGTAACTCGCTGTAGGCTCGCTGGACTGCGGGACGGCAGCACGACTCCTCGCTGTCACAAACCGACTTATTCCTCAGGGGCCGCTCGCTCATCGTTCGCTCCGCCGAAACAGGGTTTGGAGGTCCGTCATTTTGTGGTGCGCCGCGCGGAGCCATCCAGCGGCACGCCATATAACTCCAGCCGGTGACCAAGGAGCTTGAAGCCCAGTTCGGCCGCTATCCGCTCCTTTATGCCCTCCAGCTCGTCGCTGTGGAACTCGGTCACCTCGCCGGTCTGCACGTTGATCAGGTGATGATGATGCTCCTCGCGCGTTTCCTCGAACCGCGCGCGACCATCGCCAAAATCCAGCCGCTCGATGGCGCCGGCCTCCTCCAGCAGGCGGACGGTCCGATAGACCGTGGCGATGCTGATCTTGCCGTCGATGTCCGCCGCCCGCTTGTAGACCTGCTCCACGTCGGGATGATCCGTCGCGGCCGACAAGACGCGTGAGATCACGCGGCGCTGGTCGGTCATCTTCAAACCCTTGTCGATGCATAGCTGTTCGAGGCGCGACAGCATGTGGGCTTCGTCTTTTGGCAGTCTGTTCATCATCGATCCAAGCCGTCAAACCGCGTCATCACGAGATCCCGTCACCGCCAGCCTGACGTGGCTGGACCGTATGACGAACGCGTGAAGGAAATCATAGGCTCAGATCGCGTCGCAGCACCAGTCCGCGCGGCTCCTAAACCCCATGCGGCGGATTCCCGCAGTGCGGCATACCGTACATGGATGGTAAGCCGCTCCTTCCTCCGGAAAAGGCCGCTATGCTGACCATCATGGGAGCGGTAGGCTAAGCGTTGACGAGCTTTGCTGTTTTCCCCGGGCATCAATCATGGCCAGCAACATCGACTTGGGTCTCAGCACGCTGGAAGTCCTCGCGATCGAGGCGTTCAGGAAGCGGATGAATGACGTGTATGGTATCCGGTTCAAGGGAATCGTCCTCTTCGGCAGTCGCGCGCGGCGCGATCATCATCCCGATAGCGACCTCGATCTCGGGGTCGTCCTGTCCAGCCCAATCAAGGACTTGGTCGGCGAAGCCCTCATCATGGCCGATGCCGCGTTCGACGTCTTGTTGGCTCATGACATCCATATCCAGCCGATGCCGGTCGAGGATGGCAGCTTGGAAGAGCCGGAAGCGCATCCAATCCCTCACTTGACCCGCCGCATGGCGGCGGAAGGCATCCGCCTTTGAATGACGCCGGATCACTTGTGGCGAAGGCGGAACGAGCGATCGCGTCCGCCCGCTTGCTCCTTGATGAGGGAGATCTGGAGGGTGCGACCAATCGGGCCTACTACGCCGCGTTGCATGCGGCGGGAGCGGCTCTCGCCCTTTCCGGAGTGCTACCGGAGACGACCAAGTCCCACAGCACCGTGATCGGCCTTTTCGGCAAACATATCGTACTGGCGGGACGGATGGATGCCGATCATGGGCGTTTGCTCAATCGATCGCATCAACTGCGCACCCTCGCCGACTACGATGTTGGCGCGATCGACCTCCTCAACGTCGATCAAGTGGTGTCAGGTTCCGAATTGTTCGTCCTGGCGGTGGGAAGGCTGAAACAACAAGGCGGCTGAGCGTCTTCTTCGATCGGAAGGCCGAGAAGCCACATGAAAAAAGGCCGCCCCGGTTTCCCGGAGCGGCCTTTTCCAGTCACGTCACGAAGACGTCCGTGCCAGTGGCTTACGCCACGTTGGGCCGGTTTTCCGGCAAGCCCGGCATGACGCTTTCGCTGCCGTCGTGCTCGACATGGGTGGTCTCCCGGTCGCGCTCGGCGGCGATCTGCTTCAGGCGGTTGACGACCGAACCCGTACCGGCGGGGATCAGGCGACCGACGATCACGTTCTCCTTCAGGCCATCCAGGTTGTCCACGCGGCCCGAGACGGCGGCCTCGGTCAGCACGCGGGTGGTTTCCTGGAACGACGCGGCGGAGATGAACGACTTGGTCTGCAACGAAGCCTTGGTGATGCCCTGGAGGACAGGCCGCGCCTTCGCCGCGCGGAGCTGCACGCCGTCGGCACCAGCTTCCGCGATTACCTTCTCGTTCTCGATGTCGAACTCCTGACGGTCCACCTGCTCGCCCACCAGGAAGGTGGTGTCGCCGGCGTCCTCGATCTCGACCTTCTGCAGCATCTGGCGGACGATCACCTCGATGTGCTTGTCGTTGATCTTGACGCCCTGCAACCGATAGACCTCCTGGATCTCATTGGTGAGGTAGGCGGCCAGCGCCTCCACACCCATGACCGCCAGGATGTCGTGCGGCACGGGGTTGCCGTCCATCAGCAGGTCGCCACGCTGGACGTAGTCGCCTTCCTGGACCGAGATGTGCTTGCCCTTGGGGATCAGATATTCCTTGGGCTGCTCGCTCTCGTCGTTCGGAACGACCACGATCCGGCGCTTCGTCTTGTAGTCCTTGCCGAACTCGACCCGACCATCGGTCTCCGAGATGATCGCGAAGTCCTTCGGACGGCGGGCCTCGAACAACTCGGCGACGCGCGGCAGACCACCGGTGATGTCACGCGTCTTGGAGCCCTCGCGGGGGATACGGGCGACGGTGTCGCCCGCCCGGACCCGGGCGCCGTTCTCGACCGACAGGATGGCGTCGACCGACAGGTAGTAACGCGCCTCGACACCGTTGGGCAGCTTGACCAGATCGCCCTTCTCGTCACGCAGCGTGATGCGCGGCTTGAGGTCGGCGCCACGCGGCTGCTGCCGCCAGTCGACGACCACCTTGCTCGAGATGCCGGTCGCCTCGTCCATGACCTCGCGGACGGAGACGCCCTCGATCAGGTCCATGTAGGTGGCGATACCCTCGCGCTCGGTGATGATCGGCAGGGTGTACGGGTCCCACTCGGCCAGCTTGCGGCCACGCTCGACCTTCTCCTCCTCACCCGCCAGCAGCTTCGCGCCGTAGGGGATGCGGTGGCGGGCCTTCTCGCGGCCCTGGTCGTCGACCAGCACCAGCTCGCAGTTACGGCCCATCACGACCGGCACGCCCTCGGAGTTCAAGACCACGTTGCGGTTCTTGATCTGCAAGGTCGCGTCGAAGGCCGCCTCGACGGAGGACTGCTCGGCGCCACGCTGGGCGGCGCCGCCGATGTGGAAGGTACGCATGGTCAGCTGCGTGCCCGGCTCACCGATCGACTGCGCCGCGATGACGCCCACCGCCTCGCCGACGTTGACCAGGGTGCCGCGGGCGAGATCGCGCCCATAGCACTTGGCGCAGACGCCGTCGCGGGTGTGGCAGGTCAGGACCGAGCGGATCAGCACGCTGTCGATGCCGGCCTGCTCGATCTTGTCGACCAGGGCCTCGTCGATCAGCTGGCCGGCGCCCATCACCAGCTCGCCGCTCAGCGGGTTGCGCAGCTCGACCGCCGTGGTGCGGCCCAGGATGCGGTCCGCCAGCGGGGAGATCACCTCGCCACCGTCGATCACGGCCTTGACCGTGATGCCGTCGGTGGTGCCGCAATCGACCTCGACGATGATCGCGTCCTGCGCCACGTCGACGAGGCGACGGGTCAGGTAACCCGAGTTCGCGGTCTTCAAGGCGGTGTCGGCCAGTCCCTTACGGGCACCGTGGGTGGAGTTGAAGTACTCCAGCACGGTCAGGCCTTCCTTGAAGTTCGAGATGATCGGCGTCTCGATGATCTCGCCCGACGGCTTGGCCATCAGCCCGCGCATGCCGGCCAGCTGCTTGATCTGGGCGGCGGAACCACGGGCGCCGGAGTGCGCCATCATGTAGACCGAGTTGATGCCCTGACCCGGACGATCCTTCTTGATCACCTCCATCATCGCGTTCGCCACCTTCTCGGTGGTGTCCGACCAGACGTCGACGACCTTGTTGTACTTCTCGCCCTGGGTGATCAGGCCGTCCAGATACTGCTGCTCGTACTCCTTGACGCGCTCCTGCGCGTCGGCGACCAGCGCCGCCTTCTCCGGCGGGATGACCATGTCGTCCTTGCCGAACGAGATGCCGGCGCGGCAGGCGTGGCCGAAGCCCAGCTTCATCAGGCGGTCGGCGAAGATCACCGTCTCTTTCTGGCCGCAGTGGCGGTAGACCAGATCGATGACGTTGGTGATCTCCTTCTTGGTCAGCACGCGGTTGATGACCGAGAACGGCACCATCTTGTTGCGCGGCAGGATCTCGGACAGCAGCATGCGGCCCGGCGTCGTCTCCAGACGCACGGTGATCGGCTTGCCCTCGTCGTCGATCGTGTGGTAGCGCGCCTTGACCCGGGCGTGCAGGCTGACCGACTTGCTGTCGAGCGCCTGCTGGATCTCGCCGATGTTGGCGAAGGCCATGCCCTCGCCCTTCTCGCCGGGCCGATCCATCGTGATGTAGTACAGGCCCAGGACGATGTCCTGGCTGGGCACGATGATCGGCTTGCCGTTGGCGGGCGACAGGATGTTGTTGGTCGACATCATCAGGACGCGCGCCTCGAGCTGGGCTTCCAGCGACAGCGGCACGTGGACCGCCATCTGGTCACCGTCGAAGTCGGCGTTGAAGGCCGTGCAGACCAGCGGGTGCAGCTGGATCGCCTTGCCTTCGATCAACGTCGGCTCGAACGCCTGGATGCCCAGCCGGTGCAGGGTCGGCGCGCGGTTCAGCAGCACCGGATGCTCGCGGATGACCTCCTCGAGGATGTCCCAGACCTCCGGACGCTCCTTCTCCACCATGCGCTTGGCCGCCTTGATGGTCGAGGCCATCCCGTACAGCTCGAGCTTGGCGTAGATGAAGGGCTTGAACAGCTCCAGCGCCATCTTCTTGGGCAGACCGCACTGGTGCAGCTTCAGCTCCGGGCCGACCACGATGACCGAACGGCCGGAATAGTCGACGCGCTTGCCGAGCAGGTTCTGACGGAACCGGCCCTGCTTGCCCTTCAGCATGTCGGACAGCGACTTCAGCGGACGCTTGTTGGCGCCGGTGATCACGCGGCCGCGGCGGCCGTTGTCGAACAGGGCGTCGACCGCCTCCTGAAGCATGCGCTTCTCGTTCCGGACGATGATGTCCGGCGCCTTCAGCTCGATCAACCGCTTAAGGCGGTTGTTCCGGTTGATGACGCGGCGGTACAGGTCGTTCAGGTCCGACGTCGCGAACCGGCCGCCGTCGAGCGGGACCAGCGGACGCAGCTCGGGCGGGATCACGGGGATGACATTGAGGATCATCCACTCGGGACGCGAACCGGACTCCTGGAACGCCTCGATCAGCTTCAGGCGCTTGACCAGCTTCTTCCGCTTGGCTTCCGAATTGGTCTCGCGCAGCTCGTCGCGGCAGGTGATGCGCTGCTCTTCCAGGTCGATCTGGGACAGCATGTGACCCAGGGCCTCGGCGCCGATCTTGGCCTCGAACGCGTCGTCGCCATACTCTTCCTGGGCCGAGATGTAGTCCTCCTCACCCAGGAGCTGGTGCAGCTTCAGGGGAGTGAGGCCGGGCTCGACCACCACGTAGTTCTCGAAGTAGAGGACCCGCTCCAGATCCTTCAGCGTCATGTCGAGCAGCAGACCGATCCGGCTCGGCAAGGACTTAAGGAACCAGATATGCGCGACGGGCGAGGCCAGTTCGATGTGGCCCATGCGCTCGCGGCGCACCTTGGACAGGGTGACCTCGACGCCGCACTTCTCGCAGATGATGCCGCGATACTTCATGCGCTTGTACTTGCCGCACAAGCACTCGTAGTCCTTGATCGGACCGAAGATGCGGGCGCAGAACAGCCCATCGCGTTCCGGCTTGAAGGTACGGTAGTTGATGGTCTCCGGCTTCTTGATCTCGCCGAAGGACCAGGAGCGGATCCGCTCGGGGCTCGCGATCGAGATACGGATCTGATCGAAGCTCTGCGGGCCCTGCGTCTGGCCGAAAATATTCATCAACTCGTTCATGAACCACTCCCCTAAGCGGGGCCGACCGCACCGGGCCGGCTGAGAGCGGCGGATGGAATATCAGGTATCCGCCGTCTGATTATGTCGCGAACAACAGCCCGCCGGCCATGTTCCATCAGTCAATCGTGGCGCCGTGAAGGCGCCGGTCGGTCAAGTCCCGGGCGGGCGCGGACGGAGGTGGCACAGGCCACCCCCGCCCCGGACCACCAAAGGTCAGTAGGCCCGTTGGTTCAACTCGACATTCAAGCCGAGCGAACGCAGCTCCTTGACCAGCACATTGAACGATTCGGGAATGCCGGCCTCGAAGTTGTCGTCGCCTCGGACGATCGCCTCGTAGACCTTGGTGCGGCCGGATACGTCGTCCGACTTCACCGTCAGCATTTCCTGCAAGGTGTAGGCGGCGCCGTAGGCTTCCAGCGCCCAGACCTCCATCTCACCGAACCGCTGTCCACCGAACTGCGCCTTGCCGCCCAGCGGCTGCTGGGTGACCAAGCTGTACGGGCCGATCGACCGGGCGTGGATCTTGTCGTCCACCAAGTGGTGCAGCTTGAGCATGTAGATGTAGCCCACCGTCACCTTGCGGTCGAACGCCTCGCCGGTTCGTCCGTCGATCAGCGTGCTCTGGCCCGACTGGTCCAGACCCGCCATCTCCAGCATGCGGCAGATGTCGTCCTCGCGGGCACCGTCGAAGACGGGCGTCGCGAACGGCACGCCGACCCGCAGGTTGCCGGCCAGCTCCAGCAGTTCCTTTTCCGACAGGTACGCGACATCCGTGTCGTAGGACTTGCCGTAAACCGCCTTCAGCTTTTCCTTCAGCTCCACGATGCTGTTGGCGGCGTTCTCGTCGGCGCCGCGCTTGGCGGCGGAACGATATGCGCGCAGCATCTGGTCGATCTGACGGCCGAGACCGGCCGCCGCCCAACCCAGGTGGGTCTCCAGGATCTGCCCGACATTCATGCGCGACGGCACGCCCAGCGGGTTCAGGACGATGTCGACCTGACGGCCATCCTCCAGGAACGGCATGTCCTCCTTGGGAATGATCTTGGAGATCACGCCCTTGTTGCCGTGCCGGCCGGCCATCTTGTCACCGGGCTGAAGCTTGCGCTTAACCGCGACGAAGACCTTGACCATCTTCATCACGCCCGGCGGCAACTCGTCGCCGCGCTGAAGCTTCTCGACCTTGTTCTCGAACCGGGCCTGGAGGGCGTCGATCGAGTCGTCGAACACCTTGCCGACCTGCTCGATGTACTCCATCACCTGCTCGTTCTCGACGCTGATCTGGCGGGTCTGACCGCCGGTCAATGGGGAGAGGTCGGCCTCGGTGATCTCCTGGCCGGTGCGGAAGCCACGCGGACCGGTGACGGCCTTCTGGCCGAGCAACAGCTCGCGGAGGCGGCCGAAGAAGCTGCGCTCCAGGATCTTCCGCTCGTCGTCGCGGTCCTTGGCCAGCTTCTCGATCTCGGCGCGCTCGATCGCCATCGCGCGCTCGTCCTTGTCCACGCCGCGGCGGGAGAAGACGCGAACCTCGACGATGGTGCCGGCGACACCCGGCGGCAGGCGCAGCGACGTGTCGCGCACGTCGGACGCCTTCTCGCCGAAGATGGCCCGCAGCAGTTTCTCTTCCGGCGTCATCGGGCTCTCGCCCTTCGGCGTCACCTTGCCGACCAGGATGTCGCCCGGCTTCACCTCGGCACCGATATAGACGATGCCCGCCTCGTCGAGGTTCTTCAGAGCCTCTTCGCCGACGTTGGGGATGTCGCGGGTGATCTCCTCCTGGCCCAACTTGGTGTCGCGGGCCATGACCTCGAACTCCTCGATGTGGATCGAGGTGAAGACGTCATCGCTCACGATCCGCTCGGAGATCAGGATCGAGTCTTCGAAGTTGTAGCCATTCCAAGGCATGAACGCGACGAGCACGTTCCGGCCCAGGGCCAGCTCACCCAGCTGCGTCGAGGGGCCGTCGGCGATGATGTCGCCGGCCTGCAACCGGTCACCGACACGCACCAGCGGACGCTGGGTGATGCAGGTGTTCTGGTTCGACCGCTGGAACTTCAGCAGGTTGTAGATGTCGACACCGGGGGCGGCCGTGTTGGTCTCCTCGGTGGCGCGGATCACGATGCGGGTGGCGTCGACCTGGTCGACCACGCCCGACCGGCGGGCGGCGATCGCCACGCCGGAGTCTCGGGCGACGGTCGCCTCCATGCCGGTGCCGACCAGCGGGGCGTCGGACTGGATCAGCGGCACCGCCTGACGCTGCATGTTCGAGCCCATCAGCGCGCGGTTGGCGTCGTCGTTCTCCAGGAACGGGATCAGCGCCGCGGCGACCGACACCAGCTGCTTCGGCGAGACGTCGATCAGGCTGATCGCCTCCGGCCGGAACATCAGGTATTCGCCACCCTGGCGGCACGACACCAGATCCTCGACGAAGCTGCCGTCCTCGTTCAGTTCGGCGTTGGCCTGGGCGACCGTGTAGCGGCCCTCCTCCATGGCGGAGAGGTAGACCACCTCGTCCGTGACCTTGCTGTCCACGACCTTCCGGTACGGGCTCTCGATGAAGCCGTACTGGTTGACGCGGGCATATGTGGCCAGCGAGTTGATCAGGCCGATGTTCGGGCCTTCCGGCGTCTCGATCGGGCAGATGCGGCCGTAGTGGGTCGGATGGACGTCGCGGACCTCGAAGCCGGCGCGCTCACGGGTCAGACCGCCCGGCCCGAGGGCCGAGAGACGCCGCTTGTGGGTGATCTCCGACAGCGGGTTGGTCTGGTCCATGAACTGCGACAGCTGCGACGACCCGAAGAACTCGCGCACGGCGGCGGCCGCCGGCTTGGCGTTGATCAGGTCGTGCGGCATGACGGTGTCGATCTCTACCGACGACATGCGCTCGCGGATGGCGCGCTCCATGCGGAGCAAGCCGACGCGGTACTGGTTCTCCATCAGCTCGCCGACCGACCGGACGCGGCGGTTGCCGAGATGGTCGATGTCGTCGATCTCGCCCCGGCCGTCCTTCAGCTCGACCAGCACCTTGAGGATGGAGAGGATATCCTCCTTGCGCAGGACGCGGACCTGGTCGTCGGTCTTGAAGCCCAGACGCGCGTTCATCTTGACGCGACCGACGGCCGAGAGATCGTAACGCTCCTGGTCGAAGAACAGGCCGTTGAACAGAGCCTCGGCGGACTCGAGGGTCGGCGGCTCGCCCGGGCGCATGACCCGGTAGATGTCGATCAGCGCGTCCTCGCGGGACGCGTTCCGGTCGGCGGCCATCGTGTTGCGGATATACGACCCGACATTGATGTGGTCGATCGCCAGCACGGGGATCTGCGAGATCCCGGCTTTCTCCAGCTTCTCGATGTCGACCAGCGACAGCTCGTCGCCGGCCTCGTGATAGACCTCGCCGGTCTTCTCGTTGATCAGGTCGGCGGCGAGATATCGTCCGGCCAGCTCTTCGGTCGCGACCAGTTGCTCTTCCAGGCCCTGCTCGACCAGCTTCTTGATCAGGCGCGGCGTCATCTTCGTGCCGGCCTCGGACATCACCGTGCCGGTCTTGGCGTCGATCAGGTCACCGACCAGCTTGACGCCCTTCATGCGATCGGCGTTGAACGGGGTCTTCCAGCCATTGGCCGCCCGCTCGTAGACGATGCTGTCATAGAAGTTGCCGAGGATCTCCTCCTTCGCCATGCCCTGGGCCTCGTAGGGCTGCAGCCCCTGGGCTCCACGCTGCTCGCGCAGCGCCGCGGTCTCCGCGCCGTCCAAGGCGAACAGCAGCGTCGTGGCTGGCAGCTTGCGGCGGCGGTCGATGCGGACGAACACGAGGTCCTTGGCGTCGAATTCGAAGTCCAGCCAAGAGCCGCGGTACGGAATGACGCGGGCGGCGAACAGGTACTTGCCGGAACTGTGGGTCTTGCCCTTGTCGTGGTCGAAGAAGACGCCGGGGCTGCGATGCATCTGGCTGACGATGACGCGCTCGGTGCCGTTGATCACGAAGGTGCCGTTGGCCGTCATCAGGGGCATGTCGCCCATGTAGACGTCCTGCTCCTTGATGTCGCGGATCGAACGGAGACCGGTTTCTTCCTCGACGTCGAAGACGCTCAGGCGCAGGGTGACCTTCAGCGGCGCCGCGAAGGTCATGCCACGCTGCTGGCACTCTTCCACATCGTATTTCGGCTGTTCCAGCTCGTACTTGACGAAGTCGAGCACGGCGCGGTCGGAGAAGTCCTTGATCGGGAAAACAGACCGGAACACCTCCTGCAGGCCCACATTGCCGCGGCGTTCGGGCGGGACGTCCATCTGGAGGAAGTGATCGTAAGAGCTCCGCTGCACCTCGATGAGGTTGGGCATGCGGGTTACCTCGGGAATCCTCCCGAAGCTCATGCGAACACGCTTACGTCCCGTAAAGGATTTGGCCATGGATGCCCCTCGTAGACTCATCCGATTTATGCGTCCCTAAGAGACGCGAATCGGTGCGGCAGCCTTACCGTTAACCTTACGGAAGGTTGCGCACCGTATACTATGTCGTGTCCGTCGTCGCGTGCCGCGCGGGGATAACCGCGCGCCACATGACTTTCGTCAGAAAACGCATACAACGCCATTCGACGGCATGATCCCCTTTCGAGGATCAGGCCGTCGTCAAGCGCTTGGATGCGAACTCTGTCGTTCAGCAAGACGGTCTTACTTAATATCGACCGTCGCGCCGGCTTCTTCAAGCTGCTTTTTGATCTTGGCGGCCTCGTCCTTCGTGACGGCCTCCTTGACGGCCTTCGGAGCGCCTTCGACCAGGTCCTTGGCTTCCTTCAGGCCCAGGCCGGTGATGGCGCGGACTTCCTTAATCACGTTGATCTTCTTCTCGCCGGCGGCGGTCAGGATCACGTTGAACTCGGTCTGCTCTTCGACCGGGGCGGCGGCGGCGGCCGGGGCGGCGGCGGCGGCGGCCACCGGAGCGGCGGCGGAGACGCCCCACTTCTCTTCGAGCAGCTTGGACAGCTCGGCCGCCTCGAGGACGGTCAGAGCGGACAGGTCGTCAACCAGCTTGGCCAGATCAGCCATTTTGAACTCCGTTTTTGAAAGCTTGAACTTCTGTTTAGATCGTAAGGAGGCTTACGCCGCCTCGTCCTGCTTGGTCTGGGCCTCGGCATAGGCCGCGAGAACGCGGGCCACCTGGCCACCCGGAGCCTGAAGCACGCCAGCGATACGGGTCGCCGGGGTGTTGATCATGCCCAGGAGCTTGCCACGCAGCTCGTCGAGCGACGGCAAGGACGCGAGCGCCTTGACACCTTCGACGTCGAGGGTCTGGGTGCCGAGGGAGCCACCGACGATCTTGAACTTGTCGTTGCCCTTGGCGTAGTCGGCGGCCACCTTGGCGGCCGCGACCGGGTCCTTCGAGTAGGCGACCGCGGTCGGCCCCCTGAACAACCCATCCAAACCTTCGAACTGCGTGCCCTTGAGGGCGATGCGAGCGAGCCGGTTCTTCGTCACCTTGAAGCTGGCGCCCGCGGCGCGCATCTTGCGGCGCAGGTCCGTCACCTCGGCAACCGTCATCCCGCTCTGCTGGGTGACGACGACGAGACCGGTGTCCTGCAACGCGCTATGCAACGCCGCGACCGTCTCTTCCTTCTGAGTGCGGTCCACGGATCGTCTCCGTTGCTAAAAATGGCCCGGGCATCCCTTGGAGGGGAAACCCGTTCCAACACGGCAATTGAAACCCCTCCCCCGCCGATGGCGGGACAGAGGTTCCGGTTTACCTGTCCCAGAAGTTCAAGCCGTCAGTGCCAAACGGGTTCGGACCCGTTGGGTAATCGGTTGCAACTCCCGTCTATGCAGGCAAATCTTAGGCCGGCGAACCGGCGCCTGCAGTCTCGGACAGGGCGGGCGGTGCGGACACCGCCCTGATGACCTGGGACCCGGTCACCCGGGCCCTTCGGCCATATCCCTTACGCGTTCGCCGTCGAGGAGGCGGTCGGAACGGTTGACAGATCGAGCTTCACGCCCGGACCCATGGTCGAGCTGAGCGAGATCCGTTCGATGTATTGGCCCTTGGCACCGGTCGGCCGGGCGCGGTTGATAGCGCCGATGAACGCCCGGATGTTCTCCAGGAGCGCGTCATCGCTGAAGCTGGCCTTGCCGACACCGGCGTGGACGATACCGGTCTTCTCGGCGCGGAACTCGACCGAACCACCCTTGGCGGCCTTGACCGCCTCGGTCACGTTCGGCGTCACGGTGCCGAGCTTCGGGTTCGGCATCAGGCCGCGCGGCCCGAGGATCTTACCGAGCTTGCCGACCACGGCCATCATGTCCGGGGTGGCGATGCAACGATCGAAGTTGATCTCGCCGGCCTGGATCTTCTCGGCCAGATCGTCGGCGCCGACGATGTCGGCACCAGCCGCCAAGGCCTCTTCGGCCTTGTTGGCGCGGGCGAACACCGCGACGCGGACGGTCTTGCCGGTGCCGTTCGGCAGGGTGACCATGCCGCGGACCATCTGGTCGGCGTGGCGGGGGTCGATACCCAGGTTCATCGCGACCTCGATGGTCTCGTCGAACTTGGCGGTCGCCTTGGACTTGATCAGTCGCAGGGCGTCATCCAGCGGCATGAAGCCGTCGCGGTCGATGCCCTGGTAGGCGTTCTTGAGGCGCTTGCCGATGCGTGCCATGGTCTTACTCCACCACTTCCAGGCCCATGGAACGGGCGGAGCCCGCCAACATGCGAGAGGCGCCGTCAACGTCGTTGGCGTTGAGGTCGACCATCTTGGTCTTCGCGATCTCGCGGATCTGGTCCATCGAGATCTGGCCGATGAAGCCCTTGCCCGTCGTCTGCGAGCCCTTGGCGATGCCGGCGGCCTTCTTGATGAAGTAGGTCGCGGGAGGGGTCTTCGTGACGAAGGTGAAGGTACGGTCACCGAACGCGGTGATCACGACCGGGATCGGCATGCCGACCTCCAGGTCCGCAGTCCGCGCGTTGAACGCCTTGCAGAACTCCATGATGTTCAGGCCGCGCTGACCCAGCGCCGGACCGATTGGCGGCGACGGGTTGGCCTTGCCGGCCGGCACCTGCAGCTTGATGTAGCCGATAATCTTCTTTGCCATCTTCACACCTCTTCATGTGGCCCTATTGGACCACGTCGCGGACCCATTGGGCCCGCAGGGTGCGCGGTGCGGCCATGGCGAGCCTCCCGCGCGGTAACTCCGGCCAATCGGCCGGCTTGTCGGCGCCGGGGCGACTTGGCGCCCCTCGCCGGATCAGATCTTCTCGACCTGACCGTATTCCAATTCCACCGGAGTGGAGCGACCGAAGATCGACACCGCGACCTTGAGCCGGGCCTTCTCCTCGTCCACTTCCTCGACGAAGCCGGTGAAGGACGTGAAGGGGCCATCGTTGACCCGGACCTGCTCTCCGACCTCGAAGGTGATCGACGGCTTGGGCCGTTCGATGCCCTCCTGGACCTGGTAGATGATCCGTTCGGCCTCGGACTGGCTGATCGGCTGCGGCTTGCCGCCGCCACCCAGGAAGCCGGTGACCTTCGGCGTGTTCTTGACGAGACTCCAGGTCTCGTCGGACAATTCCATCTTCACCAGGACATAGCCGGGAAAGAACTTCCGCTCGGCGTTGACCTTGGCGCCCCGGCGAACCTCGACCACTTCCTCGGTCGGCACCAGGATTTCCTCGAACAGCTCCGTCAGTCCCTTCTGGGCCGCCTTCTCGCGGATGCCCTGGGCGACCTTCTTCTCGAAGCCGGAGTAGACGTGAACTACGTACCAGCGCATCGCCATGGCGTCAGACCCCCAGACCAAGGATGGTGCGGACGCCAAGCGCCAACACCTGATCGACCGCCAGGAAGAACAGGGACGCGGCGATGACCATCACGAACACCATGCCCGATGTGATCGTCGTTTCCTTGCGCGTCGGCCAGGTAACCTTGGCCACCTCGCGCCGGACTTCGCGAGCGAATTCTGCAGGGTTCTTTTTAGCCATCGCGGTTGGGCCGCCAGTCTCACTTAGGTACAGCCGTCGCCATCAAGGCGCCGGCCAGAATGTCAGATCGTCACGGCCATGGCCGCCGCGTCCTACCGTAACGTCGCCTGCCAAAGAGTGGCAGGAGTGGAGGGGATCGAACCCCCAACCCCCGGTTTTGGAGACCGGTGCTCTACCAATTGAGCTACACTCCTACGACGCCCGTCCGCCGGACGATGCTCCCTGTGGCTGCGATGTCATCGCCTCCAGTTGGGAGCGGCGGGGGGTTTTAACGGATCCGTCGCGAACAATCCAGCGAAAAGGCCGCTGCCGGGAAATATTTCTCCGGCAGCGGCCCGTCATCGGGAACTTACTCGATGATGCTGGCGACGACGCCGGCGCCGACGGTGCGGCCGCCCTCAC
>NZ_AVFL01000004.1 GCF_000576635.1 Skermanella stibiiresistens SB22
CCGTCGTCTTGCCGGCGCCGTTGGGACCGATCAGCGCGTGGATGCTGCCCCGCCTGACTTGCAGGTTGACGTCCTTGACCGCGATGAAGCCCTTGAACTGTTTGGTCAGTCCTCGGGTCTCGAGTATGTGATCCCCGTCCATGCGTACCTCCCCTTGACGGACAGCCGCCCCGGGGGCGGTCGGATGTCCTGGATTTTGCGTGTAGTTAGGGGCTGCGGCCATCCAGTGACACCACCCGAAAGGGTGGCTTTCTGCCGAAACTCCAAAGACCTACGGCAAAAATCCCAATTCCCGTCCCCGTGCGACGGCGCTGGTACGGGTCGTGACGTACAGCTTGGCGAACAACCTCTTCAGGTACCATTTGACCGTGTCCTCTGAGATGCGCAGTCGCTCGCCGATCTCGCGGTTTCGCAATCCTTCCGACACCAGCCGCAGGATCTGGACCTCGCGGTGATGCAGTTGGTCCGACGCCGCCGGAGCCGACCGCGCGCTATCGGGTCGCAGCGTTTCGAGTACGCGACCGGATGTCTCGATCGCCTCCCGGCATTGGGAGATGGCGGTGTCTATGTCGACGGCGGTGCCCGCCGCATAGCCGACCATGACGGCGGCGAAGCCCCGCAGCACCCCTTCGTCATCGGCGTCGAAGCGCTCCAGCCAACGGTTCGCCCGCCGTTGGATCTCGGGCAAGGCGTCACGCTCCTTCGCCATGACACGGCGCGTCAGGACCGCGAGTTGAAGGGCCGAGGCGCAGCCGCCGGTCTTCTCCGTCACTTCCCGGATCTGATCCTCCGACAGGTCCAGCGCCTGGACGCGCGTCAGGTAGTAGCGCGCCTCGTCCAAGGTGAAGCGCAAGTCGGCGGCGCCCAGCTCCAGCAAGGCGCCACAGGCGCGATAGCGCTCCAACGGCAGCGGTGGTTCGCTCCGCGCCGCGATCACCAAGGTGTGACTGGCGGGTAGGGTACTGAGCATCAGGTTGATGTCGCGATGGATCGTCGGATCGGTCACCGCTTGATAATCATCGAGGAACAGGATGACGGGTTGGCCATCCCGCTCGAACACCTCGGACAGATCCGCCAGGACGCTCTTCGGGTCCAGGCCATCCTGGAGAAGCGACCGCCACCCGACAGACATGCCGCGGTTGCGCGCGATGGCGTGCCACCGCGCCATCAACACGGTCTTGCCGATGCCGGCTGGTCCCGACAGCAACACGAGACGTGACCGGTCGAACTCGCCGACAAGGTCTTCCAGCCGGGACCGAAAGACGAGACACGTGTCCATCGGCTCGATGTTCAGATTATCGCTAATTTTCCGCAACGTTTCCGTTGTCCTTTGTCCCAGGGCAAGCCCGAGAACCAATGATGGGATATCCCCGTGTGTAACGGTATTGTCCCGCCTGCTTCAACCGCTACATGCCCTTGAGAGATTTAGACCGCCAAACTTCTGGACGGCTTACCGCCTATGGTCCTTGATTGGCCAATGGTTCTTGATCGAGGGTGATGGGATTGTGGCTGGTGGTGTTCTTGCGGCCGTCCAAGCTCCAGTCCACCATGCCGGCCAAAGTGCCTAAATACGGGGCCTAAATACGGGGCCAAAATACGGGGCCAAAAGACGGGGGAAGTCGGTGATCATCAGGAAAGTCACGCGCATGATGGCCGGGCTGACGGCGATGATGGCCATCGTCTCCGGTTGCGGTGGCGTCGGTACGCCCGGCGATGGGATGCCCGACTTCGTCCGGGGGGATCTTCAGCGAACCTATTTCGATGGCAAGACCAACGATCTGCTGACCGGCGGCCTGGGCTCGGCCGGGCTGGCGAACGCGACGCCCCCCGCCTTCGCCGATCCGGCCAATCCGACGGCGGCGGAACTGCGGACGCGCGCGATCCACGCCAACTATCGGGCCTTGGTCGACATGACGCCTGGCGGAGGGTACGGCTCGCTCTACGGGCCAGCCGTCGGCATCGGCGGCGCCGGCCTGATCGCCGGGCATGAGTATATCGCCTTGGCCGACGGCGGAAGGCGGCACGGCATCGCATCCTGGACCCAGGAATGGGGTGGCGAGCGGGTCACCCTGATGGTGCAGGTGCCCGATGGCTTCGCCATGGGACAGGCTTGCATCGTGACGGCGCCGTCCTCGGGTTCGCGTGGGGTCTATGGCGCCATCGCGACGGCGGGCGAGTGGGGGCTGAAACGGGGCTGCGCGGTGGCCTATACCGACAAGGGCACCGGCATGGGCGTCCACGACCTCGATCGCGACACGGTCAACCTGATCACCGGGGAGCGGGTGTCGGCCAGCGCTCAACCTGACCGTGTCAATTTCCGCGCCGACCTAAGCGAGCCGGAGCGCGCCGCCTTCGCCGCCGCGTTTCCCCATCGGCTGGCCTGGAAGCACGCCCATTCCCGAGACAATCCGGAAAGCCACTGGGGCCAGGATGTCCTCAACTCGATCGAATTGGCCTTCGCGGTGCTCAACCGGTACCACGCCGCACCCAACGGTCGGAAATACACGCCCGAGAACACGGTGGTGATCGCGTCCAGCGTCTCCAATGGCGGCGGCGCCTCGCTGCGGGCGGCGGAGGAGGACCGCGGCAACCTGATCGACGGCGTGGCGGTGTCGGAGCCGAATGTCCAGCCACGGTTCGACCCTTCGTTCGCGATCCGTCAAGGCGACGGCCCACCGGTCCGGGACCACAGCCGCCCCTTGCTGGACTACATCACCCTGGTCAACCTGTACGAACCCTGCGCCGCCCTCTCGATCGCCGACGCTCCCCTCAACACGGCGGCGTCGGCGGGGCGCTGCGAGGCCTTGGCGCGGGCGGGGTTGCTGAAGGCCAGCACGACGGTGGCCCAGGCGGTGGAGGCGCGGGCCGCGATCAACGCCCACGGCATCCTGCCCGAGCAGAATTTCCTTCAGCCGGCCTACAACACCTTCTTCGTGCCCCAGTCGATCGCGGTCACCTACGCCAGCGCCTATGCGAGGGCGGGCGTCGAGAAAAACCTTTGCGGCTACGGCTTCGCCTATCAGGAGAACGGCGTCCCGGCACCGCTTTCCGAGGTGGACGCGGCGAACCTGTTCGCGGTCGGCAATGGCATTCCTCCCACCGGCAAGGTCGTGCTGATCAACAACGACGCGCCCGGCGGTCCCCGCGAGGATCGGTCATCGACGCCGGATCAGAACATGGCCGGGGCGCTGTGCCTGCGCGCCCTGGCTACCGGAACCGATCCGGTCTCGGGAAATCCCCTGACCGGCGAGGCGGCCGAGCGGCGGCGGCGGGTCGAGGAGGGCATCGCGGCGGTCCAGGCCACCGGCAACCCGCGTGGCAAGCCGGTCGTGATCGTCCAGGGACGCGCCGACGGCATCATTCCGCCAAACCACGCGGCCCGGCCCTATTACGCCTTGGCCCTCAAAGCGGGGAAAAGGGGTGGCGATGTCCGGTACTACGAGGTCACCAACGCGACGCACCTGGACGCGTTCAACGCGTTTCCCGGCTTCGACACAAGGTATGTGCCGCTGCACGCCTATTATTTCCAGGCGCTCGACCTGATGTGGGATCATTTGGTCAATGGGGCGCCGCTGCCACCGAGCCAAGTCGTCCACACCGCGCCGCGCGGACCAGGAGAGGGGACCGGGATGGGAGCGCCGCCGATCGGTCCCGCCAACCTGCCGCCAATCCGCCAGGACGCCAGCGCCGATTCGTTGATCAAGTTCGATGGCGCCACGCTGTCGATCCCGGAATGATCAGCCCTGGACTCCTACCCCTCGGCCAAGCCCATGTTCTTGAGGGCCGCGGTCAGGGCGTTGCGCAGGCGGACATCGTCATAGGGCTTGCCGACGAAGCCCACCGGATCGGCGGCTTGGGCGCGGGTCATGGTGGCGTGGTCGCTGAAGGCGCTCATGAACAGCGACGGGATGCCCCAGCGCTGGCGGATCTCGACGGCGGCGTCGATGCCGTCGGTGCCGTTGGCCAGCCTGATGTCCATCAGGATCAGGTCGGGTCGGTAATCCTCGGCCGCCATCACCGCGCCGGGACCGGACACCGCCTTGCCACACACCAAGAATCCCAGATCCTCGACCATTTCCTCCAGCAGCATCGCGGGTATCGCCTCATCCTCGACGATCAGGATGCGGACGTCGCTCGACGGCTCCCGCTCCGGCTTGTCGGAGGGCGGCTTTTCCAAGGGCCGCGGGCCGGCTTGTCTGGAATGGACGAGTCTGATCTTCGAGATTGCTTGCATGTCGCCAGGCTACGGTTTCGGACTCAAAAGGGGCATCACGTCAACACCCGGCGGCTCGATTTGTCCTGACGCCCACGAAGCGGTCGCTCGAAAGGGCCATTCCCCGGCAGGCCGTCATCCCACCGCCGAGATCAGGAATCGGGTGCCGGTCTTGCCGGAATCGCACGTCAGCTCGGCGCCGACCTGGCTCAGCAAGGCGAAGACCATGCGCATCCCGAGGCTTTCGGTCTTCGTGGGGTCCAGCCCCGCTGGCAATCCGACGCCCTCGTCCTCTACGCTGGCGGTGAATCCGTCGTCATCCGGCAGAGTCTTGAAGCCGACCCGAATCACGCCGCGGCGGCCCGCCGGATAAGCGTATTTGACGGCGTTGGTGACCAGTTCGTTGATGATCAGCGCCAGCGGGATCACCTTGTCGGTCGGCAACTCATGGGTGTCGGCTTGGACCTCGATGTGGTGGCCCTGTTCTATCATCGCGGAATGGGCCAGATCGGCGCAGAGGTCGCGGAGGAACTGGCCGAACTCGACCACACCGACCTTGTCCGTCTTGTACAGGCGCTCGTGGACCCGGGCGATCGTCGCGACGCGCGCGCAGGCCTCGTCGAAATGGCGGCGGGTGACGGGATCGGCGATCTGGCGGCTTTCCAGGCGCAGCAGGCTGGAGACGAGCTGGAGGCTGTTCTTGACCCTATGGTTGACCTCCTTCAGCATCAGGTCCTTCTGCTGGATCGACCGCCGCAGTTCCAGCAGCGCCATCACTTGACGAGCGAGCGTGGAGAGCGCGGCCCGCTGCTCCTCGTCAAGGTCGCGCGGTTCGTGGTCGAGGACGCAGAGGGTGCCGAGCGCCAGCCCGTCGGCGGTCTTGAGCTGGGCGCCGGCGTAGAAGCGCATGTGGCGAGCGCCCGTCACCAGGGGATTGTCGATGAACCGCTTGTCCGCCCTGAGGTCGGGAATGACGAACAGGCCCGGCTGGCGGATCGCGAACTGACAGACCGAGGAATCCAGATCGGTCTCGCTGGCGCCAAGCCCAACCTCCGACTTGAACCACTGCCGGTTGGCGTCGACGAAGCTGACCAGAGCCACCGGCGCGCGGCAGACATAGGCGGCGAGACGCGTCAGATCGTCGAACTCCTCCTCGCGGGGAGTATCGAGGATGCCGTAACCGCGAAGTGCTTCAAGCCGCTGGATCTCGGAGATCTGCTGCCCAGGAATGGCGCTGCCCATCAAGGTGAATGGTCCCAATAGATCGGAAAACTGGTGGATTGAACATCTTCCGGGATTGAGGAACCCGGAAGATCGATCAGGCTAGGATGATGCACGGAATTAATGTCATGAAAAACACATTTCCGGGTTATCCGCCAATGAGCGGAACATCCTGACGCGGCCACCACCAGCGCATTTGAGGTCTAACGCGCTTGGTCCCTCCTTTGTTGCCGGACTTCGAGGCGGGACACCGAACTTTCCCCCTTGTCTCCTGGCCGATCGACGCGGGGGGTGATCAAATGACCCCGCTGGAAAATCAGGCGGCTTCCTCGGATCCCTCGGGCATCGCGAGGTCCAGGCGCGTGCCGGTCGCGTGGGCGTAGAGCAGCAGGTCGTTCAGCAGCTCGCTCTCGGCGTCGGCCGAGTCCTTGCGCCGGATGGCGACCAGCCGGTCGAGAGCCTTGATGTTGAAGCCGGCCGACTTGGCCTCGCCCTTCAAATCCTTCAGATCGCTTTTCAGCCCTTCGATCTCATTCAGCAGATTTTCCATGCGGTCGGCGAATTGCTTCAGCTGCTCGGCCGTCGTGGCACTGGCGGCGATCCCGGTATCGTTCAAGGTCAACTCCATGAGTGGGGAGCCGCCGTCATACCCGCGCGCGCGGGCGGAGGCAACAGGCCGGTCACGGAACGTTCCACCGTTCCCCATGGTTGGAACCAGGAGCGGCCGCCGCGCGCGGCCCGGCGATTCCACCGACCCAACGACCACAGGGAGAAGGACCAGCAAATGGTTGATGCCATACCCGCTTCCGACCGAGGGCACCGCCGCTATCTCGACAGCACGCCCGAACATCCCTACATCCCCTACGACACGCCCAGCGCCTATGGCCGCATGCGCGTCGGCCGCACCCGGATGGGCGGCCGATCGGGTGGCGGGATCAGCGACGTGATCCGCGAGCATCCCGTTCCCTTCGTCCTGTTCGCCGCCAGCGCCGGCATCCTGCTGGCGGCTTGGCTGGGATACCGGCTCACGCGGGATGACGAGGACGACCGCGACGAGGTGACGGTTGGCTGGGCCATGCCGGATGGGTCGGCGTCCCACTCCGATACGGTGACCAATGTCGCCGCCGACACGCTGGGACAGACCGGGCGCGACAATCCGCCGCGCGTCCACTCCGCCCAAACTCTCCGCTCCGACAAGACGGCCCCGATCTTCGACCGTCCGTGATGGCGGCGATCATCCCCCTCAGCCGCCCGAGAGGGCGGCGATCACCTTAGTGTCCGGCTGAATGGCTCGATGGCGATGCCCTGGGTCTCCAGCCGGGCCCTGATCACGCGGGCCATCTCCACGGCCGCCGGATTGTCGCCATGGACGCAGATGGTGTCGATTCGGGCCGGGATGGTGGCTCCCGTGACCGTCGTGATCGCCTGGGCTTCCAGCATCGCCAGGACGCGGTCAGCCGCCATCTCGGCGTCGTGCAGCACGGCGCCGGGTTTCTTGCGGGACGTCAGGTTGCCGTTGTCGTCATAGGTGCGGTCGGCGAAGACCTCCCGCGCCACCCGCAGGCCCAGCTGGAGCGCCGCGCGCTCCGTCTCCATTCCCGGCATGACGACGAGGATCAGATCGCGGTCCACCGCCCGCGCGGCCCGCGCGCAGGCCAGCGCCAGATCGAGATCCACCGCCGCCATATTGCCGAGCGAGCCATGCGCCTTGACATGGGTCAGGCGGTGGCCGGCGGCCTCGGC
This sequence comes from Skermanella stibiiresistens SB22, assembly GCF_000576635.1. Lineage (GTDB taxonomy): Bacteria > Pseudomonadota > Alphaproteobacteria > Azospirillales > Azospirillaceae > Skermanella > Skermanella stibiiresistens. The sequence goes on from NZ_AVFL01000004.1 coordinate 7,178, forward strand.
CAGCGCGCGAACCGCGCCGATCTGGTAGATCACCATCCTCTCGATGTCGCCGGGATCCTCGCCCTGGATGGGCCGGCGGCCGAAACCCCACGGATCCAGGAAACTCGGATGGGCGCCGACCGCGACCCCGGCGTCCAGCGCCAGCCGGATGGTGCGGTCGATCACCAGCGGATCGCCGGCATGGAAACCACAGGCGACATTCGCGGTCGTCACCAGTTTCAGCATCTCGGCGTCGGCGCCCAGCGTGTAGACGCCGAAGCTCTCTCCCATGTCACAGTTCAGATCGACCTTCGAAACACCCGCCATCGTCCACGAAGCTCCGGCCGCGTTGGTTTCTGAAAACATGCTCAGAATGGCGATTTCGCAGGTGTGGGGCAACTCCCTTGGCATGGTCCGCCACCTTTCTCGAGTCACGAATCCTTGCGAATTAGTACGCTGGCCAAGACGAACCTGCTTCGAAATTGACAATGAATATGCCGGAAAATTCACAGGAATAGCCTTTCAAAGTCACAGCAATTCTCATCGAGGTCACATCTTTGCCACGTTAAATTTTTCTCTATTTCGAATACATTCGCGACCAAGAGAGAGAGCTAGTCTGCATTCGCTTAAGTGAAATTTAACTTTTGAGTGCTTAGATACATGGCGAGATGCCGTGGGTCGGACCTAATGCTTGATCTGCTGTAAGTAGTCTGGGTCCTGGTGATCCTGTTTCCTTGCAGTGACTTGTTGGAGTGCGAATTCGCAGTTCGTTTACTTGGCTTCGCTTACGCCGCACGAAGACGTCGGATTATTCCATCGACAGGCCACAGACCACGATGGATCACCCGATGGGGCGAAAGTGGGACAACGGCGGACGGGGCTGGGGCAGAGCGGCGGGCGCGTGCCGCCGCCAACGAATTTGAGAGCAGGAGCCGCCGCCACCGGAGAGTGGTGGTTTGTGCAACCAAAAACAAACTGGAAGACACCATGTACCATTCGAGATCTGGAGTAGAGCGATTGGTTTCCGAAGGTCAGGCCATCGGAAACGCCACTTCACTCACGAACGATATGGCCGAGGCGCGAAAATCTTCCGGTTTTAGTGGTTTGGAACATTACAATTCGGTTTTTGACTCCGCGATCGCGACGACTTCAGAACGAAAGAATGACTGTTTCCGTATTCGTTATCAGGTTTATTGCATCGATAACGCCTTCGAGGACCCGGCGAACAGCCCCGATGGTCTCGAGAGCGACGCCTCCGACGGCCATTCCACCCACGCGATCATGACCCACCGCACCACCGGCGACGCGATCGGCACGGTCCGCCTCGTCCTGCCGCGGGACGCCGGCGAGACCCGGATGCTGCCGATGCGCCGGATCGCGGGTGCCGTCGCCGCCGACGGCGTGGTTCCCTTCCCGATCCACCGCACAGCCGAGATCTCCCGCTTCTCGATCGTCAAGAGCTTCCGCCAGCATGTCCCGGCCGCCGGTGTCGAGGCGACGCTTTCTCCCGAGGAATGGCGCAAGATGCTCTTCCATCTGCCGCTCGGGCTCATTAAATCCTGTGTCGAGATGAGTGCCCGCGAAGGGATCACCCATTGGGCGGCCGTGATGGAGCCAGCCTTGCTCCGCCTGCTGACCCGCCTTGGCATCCATTTCACCCCGCTGGGTTCGCTGGTCGAGTACCATGGCCGCCGTCAGCCCTGCTGGGCCGATCTGGGGGCTCTGCTGAGCAGGGTCCACGCCGAGCGTCCCGACGTGTGGGAAATCATCACCGACGGTGGCCGCTTGTGGCCGCTGGACGAAACCGCCTCCATCGATGCCATGGCGGTTCCCGCCGCCCAGGCGTCACGCCGTGCCATGGCGCTCTAACCGGTGATCGACCGGTATGGGGCGCGCGAGATCAAACAGCGTCCCTGTCATTGAGGAAACAACAGCCATGACGACCCCCATGATGCCCGCGGGCAGCTTCGACTTCGATTATGACGAAGCGTTCAGCCGCAACATCGGGTGGGTCACCGAGTGGGAACAGCAGATCCTCCGCACCAAGCGGGTCGCCATCGCCGGCATGGGGGGAGTAGGCGGCGTCCATCTCCTGACCTTGGCCAGACTGGGCATCGGCGCTTTCAACGTCTCGGACATGGATGTCTTCGAGACCGTCAATTTCAACCGCCAGATCGGCGCCAGCACGGCCACATTGGGCCGTCCGAAGGTCGACGTGATGGCGGCGATGGCGCGCGACATCAACCCGACCGCCGAGATCCGGCGTTTCCCCGATGGGATCAACGACGCGAACATCGACGAATTCCTGGATGGCGTCGATCTGTTCATCGATGGATTCGACTTCTTCGTGCTGGATGTCCGCGCCAAGGTTTTCGCCCGCTGCGCCGAGCTTGGCATCCCGGCTATCACCGCCGGCCCGATCGGCATGGGCACCGCCTATATCGTCTTCATGCCGGGCGGCATGACCTTCGAGCAGTATTTCGGGCTTGAGGGCCAGCCGATCGAGCAGCAATACGTCAACTTCCTGGTCGGCTTGACCCCGCGCGGCATGCACCGCTCCTATCTGGTCGATCCCTCCAGGCTGGATCTGGTCAACCAGCGGGGTCCGTCGACCGCCATGGCCTGCCAGATCTGCGCCGGCGTCACCGGGATCGAGGCGCTCCGCATCCTGCTGAACCGCGGTGGCGTCAAGGCGGCCCCCTGGTTCCACCAGTTCGACGCCTATCGCAGCCGATTCGTCAGCCGCAAGCTGCCCGGCGGCAGCCGCCACATCGGCCAGCGCCTCAAGCAGAAGCTGGGCCTGCGCATGATGAAGGCGATCGCCCGCAACGCGCCGCGGGTCAAGCCGGAGCCACCCGCCACCGAGATCGAGAGGATCCTCGATCTGGCGCGCTGGGCACCCAGCGGCGACAACAGCCAGCCTTGGCGCTTCCATATCGAGGACGACGAGGCGGTGACGGTGAGGATCCGCAACGAGGGTGGCGTCAACGTCTATGAATACGCCAACGGCCAGCCGACCCTGCTGTCGGCCGGTCACCTGCTGGAGTCGATGCGGATCGCCGCCGCGCGCTTCGGCCGGCGGATGGAGTGGAGCCAATCAGGCGAGCGGGGTGCCAGTCTGGATATCAAGGTCAGGTTCCCGCGCCAGCCCGGCGTGCGGCCCGATCCCTTGGAAAGCTTCGTCAAGCTGCGTTCGGTCGACCGCGCCAGCTACAAGACCGACGCCCTGACGCCGGTCCATAAGGCCGCCATGGCCGAGGCGCTGGGTCCCGATCTCGTGATCGATTGGTTCGAGAGCCGCGGCCAACGCTGGAAATTCTCCCGCTTGTACGGTCTGGCGACCGATATCCGCCTGCGCTGCCGCGAGGCCTACGACGTCCATCGCCGCATGATCGACTGGGACAACCATTTCAGCCCGCATGGCTTGCCAGCCGGGGCGATCGGTCTCGACAGCGTGACCCGAAAGATGATGCGGTGGGCCCTGGAGGATTGGTCCAGGGTCGAGCGGATGAACCTGCTGGGCACGGGGGCGGCGAGCCTGCAGCTGGACATCCTGCCGGGCATGGCCTGTGCCGGCCACTTCACCATCAGCTGGCGCGAGCCGCGCGTGGCACCGCCAACGGCGGACGAACTGCTGAACGCCGGCCAGCGGCTGCAACGCTTCTGGCTGACCGCGACACGTTTCGGATTGGCGCTGCAGCCCAGCCTGGCGCCGCTCGCCTTCGCCACCTACGCCGTCACCGGCACCCGTTTCACCGAAGCGCCAAAGCTGATCGCCAAGGCGGAGAAGCTGGCGGTCGAGCTTGGTCGGGTGACGGGCCATGAGGTCGACGCGTTGGTCTTCATGGGCCGAATCGGCCATCCGAAGACGACCCGACCGGTCAGCCGATCGCACCGCCTGCCGCTCGCCGACCTGATCACCGGCGACCAGCGCCAAGCCGCCGTTCAGGAGGATTTGGTGGGCGAGGGGCCGGAAGCCGTCGTGGCCCGTAGCGCCTGACGGTCTAAAGCCCCAGGACCCGGTTGATCTCCGCCTCCAGCTGGTTTGGCAGGACGGGCTTGAACAGGATCCCGGAGGGGTGATCCTCGTGAATGCGTTTCACGGTCTCCGCGTCGCGTGAGCCGGTGATGAAAATCACCGGCGTGGGATGCGTGTCGTGGATTTCGCGCGCGGCGTCCACGCCGTCCGCCTGTCCCTTCAGCCTGACATCCATCAGGACCAGCGAAGGACGGTGCGTCCGTGCCAGTTCGACGGCCTTGGCCGCCGTGGCCGCGGTCCCGCAAACCGTGAACCCCATGTCATTGAGGGCGATGGTCAGGGCGAGCGCGATCAACTGCTCGTCGTCGACGACCAGGACGCAGGTCTTTTCGATCGTCATGACTTGATTTCGGGTAAGGGCATCCGGACTTCGACCTTGGTTCCGCCAGCATGGAACACCGCCATTCCACCCTCCAATTGGACCACGAGAGCCTCAACGACGCTGAGACCCAACGGCCCACCCTTGTGGGGAGTTCCATGCCCCGGTCCGATCGCGCCTCCATTGTCCATCACGGTCAGCGTCACGCCGGCATCCGGGGATCTCCGCAGGCGGATCCGCACCTCGCCAGCCCGGTCGCGGGGATCCTGGCGCCTCAGGGCGTCCAGGACCAATTCCGTCACCAGCAGGCCGAGGGGGATGGCGAAATCGAGATCGACCGTCAGGGCGTCCGCCTCCACGGAGATGTCGACGTCGACCTTCGCGCTTCCACCGCCTCCGCCTCTGGAGGCGATGAGATCGCGGCCAAGTTCATCGAGGAAGGGACGGATGTCGAATGTCGCCAGATCACTCGACGTCATCAACTGCTGGTGGACAAGCCCGAGGGCGTTGATGCGGCGGCGCAGATTGCGCAGGACGTCCTCGGGGGGCGGTCCCCGCAGGCTGGACGCCTCGATGGCGACGATGCTGTCGATGACCTGGAGGTTGTTCTTGACGCGGTGATAGACCTCGCGCAGCAAAAGGCTCCGCTCGTCCAGGGCTTGGCGCAGGCGCTGGTTGGACCGCTCGAGTTCGGCGGTGCGTTCGGTGACGCGGCGCTCCAGGTTCTCATTGACGTGCCGCAGGCGGGCCAGCGCTCCCGCCAGCGAGCGGTGCAGCCGGGAGAACTGGCTCAGGAAGAACATGAGCAGGAAGCAGGACGAGATGAAGCCGCTGATCCGGCTCAGGTCCCAGCCGATGGTGTAGCGGGCGCCGCCCGAGACGGCGAGCGCGTTGAAGGCGGCGAAGGCGATCAAGGCCAAGCCGAGCCATCCGAACAGCGCATCCTGCCCGCGTGAGTTCCGCCAAAGCGCGACGAAGGCGGCCATCGACAGCGCCACCGAAGTCCATTGGGCGGTGTTGCCCCACGAGGCGAAGACATTTCCCTGGAGTTGTGCCGGCATCCAGGCTTCGCCGGCGGTGGCGATCACCGTGAGCGCCCCGACGAGCGCCAGCACGGCCACCATGGCCGAGACCATCGCCCGGTCGGCATGGGGTTCCGCGATCTGGCGCCCTCCGGACCGGGCCTCGATGGCGACGGCCAGCAGGACCAGCGACGGGAACCCGACGATCCAGAAGATGAATAGCCATCCCACCGACTGGGCGCTGCCGATCAAGGGCTCGTTCGGAATCCAGGCGCCTGGAAATGTCAGGATGTGGAGAAGCGCCATCGCGGCACTGAAGAAATAGGCGCCGGCCAGCGGAAGCAGCGACGGGGACCGGATCGCCCGGAAATGGACGATCAGCAGGAAGCCCGTGCAAAGGTCCGCGATCAGCACTCCGGCGCCGAAGGTCGTCGTGACGGCGGGAATGACGGGGCCGGGTAGCGCCGCGAAGGGCAGGACCGCGAGGGTCGCGAGGATGTAGGCGACGCTTAGGATAGTTATGATTCGCCGCGCGCCGTCCGTGGCGCTTTCGTCCACGAAGGTGCCGGGTTGCTTGTGTCGCACGCTCGCATCCAGAATAGCGTGAGGGCCCGGGGGAAACCCCCGAGCCCTCCAAGTTCTTCGCGCCAGGAAGGCTGGAGCGATCAGCCGTGCTTGCGGGACCGCGAGGCGGCGCCGAGACCCAGCAGGCCCATGCCCAGCAACGCCAGGGTGGCGGGCTCCGGAACCTCGGTCGGCGGCGTCTCCGCGGCGACCAGCGTCAGGTTGGCGTTACCCGAAACCGGCAGCGCCCAACCATCGATCGAGGGCTGGAAGCTGCTGGTCAGGTTGACCAGGGTGCCGAGGCCGAAGTAGCTGGCGGCGGCGCCACCGCTGACGTTCAGCTCACCGATACCCGTGCCGTTGACCAACTCGCTGTCGGAGAACTGGTTGCCCGTTCCGAACAGGGTGCCGGTCTGGCCGGCATTCGGGCCGATCACCGCGGTGGTTTCCCGGCCGGTCAGCGTCATCCACAGATCGCCATCGGAGAAGCCGGAGATGGTCGACAGATCGCTGTCCGGGGTCTCGTCGACGTAGAAGTTGATCAACCCGCCGCCGAAGGCCACGGTGTTGTCATCATCCGCCGTGTTGAACTCCCGCACGACATAGTTGTCGAACGTGAAGGTCAATTCGCAGGCGCCGCTGACGCAGATGTCGTTGCCGAAGCGGGAGTTGATCTGCGAGACGCGGCCAAAGCCGCTGAGAACGTCGCCGACGCCGCCGACGAAGGTCTCGGTGATGTTGGTGAACTCGAACGTCGTGTCGCCAGGACCGCTCACGTAGATGCCAGCGACCGGAGTCTCCACCGCCATCGCCGAGCCCGCGCCCAGCGTCATGACGGTGCCGACGGCGGCGGCGGTCATCGCCTTTTTGATCATGCTTTTCATTAACTTTGCCCTCCAAGTCGCAAGGATGCGATTGCACAGGGATGTAAGCAAGCGGTGTGCCGAACGGAAAAATATGTTCGAAATCAATGCGGTAAGTATTTGGATTGGGTGAGGCGTGGCCGAAGTGTAAAGAAAGCTGACGGAATCACCCTATCGGGTCGCCAAACCAAGCCGGCGAAGCGCTCCCTGAGCCGCGACGACGCCTCCGCTCAGCGCAGCCTGGAGGAGATAGCCGCCGGTGGGAGCCTCCCAGTCCAGCATTTCGCCGGCCAAAAACACGCCGGGGAGACGTCGGAGCATCAAATCGTCGTCCAGTTCGGCCAAATCGACGCCGCCAGCGGTGGAAATCGCCCGTTCGATCGGTTTCACACCGGTCAGGCGCAAGGGCAGGGCCTTGACCAGTTCGGCGATCCGGCTGGGGCCGCTGTCAGCTCCGGCGACGCCCCGCAGCAATCCGGGCAGGGGACCTGTCAAATTCACTGACTTCCGCAGCCAGTTGGCCCAGGATTCCGATCCGCGAGGCCGGCGCAGCCGATCACGAATCTGATCGGTGGTCAGTTGGGGACGCAGGTCGATGGTCAGCGTGGCGGACCCATCCCGCTCGATCGCGTCGCGCAGCGGCGCGCTGAGGGCGTATACGGCGCCGCCCTCGACCCCGGTGCGGGTCAGGATCAGCTCGCCCCGGACGGTGTGCCCCTCGAAGGTCAGGGCGAGGTTCTTCAGCGGCTCGCCCTGATGCTTCTCGATGAAGCGTTCGTCCCAGGCGACGTCGAAGCCGCAGTTGGACGGCCGCAGCGGACGGACCACGACGCCTTTCGCCTCCATGATGCCGGCCCAGGCGCCATCGGAACCAAGCCGGGGCCAGCTGGCTCCGCCCAGGGCCAGGATCACCGCGTCCGCCGCGACCGGCGACCGGGCGCCGTCCGGCCCCTCGACCAAAGCGGCGCCGGCATCGTCGAACCCAACCCAGCGGTGCCGCCGGTGGAGCGTGACACCCAATCCATCGAGCCGCCGCAGCCACGCGCGGAGCAGCGGCGAGGCCTTGAACTGGACCGGAAACACCCGCCCGCTGCTGCCGACGAAGGTCTCGATGCCAAGGCCGGTGGCCCAGGCGCGGAGATCGTCGGGGGAGAAGCGCTCCAGCCATGTCCGCGCGACATCGGCCCGGTCGCCATAGTGGGCGGCGAAGTCGGCCAGGGGTTCGGAGTGGGTCAGGTTGAGACCGCCGCGGCCAGCCAGCAGGAACTTGCGTCCGACCGATGGCATCGCGTCGAAGATCTCGACCTTGACCCCCGCCTCGGCCAGGACCGTGGCGGCCATCAGGCCGGCGGGACCGCCCCCGATGACGGCGGCGCGCACGGAGGGGAGCGGAGAGGGTGCCATGTTCATGCGTTCCTTCCGGCCCTCGCGAAGGGCCATGGCGCCGCCCGCGTAAGGCCGGTCACCAGCGACACCGCGAGCAGCGTGTAAAGCGGCAGCAGCGGCAGGTTGAACCGGGGTTCGCCGAAGAAAACGCCGGTGATCGCCGCGAAATACCCGATCGGGACGAAAGCCGCCAGGGCCGTGTCGCGCGGCCGGGCGATCAGCGGAAACAGGAACGGGAACAGGAAGGCCGGGACGATCATCGCCCAGTGCCAGACCTCCGCCACCGGGGTGACGGCCGCCACCAGCGCGTGGATATCCTGACCATTGCGCTTGGCGCCGATCTCCGCCTGGGCCAGCGGCAGCGTGTCGAACCGGAAGAACTGGTCCAGCTTGCGCGGCACCCGCAACAGGGCCTGCTCCGGATTGTCGCGGATATAGGCGAGGGCGGCGTCGTTCAGGCGGTGGTTGAGGCCGACCTCGTCGGGGATCGCCTCCAGGATGTTCATTCCCTCGGTCGCCGCCGTGAATTCGGCGGGAGCCGGCCACATGTAGTTGCCCCAGCGGTTCCATGGGTTGTTGCCCATGTACAGGTTGAAGCCGCCATTGGTCGAGACGAGCACCGGCTCGCCCAGCACCAGCGTGTTGCGGATCGTCCAAGGTGCCATCACCAGCAGGCAGGCGGCGTGCAGCGCGAATCCAACCACGATGGCCCGGCGGAGCCCGACGCGGCGCAGCACCCAGGCCGCCCCCAGCACGGCCGCCGGGAGCAGCAGCGCCTGGGTCTTGACCAGCGCCGCCAAGCCGAAGCACAGCCCGGCGAGCGCCGGCCGGTGCCAGCTTCGCAAGCTGGCGTTCGGAGTGTCCAAGCTGGAGAGCAGCGCGTCCAGGCCGGCCAGGAGCAGCGCCATGAACAACAATTCGGAATACAGCAGCTCGGTGTAGAAGATCAACGTCGGCGACAGCACCGCCAGCACCACCGCCACCTTGGCCGCGATCTCCGACCCGGTCGCCCGGCGGGCGATGCGGAACAGGAAGACGAAGGCGACCGCCGACACCACGAGGTTGGCCAGCTTGGCGACCTCGACATGCGCTCCGAAAACCGCGAACAGCCCCGCCAGGAAGGCTGGATATCCCACCGGCCAGAACGCGGTCGGCGAGCCGCCGATCGCGTAGCCCTCACCGTTCAGCAGGCCGACCGCACGCTGGAAGTACCAGAGCTGGTCGCTCATCGGGGCGGCGTCGACAGCCAGCGTCCAGCCCAGCCGGGTGGCGAGGAACAGCGCCGACGCCAGGAGCGGAAATGTCAGGTTCTTCAAGGCGGGCAAGGCTCAGTTCCAGCATTCGACACGGGCGGCGAAGGCGCTGGCCCGCTCCAGGATCTCGTCATCGGAAAGCTCGGGCCCGCGCGCCTGGGTGACGTGGGAGACGTGCTGGGGCGCCAGGAAGCGGAAGATCGTCTCGTTGGTCACCGCCTGGGCCACGTCCTCGACGACTTGGCCGGTCTCGCGGTAGGTCGTCACCGCGTCCACCTTGCTGCGGATCAGCCCGATCACCCTGCCGGACTGGTCGAGCACGGGGCTGCCGCTGTGTCCGGCGCGTATGCGCCCCTCGACCGAGAATTCCGTGCCGCCGCTGGTGAGCTGGGCGGGCCACGCCTCCACCGGCGTCCGGCTGGGTACGATGGTGGCGGCGCCCAGGGCCGGGTATCCCACGACGGAACCGGTCAAGCTGCGGTCGCGGTCGGGTGCCGGGTTGAAGCGGGCGAAGCTCTTCGGCCTCGCCTTGGTCTGGAGCACGGCCAAGTCCAACCCATAATCCGACACGACGACATGGGCCGGCGTCCGCCCGCCCGTGATGGTCGAGACCGTCACCGCCGCGCAACGCGCCACCACATGGAAGCCGGTCAGCACCTGACCTTGGGAGTTGATGTAGAACCCGGATCCGGCGGTTCGGATCTCGACCTTGTCGTCCGGGCGGGACTGGCGATCACCGATGATCTGGGCCCGGTGCCGGCGGGCGCGGGCATCGGCCAGGGCCTCCGCCTCCTCCTCTGTGACGACGCGGCCCCGGCAGTCGGCGGGAGTCACCCGGGAGACGACATCCTGGTCCGGCTCGTAGCATATCGCGATCGGCGGTTCGGCGCTGGCCGCGGCCGGAGGGTCGGCCAAGTCCGGTGGCGAATACGCGACACAGCCGCCCAGAGCCGTCAGCCCGCAGAAGCCGAGCCCAAAAAGACCAAGCTCCCGTAGACCAAAGAGACCCCATCTCATCGGCGGCTTCGGCGTTTCGGCTTGGCGGTCTCGTCGTCCGGGTGATGCATGGCCAGGAGACCCTTGGTCTTGCCGCCATCGGGGACCTTGTCGTTGACGACGGCCCAGCCGATCACGACCATGACGCCGATCAGGGAAAGAAGGAACAACAGGCTGTCCATGGCGACTCACCGGCGCTTTCGTAAAAGATAGGGGCTCACTGGACGGGGGGTTCCGCCAGGGAGTCCAGATAGGGCTCGAGCGCGAAAGCTCCAATGAACCGGGCGGCGTCCTCCGGCGTGTCGGCCGCGACCGCGATGGCCGCGGCGGCGGGGTGGACGCCGAACAGGGTGGCGAGGCTCTGGTACAGCTTGGCCTCATACTCGTTCGCCGTGAAGCGTCCGCCGACCCAGTACCACGAAAGCACCAACTTCTGTTGGTTGCCCCGCGCCATGCGGTCCAGCCGCGCGGTCGGCATGTCGGCGATGCCTCCCACGCCGCCGCTGGCGACGCGGGACCAGCCGCCGCCTTGGAGCTGGTTGGCGTAGTAGACCACCTCGGCGCCCTGCCGCTGTTGGGCGTAATAGGCCACGAACAGCTCGACCGGGCGGCCTTCCGGCCCCTCGAACGCGCTCAACAGGGTTCGATCGGCACCCGGGAAGTCCGGTTGCCAGCCCGTTCCCGGCACTTGCCGCCAGCCCGCCACGGTGGGTGCCGGCAAGGCGGTGGACATGGACACGATTTCGGCCGGGGCCATCACGGTCCAGGCATAGGCTGGACCGGCCAGCAGGACGAATGCCGCCAGCGTCGCCGTCCTGATCCGCCAGGGCCAACCCTTGCCCCCGGCGCGAAGGGGGACGGCCATGGCCTCGCGCGAGAAGTCGCCGAGCCGGCGGTCGGCGAAGCTGTTGCCGATCGCCAGCAGCACGATCATCACGATTGAGAAGAACAGCCAGCCATAGACGAGGTGGTCCACCCCGGCGGCCAGCTTGCCGTCGCTCAGATGGGCGATCAGGATGATGCCGAAGGCGCGAAAGCCGTTGGCGACGATCGGCAGGACGAAACCAATGCCCAGGAACAGCCAGAACTTCCAGCGTCGCCGATAGGCCAAATGGGCGAACAGCGCCGAGATCACCACGTTCGCGATCAGGAAGCGGACCCCCGCGCAGGCCTCGGCGACCCGGAACAGCCCGTTCGGGATCTCGATCATGATGCCGTCGTGGAACACCGGGATGCCGATGAGCCGCAGCAGGGCCACCGCGAACTGGGCGGTCAGGTCCTGGAGCGGCGGGATCAGCGCGTCGCCCACCGGCACCATGAAGAACAGGAAGGCCAGGGGGAACACCAGCCGCCGGGTGATCGTCCGGCCGAAGATGAAGACGAACAGGCCGATCAGCATGCCGACCATCGCCGTCTCCTCGACCGCCAGCACGTCGGCGGCCCGGCCGAGCAGCCAGCCGCCCATCATGGCGACCAGCGCCACCAAGCCAAGAGGTTCGAGCCGGGGCGTGATCCGGCGTAGTTCGGCGCGCCGCAGCCAGATCAGATAGAGGCTGGTCGGCAGGACGAAGAAGCCGTGGTTGTAGGTGACGTTGGTCCACCACGTGTGGGCCATGGCCCCCGCGACATCGTGGAGCAGCGCCACCATCAGGACGGCCAGACCCGCGAAGCTGGTCAGCGCCAGGGGCCACGCCGGGTCGGCGCCGACGGCCAGCGCGGTGTGGCGGATATCGGGTCCGGCTCCCCCGGTCGACTGGTGGGTCATCCGGTGGGTCATGCCCGCTCCTCGCGGGGTCCGTGCGGGGATGTGGCGCCGGTCATGCCAGATGCCACGATGGGGGCTTGATCCATGATTCGGTCGAGCGGCGCCAGACGGCGTTCCCAGGTGTAGTGACCGGCAAGCCGACGCCGGCCGCGCTCGCCGAGGGCTTGGGCGGCGTCGGGGGCGTCCAGCAAATCGCCGATGTGATCGGCCAAACCGGCGGCGTCTTCCGCGACCAGCAGGTCGGTCCCCGGTTCGGCGTCGATCCCCTCGTGGGCCTGGACGGTCGCCACCACGGGGCGGGCCATGGCCATCGCCTCGAGCACCTTGTTCTGGATGCCGCGCGCGATGCGGAGCGGCGCCACCGCCACGGCGGCGTGGGCGACAAAGGGCCGCACGTCCGGCACGCGCCCGGTCACGATCACACCCGGCTGTTGGGCCAGCCGCGTCACCCTGGCGTCGGGCCGGGCGCCGACGATCGCGAACCGGACCGACGGATGGCGCGCCTGGATCGCCGGCAGCACCTCGGCGGCGAACCAGCACACGGCGTCGACATTGGCGCGGTAATCCATCATGCCGGTGAAGACCAGCACCGGTCCGCCCGCAGCCCAGGGGTTGGGATAGTCGCGACGCGGGTCGAAGTATTCAAGATCGACGCCGTTGCCCAGCCCATGGACTCGTTCCGCCGCGACGCCGCGCCGGTGCCGGAACAGGTCGGCCTCCGCCTCGCTGACGAACAGGCTGGCCGACGCCTCGGCGGCGATGGCGACTTCCGCCGCGCCCAGCAGGCGGGCTTCGCGCCGGTGGATCCAGCTCATCGGCGGGCGTCCGGCATCGGCGTATTGTCGCCACTTGTCGCTGTCCAAGTCGATGAAATCCACGATCCGGGTGCCCTGAAACCCATCGGCCGCCGCCGCGAAGGGCGCCATGGACGAGGAGAAGACGAACTGCGCCGCGATGTCGCGCGCGGCGTGGGTCTCGCGCACCCAGCGGGTCAGTCCCCGGTTCCGGTAGAAGGCGAAGGTCAGCGCCTCGCGCCTCAGCAATCCGCCCAGGCTCGCCAGCTTCGCCAGCCTAGGGTTGATGGGGGCGAAGTGGCAGCTGGCGCACAGCGCGCGCAGCACCGGCTCATGGATCCTGTCCTCGGGATCGTCGACGAAACAGCCGAGATGGACGCGGTGGCGCTCCGCCAGATGGCGCAGCAAATGCCACGACCGGATCTTGTCGCCCTTGTTCGGTGGATAGGGGATGCGGTGGGCCAGGAACAAAAGGTCTCGCATGGCTTCTCAGCCGATCTGGCGGGCCAATACGGGACCCATCAGGTTGGCGACGGGCAGCGGCAGGCGCTTCCAGGTCTCCACCATCACGCGGTATTTGGGGTTGAGCGGGTTGACGTTGGGCAACTCGCGCCCGCGCACCAGATGGAATTGATAATGCATCGATCGAGGCGTGAAGCCCCAACCCAGCTTGTAATCGAAGGCGCCGGTTCCCCGCTTGCTGCGTCCGAAGTCGAACAGCCGGGCGCCCCGTTCGGTGGCCCTGTCCATCAGGGACCAGTACATGAAATCATAGGCGTGCTCTGTCCTCGCCGCTGGCAAACCCCCGGCGTAATAGGGGCAGACGGTGTCACGGAAGTAAAACGCCATGACGGCCGAGACCGGTCCGGCGGCGCCGTGGACGACCGCCAGTTCCACCGCGTCGCCGAACTCCTCCGTGATCGCCTTGAAGAAACCGCGTGGCGGGACCGGCGTGCCGAGATTGCGGACGCTGTTGGCGTAGATCCAGTTGAACGTCTCCAACTGGTCGGGACCCACCCTCTGGCGCAACCCGCTCCGGATGCCGCGCCGAAGCTCCTGCCGCTTCTGCGCCGGCAGGCCGCCCCAGGTGACGCCGACATCCTCGTCCAGCGGACGGCGGAACACGGCGTAAAGCTCGGACTTGACCGCCCAGTCGATCGGCAGCGGATCGACGTGGCGCAATTCGACATGGTCGACGCCCAGCTTGGTTCCCAGATCGGCGGCGTCCTTCGCCAGCGCCTGGATCGCCGCGGGATCGCTGGACGCGATGCCGCCGAAGGTGGCGAAGGCGGTTGAGATCAGGGCGTTGCCGAACAGCGGGCTCTTGACATGAACCAGCGGCAACACGCCGACGATCCGGCCGCCGCGGCTGGCGTAGCGGAAATATGTCGGATGGCGGTAGCTTCGGGCGATCACCCGCGCCCAGCCGGCACGGTGGTGGAAAGTCGCCTCGGGCGAGCCCGCGACGAACGCCTCCCACGCTGGTTCGGAAGCCCCGTCCAGCGTCTTGATCTCGACCATGGCCGTCATGGGGTGGTCCCGGTTCGCGACAGGTGTTCGCCATAGACGCGGTCGATCCGGTCCCACTTGAAGTCGGCCAGCAGGCGCTTCAGCTTCGCCTCCATCACCGACAGGTTGGTGTAGTGGCGGATGCGCGAGCGCAGCGGAACCGGGCTGATCCGGGGCTGGCCGGGATCGATCTCCCAAGGGTGGAAATAGAAGGTCACCGGTTGGCGCTCGACGCGGTTGACCTTGCCGATCGCGTAGGACGACCACCGATAGGGCAGCAGGCGGAAGAAGCCGCCACCGGCGCAGGACAGCCGCCTCCCGCGCAGGTCGATGGTCCCGACCGGAATCTCGGTCAGTCCTGGGCGATCATCATGACCGCTTTCCGACGGTGTGAAGGGAAAGCGCGGCGCGTCCGGCACGCCGTAATGGTCGTGGCGGATCGGATGGATGCTGGAGCTGTAGTGGTATCCAGCCTCCGCCAGTTCGTCGAACGCCCACCAGGTCGAGCGGTCGATCGAGAAGCTGGCCGCGCGATAGCCGGTCACCGCCTGTCCGGACTGGTCCTCCAGCAGCAGCCGCGTCCGCGTCAC
Organism: Skermanella stibiiresistens SB22; assembly: GCF_000576635.1. Lineage (GTDB taxonomy): Bacteria > Pseudomonadota > Alphaproteobacteria > Azospirillales > Azospirillaceae > Skermanella > Skermanella stibiiresistens. The sequence continues at coordinate 22,257 of NZ_AVFL01000004.1, forward strand.
GTCGGCGCGGAACTCCGCCGGGGTCTGTTGGCCGACGCGGTGATGCTCCCAGCCGTGGCTGGCGACCTCATGGCCGGCGTCGGCGATGGCGCGCACCAAGCCAGGATCGCGCTTGGCGACGCAGCCGAGCGTGAAGAAGGTGGCCTTGACGTCGGCCTTGGCGAACAGGTCGAGGATGCGGCGCGTGTTGGCGCCGACCCTGGACGGAAAACCATCCCAGCGGCTCCGGTCGACCGATCCGGCGAAGGCGGAGACCTGGTAGTAGTCCTCGACGTCCACCGACATCGCGTTGACGATGGCGGCGGGGGAGGGACCGCGGACGGTGTCAGGTCCGGTCATCGCCGGTCTCCTTTATGGCGGCGCCGTTCCAGCGGGGTGCCTCGGCGTCGGCCGAGAGGTAGCCGATCGCCGTCTCCAGCAGATGGCGGAGCGTGCGGTCATGGCTGTCCACCCGACCGGCCAGCGCCTCCAGGCGTCCCATCCGCTCGTCCAGCCCGCTCAGCAGGGCGGCGACCTGTCCATCGGGAAGCGCCGACCCGCCCCCGTTGACGGTGCCGGGTCCCGACGTCACCTCGGCAACCTCGGTCCTGAGGTCGGCGACCACGAGTTCGACCGCCTGGGCGTCGATCACATGGAGCCCTTCCAGCGCGCCGAACAGCAGGAGGCGGCCGCACAGCGTGTTGATCCGGCGCGGGATGCCGCCGCTGTGGCGGTGGATCAGGTCGTAGGCCTCCGGCTCGATCACGGGATCGCCGTCCCAGCGCACCAGGCGCAGGCGATGCTGGATGTACTCCGCCGTCTCATCGGCCGAGATCGGACCCAGGTGATACGAGGCGATCACCCGCTGGCGGAACTGCTCAAGCGCGGGATTGGCCAGCACCTCCTTGAACTGCGGCTGGCCGACCAGGAAGCTCTGGAACAGCGACTTGCCGTCGGCGGTGAAGTTCGACAGCATCCGCAGCTCCTCGATCGTCTGGAGCGGCAGGTTCTGCGCCTCGTCCACCACCATCAGCACCCGCTGGCCGGCGGTGTGGCGCGACAGCAGGAAAGCCTCGAAAGCCCGCAGCAGCGTCGCCTTGTCGCCCGTGCGGGTGGTGACGCCAAAGGCCGACAGGATCATGCGGATCGCGTCGTCGGCTTCGATGTTGCTGGTGACGATCTGGGCCGCCAGGAAGCGCTTCTTGTCCAACTCGGCGAAAAGCTGGCTGACCAGCGTGGTCTTGCCAGCCCCGACATCGCCGGTCACCACGATGAAACCCTCGTCCTGCTGAAGTCCGTACCTCAGATAGGACAGGGCCTTGTCGTGATTCCGGCTCGGGAAGAAGAACCGGTGGTCGGGCCCCAGCTTGAAGGGCGACCCGGTCAGCTTGTAGAAATCCTCGAACATCAGAACACGATCCGTACGCCAAAGGTCAGGGAGTTCTCGGTGTATTCGTCGTCCTCGTCGTCGGCCACGCGCTGGGTGCGGCCGAGAGAGACGCTGCCGTAAACGTCCTTGGCGAGAGTGTGGGTCAGGGCCAGCCGGGCGCTGAAGGTGTCGGCGTCGATCGCCGTGCCGCCCAGCAATCCACCGCTGGCCGTGCCCGTGGTGGCGGTCGCCGTCGTCGCGGCGTCGCTCTCGGTCCGCCGCCAGCCCACGCCCGAGAACAGGCTGGTCTGGGGCGACAGCCGGCGAGTCCAGCCGACGCGGGCCGAGAGGTAGCTCTCGTCGGGGCGGATGTCGTATTCCCGCTTCTCCGACGTGCCGGCCAGGGTCAGGGTGTTGCGGTCGTAGTTGCCGACCAGCGAGGTTTGGAACCGGCTGGCGATGAAGGCCTCCGTCCGCAGCCCGAATCCCGGATCGGTGATGTCGACCGGCAGGTTGGTGATCGGGTCGATCAACTGGCCGGAGTCGTCCACCGCCAGCTGGAAGTTGCTGAACTGCCGCTGGGTCGTTTCCAGGATATGGGCGTAGCCGGCCTGGAAGGTCAGGTTCGGCGAGATCCTGTAGGACAGCGAACCGTTGATGTCGGGTTCGCCATAGCGCTCGCCATAGGTGAACCGCAGCTCGGTGCGCGGACCCGGTCGGGTCAGGAAGCCCGCGTACCAGATTGGCCCGTCGGGGTCGTCGTTCAGCGAGTTGGTGTCGATCTGCTCGTAGCCGACCGAGCCCAGCGCGAAGAACTGGCGAAACAGCGCGTATTGGCCATTCAGCCGGTAGGTCGAGCGGTCGATGTCGCCGGTCCGGTTGTCCGACTCCGTGATCTCCTGCTCGGCGATGGCGTCGATGCGGACCCGGCTGAAGATCGGGCCGGTCGACAGCCTGGCCAGCCCGTAATTCGTCGTGCTGTCGCCAAGCTCGTTCTTGCCCACGAAGGTGTAGGAGTAGCGGTAGCGCAGCTCGCTCTCGGCGTAGCGGCCGAAGCGATTCAGCAGATAGGGGCTGATCGAGCCGCTGACGACCTGCGTCCTGTTGGACCGGCCGGACGAGGAATTGCCGGAGGTCCGTCCGCCGGGATCGATCAGGGGCTGGCTGGCGCTGCCGTCGGCGTCGATGAACAGCATGTCCTCGATCAGCTCGGTGCGTCCGAACCCGATGAAGTCGTTACGGATGTTGATGTCGGTGTCCTTGGACAGGATGGTGTCCATGGTCAGCCGGTAGTCGAAGGCGAAGTTGACCCGCCCCCCGTCGCCGCGCGCGTTGATGCCGACGAAAGGCGACAGGATCAGCGCGCTGTCCGCCTGGTCGTCCCGTTCGAGGTCGACGTTGTCGGTTATGGTGACGTTGAAACCGGCGCTCTTGTCGACCTGGATATTGGCGGCTTTCGCGGATGGCGCCAAAGCCGGGCCGATTCCCTGCGTGAACGCCAGCAGGGCGGCGACGGGAAGCAGCGCCCGCCGACGTTTGGGTCTCCGTCTCATCAGGCCTTCTCTTCGGACGCCGCGGTTTTGCCCTTGCCGGCCTCGTCCTTCGCGTCCTTGGAACTTCCGTAGCCGTAACGCCCCTTGGAATAGCCGCTGTAGTACGAGCCGAAATGCTCGCTGGTCTTGGTCACGGCCGACTTGTTCAGGATCAGGTTGACGTTGTCGCAGGGCTCCAGCAGGTCGAGCGCGTGCTGGACCTGGGCTTGCGGCGTCCGGTTGGCCTCCACCACCATCAGCACCTGATCGACCAGATGCGACAGCACCACGGGTTCGGTGGTGGCGAGCACCGGCGGCGCGTCCAGGATGACGATCCTGTTTGGCTGCTGGTGTGCCAGCCGCGTGATCAGTTCCTTCATGGAAGGGCTGGCGTAGAGGTCGGTCGCCGAGGGCACCTCGCCGCCCGACGGCAGGAGGGTCAGCCGCATCTTCGAATCGCGCAGCAGCACCTCCGACGGGTCCAGGTCGGGTTCCAGCAGCAGGTCCGACAAGCCGCGCGCGGGCGGCAGGCCCAGCATCCGGAGGATGCTCGGGCGCATCGCGTCGGCGTCGATCAGCAGCACGTCGAAATGCTCGTCCGCCACGAAGCTGAGCGCCAGGTTCAGCGAGATGAAGCTCTTGCCCTCGCCGGGGACGGCGCTGGTCACCATCACCATGTTGGTGCGTCCGGTGGCGTCGGCGTCCATCGGGTTCATCTTCTGGATCAGCCGCCGCTTGAGCAGCCGCATCTCCTCGGCCAGCCGCGACCGGCGGTCGCCGGGATGGATCAGGCCCATGTCGCGCAGGTGCGCCGGGTCGATCGAGATCTCCCGTATTCCCGGCCTGTCGGCCCCCTGCTTCTCGACTGGGTCGGCCGCTTCCCACGCCGGCGGCGCCACCGGCGCCAGCCGGGGAGACGCTTGCGGTTCGAGGGCCGGTGGTTGCTCCTCGACCTGGGCGCGCCGCGCCGCGTTCGACTGCCGCACCGCTCTGTGGATGAGATCCATGTTTGTCGCCTTGCCCTTATCGAGCTTCTCGTACAGCCCTTCCAAGGGCGATTTCGCGGAGATCAGGTCTCGCCGCGCTCGAACAGGACGCTGGCCAGACCCGACAGGGTCGGTTTCGGCGCCCCCGGCTGGTACAGCACCATCAGCCCGGCGAAGACCACCAGCAGCACCGCCACCGAGCCACCCAGGGCGGACACCTCCAGCCGCCGCCAGCGGTTGTGGTGGGGCGATTCGACCATGCTGACATTGCCCAGCACCGGCAGGTTGAAGGTGTCCCGAAGCGCGTTGGCGTTGGTGAAGCTGTCCTTCAGTTGGATCAGCACGAAGACCACCGCCAGGGCGGCGCCCAGCGCCGCACCCAGCACGCCGCCGAACAGCAGCATCCGGTTCGGTCCGCTCGGCCGGTTGGGCACCATCGGCGGATCGACCACGCGGAAGTCGACATTGGTGGTCTGGGTATCCAGCCGCTCCGCCATCTGGATCGATTCGCGCCGCTCGATCAACTGCTCGTAGTTCTGCCGCAACACACCGTAATCGCGGTTCATCTGGGCCAATTGAAGCTCGACCGCCGGAACCTCGTTCTGTCGCTGCCGCAGGTCGGCCAGATCCTTGTTCCGCAGATCGACGCGCCGGTTGAGCGAGCTGATCTCGAACTCCAGCCGCTCGATCTCCGATTGCATCTGCTGGCGCACCGGGTTCGGCACCGAGCTGCTGGTGGCTTGGCGGCGGACATCGGCCTCGGCCTGCTGGATCATCCGGCGGACACTGATGACGGACGGGTTCTGGTCGGTCAGGCGCAGCCGCATGTCGTTCAATTGCTGGCGCAGCTGCTCCAGCCGCTGGCCCGCCGGCGTCGCGGCCTGGGCCGCCTGCGCTTGGGCGGGATCGGCCCCGGCCAGCGTCTCGGGCGTGCTGGCCAACTGGGCGCGCAGCTGATCGCGCTGCCACGTCGTCGACTGGAGCTGGTTCTCGAGCTGGCGGATGTCGAACTCGGCCGTTTGCAGCCGGCTGTTCATGACATCCTTGTAGCGGAGTTCATCCGCGTTGATCCGGCGGAACTCCGAGACGGCGGCTTCGCTGTCCCTGAGCCGCTTCTCGTAATCCGTGATCTGGCCCTCGATGAACCGGCGCGTCTTCTCGATGTCGCGGCGGTTGTCGCCGACATTCTGCTCGACGAAGATCTGCAGGATCGACTGGACGACGGAATGGGCGAGCTTGGGGTCGGAGTCCTCGAACTGGATGCTGAAGATCTGCCGGCCCTCGCCGAAGAACCTGATCCGCTGCTCCAGGTTCGACAGCAGCGCCTCGCGCGCACCCTCGCTGTCGACGGTCAGGTCCAAGTCGGTCAGGCGCAGCAACTGCTCCATGTTCGGCCGGGAGATCAGCGTGCGCCGCATGATGTCGACCTGCTGCTCGACGTCGGGACGAACCGTCATGCCCTTCATCAAAGGGTTCAGCAGGCTCTGCGTGTCGACATAGACGCGGGCGCTGGCGCTGTAGCTGTCCGGCAACCGCGCCACCACCAACCACCCCGCCAAGCTGACGAGCCAGACGATGCCGACCACCCACCAGCGCCGCGCCCACATCTCGGAGACGTAGTGGCGCATCAGGTCTTTGAGGTTGAGCGTCAGGTCGTTCATGTGAACCGTCCGGATTTTTCCACGCGCTCCAGGGCCTTTCCCGGCCTCAGAACCAGCTCTGCGGTATGATGATCACGTCGCCGGGCAGCACCGGCACGTTGGCGCGGATGTCGCCGTCGCGCAGCAGGTCGTCCAGCCGCACGTTGAACGTCGTCTTGTCCGTCGTGGCGCTTCCGCCGCGCGCCAGGACGGCGCGGTTGCCCGACGCGAACTCGGTCAGGCCACCGACCTCGATCATGACGTCCAGCATCGTCATGTTGGCCCGGTAGGGGATGGCGCGCGGCTGGGCCGCCTCGCCGACGACGCGGACCTGCTGGTCGAACGGACCGGCGAAGCCGCTGACGATCACGGTCACCAGCGGATCCTGGACGTAGACCTTCAGTTTCTGCTCGATCGCCCGGGCGAGCTGGGTCGGCGTCTTGCCGGTCGCCTCCAGATCCTCGATCAGGGGGGTGGAGATGCGGCCATCGGGACGGACCGGCACCGTCACCGAGAATTCGGGGCTTTGCCACACGAAGATCTGGATGGTGTCCAGCGGACCAATGCGATAGTCCGGCGTCGTCGGCTGCTGGACCATGACGTTGCCCGGCGCTGGCGGATCGTCGCCGTTGAACAGGCTGGTGATCGACGAGCAGCCCGTGACGCCGACCGCGATCAGGCACACCGCCGCCATCCTTGACGCGGCTTTGGACAGCCGCGCCCCGGATAGCCACCTGCGGGCCGGTTCCGAACCAGCATCCACCCTGCGGAGGATCGCCGACGCCAACGTCATGACAGACGTCATCGCCCGACCGCGAGAACGGCGCGAAATCATTCCTCCACCCCACTACCCCTTTATCGAAATGCTGGCTTTTTAAGCGAATCGCCAAGTTTCCGCGCGAAAACGATAGAAAACAATCATCTATGCCACGGGTTTTCAACGGTCTGTACGGGCAACCACTAAAGGGCTAACAGTTACCGTACGGACCGGGAACCGGGTCATTCGACAGCGGGACGCCGATTTCGACAGTGCGTGTCCTTGGCGCTTCTTCATACGAACGATAGCCGCCGATGCCGAAACTTACCGCGCTACACCCTTTAAGCGCTTCACGGTGGCGGTTGACCTTGGCTATCACGGCGGCTCGTTTCATATGCATCGCGCCATGGTAAATAGGGAACGCCTGTATGAAGAGCCTCGCCGACCGAATGAAGCTGGCGATCCTGTCGTCTCCGTTCCTCCGCTACCACTGCCGGTTCGACATCGCCGATGGCGGCGGCTTCAAGGTTCCGGTGATCGAGGGTTTCGGTTTCGACAATTTGAGAGGGCACGAGCCGATCCTGGACCGCATGATCGCCCACCTGCTGGACCTGCGGCCCGGCTGGTTCGTCGATGTCGGCGTCAATTGCGGCCAGACGCTGCTGAAGGTGGCGCGGCACGACCGCGCCCGCTTCTATGTCGGGTTCGAGGTGCAGCCGCTCTGCCTGCACTACGTCGATCAGCTCATCTCGGTCAACCGGCTGGACAGTTTCAAGGTCCTGCCGATCGGGCTGTCCAACGCCAATCGTCTGGCCACCCTGACCAGCGAGGGGCCGGCCGATCCGCGCGCCACGACGGTCGAGGGCTTCTGGCCTCCGGATTGGCAGCCGATCTCGCGCATGGTTCCCTTGCGGATCGGCGACGACGTGATCGACGATTTGGCGCTCGACCGGATCGCGGTCCTGAAAATCGATGTCGAGGGCGGCGAGGCCGACGTCCTGGAGGGGTTGGAGCGGACGGTGGCGCGCCACCGTCCCTACATATCGATCGAGATCCTGCCCTACAGCGTCAGCCGGATCGACCAGGACGGTCCCGTCGCCGCCTCGATCCGGGAAGGCCGCCTCGCGGCGGTCGAGCGCCTGTCGCGGATGAACGGGGCGCGGGGCTACCGGTCCTTCCGGATGCTGGCCGACGCCAAGCTGCTGGAGACGACCGATTACGACATCCCCTACCATCCGGACAACTGCAACTACCTGTTCGTGCCGGAGGAGCGTGTCGCCGAGGTGACCGGGGCCGAGGTGGCCGGGGCGAAGGTGGCCGGGGAAAAGGTGACCGGGACGGCGGACCCGGCTCCGGTGCCATCACCCTGAACATCATCCATAAGAGGTGATGGCGGCGCTCTCCGCGCGCTGGCAACGGCGGCGGGGCGGCACTAAGGTCCGGCCCGCCGCTATCCGCCGTCACTGGAGCCGGGATTGTCGAAGACGAGAAGGGCGGTCTATCTCTCCGCCGTCGCGCGCTACAGCGACATGATCATCCAGTTCGTGTCGGTCATGGTGATCGCCCGCGTCCTGACACCGGAAGAGATCGGGATCTTCTCCATCAGCGTGGCGTTCATAGCGCTGGCTCAGACGATGCGGGAATTCGGGTTGGGCGCCTATGTCGTCCAGGAGCGCGACCTCACCCGGGACAAGCTGCGTTCCGCCTTCGGAGTGGCCCTGGTGCTCGCCTGGGTCGTCGCGGCGCTGATCGCGGTGGCGGCGGGACCACTCGCCGGTTTCTACGGCCGGGCCGGGATCCGGGACGTCCTGCTGATCCTGGCGCTGACCTTCGTCATCTCGCCTCTGGGCCTGCCGGCGCAGGCGATGCTGATCCGCGAGCTTCAATTCGGCAAGCTCTACATCGTCCAGCTGATTTCCTCGACCATCCAGGTGGCGCTGACGATCACGCTGGCGATATTGGGGTTCAGCTATCTCAGCATGGCCCTGGCCTCTCTGGGCGGCGGGTTGGCGGGGGTCACGGCCCTGGCTTTCCTCCGGCGCGACCTCGTCCTCATGACGCCGTCCCTGGCCGGATGGCGGGGCATCGCCGCGTTCGGCGGTTTCTCCAGCGGCGCCAACCTGGTCGGCACCTTCGGCGTCAACATGGCGGAGCTGATCATCGGCCGGATGCTCGGGTTCAGCGCGGTGGCCTATTACAGCCGGGCGATGGGCCTGTTGAACATCTTCCGCATGACCGTCCAGGCGACCGTCATGAGCGTGGCGTTGCCGGCTTTCGCCGACCAGTACCGGGCGGGCATCGACATGCGGCCCGACTATGGCAGGGCGGCCGCCCTGATGACGGGGCTGGCCTGGCCGTTCTACGGCATGCTGGCGCTGCTGGCGGGGCCGGTGATCCATCTGCTCTACGGCGACCAATGGGAGCAGGCGGTGGTCGTCACCCAAATCTGCTGCGCTGGCGGCGCGGTCATGGCGCTGATCATCCTGAGCGGCCCCCTGCTGACGGCGATTGGCAAGGTCAAGGCCAACCTGTGGCGGGAGATCGCGATCCAGGTGCCGCGCGCCGGCTTCACCCTGGTGGCGGCTTTCCATAGCCTGGAGGCGGTGGCCGTGGCCCAGGTCGCGGCCTATCTGGTGGCGCTGGTCGTCACGATCGATTCCACCCGGAGGTACATCGGGTTCGGCGTCGGAGATCTGGCGCGCGCGACCTGGCGCAGCCTGGCGGTGACGCTCACCACCATGGCTGTGGCCGCGGCCGTCCCGCTGCTGATCCCCGGCGCCGCGGTCGAGCGGGGCTTCCCATGGTTCTCGCTGGTGCTGCCGGCGTTCGGCGGGGCCTGTGGCTGGCTGGCGGCGGTCTTCGTGTTCGACCATCCGATCCGCCGCGAGATCCGGGTCGCCGGCGCCGGGGTGGCCGGCTGGCTGCGGACAGCCCGCGCCTGAGCCTCAGGCCGCCTCCCGCGCTCCCCCCAACTTGCCGCTGAGCTTTTCCCGAAGCAGTTCGAAGGCGCCCGACACGCCGATCAGGGCCACGACGCGCGGCGTCAGGATGCGGGCGCTGGAAAAGCGCCGATCGCCCGCCGGGCTGGGGGCGAGCATCTCGTAGATCAGGCCCTTCGCCATCGCGACCCGGATCTGGCGGCCCAGCCTGCCCCAGCAAAGGCGCGCCAGCCGCAGGCAGGTCCGCGGCCCAATCTCGCGCAGGGCCGTGAAATGGGTCAGCGAGCGGAAAAGCATCTGGCGTTCTTCGGCGGTCAGGTCGTCGCCGCTCGCCACGATCCAGGCGAGATCGCGCTCGGCGTGTTCCAGGATGCCGTGCCGGGCCGCGATGACGAAGCGCTGGACGCGCGCCAGCCGCTCGTCGAAAGGTTGGGGGAAGCGCTGGGACTGGCGGACGTAGCCGGTCAGCGGCAGGTCGTCCAGCAGTTCGGATATGAAGATGGCGTTGTGGCGGCTCCACTGCGTGAACGGATCGGTGCCGCTGTGGGATTGGCTGAGCGTTCCCCGCGGGCCGTCGTGGCGGCGCTGGATGAAGGTCGCCTCCTCGATCCTGGCGGGGGGGAAATGACGCGCCAGCCGCAGCATCACGTCATAGTCCTGGCAGCGCACCAGCCGCGTGTCGAACAGGCCGATCCGCTTGAGGGCGTCGGTCCGGACGACGACGGCGGGCTGCCCCTGGACGAAGCAGTGCTCCATCATCCTGATCAGGAACTCGTCGCGCTCCACCTTGGGCAGCCGGGTTTCGTGCCGTAGTGCCATGCGGCCATCGGGGCCGGAATGCCCGATCTTGACGGCGCTATAGGTGAAGCCCGCCTCTGGATCGTTCTCCAGCGCGCTCAGATGCCGCTCCAGCGCGTCGGGCAGCGCCACGTCGTCGTCGTCGAAGACCCAGACGCAATCGCCCAGGACGCGGGGGATCGCCATGTTGATGGCCGTCGCCTTGCCGCCGTTGGGTTTGGAGATCACCTCGATCCGGTCGCCATAGCCCTCCAGCACCGCCATCGTGCCGTCGGTCGAGCCATCGTTGACGACGATGACCTGATCCGGCTTCCTGGTCTGGGCCAGGATGCCGTCGATCGCCTCCCCGATGAATGCCGCCCGGTTCAGGGTCGGGATGATCACGGTGCAGGTCAGGCGCTCCATCATGGGCTTCGGCTCAATCAAAGTTCCGTCCGGCGAGGTTCGCTCCGGCGTTGGTTGATCGGCCCGGATCGCACGCCGTTCTAGCAGACGCGCCGCCAATGCCGTGCCGCCCTGCGGCATTACCCCGAAGTGAGGGGCTGGAGGCTTTGAAAGCGGAGCGACCTTGCAATGAATTTCATAGCATTTCGCTGGTAAACATGATGTGGAAGCTGTGATAAATATCGGAATAAATCAAAACGCTTCAGCATATAAATGAGACCCTATAGTTAATGCTCTATAAACCATGTGTATTGGATTGCGATTTGAAAGGAGAGTTGCTTTTACTGATCATTAATTTGGGATGGGTATGCTTGGGATATCTTGGACGCGTCGACCGCGCCAGAGAAAAATCTCAAGCAAGGTATCCGTATCATGATTGCTCAATCGGTTGGCCAGACCCTTGTCGGCACCGGCGGCAACGACGTTCTCACCGGTGGTTCGGGCAACGACGTTTTGTGGGGCGACGGGCTTCCGGTGACGGTCACCGAACCCTTCACCCTGCGCGTCAAAGCCTCGGCGGACCTGTACCAGGGAGCGCCGCGGATGCGGGTATGGGCGGACAACGTCCTGCTCGGCGATGTGACGGTCACCGCCCTTCACAAGGATGGCGTGTGGCAGGACTACGAGTTCTCGAAGGCGGGATTGTCGAGCGCCGCCAAGATCCGGATCGAATACGTCAACGACGTCTTTGGGGGCGCCCCATCCAAGGATCGGAATCTTTGGATCGACGGCATCGAGGTCAACGGCGTCTCCCTGGCGCCCGAACAGTCGACCTACGATCTCGGCTGGAAGAAGCAGGCCGGCCAGTCGGGCATGATGTGGGGCGGCTCGCTGAACTTCGACGTCTCCAAGTATCCGGCCGCGACGCATCCCGCGTGGGCTCCGGGGAGCGGGGCCGACACGCTGATCGGTGGCGCCGGCGACGACCTGCTTCATGGTGGCACCGGCGCCAATACGCTGGATGGCGGCGCCGGCATCGACACGGCGGGATATCTCGGGCGCCGCGCCGACCATACGGTCACCGCCCAGGCCGACGGCTCCGTCATCGTCACCGGTGCCGGCGCCACGGATCACCTGACCAATATCGAGAAGTTGAAATTCGCCGACGGCACGGTGGATCTGAAGGATCTGGTGCCCGTCGCGTCATCCGACAGGGCCGGCACCAAGGAGGGGTCGGCGGTGGTGGTCGACGCGCTGGCCAACGACACGGTGCCGGCCGGCGGGACCTTTCACCTGACCGGCGTGGCACAACCGGCCAACGGGATGGTTACCATCAATGCCGACGGTACCCTGACCTATATCCCGAAGGACTATTGGAGCGGCGAGGATAGTTTTACCTACAGCCTGAGCGACGGCGAGCACGGAACCACGACGGGTACCGTGTCGGTCGAGGTCTCGGCGGTGGCGGACAAACCCCTGCTTTCGGTCGATGGCACTCTCCGAGCCGTGGTCAAGACGACGGAGACGACAATAGTGCCCATCGATATCGCCGCGAACCTTGTCGATCTCGACGGTTCCGAAAACCTCACCGTGATGGTCAGCGCGGTCCCGCAGGGGGTCACCTTCACGGCGGGCCACCTGGACGACGCCGGAAACTGGATCCTGCAGCCGCCCGATCTGGCCGGGCTGAGGATGATCCTGCCGGCGGGGCTGGCCAACAGCTTCTCGCTCAATGTCGCGGCCCGCTCGGTCGAGACCTCCAACCAGAGCGCCGCCACCACCTCCAAGAAGGTCGAGGTGCAACTCGCCAAGGCAGTCAGCGACGACATCGTGGTGCGGGTCTCCGGCGACAACTACAAGGGCGCCGCCACGTTCGGCCTCTACCTGGATGGCCAGAAGATCGGCCAGTCGGTCGCGGTCCAGGCGTCGCACAAGCTGGGCCAGTGGCAGGACGTGGTCTTCAAGCTGGCGAGCGGCGTCGATCCGGCCAAGGTCGAGCTTCGCTACGAGAACGACCTGGGCGACAGCGGCGGCGACCGCAACCTCTACATCCAGTACATGGATGTTCGCGGCACCCGCTACCTGCCGGGCGATGGCAAGTACGAGCGGAACGGCAAGACCACCATCACCGGTCAGGAAGGGCTGCTGTGGGGTGGCAAGCTGACCTTCGTCACGGGGGCGGAGGCGCCGGCTCCCAGCCCAGGCGCTGAGGCTGGTACGGGGGGCGGCACGGGGAATGGTGGAGGCACGGAGACCGGCTCCGGCTCCGGCCTGATCACGGTCAAGGCGTCGGGCGACACGGCCGGCGGCGTCCCGCCGAAATTCGACCTCTACGTCAACGGCCTCAAGGTCGGCTCGTCCACGTCGGTGACGGCGTCGCACGCCACGGGGGACTGGCAGACCTTCAGCTTCACGCCGCCCACCGGCACCACGGCGGGGACCAAGATCGAATTGCGCTACACCAACGACAGTTCGGCCAGCGGCGACCGCAACCTGTTCGTGGACTATATCGAGGTCAATGGCACCCGCTTGGAGGCCGAGGACGCGACCTATGTCCGGTCGAGCCTCAGCACGATCACGGGCACCCAGTCGATGAACTGGGCCGGCAGCCTCGTCTTCAACGGCCCGGCGGTGACGATCCTGCCCGCCGTCGTCGAGGTCAAGCCGACGGGGGCGCTGATCAAGGCACCCGATCTGGCGGATGCCACCAAGTCGGGTGGGATCGTCTCGCTCCAGCTTCAGAACGAAAGCGCCACCAAGGCGCAGGCCGCCGGCGAGATCACCTTCGGCCATGTCTTCAAGGAGGGCGACGTCGGGCCGGGCAAATACCTGGTCGCCGTGATCAACGGGCGCGAGGTGCCGGTCCAACTGGATGTCAAGGCGACCCACCAGGACGGCTCCGTCCGCCACGCCCTGCTGACCATCGCCGAGCCGGCCCTGGCGGCGGGGGCCAAGGTCGATGTGATGCTCAAACTGGCGTCCGCCCCGCCGGCCGGTGCCGCGATCAAGGCCGCCGATATCCTGGCCCACGGCTATGACGTCGATATCAACCTGACGATGAGGAACGCCGACGGAACCGTCAGCAAGATCTCGGTCGACGCGGCGGCCGAGCTGTCGAAGGCGATCGCCGCCGGCACCCTGACGACCTGGATCAGCGGACCGCTGGCCAGCGAATTCCGGGTGGTCAAGGCGATCAACGACCACTTGAACGTCACGCTGGACATCCGCGCCTTCAAGGATGGCACGGTGCGGACCGACGTGATCATGGGCGTCGAAAGCTCTTACAAGGCCGGCGTTCCAACCTTCCACAACTACGACGTCCAGGTGCTCGACCACGGCAAGGTGGCCTATTCGATGGCCGGCATCGCGCACTACCGCAACACCACCTGGCACAAGGAGATCTGGTCCGGCGGGGCACCCGGCACCCATGTCGTCTACGACGTGGACTACCTGGAGAAGACCGGCGCGGTGCCCGCGATCGACAGCTCCATGGGCGTGCTCGCCAGCAGCGTCGGCCTGCCAACGGGGGCGGACACCGACCCGATGGGCAACGCCATGATCTACAAGAAGATGTCCGACGTGGGCGGCCGCGCCGACATCGGCATCATGCCGACCTGGAACGCGCGCTATCTGGCGAGCCAGGACGCCAAGGCGATGGACACCATGCTCGCCAACGCCGACGCCAGCGGCAGCATCCCGTGGCACTACCGTGACGAGGCGACCGGCGAGTATCTCAGGATCGACCAGCATCCCAAGCTGTGGATGGACGGCCGCACCAATTGGCCGCAGTTCGGCTCCGACGGGCTGACAAACGGCTTCGCCGCCGGCTACAGCGTCGGCTGGGAGATGGACACCTCGCACCAGCCGGCCCTGAACTACCTGCCATACCTGGTCACCGGCTCGCAGTATTACCTGGACGGCCTGACCGCCCAGACCGCCTATTCTCTGGCGGCCTTCGCCCCTCACTATCGCGGTTACGAGGAAGGGTTCCTGGACTTCGACCAGGTGCGCGGCCGGGCCTGGACATGGCGCAACCTGAGCGACGCGGCCTACATCACGCCCGACGACAGCGACATGAAGACCTATTTCGAGCACTATCTGGAAAGCAACATGGAGGGGCTGGTCCAGCGCTACATCGTCGAGGGCAAGGCGGACAAATACGGCGAACTGGAAGGCTTCCTACCCGACGCCGGCTATGATGGCGAGCTTCGGGTCTGGCAGCTCGACTTCGTGGCGATCGCCTTGAGCGGCGCCGCCGAGCGCGGCAGCGACGCGGCCCGCCAGATGCTGGAATGGATGGACCCGTTCCTGTCGGGCCGCTTCATCAACGCCGACAAGGGCTTCGATCCCCGGTTCGGCGCGGCGTACACCCTGAACATCCACGGGAAGAGCGGCGGGGCCGACTACACGACCTGGGCGGAGATGTTCAAGAGCAGCTTCGGCAGCTCGCCGACCGCCCCGGAGGAAGGCATCCTCGGCTCGCCCGGATCCCCCTATGGCTACGCCAACAACGCCCGCGCGGCGGTCGCCTCGATCTTCACCGCCACCCAGTCGCCCGACGCGATGGAGGCCTATGGCTTCCTGACCAAGTCGATCGTGCACGCCAAGGGCGCCGCCGCGTGGTTCTACGACCCGACCTGGAACATCGCGCCCAAGCTGTCGGATGGCAGCCTGCTCGAACTGGCCGACATCAAGATCACCAGCTCGTCGGGCCGCCAGACCATCACGGGCACCGACAAGAACGAACTGATCCACGGATCGCTCGGAGACGACACCATCACCGGCGGCAAGGGCATCGACTTCCTGTTCGGTGCCGAGGGCAACGATACCCTGTCCGGCGGACCCGGCGACGACTTCCTGTACGGAGGTGACGGCAACGATCGCCTGATCGGCGGTTTGGGCAACGACTATCTGAAGGGCAACGCCGGCAAAGACACCTTCGTGTTCGGTGCCGACGCCGGGGGCCGCGACACCATCGCCGACTTCCAGTACGGCCAGGATCACCTGGAGATCAAAGCCAACCTCAACAACAACGGGTTGAAGACGGCGGCCCAGGTCATATCCACCGCCACGGCGAACGAGGACGGCGACGCCGTGCTTCACCTGGGTGGCGGCATCGAGATCCTATTGGTCGGCGTGCAACCCTCGCACCTGCACGCCGACATGGTGATCATGAACTGAGGCGTCCCGACCTAGGCGCCTTAGGGGGCGCCTCAGGGGGCGGGGCGCCACAGCGACAGCTTCAAGCCCTTGAAATCATGTTCCTCGACCGCTCGCCAGCCCAGCTTGGCGAGCGGTTCCATTTCCAGCGGCGGCACCTGGGCCAGCCAGATCCGGGGAGCCGCCGTCGCCTCTGGCAGGGCGCCCCAGCCAACCAGCAGGCGGCGGCCGTCGGGGCCGGCGGCGTCGCCCTCGGCCTCCAGTCCCAGCCGGCGCCACCACTCCGGTCCCAGCTTGGCGCGGATGTCCGCCCAGCGTTCCGGCGGGTCGCTCGCCTGGACGCGGAGCGGCGAGCCCCAATCGGGGCCGAGATACTGACGGGCCAGCCCCCAGAACACGGTCGTGTCCGGGGCGATCACCGCGTCCCCCGCCTCGCGCCGGCTATCCAGGAAGGCGGCGGCGGCCGGAAAATCGTCGCTCTTGCCGGCGCGCGCCACCTGAACGGCGGCTTGGACCCCGAAACCCATCGCCAGCACGGCGGCCACCACCATCGCCGCGGCGCGCATCCGTTCCGCCAGCGCCACGACCGCGGCGGCGAGCGCCAGGGCCACCAGCGGTTCGGAGAACAGCAGGGCCCGGATGTGCCACGCCGGGCGGAAGCCGTGGCTGATCGCCAGCAGCAGGGCTGGGGGCAGCACCACGAAGGCGAGCGTCAGGGCGCGGACCCGCCGGTCGGCGACCGCTCCCCCCAGAAGGGTGGCGAGGACCAGCGCCATCAGCGCCGCCGCGATCCAGGACGGCGGCCCGACCACCAGCTGGGTCAGCGTCGACCAGACCTGCGAGGCCGACGGCGCCGAGGTGTGGCTGACCGAACGGACCATGCTGTTGCCCAGCGCCGGCAGGCTGGCGACCGCGATGATGGCGTGGAGCAGGACGGCCCGCTTCAGCAAGGCGCCGCGCCGGCCCGGACCCGCCTCCCACGCGCGGAGCGCCAGATATGCCGGAAAAGCCGGGATCATCAGCATGCCCGTCGCGTGGGTGTATGCGATGGCCAGTTCCGCGACCCCGGCCAGCACCGCCCAGCGTTTCCACGCCGCGGCGCCGCTTTCGTCGGCCAGACGCTCGATCCCGTACCAAGCCGCCACCGCCAGCGCCATCAGGAAGGCGTACATCCTGACCTGATCGGCCTCGTAAATCGCCATCGGCATCAGCGCGAACAGCGCCGCCGCCCCGGCGGCCACGTCCCGGCCAAAGACCCGGAGGGCTCCAAGATACAAGCCGGCCAGCGCGGCGAGGCTCCAGGCCAGCGCGTTGAGCGCCAGCCACGGATCGGCGCCCGACGGTAGGGCCCATAGGCCGAGCTGGAGATAATACAGCGGTGGATGGAGGTCGAAGCGGAGGATCGCGACCAGCATGTCGACCGGGCCGAGGGCGGAGAACACCGCGCCATAGATCTCGTCGTACCACAGATGTCCGTCGAAGGCGGCGAGCCGGGCCGTCAGGGCCAGCGCGACGATCGCCAGCGGCACCGCCGCGGCGTTCAAGACGGGGTGGGAGCGGGATCGGGCCGCGACGGAGGTTTCCACGGTCATGGGGCTGGTCTCCACTTCGGGAAAATATGCGGCGGCGTCACAGGCCGAGCGGTTTCTCGCCCCGAACGATGCCGCGGCCGGCGGACACGACGGCCCGTCCGACCTCGCCGCGCGTCAAGCCGTGCCCATCGCGCAGCAGGGTCCGCAGCGCCTCCACGAAGCTGCCGTCCCGCGCGGCGCGGGTCAGCGCCAGCCGGGCGGCCCAATAGCGCCGGCGCTTCAGGATCAGCAGGGATTGGTCCTGGAGCGGTCCCGGCTGATCGCCCAGCCAGCGGATCACCAGGGTCATGGCGCGAACATTGTCCAGCATGCGCGAGACCACCCGGTCGTTCGCGCGCGACAGGCTGGTCGGCAGGTTGCCGATCACGGTATCCGGCTCGGCCGAGAAGGCGATCCGCCGCGCCGAGATCACCGCGCGCCAGAACAGTTCGTAATCCTCGCAGGTCCGCAGATCGGTGGGAAACAGCCCCCCCAGCCGTTCCAGCAGGGAGCGGCGCAGGATCACGCTGGATGTCTTGATATGCCAGCCGTCAAGCAGTGTCAGCGGTTCGCACTTCTGTTCGGCCGTCAGCGGAAACGGCGACGAGGCGCCGGTATCGACCTCGAAATCGTGGACGCAACGGGAATGGACGAAATCGATGTCGTCGGCCCGGCCGATCAGGGCGCGGGCGTTCTCCAGCTTGTCCGGCAGCCAGGTGTCGTCGGAATCGAGCAGGGCGATCCAGTCGCCGGTCGCCATGCGGATGCCGCGATTTCGGGCGGTGGCGACGCCAGCGTTGGATTGCCAGACGAAACGGACACGGCCGTCAGACGCCGCCAGCTTCTTGACCAGCGCCTCCGTCCCGTCGGTCGAGCCGTCGTCCACCACGATGATCTCGTGGGCGGGATAGCTTTGGGCCTGGACCGAGCGAATGGTCGCAACCAACCGATCCGCCCGCTGGTACGCCGGGATCACGACGCTGAAGCGGGGCGGCCCGGAAGGTCTGGCGTGGGTTCCGGTCATCCGCTCGGCTTTGGGCCCGCCCTTCAGGGCGCCGCGCAGGGTATCCTTGAGCTGGCCGGCCAATCGTGGCGCTCGGGCTGCGGCCATGGCCGTCGCCTGCGCGTTGTGGCGGGCGGGGTCGTTCAGGCCATCGCGGATCACGGCGATCATCTCCTCTTCGTCGCGGCACAGGTGCCCGGCCTCGCCGAAGCGGTCGAACAGGTCACGGAAAATGGGCAGGTCGAAAGCGAGGATCGGCCGCGCCAGCGCCAGGGCGTCGGCCAGAACCCCGCTCGGGGAGTAGCGATAATGCCCTCCCGAATAGGGCATGCACACGTAATGCATGCGCGACAACCGCTGGACATATTTGGCGCGATCGAGCTTGCCGGTGGCGGGACGGGTCGTCAGCGCCGCCATGCCGGCCTCCAGGTCGGCTCCCGCCAGATCCGGCGCCAGCTTGCCGATGGCGTGGAACTCGACGCCCGGCCGGGCGGCCCGGCGCGCGATCTCCAGGAAGCTCAGGAAGCCCTTCTCGCGCGACGCCGCTCCCATGAAGCCGATCCGGATCGGCTCGCCCATCTCGAGGCTCGCCCCGTCAAGGACGACGGTGGCGGCCTCGGCCGTGCTGACCGGATGCGGCAACAGCCGGACCGCGTCTGGCGGCAGCTTGGGCAGCGTCGCCAGCAACTCGTCGCGGATCGGCGGTTCCATCACGAAGTAGCGGACGGGCAGGCGGCTGGGCAGCGACATGGCGGACCTCATGTCCGTCATTCGCGTCAGCGGGTTGCGCGACCGCCAGGACCACAGGGCCGCCAGATTGCCGTGCAGCACGATATGGACGTCGAGCGCCCGCGCTCTGGCACCCCGGATCTTCAGCGCCTGGACCTTGAGGGCCGTGATCAGAGACGGGAACGAACTGGCGAGGATCAGGTGCGATCCGGCGGCCAAGTCCAGCAGCCGGCCCATCAGCGCCAGATCGTGGGCGAAGCGTTTCGCGAAAGGAGCCGAGCGGGGCGGTGGGGATATCGTCTGGAAATCCACCCGCGCGCGGTCGACCGGATCCATCAAGGCCCGAACCCTCTCCAGGTGGCCCGCCTCGGCGTGGAAGGACACCGGCTCGTCGGGGAACGCGCGCGCCACCGTTTCGAGCAGTCCGGTGTTCACCGGGACGTGCTCGTCGCCCCAGATGATCGGTTCGGTCACGACGATCATGTCTGATTCAGCGCTTGGTTCCAGCTTCGGGGCTCAGTTCGCCGGCGCCGGCGTGGGAGACGGCGTTGGCGGCGGCCGCAGGAAGCCGCCGCGGCTGACCCGTGCCGGAGCGGGGGCCTGTGCCTGGGCGGCTTGGCGCTCGGCTTGCAGCAGCATCGCCTTGACGGTCGAGACGATCACGACCTGCACGAAGAACACCGAATAATACGCCATGGACAACCCGGCGCCCGCGACGAGATAGCTGATGAAGCTGACCTGCATCATCCGGCCCAACTCGACCGCCCAGCCGTATTCCGCCCGCTTCTTGCCGAGGATGATGATCTTGCGGCTGTTGATCCAGCCGGCGAGACCGATCATCAGGAAGATGCCAAGCCCGATGAAGCCCTGGTCGCCCAGCACCTGGAAATAGATGCTGTGCGCCGCGCGGGGCGGCCGGCCCGGAACGTAGCGTTGGAACACGAACACGTTCTCGGTCGACGCCACGCCGCCGCCGATCAACGGACGGTCGAGCGCCACCCGCGTGGCGTAGTTCCAGGCGTCGAAACGGCCCCGGACCGACTCGTCCCTCTGGAAATCCTCGATCGAGGTGATCCGCTCCTTCCATTCCTGCGGCATGAAGGTCATGGCCGGGATGAAGAGCCCGATTATCATGACCGCCGTCAGCAGTTTGCCCGACGAGCGCAGCCAGAACACGAAGGCGGTGACCGCCAGCGCCATGAAGCCGCCGCGCGAATAGCTGCCGATCACCGAGACGACGGTCAGGGCCATCGCCAGGACCAAGCCGATCTTGATCATGCGGTTGGCCGTGGTCAGCCGCAGGTAGTTCAGCAGCGGGATCACCATGCAGCAGGCGAGCGCCAAGTGGTTGCGATCCTCGATCACCGACTCCGGCGGCCCCAGCACGGTGTAGGCTCCCCCGTTGACGAGGGTGAAGCCACCGCCCTTGACCCCGAAATAGCCGATCGACAGCGCGATCATCCAGATCAGCGCCTGGATGCGGACCTGGGTCCGCATGATCGCCATCACCGCCAGCGCGAAGATCAGGTTCTTGATGTGGAGGTTCCAGTAGAACCACGAATTGGTCGGCGCCAGCGAGGTCAGGGTCGTCACCGTCAGCCAACCCATGAAGATCAGGATCAGCCCGGTGGTGCCGTTCATCGGCAGGTATTTCCGCTCACGCGACACCATCCAGGCGATGAAGGTGATCGCGACGATGACCATGTTCAACGGCAGGGTGTAGGTGAAGTCCCAGGTCAGGCGGTGGGGGCTCATGATCGCGATCCAACCCCAGGTGAGCACGCCGACGGAAGGTACGGTCAGCGACACCACGCAAAGGATCACGAAGCACATGAACAGAATGAGGGAGCGCATTCAGTTCCCGTCCACCACAAATTCCAATATGACTACAATTAAGCGAAAAGACCCGCATCCAGCCTGATCAATCCAGGGAGCGGCCCGGGTGGCGGCGTCATTTACGGTGCCGGACCACGGGAGGGTCAATTTGAACTTGGAAGTAAGCCCATTTCGCCCTATTGGCCCCATTTGACTTTTTGCATGGCAACGTCACGGGTGTGTTTGATGCCGCATGGCGATAAATCCGGGCGACCCACGGCATCCTTCCAGGCCCGCCGTTCGTTTGTCCCGTGGAGCCGCCTGAAGGATCGGGCCCGAAAGGAACGAGGTTGACTGGGTTTGCTTCTTCGACGATTGATCAGCCCCTGGTTTCGGCATCCCGGCGTGACGGCGGCGACCGGAGCGGCGGAGATCCCATGAAGGTCCTGATCCTGTCCTGGTACTTCCCGCCGTCCAACACGATCGGCGCGATCCGTGTCGGCAAGCTGGCCAAATACCTGATGCGCCACGACATCGACGTGCGGGTCGTCACCGCGCGCGAGCCCGACCTCGCCAAGACGCTGCCGTTGGAAATCCCGCCGGAGCGCGTGACATATACCCGCGCGGTCGACGTCAACCGGCCGATCGACGTGATCGGCAACCTGCGAAACCGGCTGCTCCGCCGCACCCCGACGCCCGGTTCCGGCGCGGGGGTGGGTGCCGGAGGTGGCGGCGGAGCGGGTGCCGGCCGGGCGTCGCTGGTGGGCCGCGTGCTTTCGACCGTCAGCGACTTCTACCTCAATCTGTCGAATCTACCGGATCGCTATGTCGGCTGGCTGCCCTGGGCCGTCCTGGGAGCCAAGCGCGTCTGCCGCGACTGGAAGCCCGACCTGATCTACGTGACCGGACCGCCCTTCACCGCGTTCCTGGCCGGCCATCACCTCAGCGGCGCGCTCGGCGTGCCCTGGATCGCCGAGTTCCGCGACCGCTGGGCGGACGATCCCTATTTCGAGGCGCCGGACTGGCGGATGGCCTTGCTCGACCGCATGGAGCGCCGGGTCGCCGGCACCGCCAGCGGCATCGTGACCGTGTCGGAGCCCTGGACCACCTTCTACCGCGCCAAATACGGCAAGCCGGTCGCGACCATCTACAACGGCTACGACCCACAGGATTTCCCACTGCCGACCAGGGAGCATCCGGCCTCCGCCGACCTGACCATCACCTATGCCGGCGTGCTCTATTCCGGGCGGCGCGACCCCTCGGCGCTGTTCCAGGCGCTGGCCCTGCTGGGGGATGAGCGTTCGCGGGTCAGGATCGATTTCTACGGCAGCGATCCCGGCTTGGTGTTTCCCCCGGCCGAGCGGGCCGGCGTGGCCGACCGGGTGACCGTCCACCCCGCCGTTCCGTACAAGCGGTCACTGGAGATCCAGCGCCAATCCGACGTGCTGCTGCTGCTGCAATGGAACAACCCGCGCGAGCAGGGCAACGTCCCGGCCAAGCTGTTCGAGTATTTCGGGGTGCTGCGCCCGATCCTGGGCATTGGCCTGGAGGACGGCGTGCCCGCCCGCCTAATCCGGGAGCGCGACGCCGGCTTCTTCTCCAACGACCCGCACGCCATCGCCGACCAGATCCGCCGCTGGCTAGCCGCCAAGGACGCCAATGGCGGCCGCTTGGAAGGTCTGCCGCCGACGGCGCGCGAGGGGTTGTCACGGGACATCCAGTTCGAGCGCTTGCTGGATTTCTGTGTCAAGGTCCTGCAACCCGCGACCCCTGATTGCGCCACCCAGACGCCGCGCGATGCTTGAGAGTTTCAGGTTCCATCCGCCGAACCGCGGCTGTGGCAACCATAGCCGACCTACATTCGCGCACCCGAACGGATGAGCGGTCATGGGTCAAGTCCGCCCCATCACCTCCCGCTCCAACTGGCTCGCGTCGATGAAGAACTTCGCGGCCCAGTTCAGGTACTCGAAGGTGCCGTAGTCGCCGTCCACCGGGAACGAGCCCTTGACGCCGCCGCGGGTTTCGGGCGGGCCGGCGGGATCGACCGTCCGGCGGACATGGGAATTGACCCTCAGCGCCGCGTCCTTGTAGTCGGCGCGGCCGGTATCCTGGTACAGCATCAGCCAGCAATGGGCGACCTGGACGGCGCCGGTCAGGCAGACCCAATCGACCGCCGGTTTCCACTCCGCCGTCAGCCGTCCGGGCAACGCCCCGTCGGAGCCGACGCAGCCGAGCAACCCATCGGCCAGCCGGACTCCGGCCGAGCGGAACTCCCCCTGTTCGGGCGCGAAGCGGGACGCCTCCAGGATGCCGCGCAGGGCGTAGCCCAGGGTGTGGGTCAAGGGCCGCGACGGCTCCTCCAGGCAGCAGTCGGCCATCCAGCCGTTGGGCCGCTGGCGGGAGATCGCCCAGCGCACCTGGCGTAGGGCCGCTTCGCCCCAGCCGCGCGCCGGATCCAGCCTGGCCGCCTCCAGCAGGCCCCACGCCACGTGGGTCTCGTAGCTCTTGTCGTCCGCCTTGGCGAAGGGCGTGGGGAAGCGCCGCCAGCAGCCGTCCTCGTCCAGCGAGGACGCCAGCCAGTCCGCCGCCTTCGTCATGGCCGGACGGTAGGCGTCGCCGAATTCCGCCACCCCGGCCGCCAGCCCGATCAGGATCTGTCCGGTGTTGAAGGTCACCGGCACGCGCGGAGTCTGGCCGATCACGCCACCCTGGAATCCTCCCTCCGAAAACTGGATCGACACCAGCCAGTCCAGCATCCGCCGGGCCCGCTGGCGCAGGTCGTCGTCGCCGCGAAGCCGCGCCTGGGCGATCAGCGTCGGCACGATGTAGCCGGTCGTCTCCGGATACGAGGCGGCCCATCCCTCCAGCAGGCTGAAGTGCCGGGCGACGCCGCCATCGCGCGACGCGGACTTGTCCTGGGCTTCGCGCAACCAGTCCAGGGAGGCCGTGATCGCCGTCTCGATGCCGGGATCGATCAGGCGAACGCCGGAGCGGTCGCGCCTTACGGCGGCCTTGGCGGCTTCGGGCAGCCGCTGGAAATCGACCGCCCGCTTAAGCGGACGCAGCCCGTCTTTGATTATCTTGGGCAGAAATTCTTGAACCGGCACCGAAAACTTCCTTTTCCTCGTCAGGCACCGTGCCCTCGTTCGGGTCGCGGTAGATCGTCACGCCCTGGACCATCAGGCATTCCAGGCAAGTGAACATGTCGGCGGCCCGGATCACCCAGGCCTCGCCGTCGCCCAGCTTGATCCAGCGCAGGCCACCGTCGCGTTCCAGGTAGCGGGTGATGTGCCCGCGCACACCGGCCCCCGTCGGTTTGTCGATCCGGTCGGCGGAGACCACCGAGGAATGGGCCATCACCGCGACCTTGACCGTCTCGCCGTCCCAGCCGGTCACCTCGCGCACGATCGGGCTGTCCGGCGTGTAGACCGGGAACGGGAAGCTGTCGCCGCGCAGGTCCTCGAGCACATGGTAGAAGGTGACGGGACCCAGGTCGGTTCCCAGTCCCATCAGCCAGCCATCGGCCTCCAGCACCCGCCCCAGCGGCGAATCGGCGTCGAACGCGAAGGGCGAATGATGATGGTCCGCCACCAGCCAGTCGGCGCGCGGACCCAGCGCCACCACCGAATGGGTCGGGTGGATGCTGCGGCGCGCGCGCGGGTCTTGGCGCAGGGTCTCGGCGATCTTCCCCATGCCGGTCGGCGTCATCCGCGCGTCGAACCGGGGACCGGACCTCAGCGTCTCGTACATGGACCCGGTCATGGTGAAGGCGGGCATCGCCAGCGTGCCGCCGCGCGCCACGACGGCGCTTTCGAGCGCCGCCAGCACGGTGGCCGCACCTCCCTCCACGAAGCCCAGCTTGGACAGCGAACTGTGGACGAAGACGACCGCGCCGTCCGGCAGGCCCGCCGCCGCCAAGTCTCCTTCCAACTCCGCTAGCCTGATCGGACGCCGGCCCTCGCCATGCCGCCGCTCCGACCGTTTGGCGAGCGACGATTCGATCAACGCCGCACCACTGGACGTGATCACGGCGTTGACCGCCCGTTTGACGCCACGGGGCAACAGCCGGCTCGCCGCCCGCAGCAGGGGAGCCGGGACCGTGGCCTCGATCATCCGATGGACGCGCTTGCGGTCTTCCGGTGGTGTCGCGGCGCTTTCGCCAGGGTTCGCGACCATCCAGCTTCCTTCCCAACTTTCTCGAGTGTCGATATCGGTTGGCGAGCCCGCGTCCGATCAACGGCAAGCCAACCATCCGCATAAACAAAATGACAAATACAAACATTCCAAAGCCGCTTCGGGGAGGTTGGGGGAACCGTAATCGACCATCAATGACGCCAATGGTGAGGTTGATACTTCATATGGATTGTTGCATGTCAGGCACTGGATTCGGGAAAACTCCGAATGCGGCCAGCAACGCTTTCAATCCGTTACCGTTTGGCCGCATCAGTGCCTAACTCCCCCTCGCGACATTGGGGGCGAAATCGGGTCGAAACGGCTCGGATACCTCGTAAGGACAGCGGAAAAGCCGCTGTCGCGTCATGCAACTCCATGGGTTCTCATGGTTAGATCGGTTTCCACGATGAGTTGGCCGGAGGTCCCGAGGGCCGAAGCCGAAACCACAGAGGAGCGGGAGGTGTCACATACCGTCCGGGACACGACCTCGGAGGACAGATCGCTTGAGGAGATGGCGTCCGACTTGCGGACCCTGTCGGGCCAAATCATGACGACGCGCGTTATGGGCCTGGACCCGGCGCGGGCGAACGGCGACGGCGCTGACGCGGC
This sequence comes from Skermanella stibiiresistens SB22, assembly GCF_000576635.1. Classification (GTDB taxonomy): domain Bacteria; phylum Pseudomonadota; class Alphaproteobacteria; order Azospirillales; family Azospirillaceae; genus Skermanella; species Skermanella stibiiresistens. The sequence continues at coordinate 47,701 of NZ_AVFL01000004.1, forward strand.
GATGCCGCCGGCGATCCGGCTGGTCGGTGAGATGCTGTCCACCGAACTGGCGGCGCGGCTCGAACGCGCCCATGAACAGGCCGGTGCCCGTCAGCGCGAGGAGTTGGCGTCGCTCTTGCTCAACCACACGCAGGGCATGCGGGCGACCTCCGATCGGGTGGACCGTTTGATGCGCCGGCTTGAGGCCGACCGGGAGCGCGACGACCAGTTCGGCCACGCGCTGCTCGACCGGCTCGACGCCATCGTGGCGCGGCAGGAGGAACTGGACACACTGATCCGCGAACGGCGCCGGTCGCTGGTGCCGGACTGGGTCGCCGGGCTTCTGGCGCTGGCCGCGATCGGCATCAGCATCGGATCGGCGGTGGCCCTGCATTTTGGACTGCAACCCTGATCAATCCACTCAACCACTCCCTCTCCGGCGCCAGCCAACCGGACCAAACCCCAGCCGGAACGATTCAGGCCGGAACGATTCAGGCGCGCAACTCGGACGAACGCGGAAACATGCGGGCGGAAAAACAAAAAGTCCTGTTCGAGGACGACTGGAACCCAATCAAGGCACCGCCCGATCTCCCTCCCGTGCTGGTGGTCGTCGTGGACGCGGAGGAGGAGTTCGACTGGTCGGCGCCATTCTCGCGCGACCAGCGCAGCGTGCGGTCGATGGCGGCCCAAGGGCCGATGCACCGCATCTTCGAGAAGTACGGCATCACGCCCACATATGTCGTGGATTACCCGGTGGCGAGCCAGCGCGACGGGCTGGAACCGTTGCGCGACCTGCTGAAGGACGGGGCTTGCCTGATCGGGACCCAGCTTCATCCCTGGGTCAACCCACCGTTCGACGAGGAGATCTCCGAACGCAACTCGTTCCCCGGCAACCTGCCGCCGGACCTGGAGCGCGCCAAGCTGGAGGTGCTGACTCGGACGATCGAGGACGGCCTGGGATTGACTCCCCGGATCTACAAGGCCGGCCGCTACGGGCTGGGGCCGCGGACCTTCCGGACGCTGGCCGAACTGGGCTATCAGGTTGATCTCAGCGCCGTTCCCGGAGCCGACCTCCGCGCCCATCATGGCCCCGATTTCCGGCGCGTTCCCTCGCAGCCGCACTGGATCGGCACGCCCGGCCGGTTGCTGGAACTGCCGCTGACACGGGGCTATGTCGGCTTGCTGTCGGACCAGGGGCCGCGGCTGGAGAGCGCGCTCGAATCTCCCCTGGCCCAGACTTGCCGCATTCCCGGCGTGCTGTCGCGCCTGGGGTTGATCGACCGCATCATCCTGACGCCCGAAGGCGTCCCTCCGGCGCAGCACATGGCGCTGGTCCGCGCGATGATTCGACGGGGGCAGCGGATCTTCATGCTGTCGTACCACAGCCCCTCGATGGTACCGGGCAACACGCCCTATGTCCGGACCAAACGCGACCTCAAGGTCTTCATGAACCGGGTCGAGAGCTTCTGCGACCGTTTCTTCGGCGAGTTGGGCGGAGTCACCAGCGACCCCCTGTCGGTGCGCGAGATGCTGAAGCGCCACGCCGGCCTCACCCGGGACGAGCAAGGAGCCCGGGTTCCCGTAGCACATCCGCCCGCCCGGCAATGCTCGCCCAGCGGCTGAGACGGAGCTTCGAAACCACTCCCACCTTTCGCCAGTGGACGCCCGAGCGGGGTTGGGCCATGGTGATCCGAACCAGCGACACGCACCGCATCCAGGGCTTATCCACCATGCGTCCTCTCATCACCGCCGCCTGCCTCCTGACAATCACCTTGGCCGCCGGCGGCTGCGCGATCTTCCCCCAGACGACGTCCGAGGAGGCTTGCGCCGAACTGCCGTCCTCCGTCTGGCCCTGGCAGCCGATCCAGAACGCCCGCATCGACCACCTGCCGGACGCCGGCTCCCCCGGCCTGTTCCCGACCCGCATCATCCAGGTCTCCGGCACGATCGAGCAATCCGCCCAGTTCCGCGAACCAGTCCAAGCCAAGTTCGAATGCGTCTTCCGCGGCAACGAACTGAAGAGCTTCGCCTGGATCGAACCCGCCCAGTTCGTGACGCCCTACACGGACTGATCGCCCTTTCCCCAGGACTCACAGACCGAGGGGGTGCCTCCGAGTTCCCCCCGCAGGATGGCCATTCCCTTATCGCTTGATCGACGCCAGCAGTTCCGCCGCCTCATCGCGCGCCGGGAAGGGTTGGGTGGCCTGGGCCAGTTTCTCCAGGATGTCGCGCGCCTCGTCCTTGGCGCCGGTGGCGTTCAGGGCGTAGGCCAGGTGGTACAGGATCTCCTGGTTGGCCGGAGCTCCCGCCGCGGCTTGGCGCAGCAGGCCGACGGCTTCGTCCGTCTCTCCCGCCAGGGCCAGGATCCAGCCGAGCGTGTCGGCGATTTCCGGGGAGCTGGGCGAAACGGTGTGGGCGCGGCGCGCGATCTGAAGCGCTTCGGGCCGGTCAAGCTCGTGCTTCAGCCAAGCCGCGTTGTTCAGCAGCAACGGATCGTTGGGACGGGCGCGCACCAGCACGTCGTAATGGGCCTCGGCGCGAGTCAGGTCCTTGCTGGCCAGATACGAGTCGGCCAAAACCGCGCGGGCTTGGAGGTCTTCGGGATTGCGCTTGACCCAGTCCTCCAACCCCACCAAAGCTTGATCCACCTGTTTCTGCTGGCGTCGCAGCTCGAACAGTGCCAGGGCCAGCCTGCGGTCGGGCGTGCGCTCCATCGCCTGTTCCACCGACTTCAGGGCCTCCGCCTGCCGATTGGTGCGGACAAGCACGTTGCTGCGCAGCTGCGCCGCCGCCACCGGATCGGCCTGCTGGAGGCCGTCGGCCAGCTTGAGCGCGCCGTCGCCGTCGTTGGCCGCGAGGGCGAGGTCGATCAATCCCAGCGTTGCCGGCGCGTTGGCCGGGTCCTTCGCCTTGATCCCTTCCAGGATCGGTTTCGCCTCGCCGGCATTGCCGGACGCCATCAGGTTCTGGGCCAGGGCGATCTTGGCCTCGACCTCGTCCGGCCGCGCCTTGGAGTAGACGCGGAGAACCTCCGCCGCCTTGGCGGTGTCGCCCGCGGCGCGGTAGATGGCGGCCGACGCCGCCAAGGCTTCCGGCTTGTCGACCGCGCCGATCTGGCGCAACTGCCCCGCCACCTCCAGCATCTTGGGCTTGTCGTCCTGTCGCTCGTAGAGTTCGGCGAGCGCGCGGCGCAGCGTGATCGAGGCCCGTTGGGCCGTGGCGGCGTTCTCCAGCACCGCCACCGCCTCGCCGGCGCGCTGGCCCAAGGTCAGGAATTGCGCCAGCCTCAGGGCCGGCTGCTCCTCGCGCGGGTTTGCGGAAACGGCGTCGCGCAGGCGCTTCTCGACCGCCTCCAGATTGCCCATGCGGACATCCACGGCGTTCAGGTTGCCGACGATCTCCGCCATCGCCGGGTCCATGGCGCGCGCCGTCTCCAGCTTGGACCGGGCCGTTCCCAGATCGCCCTCGGCCATGAAGATGGAGGCGTCCAGGCTGACCAGCAGGGGATTGTCCGGATCGGCCTTCTGGAGCTTCGCCACGGCCTCGTGGGCGCGTTGGAACTCGGCGTTGCGGATGTAATCCAGCACGACCACGACCGCTTGGCGCGTTTCCGGCGGCATCTCCTGCGACGTGTCGTTCGCGGCGGTGAGCAGGCTCAGCACCGAGCGGGCGCGCGACGCCACCTGGCGATCGGAAGACGACGCCAGTTCCCGGTAGACCGCCGTCGCCTGATCGATGTCGCCCAGCCGCATATGGGCCCCGGCCAGCATCTGCCGGGCGATCAGATCGTCCGGGTGGTCCGCGATCAAGGGCTTCAGCACCTCGACGGCGCTCAGCGCGTTGCCGGCGCGCAGTCGGGTCGCCGCCAGCAGCCGGCGGCCGCCGGTATGGTCGGGAACCGTCGTCAGGAAGCGGTTGATCACCGTCTCCGCCTGGGCGTACTGACCAGTGTTGAACTTGATCAGCGCGTTCAGCAGCTGGGCCGGCGTGTAGTCGGCCAGCGCCCCCTCGATCGGTTGGAACGTCGCGCGGGCGGCGTTGGCGTCGCCCCGCATCAGCTGGATCGAGGCCTTCATGTATCTCGCCATGAGGTCCTGGGGCGCCTGGCGCAGCACGCTCGCGACGTCCTTCTCGGCCTCGTCCACGGCGCCCGTCTGGAGCCGGACGCGGGCGCGCGGCAGAAGCACGCGGGGATCGTCGGGGGCTTTGGCGGCGGCCCGGTTCAAGGCCGCCAGCGCGTCATCGGCGCGCTGCTGGACGAAGGCGATCTCGGCAGATAGCAGCAGCGCCTCCAGGTTGTCGGGCTCGGCGGCGAGCACCGCGTCGACATTGGCGGCGGCGTCGTCCATGCGGTTGCGCAACGCCTCGACCCGGGCCAGCCCAAGCTTGGCGTCGGGCGCTTCGGGAGCGCCATCCAGGGCGGTGCGGAACATGGTCTCGGCGTCGTCGAGCTGGCCGGTGCCGATATAGGCTTGGCCGCTGACCACCAGCTTGGCCCGCGTCGCGTCGGGGGTGGCGCCTTGGGGCGAGAGCACGCCGAAGACATCGGAGAAGCGCCGTTGCGCCATCAGCGCCTGGGCCAGCAGCAACTCGATCTCGTCGCCGCGCTGGACGTCGAACACACGCCGCAGCTCCTTCTCCGCCGAGACGGGATCGCCGGTCCGCAGATGGAGCTGCCCCAGCAACTGGCGAGCCTTCAGGTTGTCGCCATCCTGCTGGAGCGCGTTCCGCAATTGGATCTGCGCGGCGCTGGCGTTGCCGCTTTGCAGTTGCCGGACGGCGTCGTCGTAGTAGCCCTGGGAGCGCTGGGTATCGGCGGCCTGGGCCGGCGCGAAGCCGGTGCTCAGGGCCACGAGCGACACGGCTGCCATCAGGCGCCGCAAGCGCCGCGCGGAAGTGGTCGGCCGATGCGTGTTCATCTGGTGCGCCTCCTTAGGACGGCAAATTGACGTTGTGCTGCTTCAGCAGGCTGTAGATGGTCGGGCGGCTGACACCCAGGATCTTGGCGGCCGCCGACAGGTTGCCGGCGGACAAGGCCAGCGCGCTGGACAGCGCCTTCCGTTCGGCCTCGTCACGCGCTTGCTGGAGCGTCGCCGAGACCTCGGCGACCTCGCCACCCGGAACGCTCAGCCCCATGTTGGGAGCCGTGATGCTCTGGCCGTCGGCCAGGATGACCGCCCGCTTGATCCTGTTCTCCAACTCCCGGACATTGCCCATCCAGCGGTGGTGGCGGAGCGCCGCGATGGCGTCCGGGCCGAGCTGGAGCTTGCGGCGGCCATGGTCGGCCGAGAATTTGTCGATCAGGTGGCGGGCGAGCAGGATGCAGTCGTCGTCGCGGTCGCGGAGCGGCGGTATGGTCAGCGCCATCTCCCCAATCCGGTAGAACAGGTCCTCGCGGAACGCGCCGGAGTGGATGTTGGCCTCCAGATCCTGGTGGGTGGCGCAGACGATCCGGACATCCACCGCGATCTGCTCGCGCCCGCCGACCCGCTCGATCACCCGCTCCTGCAGAAAGCGCAGCAGCTTGACCTGGAGGCTCATCGGCATGTCGCCGATCTCGTCCAGGAACAGGGTGCCCTTCTGCGCCAATTCGATCTTACCCTTGACCTGCCGGACCGCTCCGGTGAAGGCGCCGCGCTCGTGGCCGAACAGCTCCGACTCCAGCAGGTTCTCCGGAATGGCGGCGCAGTTGATCGCGACGAACGGCGCGCGGCGGCGCGGGCTGAGATTATGCAGGGCGCGGGCGAATAGTTCCTTGCCGGTGCCGCTCTCGCCCAGCAGCAGGACGCCGATGTCGGTCGGGGCCACCTTCTCGACCGTGCGGCACAGGGCCAGCATGGCGTCGCTGCCGGTCACGATGCCTTGGAAACTGGGATCGCGCGCCTGCTGGAGCCGGCGGTTCTCCGCCTCCAGGTCCGAGACGTTGAAGGCGCGCTTGACGATCAGGCTCAGGACATGGCCGTCGATCGGTTTTTGATAGAAGTCGTAGGCGCCCAGCGCTATGGCTCGGACGGCGTGGGCGCGCTCCTCGTTGCCGGTGACCACGATCACCTTGGTCTCCGGCGCCAGCGCCAGGATCTCGGCCAGCGTCCTCAACCCCTCGACCGCGTCGTCGGGTGCCGGCGGCAGGCCCAGGTCGAGCGTCACGACGGCCGGCCGGTGGGCCTTGACCTGCGCCAGGGCGCTTTCCCGGTCCGAGGCGGTGTGGACCTCACAGTCGTCGAAGGACCATTTCAGCCCGCGCAGGATGGCGGGATCGTCATCGACCAGCAGCAGCGTGCGTGCCGTCATGGGGTCACCTGCTGTTTCAAGGCTGGGGGCCGTTCCAAGGCTGGGGCCAAGGTTGAGGATGGGATCTCCGTCGTGGCGAGCGGCATCAGGACCCGCGCCGTGGTGCCGGCGCCGACCTCGCTCTCGATTTCCAGATGGCCACCCCAGCGCTCGATCAGGTCGCGGGTCTGGTACATGCCGATGCCGTAGCCGGTGTTCTTGGTCGAGGCGAAGGGGCGGAACAGATGGTCGCGGACGAAGGCGTCGGTCATGCCGGGACCGTCGTCGCTGACCTCGACGACCGCGTGGCCGTTCTCCGCGAAACCGGAGATCTTGATCCGTCCGCGCGCGGCGTCGATCGCGTTCTGAACCAGGTTCTCGATCGCCGCCGTGAAGCCCAGACGGTCGACCGCGACCACGACATCGGCGTCGAGCCGGCCCAGCGTCAGGCCGGGCAGGGCAGGCCGGCGCGGCTCGACCACCTCCAGCAGCATCGCCCGCAGGTCTGCGGCCCCGGCGGCGGGGTCGGTCCCGGCCTCGCTCCGCTCCTTCAGCCGATCCAGCAGGGCCCGCATCCGTTCGACGGAGTCGCCGATGGTCGCCAGCGTGTCGCGTTGGAACTCCGGCTTGTCGCCGTGGCGCTCGGCGTGCTGGAGGATCAGGGAGAGCTGGCTGACCATGTTCTTGAGATCGTGGGCGACGAAGCTGAAGGACTGGCCCAGCCGCTCGAAGCGTTGCGCCTCGAACAGCGCGCGGCTGGCCCGCTCCTCGGCGATGTAGCTGCCGATCTGGACGCCCAGGATCTCCAACAGGTCCTCGTCCTCCCAGGTCAGCGCGCGCGGAGCCCGGGGTTCGCTCAGCACGATGGCGCCGACGATCTCGTCGCGCAGCCGCAGCGGCACCAGCAGCCACGGCGCGTCGAGCCGGCGCAGCCAGACCAGCACGGCCTGTTCGGCGGGATCGTCCGACAGGTCGAGCCCATCGCCCCGGTTCAGATCGCCCCGGTTCAGATCACGCAGGTTCAGCACGACCCGGCGCTCGCCCAGCCGCTCCGCCAAGGCGTTGGGCAGGGCCAGCATGCCGGCCGCTCCGGACCAGTTGTGGCGTCCGGCCATGGCGTAGATGTTGCCCCGCCCGCGCAGGAACAGGGCGCCGCTGCTGCACTCGAACACATCGGCCATGGCGCGCACCGCACGCTCGTGCAGGCCCGTCCGCGACGCGCTGTCCGACAGCGTGCGGATGAAGCGCAACCACTCCCGCCGGTAGTCATAGGTGAAGGTGAAGAAGTTGCGGGCGATGACCATGCGGGCACGGGCGCGCAGCTCTCCCGACAGCAGGAGCACGGCCAGCACCATGACGGCGCCCATGAAGAACAGCATCTGGACCAGCGGCCCCAGCGTCATGCTGGTTTCGCGCAGGAGATAGCCGATCGCGGCGACGCCCAGCAGGTAGACGCCGCTGCCGACCAAGGCGGTCGTGTGGAGCACCGTCTCGCGCGAGATCGTCACATCGAACGACAGCGTCCGGATGCGGGCGGCGGAGACCAGCAGGAACGGCACCGCCAGGACCTGCACCAGGGGGCGGGCGGTCAGCGCCATGCCGTCGGTCCGGCCGAGCAGCAAGGCGCCGCTGTACAGGAACAGGTCGAAGGCGAACAGCCCGCCCAGCCCGATCAGCAGATGCTTGAAAGTCCAGCGGGCGCTGTCGCGGGTGAGCAGGAACAGGTTCTCGACCAGCAGCAGTCCGAGCACGGCCAAGGCCAGCCCAGCCAGCGGCGCGACGTCGATGAGGCGGTTGAGCGGCAGCGGGATCACGGCGTCGGCCAGCGCCACGGCGGCGACCAGCGCCACGACGGCCGCCAGCGGCTGCCGCCAGAAGCGGCTGGCGCGGCCGTGGGTCACCTCGCTCAGCACGACCAGCAGGAACAGCGGCCAGGCGGCGGCGCGAAGCACCAGCAGCGCTTCCGGAACCGCCGCCGGCAGGGGTGTCACGACGCGGGCGAAGACCTCGGCGCCGGCCCAGGCCGATGTCAGCAGCGTGGCGGCCATCAGCGTCACGCCATGGGCTCCGCCCGGGCCGGAATGGGCTCCGCCCGGGCCGGAATGGCTTCCGCCACGGCGCCAGGTTCCCGCCAGCAGAGCCGTCAGGATCAGATATGTGACCGCGGCGACCCCATGAGTGGCCGCGCCGATCATCGTCTGGTCGAGCTGCATTCTCTGTCCGCGCTACGGGGAACGCGACACTAGCGCCAGGGGCGGCCCACGTCTCCGGAGCCAATCGGCTAACCCGAATGTGTCAGCGGAATTGACGCCTCGGAAAAGCCGTCCTCCAGGGGAACCGCAAGGTTTCCAACACTCTCGCCGACCGCGTGTCAGCTTTTCTTACGCCCCCGCGGGTGTCGGGTCCTGATTGCGCGTCACGGCGGACAGGGTCCTGTACAGGGTTTCCGGCGAAATCGCCTTGGCGATCATGCCGTAGCCGGCCAGCGCTATCTCGCGCTCCCGCACCGCAGTGTTCTCCTCGGTCAGGATCACGCCGCGCGCGGGGCTCTTGAAGACGTGCGCGACCATGCCGGTCAGCTTGTGCATCGCGAGGATGCCATTCGCGGTCCCGCCCAGCCGGAAATCCGCCAGGATGACGTCCGGTTGGAACGATCCGGAGGCGAGCAGGCTTTCGGCTTCGGCGACGCCCCGCGCCGACCGGACGGTGCCGCCCCATTCCTCGACCAGCAGCCGGACGGCGTTCAACGCGGTGGCGTCGGCGTCGACCACCAGCACCCGGAGGCCGGCCAGTGGCTGCGTCGTGACCGAAAGCTCGCCGTGGGGCGGGGACGCCGCGCGGTCGCTGAGGGGGATCTTGATCGTGAAGCAGGAGCCGCGGTGCGGCGTGGTGGTGACCTCGACCGTGTGCCCCAACCGTTCCGCCAACCGCTTGACGACCGACAGTCCCAGGCCGTAGCCGCCGGGATACTCCTGGACGCTGCGGGAACTGCGGAAGAAGTCCTGCCAGATCAGGCCCAACTCCTCCGCCGCGATGCCGCGTCCGGTGTCCAGCACATGGACGCGCAGCCAGTTGCCCTGGCGCCGGCATCCGACCACGACCCTGCCTTCGACCGTATAGCGGAGCGCGTTGCACACCAGGTTCTTCAGCATGGTGTCGAGCAAGGCGGGGTCGGTGCGGATGGTCGCGGAGCAGGGGTGCAGCGTGAAGCCCAAACCCTTGCGTTCCGCCATTGGGCTGAACTCGTTGGCGAGACGGACCAGCGAGCTGTTGACGCCATGGTCGACGAAACGTGGCTGAACCTGCCCGGTGTCGACCTGGTCGAAGTAGAGCTGGTTGTCCACCAAGCTTTGCATCGACTCCACGGCCCGGACCATGGCCGACAGCAAATCGCGCGAGATTGGGTCCCGCAGGCGCTTCGCCAGGGAGTTGGACAGGAACGAGACGGCGCTCAGGGGACGCCGCAGGTCGTGGTTGGCGGAGGCGGCCATCCGGGTCCGCACCCGCGTCATGACCTCGGACAAGTCCTCCGCCGAGGTGTCCCCGCCGTCGCCGTCCTGCTCACTCGGCGAGGCATCGGCCAGCATCGTGTTGACCCCCTGCCAATTGACGATGACACCGCGCTCGTCGGTCAGGGGCTCCGCGCGGATCAGGAAACGCCGGTCCGACCCGTCCGCCGCCAGCAGCCTGGTCTCCGTCCGGAGAGCGCTTCTGGTGCGGCAAGCGTCCCGCCAGACGTTCAGGAAGTCGCCGAGGTCGTCGGGATGGACGAGGTGCCGCCAGCCATGGCCCAGCATCTCCGTCGACGAGCGGCCGGCGAACCGGCGCCAGCAGCCGTTGGCATAGTCCAACCCGCCATCGGGACGCGCGATCCAGACATGTGTCGACCCTTGGGTCGACCTACGGGTCGGCCCATCGGTCGAGACGGGGGCCGACGGCTCGCCGGCGTTGGCGTTCCCAAACTGGTCGGTTGAGTCGGCGTTCATGGCTTTGGACCGCTCGCTCGCGTGGGGTTACTTCGATTGGAGCCGAGGCTTTGGCATCGTTTGCCCCATGTTCAGCTCCGCCTCGTGCTCGATCATCCAGAGCGCGCCCTGGATGCGGTTCTTGACGTTCATCTTGCGGAAGGCGTTGTTGATGTGCAGTCGGACGGTGATGTCCGCGATGCCCAGGACCCGCGCGATCTGCTTGTTGCTGTAACCCAGCTTGACGTGGCCCATGACCTCGAGCTCCTTGGCGGTCAGCGCGCGGCGGCGCTCCGCCAGACCGGGGGTCAGCTCATGCGGGGTCTTCTCGACCAGCAGGCCCGCCAACTGGGCGGGGAAAACCTTCTCGCCCAGGATCACCAGCATGATCGATTCGAACAGCGCGTCGGGCGAGATCGACTTGACCAGATAGCCCATCGCCCCGGCCTCGAAAGCGGCTCCCAGCGAGTCCAGCGAGAAATGGTCGGCCAGCACGACGATCGGCTTGGCGGCGTTGGCGGATTTCAGCGCCTTGACGCTGGTCACGATGGTTTCCCCGGTGCCGCCGCCGAGGATGATGATGTCGCAACCGGCGAGACCGCGCTGGTCGCCGATCGCCAAGGCGGGATCGCCATGGGATCCGACCAAGGTGAACGCGTCGGGCGGCGCGATGTCGATGAGCCGACGGCGATAGGCCTCGCTGTCGTCGATATGCAGGATGTTGATCATCGCGGTGTCATTCTTTTGCGTTAATTCGTTCGCGATCGGCCGTTCCCAAGTTCTCCATCGACCTTGGTGGCAAATCGAAACGTTGGGTTCCCGACTTGCTGTCAGGTTATAGCGGTTCCAAGTTTCGCGGAAGTCGTCCGATGCGCCTAAGCTGAACTCGTAAAGGCATCACGAATTCTGTATCATCATAACTCAAAAGTACGTGAATTTTAGGATCGGGATGTTTTAATCCGTTTCCGTAATGCCTTTAGATCGCCGCGGAAGCCCTATGGGTTCCAGGGCTGGCGCTCAGGTGAGCATGCCGTCGGCGGTGCCCGTGATGAAGACGGCCAGGATCATGTCCAGCACGACCACGCCGGCGGCGGTGCCGCCGCCGACTTCCAGCGTCGTCCGGGCGATGAACCACTGATAGATCAATACCAGCAGCGTTACTACCAGGACTAGTCCCTCACCCAGGCTCTCCGGTACCAGTCCGGAATCCGCGATGGCGACCACGGGCAGGTAGACGCCCATCTGGATGATGGCCGACCAGTTGTAGGCGGCGAGAAAATCGAAATAGCGGCCCGATCGGTCGAGCAAGTCGCTGATGTGGAACATCACCAGCGGGAAAGCGGTCCAGCTGATGACATAGGCCAACCCCTCGACGGTGACGAACCGGAACGCGGAGACCTGCGGCAGCACGTCCCACAGCCGCAGGACGACCAGCAGGGCATAGGCCGGCAGGACGATCAGCCCGGCGACGAAGGACCGGAGCGCGCCTTCCGGGGAGCGGTCGAGATAGCTGAGGCCGGAGCGGTCGAGCATCGCCAACCGATAGGCGCCGAAGATCGAATAGACAGCTTCCCGTGCCGTCAGCGTCATGCCGCGGTGCCTCCGGTGGGTGCGAAGAAGCCGTCGATGACGGCTTCGTAGATGTCGGTCAGGCGTTCCACGTCGGCCACGGCGACATGCTCGTCCACCTTGTGCATCGTCTGTCCGACGATGCCGAACTCGACGACGGGGCAATGCGCTTTGATGAAGCGGGCGTCCGACGTGCCGCCCGTCGTGCTCAACTCCGGCCGATGCCCGGTCACCCGCTCCACCGCGTCGGCGACTAGCGCGCTGAGGGCGCCGGGCGGCGTCAGGAAGCTCTCGCCGCTGACCCGGAACTTGAGATCGTAGGGGCCACCGACCGTGTCGCAGGTCCGCTTGATCCAATCCTTCAACCGGTCCGAGGTGTGCTCGTCGTTGAAGCGGATGTTGAAGCTGGCGGTTCCCTTGGCCGGGATGACGTTGTCGGCCGGGTTGCCGACATCGATGGTGGTGATCGCCAGGGTGGAGGGCTGGAAATGGGCGTTACCCTGGTCCAGCGGCTCCGCCGTCAGGGCGGCCAGCATCCGCACCAGGCGCGGCAGGGGATTGTCGGCCAAGTGGGGATAGGCCACGTGGCCCTGGGTGCCGTGGACGGTCAGATGGCCGGTGATGCTGCCCCGGCGGCCGACCTTGATCATCTCGCCCAGGTAATTGGGGTTGGTCGGCTCGCCCACGACGCAGGCGTCCAGCGTCTCGCCCTTCTCCACCAGCCAGTCCAGCACCTTGCGGGTGCCGTTTATGGCGGGACCCTCCTCGTCGCCGGTGATCAGCAGACTGATCGATCCGGCGGGCGCGCCCTTCGCCGCGATCCTGCGGGCGGCGGCGGCCACGAAGGCGGCGATGGCGGCCTTCATGTCGGAGGTACCCCGGCCATGGAGCTTGCCGTCGATGATATCTCCGGCGAAGGGATCCGCCGTCCAATCCCGGGGATCGCCGGGAGGCACCACGTCGGTGTGTCCGGCGAAGCAGAGGTTCGGGCCGGCACCGCCAAGGCGCGCGTAGAGATTGTCGATCGGCGGCGTGCCGTCCTCATCGAAACGCAGGCGGTGGCAGGTGAAGCCCAGCGGCTCCAGCGCGCCGACCAGGACGTCGAGCGCCCCGGCGTCGGCCGGCGTGACGCTGGGGCACCGCACCAGCGCCCGCGTCAGCGCGACGGGGTCGGACGGGCTCGGCGTCATCAGGCGCGCAGCAGTTCGTTGATCGAGGTCTTGGAGCGGGTCCTTTCGTCGACCTGCTTTACGATCACGGCGCAGTACAGGCTGGGGCCGGGGGTGCCGTCGGGGAAAGGCTTGCCTGGCATGGTGCCCGAGACGACGACGGAATAGGGCGGCACGCGGCCGTACAGGATCTCGCCGGTGTCGCGGTTGACGATCCGGGTCGAGGCGCCGAGATAGACGCCCATCGACAGGACGGAGCCGGTCTCGACCCGCACGCCTTCGGCCACCTCGGCGCGGGCGCCGATGAAGCAGTTGTCCTCGATGATCACCGGATCGGCCTGCAACGGCTCCAGCACGCCGCCGATGCCGGCGCCGCCCGAGATGTGGCAGTTCTTGCCGATTTGGGCGCAGGAGCCGACGGTGGCCCAGGTGTCGATCATGGTGCCGCTATCGACATGGGCTCCGATGTTGACGAAGCTCGGCATCAGCACGACGCCGGGGGCGATGTGGGCGGAGCGCCGGACAACGCAGTTCGGGACGGCTCGGAAGCCCGCGGCGCGGAACCGCGCGTCGTCCCAGCCGGCGAACTTGGATGGCACCTTGTCGAACCACGGGGACGCGCCCAGGACGGGATCGGTCGGACCGCCGGGGATCGTGGTCATGTCGTTGAGGCGGAACGACAGCAGCACCGCCTTCTTGAGCCATTGGTTGACCCGCCAGCCGTCTTCCGACCGCTCCGCCACCCGCAAGCGCCCCTCGTCGAGGCCGGTCAGCGCCGTCTCGACGGCATCGCGGACCTCGCCTTTGGTGCCGGTGTTGAGCTGGTCGCGGCTTTCCCAGGCGGATTCGATGACGGTCTGCAGTTGGGTGGTGTCGGCGGGGGTCATGGCGGGCTTCGATCCGGCGCTATATCAAGGAAACCGGAACATGGTTCACCGGCGAAGCCCGTGTCAACCGCAGACCGTTTCCACGGCCGCCATGATGGGATTACAGCAGCCAGATCCCGTCGTCTATCTGACCCGCCAGATGGATCTGGTGCTCCCGCGACTCCGAGAAATCCAGCACGACCGAGGCGCGGCCGACCCCGGCGTCCAAGGCTCCCTTCCAAGCGGCGAACCCTCCCGGATCCGCTTCGCGATCCAACACGTTGAGATAGAGCTGTCTGACGAATCCGGCGTTGTCGAGCGTGCCATACGCCTCTTGGAATTCGGCCGAGTTGGTGAAGCCCTCCGCCACCTGTTGATATGCCAACCCGGACTGCACGGCGCCCTTCCAGGCCCCCAAACCGCCAGGGTCGGGCAGCCGGTCGAACACGCTGTCGTAGAGCCGCGCGATGGTGGCGGCCTGATCGTCACGCAGCCACAAGCCATTGTCCGTTGTGACGCCGCTCCTCTGGACGTTCTCGGGGGACTCGGAGAAGCCCACAAGGGCCTCGGCACGGGTCATGCCGGCGTTCAACGCCCCTTGCCATGCCGCCAAGCCGGGCGCGTCCGGCGCGCGGTCCAGGACGTTCTGGTACAGCAGCGTGACGAAGCCCCCATTATCCAGGTCGCCGTATCGTTGCTGGAACTCGGCCGATGTCGTGAAACCGTTGGCCACCTGCTGGAGCGTCTGGCTGTTGGAGGTCAGCGCGTTGGTCCAGGCCTTCAGCCCGTCCATGTCGGGCGCCCGGTCCAGCGCGGCGTCGTAGAGCCTGTGGACTTGGGCCGCGGGATGGGTGGCGTCGGCGATGTATTGCCCATCCAGGAAAACGAAGCTCTCGATGTTGGTGGCCGTGTCGGTTCCGTCCGGTCCGGTCACCGTGTCAGCGGCGCCGGGGGAGATCGAGATCGCGGTATACTGGCGGGCGCTCGACCACACGGCGGTATCGAATCCGGGACCGCCATCGATCGTGTCGTCTCCGGCGCCGGGAGTGATCACGTCGTTGCCCGTCAGTCCATTGATGGTCTCGTTGCCACCGTTGCTGGCACTGGGAAAAGCCGGGCCCGGCCACTGATCGTTGCCGTCGGTCAAGTTCCTGACATCCGGGTCGTCGTCGGTGACCGTCCCGGTGGCGGCGCCGGCGTCGACCACCACCGCGGCTCCCGAAGGATTGGACAACGTCACCACGAACGTTTCATTGCCTTCGTGAACACTGTCCCCGGCGACGACGATGTCGATCGTTTTGCTGTTCTCGCCGGGAGCGAAGGTCAGCGTGCCTTGAAGAGAAGTTCCCGCCACGAAATCACTCGCGTCGACCGGAGCGGTCCCGGTCGGTACGATCGAGTAGTCCACCGTGGTGGTGTTGGCGTTGATGGCGTCGCTGGCGCCGCCACGCAGCGCCGTGAAAGTGTAAGTGGTCGTGGTGCCCTCGGTGCCCTCCGCGAGGGTCAACTCCCCCGCCGACATGGCCAGAAGTTCCTGACCACTGTCGAGGATTGGGAAGAAGGCTATGTGGAAGCTATCGTTGACCCCGGTGTTCTCCCCCTGATGGAGGGTCATCGACGCGCCGTTGATCGTCTGGCCATTCTGGATCGTCCCGGAAGCCTGGATCTGTCCGGGTGCCGAGTAAGTCGGAATTTCCGGGGAAGTGGTGCCAACCGGTCCGAAATTGGCCGGTGTCACGAAATCCTGGAGCAGCACCCTGCTTTCGAGGGGAGCGAAGGTATTTTCCTCGACGCCATGGAAATGCGCGTAGTTGGTGGGATGTGGACTGCCAACATCAGGCGTGGCGGGCGGGGATTCATTGGCGTTGTAAAGGACGAAACCATCCACTGGAACACCAAGGTCATTGGTGAACTGGAACCGGAAATCCGAGAACCTGAATCCGTTCCCGTTCGCGGCGTCTCCGGCCGGCTCCGTGAACACGATATCGGTGATGCCATGGGCGGCGCCGCCAAAGATGGCCGTCGGCGTATAATCGACACTGATCTGAAAAACCTGCGATCCCTGAACTGGCGCCGTGACCGTCACATGGTCTGGAGCCACGACCGTCCAAGTTCCGCTGCCCACAGTCACATTCGTGGTCGTACTCACAGGTCGTCTCCATGAGTTGATGGTCGATCGAAGTCATGCGAGATCGGATCGCCAACTTGTCAACATACTTGGATTGACCAGCTGGCGAGTTTAAATTTTAGCGTTTAACAATTGACCTGTGATCAGTCTATTCGGTTCAGGAACATAGTCATTCGAACAGTTCCTCAACCGTCCAGCGGGTCACTTCCCGACGGACCCGCTCAACTCGACCAGCCAGGGGATCAAGTCATCCACCGCGTGGTGGATGTGGTCGCCATGGCCGACGCCGCCGTGGTCCGGCCGCGCGTAATCGGCCTCGGTGCGGACCCATACCGTCGTCATCCCAAGCGCCGCGGCGGGGACGAGGTTGCGGGCGATGTCCTCGACCATGCAGGCGCGGCTGGGATCGACGCCGTGCTTTTGGATCATGTCGGCATAGGGCCGGGGATCCGGCTTCGGCACATAGCCGGCGGCCACGATGTCGTAGATCGCGTCGAAGCGTCCCGCGATGCCGAGCCGGGCCAGCACGTTGTCGGCGTGGCGGCAGGAGCCGTTGGTGTAGACGATCTTGCGGCCGGGCAGCCGTTCCAGCGCCTTGTCCAACTCGGGGCTGGGGGAAACCGGCGTGACGTCGATGTTGTGGACATAGTCCATGAACTCGATCGGATCGATGTCATGCTCGGTCATCAAGCCGCGCAGGGTCGTGCCGTAATCGCGGAAGTATTGCTTCTGGCGCCGCCGGGCTTCGTCCCAGGGCAGATCGAAGCGCTCGCCGATGAATTCGGTCATACGCTGATCGATTTGCGCGAAAAGGTTGCTGGACGCTGGATAAAGCGTATTGTCCAGATCGAAGATCCAAACATCGATGCCGGAAAGCGGCGTGGGGGAGCGGGTGTCGGTCGCGGTCATGCCCCTGACAATGGGCTGGCGGCGGCGGTTCGGCAAGCCGCGTCACGCCTTTGCGCCGCCGCAATCGCGCATTATGTGTGGGATCCGGTCAGCCGTTTGACGATGGCGGTCCGAGACTTGTTCAAGGCGGGTTTTTTAGGCGGGCATGGACGGAATGAAGACTGCTGCCGCGGTGCGGAACGCGTTGCTGGGTGTGGCGATTCTCGCGGGAGCGGGAATCAGCGCCGGCTATCCCCAGGGTTCACCGGCCAGCGCGCAGGCGGCGCCGGCCCATCAGGATGTCACCGCCGTCGGCGAAACCTTCGTCGCGGCCCGTCAGGCCTTGCTCGCCAAGGATGGCGGCGGCGTGATCGAGTTGCTGTCCAGGGACAGCCTCGACCGCGTCGAGCGGACCCGCAAGGCGGCGCTGGACGGCGAGATGACCGGCCTCGGCCCGTCGGAGAAGTTCGGGGCGCTGGGCTTGCGGCAATACCTGAAGCCGGCGGAGCTGCGGCGCATGACGCCGGCACAGATCGTCGAGTTCGGCCTTCAAAAGAACTGGCTCGGTCCCAACGTCATCACTCAGGCCGGCATGGAGAGGATCTCCGTTCGCGGCGACCGCGCCAGCGGCACGCTGGTGGTCAACCAGCGCCCGGTGATGGTCCCCGCCGATTTCGTGCGCGAGGACGGAGTCTGGCGGGTCGACCTGACCCGCGCCATGGACCTGACCGACGCCTTGGTCCGGGGCACGGCCATGGCGACCAAGCGGAGCGAGGACGCCGTCATCAAGGACATCCTCGACCGCGCCATCAGGAACCAAGCGCCGACCCGGTAAGGGGGGCGCTTTGGCCCTCAGAAGCCCGCGACGGCGTGGGGAACGTAAGGTTCCTCCAGCCGGGCGATCTCGTCGGCCGACAGCTTGACCGAGAGCGCGCCGAGGGCGTCCTCCAAGTGGTGGGGTTTCGAGGCGCCGACGATCGGCGCCGTGACCGCCGGCTTGTGCAGCAGCCACGCCAAGGCCACCTGCGCGCGCGGGATGCCGCGCGCCTCCGCGATCTCGCCGACGCGATCGATCACCTTGCGGTCGGCGTCCTCGGTGGTCTGATAGAGCTTCTTGCCGAACTCGTCGGTCTCGGCGCGCTTGGTGACCTCCTCGTTCCGCCAGTCGCGGGTCAGCCGCCCGCGCGCCATGGGGCTCCAGGGGATGACACCGATGCCTTCCGCTTGGCACAGGGGCAACATCTCGCGCTCCTCCTCCCGGTACAGCAGGTTGTAGTGGTTCTGCATCGTGGCGAAGCGCTTCAAATGATGGCTGTCGGCCAGATGGAGCGATTTGGAGAACTGCCAGGCGAACATGGACGAGGCGCCGATGTAGAGCGCCTTGCCGGCCTTGACCACGTCGGACAGGGCCTCCAGCGTTTCCTCGATCGGAGTGGCGCTGTCCCAGCGGTGGATTTGGTACAGATCGACGTGGTCGGTGCCCAGCCGCCTCAGGCTGGCGTCGATCTCGGTCATGATGGCCTTCCGCGACAGGCCCCGGCCGTTCGGGTCCTTCCGCATGGGGCCATGGACCTTGGTCGCGATGACCACCTCGTCGCGCTTGGCGAAATCGCGGAGCGCGCGGCCGACGATCTCCTCGCTCGACCCGCCGGAATAGACGTTGGCGGTGTCGAAGAAGTTGATGCCCCCCTCCAGCGCCCGCTTGATGAACGGACGGCTCTGTTCCTCGCCCAGCGTCCACGGGTGGTTGCCCCGGTCGGGCTCGCCATAGGTCATGCAGCCAAGGCACAGGCGCGATACCTTGAGCCCGGTCTTGCCAAGATTGACGTATTCCATCATGCGTCCTTCCAGAAGCTCGGTTGGGTCCGTGTTCCTGTGGTCAACAACCCAGGACCCCGCCATGGCACAATGTTTCGGGAGCGGAGAGCATCGATGACGTTTTTGAAGGAGGGACCCACGGCATGAACCCGGACCAGCACCAAGAGGATCGGCACGAACTCGACAATGGGCGTCTCCGCGCCGTCATCAAGGCCGAGGGGGCCGAGTTGTGCTCGCTCCGCGGGACGGATGGCGACGAGTTGCTGTGGCAGGCCGGTCCCGTCTGGCCGCGGCACGCGCCGGTGCTGTTTCCCATCGTCGGGCGGTTGAAGGATGACGCCTTGGTCCATGGCGGCGCCAGCCACCGCATGACCCAGCATGGCTTCGCCCGCGACCGCCGTTTCTCCTGGATCGACCAAGGGCCGGCATCCTGCCGGCTGGTGCTGGAGGATGACGGGGAGACCCGGCGGATCTATCCCTTCGCCTTCCGGCTGGAGATCGCCTTCGCGCTGGAGGGTGACTCGCTGGTCGTGTGGCATGCGGTGTCTAATCCGGGAACCGATGACCTGCCGGCCTCGCTCGGCGTCCATCCCGCGTTCCGCTGGCCACTCGTCGACGGCATCCCGAGGGAAGCCCATGAACTGGAGTTCGAGACGGAGGAGCCAGCCCCGGTCCGCCGCATCGACATGGGTATCGACAAGGGTTTGCTGATGCCCGAGAGCTTCCCGACTCCGGTCGAAGGCCGGCGGTTGCGGCTGGACGACGGTCTGTTCGAGGCCGACGCGCTGATCCTGGACCAGCCTCGGAGCCGGTCCGTGCGCTATTCCGCCCCGGCGGCGCCGGCGGGAACACCAACCATCACCATATCGTGGGAAGGGTTCGAGCAGCTTGGCCTGTGGTCGAAGCCGGGCGGTGACTTCCTGTGCGTCGAGCCGTGGTACGGCTATTCGTCACCGGCCGGTTTCGACGCCGAGTTCTCCGCGAAGCCCGGCATCATGCGCTTGGCGCCGGGCGCGCGGCGCGAGTTCAGCTATCGCGTGACCCTCGGCCGATCAGCTTGATATCGGGCTTCCAGGTCCGCGCCAAGGCATCCGCCGCCTCCAGCATGCCGGACTTTCTCATGACTCCCTGACGGTGGCGGAGCAGCCGGGCCGACACCGCCTGTTCCGCCAAGGGGCCACCCAGCATCTCGTCGCTTCCATCCCGGCGCAGGTGCGTGACGACCCGCTCCAGCAGCCCGCCCTCGGCGTCCGGCTCCTTGTGATCGAGGGGATGGTCGCGCTTCAGTTCCGACAGCAGGCGCTCCAGCAGCACCGCCCGGCAAGATGGGGCCTGGCCCCGCTTGATCAACCCGCCCAGCCGCGCCAGCATCGGGTTGGTCCCCTTGACGTCGAGGTCCAGGCGACCGTGCAGGAAGTCGGCCAGACGGCACAGCGAAGCCGCCAAATGGTGCTGGGGGCCCAGCAACTCCTTGACGATGTCGGCGTTGCCCAGCGCGTCGGCGGCGACCCCCTCCAGCAACCGCCCCAGGCGCGGGTCCAGCCCTTCGGTCATCAGGCCCAGCACCGCTTCCAGCTTGCCGCCGACCGAGGGGGAGCCCAGCAGGTGATCGCACACCAGGACGGTGAACACGAAGTCGTGGCTGTCGTCACCCTCACGCGCGGTGATCCGGCGGCTCAGATACTCCATGTTCTGGGGATCGAACCGGGGCAGCTTGCGCTTCTCGGCGACGATGTCTCGGGCCCGCGACATTCCCGTGTGGATCAGCTTCTCCAGGGCGCGGATGCGGTCCTTGGCGGGGATGCCAAGCTCCTTGGCCTGCGCCATGGCGATCTGGTGGGTGGCGGTGTTGACCAGGTTGCCGGTGTCCTGGAGCTTCCGCAGATAGATCCAGTTGTGAAGCATCTCGGTCGTGGTGATCTGGTGCTTGTCCAGGAACATCCGGAACAGCCGCGCCAGGATCATACGGCTTTCCAGGCCATAGACATCCGCGACCGTCTCGCACGGACCGACCCGGTCGACCTTGCCCTTGATCGTGACGGGCGCCGCCTTGACCGGTGGTTTGACCTCGTGAAGGATCTCGGCCTTGGTGGAGTAGCCGGTCGGCATGGTCCGGACCCGGATGATCCTGACCTCATCGCAGTCGCCGCCGGCCAGCAGCAGGCGCGCCTCGTCGACCGCCTCCTGTTCGCCGTTTCCCGCATCCGTTTCTTTGACGACGCTGTCTATCGTCCAGCGACCCTCTTTGGAAACCATGATCTCGTAGTGGAAGACGCGGCCTTTGATCACTTCCGGCCTCTTCGAGCCATGGCCCTGGTCGAGCCACGCATGATGTGGTGAAACCGCCGTGGGGTCGGCGGCGCTCATACCGGAATACACGGAAATCTTAAACATTGTATTGCATCGTTTACTAACCACAATCTGCGCACGCAGGAGCGTCGATGACCCCGCACGAGCTGTTGGCCATTTTCGACAAGCACGACCGCTGGCTCGGCCAACGCTCGGGTGGCGTCAGGGCCTCGCTGGCGATGGCCGACCTCCGCGGAATGCACCTCGCCAAGACCGACCTGCGCAGGATCAAGCTATCCGGAGCCAATCTGGTCAGCTGCGACATCCGGGAAAGCGACCTGTCCGACGCCGACCTGTTCGCCGCCGATCTCAAATGCGCCGACCTGACGGGGGCCAACCTCGCGCGCGCCGATCTGCGGGGCGCCCATCTCCGGGGTGCCAGACTGCGGCGCGCGAACCTCCGGGGCGCCGATTTCCGGGGTGGCGCGCTGCTCGACCACAAAGGCGGTGTCGGCATGCGCCAGTCCGACATGCGCGGCGCCGATTTCGACGACGCCCTGCTGGCGCGGGCCAACCTGTCCGGTGCCGACATGTCGGACGCGAGGCTGAATGGCGCCGATTGCCAGGGCGCCCTGATGTCGGGCGTCAACCTGACCAACGCGCAGTTGCGCGATGCCAATCTGGGATCCGCCGACCTCAAGGGCGCCAATCTGAGCGGCGCCAACCTGTCGGGCGCCTCCCTCAAGGACGCCAACTTGGCGGGTGCCAACCTGATGGGCGCCAGCCTGAGGAACGCCGACCTGATGGGGGCGAACCTGGACGGCGTCGACATGACCGGTGTCGATTGCGCCGGCGCCAACATGCGGAGAAACGCCGATCAGTTTTCCCGCTCCATCCAGCAGGGGCTGGAGAACCACTACGCCTGGGTCAAGACCGGTGGAGCCAAGGGGGAACGCGCCCAACTGGTCGGCCAGGACCTTTCCCACATCGACCTGTCCCAGGTGAACCTCAGCGGCGCCAATCTCCGGGGTGTCGATCTCACCGGCGCCACCCTCCGCGAGATGCTCGCCGTGATGGCGGATCTCTCGGACGCGAAGCTCGCCGGCGTGGACCTGACCGGCGCCACGCTGGATGGCTCCAACCTACGGGGAAGCGATCTGACCGGCGCCAAGCTGGATGGCGCCAAGCTGGGCTCGGTCGACCTCAAGACAGGGACGGGCAAGACGACTGGCCGCCGCTGGCCCGCCAACCTGAGTGGATGCAAACTGGTGGGGGCCAGCCTGGTGGGGGTCAACCTGCGGGACGCCAACCTCGCCGGCGCCGACCTCACCGGCGCCGACATGACCAACGCGGTCCTGATCGACGCCAATATCAACGGAGCGAATTTCGAAGGCACCAAGCTGGACGGCGCCATCCTGCCGGCCCCGCGTGACGATGACGACGATTAGGCGGCCGACACGAAAGCCGCCGCCCGCTGTTGATGGCTCCGACACGCACCCCGTTCGTGACCGGAGAGGAATTCAGACATGACCGACGAAGCCGAGGCCGCCGCCAAGGATCAGCAGCGGATCAAGACCGACCAGGACATCCCGTCGGGCGGAGGCAACGCCGGCAAGGTGGACACGACGACCTCGGGCGGCTCGGGTGGCAAGGGCGCGTCGCGGGCACCGGCGACCGACGCCGATCCCAACCTGAAGCCGGCCAAGCCGGGCGATAGCTGAACTTCGGATACCGAAAGGGGAGGGGCGGCGCCCGCGCGCCGCCCCTGTCGCCCGATCAGACGAACAGAACCAGCGAACGCGGCGCCAGTTCGATCTCGGCATCTCCGCCGGGCGTCTCGAAGCCGTCACCGTCGGGAGCGTTGGTGTCGATCTCGGCTTTCCAGACGCGGCCCTCGCGCTCGGGCAGCTTGAACGGGACGGGACCATCGAAGGCGTTGAAGGCGATGATCACGTCGTTCCACTCGCCATCGCCCTCACCGTTGCCCAGATCCTCGCGGGTCAGCCGCAAGGCGATCGATCGGACACCGGCGTCGGCCCATTGCTCCGGCGTCTGCTCTCCACCGCCGGGGTTCAGCCAACTCACCACCATGCCGTCGCGGAAGCTCTCGCGGCGGAGCAGGGTCTGCGATTGGCGGATCGTGATCAACTTCTGGACGAAGGCCATCAGCGAGCGGCCCTCGTCGCCGATGCCGTCCCAATCGACCCAGGAAATCTCGCTGTCCTGACAGTAGCCGTTGTTGTTGCCGCCCTGGGTGCGGCCGAACTCGTCGCCCGCCAGGATCATCGGCGTGCCGTGGGACAGCAGCAGGGTGGCCAGGAAATTGCGCTTCTGACGCTCCCGGACGGCCTTGATGCCCTCGTCGTCGGTCGGACCCTCGACGCCATGGTTGAAGCTCCGGTTGTCCGAATGGCCGTCCTTGTTGTCCTCGCCGTTCGCCTCGTTGTGCTTCTCGTTGTACGAGACGGTGTCGTTGAGGGTGAAGCCGTCATGGGCGGTGATGAAGTTGACGCCCGCCCAAGGACGCCGGCCGCGGATGTCGTAGGTGTCTCCCGACCCGGTGACGCGGGCCGCGAGGTCCTGCATGACGCCTTCGGTGCCCTTCCAGTAGTCGCGGACGGTGTCGCGGTACTTGTCGTTCCATTCCGCCCAGCCGGGAGGGAAGCCGCCGACCTGATAGCCGCCCGGTCCGATGTCCCACGGCTCCCCGACCAGCTTGACCTTGGACAGCACGGGATCCTGGCCGACCGCGTCGAAGAAGCCGCCGCGCTGGTCGAAGCCGTGCGGCTCGCGGCCCAGGATGGTGCCCAGGTCGAACCGGAAGCCGTCGACATGCATGTCGGTCGCCCAGTAGCGCAAGCTGTCCAGCACCATCTGGAGGACGCGCGGGTGCGAGGTGTTGACGGTGTTGCCGGTGCCCGTGTCGTTGATGTAGTAGCGGGCTTGGTCGGGCATCGTCCGGTAGTAGCTGAAGTTGTCGATGCCCTTGAACGACAGCGTCGGCCCCAGCTCGTTGCCCTCGGCGGTGTGGTTGTAGACCACGTCCAGGATCACCTCGACACCGGCGTCGTGGAACGCCCGCACCATGTCGCGGAACCCGTTGAGGCCCTTCGGTCCGAGATAGCGCTGCTCGGGCGCGAAGAACGCCATGGTGTTGTAGCCCCAGAAATTGGTGAGGCCCTTGGACATCAGGTGTTCGTCATCGGGAAACGCGTGGATCGGCAGCAGCTCCACCGACGTGATGCCCAGGTTCTTGATGTAGTCGACGATCGCCTTGTCGCCCATTCCGTCGAAGGTGCCGCGCAGCTCCTCGGGGACCGCGCCGTGCAGCTTGGTGAAGCCGCGCACGTGGGTCTCGTAGAACAACGTCCTGCTCCACGGCACGCGGGGCTTCTCGTCGCCCTTCCAGTCATAGGCGTTGGGATCGACCACGACGCATTTCGGCATGCCCTTGGCGCTGTCGGCGTCGTTGAACGACAGGTCCTTGTCCTCGGCGTCCAGGATATAGCCGAAATGGGCTGGCGACCACTCGACCTCGCCGTGAAGCTGGCGGGCGTAGGGGTCCAGCAGCAGCTTGTTCGGGTTGAAGCGGTGGCCGTTCTCGGGGTCGTAGGGGCCGTGGACACGGTAGCCGTAGAGGGTCCCCGGACCGACGCCGGGCAGGAAACCGTGCCAGACCTCGTTTGTGAATTCCGGCAGCGTGACGCGCTCGATCTCGTCGCCGCTCTTCTCGTCGAAGAGGCACAGTTCGACGCGTTCGGCATGGGCCGAGAAGATGGCGAAGTTGGTGCCTTCTCCAGTCCAGGTGGCGCCCAGCACCGTGTAGTCGCCCGCCTCGACGGCGCGGCCGGCATTCATCTTGTCCGACATCGATGTTCCTGTAGGTTCAACGGGTGCAAATCCCGCCACCATGAACCGAGGACAGCCTATATCGTTGCGGAGTCGGATCTTTATTTTTAACCAAGATGGCGGACCGTGCGCTTACTGGATTTGTCACGGTGCCGCCTAGAAAAAGCCATTGTGTGGCTTCGATGGAACGGGAACTGGTTTCAGGGTGGTGCCTTGGTTTCACTCGACCGCCGACGCGATCATCTTCGGAATACCTCGCTGAAATAAAGTTTTCCCCGGTGATGCTCAAGCCAACTTCCGGTCAGCGAAGCTCGATCGGACGGATGCCCAGATCGACGCGGAACAAGGTGTACGGCTTTCGGCGCAGGTCCTGGCCGCCCTGGTACTTCGCCTGTCGGTGGAGCTGGTTGGCGGTGACGTAGAGATGGCCGTCGGCCGCGACAGACATGGTATCCGGCCACAGCAGCCTGGGATCGTGGACGACGGTCTCCCACTGCCCCGTCCCGGCGTTCAGGCGCAGGATGGCGTTGTGCTCGTAATTGGTGGCGTAGATGTTGCCGTCCGCGTCCGTCTCCAGGCCATCGGAGCCGCCGCCCTTGTCACCCTCGTCAACCACCGTCGCGGCGACCGCCTGGTCGTTCAGCGACCGGTCGATCAGCGCGTCTATCGAGACGCTGTGGAGATGCCGGCTGGCGAGCGGGCAATAGTACAGGCGCCCGCCGTCGGCGCCGATCGCGATGCCATCGGCACCCATCTTGACCGGTTTGGCGGAGCCATCGGGATCGCGCTCCATCAGGGGCCTGCCTTCGACGATCGGCAGGAACTCCGGCGGTTGCAGCGCCTTGGTCGAGGGATGCTCGTGCAACCTGCGCCAGCTTTCACCCGATGCCAGGTCGACCACGATGATGCCGTTCGGGCCCTGGTCGGACGAGTCGGTGATGAAGGCCATGCCGCCACCGCCACGCCGCAGGTCGAAACGGACATCGTTCAGATAGGTGGTCGGCAACGCCACGTCCTGGGGAAACAGGATCTTCTTGACGACCTTGTCGGTCTCCAGATCGACGCACAGCAGCTTCGGTCCGCCAAATTCGGTCGGCTGGAACATGGGACTACCGGTGTCGAGTATCCAAAGCCGGTCGCTGGGGTCCACGACGATGCTCTGCACCGAGACCAGCGCCGCGGCCGGATCGTTCGGATCGGTCCTGTTGGTGGCCTCGTCGGGATATGCCACGCACGCGCTGTCGCGGATCTCGGCGACGGTGAATTGGACATCGTCACCCCATTTCGGAAAATTGACGAAGATCCTGCCCGTCCGGGAGACGCTCACGCCCGTCGGCATGGCGCCGCTGAAGTGAACGACAGGCTCCAGCCCGCCAAGGGACTGGTCGGTGGCGAGTTCCGATGTTCGGTCGGTCATGGCTTGATTCCTTCTCCGGTGGTGGAGCCCGGCTTTCCAGGTGGTCAATCGGCCGGAGCGTCGAGAAGTTCCAGAGGAACTCCCACGGGACCGGGCCGGTTGAAGCCGCTGGATTTCGGATGAACCGACGGAAAATCAAAGGAACGGATCCGCCATGGCCGATCAAACCACCAGACCGCTCGCCGTCGTGACCGGCGCCTCCACCGGAATCGGCCTCGAACTCGCCAAGGTATGCGCCACGAACGGCTTCGACCTGATCATCGCCGCCGACGAGCCGGAGATCGAGCGGGCGGCGTCGGTGGTGCGGCCGCTCGGAGCCGCGGTCGAAGTGGTCCAGGCCGATCTCGCGACGATGGAGGGCGTCGACAAGCTTTACGCCGCGATCAAGGGAAGGCCGGTCGCGGCCTTGCTCGCCAATGCGGGCCGCGGGCTGGGCAAGGGCTTCCTCGACCAGGACTTCGCCGAGGTGCGCCGCGTGATCGACACCAACGTCACCGGCACGCTCCATCTGCTCCAGAAGGTCGGACGCGACATGCGGGCGCGGGGCGAGGGACGCATCCTGATCACCGGGTCGATCGCCGGTTTCGCGCCAGGCACATATCAGGCCGTCTACAACGGAACCAAGGCGATGCTCGACAGCTTCTCCTTCGCGCTCCGCCACGAGGTCAAGGACTCCGGCGTCACCGTCACCTGCCTGATGCCCGGCGCCACCGAGACCGACTTCTTCGCGCGGGCCGATATGCTGGACACCAAGATCGGGCAGGCCAAGAAGGACGATCCCGCCGATGTCGCCAAGACCGGCTTCGACGCCATGATGAAGGGCGAGGGCGACGTCGTCAGCGGCTGGATGAACAAGCTGCAGACGGCCATCGCCTCGATCACCCCCTCGGGCGTCCTGGCCCGCGCGCACAAAAGCATGGCCGAGCCGGGCGGCGGCGAGAAATAGCGTTAAAGCGATGGGGGAGCGGGCTCAGTCCCCCATCGCGCCGTACACCAGGTTCCTGAACAGGGGCCTCGTCCGCGCCCGCGTCGACGGGGATTGCGTCAGCAGGATGGCCACCAGCCTCTCTTCGGGATCGATCACGAAGGTGGTTCCCGTGACCCCGAACCACATAGCGTCGCCCGTGCTGCCCGGAAGATAGGACGCCTCCCCCTTCCGGGTCCGGACGGCGAACCCCAGCCCGAACCCATAGCCGGGACCGGAATAGCCGGTGGGGCCGCCGGCGAGGCCGGCGAGATGGTCCGACAGCATCAATTCGACCGATTTCCGTGACAGCAGGCGGGTTCCGTCGAATTCACCGCCGTCCAGGATCATCTGGGCGAACCGGAAGTAATCGCGCGCGGTCGACACCATGCCGCCGCCGCCGCTGAGGTATCCCCCCGGATGCTCGGACTCCACCCTCAACCAGCCGGTCAACCAACCGCCGAGGGGATCGCCAGCGGGGATGCTGGCCAACCGCGCGTGGTCGCCTGGCTTGACGACGAAGCCGCTGTCCTTCATGCCCAGGGGGCGAAAGATCATCTCTTCCAGGATGGCGTCCAACCGCTTGCCGGTGACGCGTTCCAGGATGATGCCCAGCACGTCGGTGGAGACGCCGTATTCGAACGTGGTTCCGGGTTGATGGGCCAGCGGGATGGCGGCCAAGCGGCTGATCATCTCGTCAGCCGGAAGATCGGCCGTCATCTGTTCGATGCCTTGGTCGACATAGGCCTTGCGGATCGGGTCGGTCGCCGGGCCGGTGAAGCTGTAGGTCAAGCCCGACGTATGCCGCATCAAATCCTGGATCAGCATCGGACGCGCCGGCGGTGCCGTGCCCA
This sequence comes from Skermanella stibiiresistens SB22, assembly GCF_000576635.1. Taxonomy (GTDB): domain Bacteria; phylum Pseudomonadota; class Alphaproteobacteria; order Azospirillales; family Azospirillaceae; genus Skermanella; species Skermanella stibiiresistens. The sequence continues at coordinate 75,726 of NZ_AVFL01000004.1, forward strand.
AGGTCGGAGCGCCCGAGGCGTCCGTCCCGCGAACCTCGACCGTGAGGGACGCGAACTCCGGGATGTGCTTGGTCACCGGCTCATCGATCGAGAGCATGCCCCGCTCTACCAGCATCATCGCGGCGGTGGTGACGATGGGTTTCGTCATCGAGGCGAGCCTGAAGATCGCGTTCTCCGGCATCGCCGGGGTTCCGGCGCCGCCCAGCGTGCCGAAGGCCTTGGCATGGACCACTTCGCCATCGCGGGCGATCAGGATCACCGCGCCTGGGATCAACCCCTTCGAGACCGCGTCGGCCATGGCGCCATCCAATCGCTTCAGACGGCCCGCCGGAAAGCCATGGGACACATCCTCCGACACCGTCACCCGGGAAGGCGAATGATCCGCGCTGTTGGGCTGGTTTTCGGCAAGGGGCTGGCCGATCGTGACGGGGGTGAGCAGAATGGCGGAAACCAACAACTTTCTCAGCATCCTCGCTCTCCATACGACTGAATTTATGAGGTCGCATGGAGGTATATATCCCGATGATTGCAGTTTTATGCCGTCTTACGCGCTTCCCGGATCATCCGCCCTCAGAACGCGTAGCGGATGCGGCAATAGGGCATCTCGCGGGCGAGCAGGTCGCGGAAGACGGCGATCAGCTTGCCCTTGATCCGCGCCCGGTACCGGACATTGGCGGCGCCGTTCTCCGAAACCTTGGCCTCCTGCCAACGCGGCGTCCACAGCAGGTCCTCGGCCTTCGGGTGCCAACGCAGGTTGACCTCGTGCAGGGCTTCGTTATGGGTGAGGAAGATCACCTCGGCGGCCAGTTGTTCCTTGGCGCGGTCCGACAGGGCCGCGTCGACCTGCCGGAACAAGTCAGTGTAGTCGGAGGTCCAGCCGTCATAGACGACGACCGGACTGAAGTTGAGGTGAACCTCCCAGCCGGCGCGGACGAAGTCGTCGATCGCCGCGATGCGCTCGGCGATCGGGGAGGTCCGCACGTCGAGCGTGCGCGCCAGCTCCGCCGGCATCAGGCTAAAACGGATGCGCATGCGGCCAGCGGGATCGTAGTCCAGCAGGTCGCGGTTGACGTGCTTGGTGGCGAAACTGCCCTTGGCGTTGGGCAGGCGGCGGAACAGGGCGGTCAGATCGCGGACGTTGTCGCAGATCAAGGCATCGACCGAGCAGTCGCCATTCTCGCCGATGTCGTAGACCCAGGCTCGCTCGTCCACTTGGTTGGGCTCGGTCTTGGGCCCCAACTTGGTGGCGTGGCGCTCGATCGTGGCGGCGACGCCCTCGATGTTGACGAAGGTCGTGATGGGATTTGCGTAACCCTTGCGGCGCGAGACATAGCAGTAGACGCAGGCCATGGCGCAGCCGTTGGAGTGGGAGGGAGCGATGAAGTCGCCACTCCGCCCGTTGGGCCGGACGGAGAGCGACTTCTTGACGCCGATCACCAGCACGCCCCGCTTGGTCCTGACCCATTCGTCGACCTTGTCGCTGTCGCCATGCAGGTCGGGGATGTTCCAGTGCGAAGCGACCTCGACGCGCTCGGCGCCGGGAAAGCGGTCGAGGATCTGCTGGCCGCGCGGATGCGCCGCCGCCGCCGGCTCGTACAGGATGCGGGCGACGTCCAGGGGCGGGATGGTCATGCGCCGACCGTACCCCCCGAGACCACGCCGAGGCCGAGGGCGTCGCGTTCCAGGTCGTCCACCGCCAGGTTCTTGGCCTTGGCCTCGACCTCGAAATCAGCCCAGGCCATGTGTTCCGCCACCAGCCGGTTGACCGCGTGGTTCCACATCCGCTGGGAATGCGCCCGCAGGTCGCGGGCCTTCAAGCCCCGGGCGCTCAACACGGCGTAGTCGGGCAGTTCCTGGTCGGGCCAGCCGTCCAGCAGATCCTCGCGCGAGACGCTGACATGGGCGATCGGCCGGACGCCGCGCCAGGACTGGACGATGGTGGCGACGCGGGGATCTTCGGCGCGGATATACTCCCCGGCGCTCTTGACCCAGTGGTGATGGAGGTCGAGCACGATCGGCACCGCGTCGGCCAGCGGCAGCAGGTCGTCCAGCCCATAGGACATCTCGTCGTTCTCGACCGTCACGAGGTTGCGGGCGTCGTCCGACAGCAGCGCCAAGCCGCGCCGGAAACCCGCGACACCCTCGCCGCGACCGCCGCCATGGATGTTGACGTGGGCGCCGTGGGGATGCCAGCCGCCGGTCAGGCCCATGATCCTCAGGATGTCGGCGTGGTATTCCAACTCGTCGATCGAGTTCTTCAAGGTCGCCGGGCTGGCGCTGTTGATGACGCAGAACTGGTCGGGGTGCAGCCCTATCCGGATGCCGGCCTCGCGCGCCTTGCGGCCGGCATGCTCCAGGGCGGTTTCGACCAGCGACCGGATCGCCGGTTCCTTGTATAGCGGCAGGCCGACGGGGTGGGTGTAGACCGGCAGCAATCCGCTGTTGACGCGCAGCAGCCTGCGATAGGGCGGGTGCCGTGCCACCTCGGCCAATTGCAGATGCAGCGATTGGAGGTTTCGCCGAAGCACCTCCTCCAGCTTGGCGGCCGCGCGGGCGCCGTCCAGCTTGGTCAGCGTCGCCACCGTCACGGTGCCGGGGTTCATCCGCTTGGCCGTCTCGGCGTCGCCGTCGGGTGGGATGTACTGGCAGCACCAGCCGAAGCGCGGCCCATCCATCCGGGGGCCATCCTGGGGCGATGGGCTCGGGGTGCTGACGGTATCGGGCATCGGGGCTCTCCGGACAAGGCGGCCGAACGGGGTCGGCAGCCTGATATGTGTCGGAAGAGGCCTCAGTCCACCCTAGGGCCGTCCACCCTAGGGCCGTCCACCCTCAGCCGGTGGGGGTGTCGCCGTCCGGTCCCGCCATCGACTCCCGCCAGTCGGCCACGAAGGCGTCCAGCGCGGCACGCGCGGCGATCCAGTCGGCATGGGCCTGGGCCGCCGATTTCTCGATGTTGGCGCGTTCGCGCTCCTGGAACTTCAGCAGGTGGAGGGCGCGTTCCTGGGCTTGCAGAAAGACGTTCCTGGCCCGCTGTTCGGCGGTGGCGACCCGCTGCCACTCTTGCGAGACATCATAGGCCTGGGAGAAATCACGGGCCATCTCTTCGCCCTCCTACCGTACACGCGCGGGCGGCGCCCGGCTGGGCCCACCATAGCGCCAACCACCGGAAGGGCAACCCCGTCGAAGCGTTTGCCCCTGGGCCATGGGGCGGCGTACAAGTTGAGGGCGAGACATAAGTTGCGGGAGGAACCAAAAACATGATCGCCACCATCGCCATGCCCAAGCTGATGCTGATCGGCGGCGGGTCCATCGCCCAGGTCGCCGACACCCTGGCGAAGCTGGGCATCAAGCGTCCCTTGATCGTGACCGATCCGTTCATGCGGGACAGCGGGGCCATCGCCAAGCTGACCGACCCGTTGACGGCGGCCGGCATCCCCTTTGACGTGTTCGCCGACACGGTGCCCGATCCGACCACCGAGGTGGTCTACGCCGGCGCCCGGATGCTGTCCGACGGTGGCTTCGACGGCATGATAGCGCTGGGCGGCGGCTCGCCGATCGACACCGCCAAGGCGATGGGCGTGATGGCGGCCAATCCGGGCAAGATGCGCGACTACAAGGTGCCGAACCCGATCCCCAACGAGAGCCTGCCGCTGCTGGCGATCCCGACCACCGCCGGGACCGGATCGGAGGCCACCAAGTTCACCGTGATCACCGATACCGAAACCGACGAGAAGATGCTGATCGCCGGGGCCGGCGTGATCCCGCAGGGCGCCATCGTCGATTTCGAGCTGACCCTGAGCTGTCCCTTCCGCCTGACGGCGGACACCGGCATCGACACGCTGACCCACGCGATCGAGGCCTATGTCAGCCGCAAGGCCAACCCGTTCTCCGACAGCATGGCGCTGGCTGCCATGGCGCGGGTGGCGAAGCATCTGCGCACCGCCTGTTTCGAGCCGGGCAACCGCGAGGCCCGCGAGCAGATGATGCTGGCGGCCAACCAGGCCGGCATCGCCTTCAGCAACGCGTCGGTGGCGCTGGTCCATGGCATGAGCCGCCCGATCGGCGCGCATTTCCACGTGCCGCACGGGCTGTCCAACGCGATGCTGCTGCCGGCCGTGACGGCGTTCTCGCTGCCGACCGCGACCGCCCGATACGCCGATTGCGCCCGCGCGATGGGGGCCTGCGCTCCCGGCACCGACGACGAGACGGCCGGCGTCGCCCTGCTGGATGCCCTGAACGCGCTGAACGCCGACTTGAAGGTGCCGACTCCCCAGGCCTATGGCATCGACGAGGGCCGGTTCATGGGGCTGCTGACGCTGATGGCCGAGCAGGCGCTGGGTTCGGGCTCGCCCGGAAACAACCCGCGCGTGCCGACCGCGGAGGAGATCGTCAGCCTCTACCGGGACATCTACGCCGCCTGACGCGGCCAAAGGGGGAGGGTTCGGCCATGGAACCGGAGAACACCGACGGTGATAAGACGGACTGGCGGGAGAACGGCGTGCGGGTGGTCAAGGGCGACCAGCTCGACTCCAACACGCCTCAGACGCCGGGGATGAACCGGGCGGCGGCCATCAACCACGCGCGGGTCGGCGCCCAGAAGCTATGGGCCGGGACGGTCACGATCCATCCCGATGCCAAGACCGGCGCCCATCACCACGGCGACCTGGAAAGCGTGATCTACGTCGTGCGCGGGCGCGCCCGGATGCGCTGGGGCGATGCGCTGGAGTTCACCGCCGAGGCGGGGCCGGGCGACTTCATCTACGTCCCGCCCTTCGTTCCGCATCAGGAGATCAACGCCAGCACCGACGAGCCGCTGGAATGCGTCCTGGTGCGGAGCGACCAGGAGGCGGTCGTGGTCAACTTGGACATACCCATGGTCGAGAAGCCCGAGACCGTGGCCTGGGTCGATCCGATCCACAAGCATTGAAACTGACAGCCCCGGCGGGAGGAGAACTCCCGCCGGGGCTTTGGTTAGGGCTTACACCCGGCCGTAGGTGTCGGTCAGGCGGACGATATCGTCCTCGCCCAGGTAGGAGCCGGACTGGACCTCGATCAGGTTCAGCGTCACCTTGCCGGGGTTCTCCAGGCGGTGGACGGCGCCCAGCGGGATGTAGATCGACTCGTTCTCGCGCAGCAGCACCTGGTCGGCGTCGCGGGTGACCAGGGCCGTGCCGTTGACGACGACCCAGTGCTCCGCCCGGTGATAGTGCTTCTGGAGCGACAGCGTGGCACCCGGCTTGACGGTCAGGCGCTTGACCTGGAAGCGCTCGCCCTCGTGCAGGCACTGGTAGAAGCCCCAGGGCCGGTGGACGCGGCTGTGGATCTTCGCCTCCGGACGGCCCTCCTTCTTGAGCCGCTCGACGATCTTCTTGATGTCCTGCACCTTGTCGCGGCTGGCCACCAGGATCGCGTCGTCGGTCGCCACCACCACCACGTCATCCAGCCCGACGACGGCGGTCAGCACGCCTTCGGAGCGGATGTAGCAGTTCTTGGCGTCCTCCGTCATGACATCGCCGACGAAGACGTTGCCGTCCTCGTTCTTGGCTCCGATGTCCCACAGGGCCGACCAGGCGCCGACATCGGTCCAGCCGATATTGGCCGGGACGACGACGGCGCTGTCCGTCCGCTCCATCACCGCGTAGTCGATGGAGATGCTGGGAGCGGCGCCGAAGGCGTCCGGGTCCAGGCGGAAGAAGTCGAGATCGCGCGAGCCCTTGGCGATCGCCTCGCGGCAGGCCGCCACGATGGCCGGCTCGAACTTTTCCAATTCGGACAGCAGCTTGGCCGCCGAGAACAGGAACATGCCGCCATTCCAGAAATGGCCGCCGGCCGCCAGCATGTCGGCCGCCTTCTCGATGCCCGGCTTCTCCACGAAGGCGTCGACCAGGAACACGCCGGAATGGGCGGTCAGTTCGGCGCCTTGGCGGATATAGCCGTAGCCGGTCTCGGGCTGGGTCGGCGTGATGCCGAACGTCACCAGATTGCCGGCGGCGGCGGCGCCGGCCGCGGTCTCCACGGCGGCGTGGAACGCGGCCGGATCGCGGATCACGTGGTCGGCCGGAAGCAGCAGCAGCAGGGCGTCGGGGTCCTGATCGGCGATGATCAGCGCCGCCACGGCCGCGGCGGCGGCGGTGTTGCGGCCGACCGGCTCCAGGGCGATGGCGAACGGCGTCACCGAGATCTGGCGCAATTGCTCCGCGATCACGAACCGATGCTCGTCGTTGCAGATCACCAGCGGCCGCGCGAAACCCTCACCCGCGACGCGGCCCACGGTGTCCTGAAGCATGGTCCGTTCCCCGACCAGCGGCAGAAGCTGCTTTGGATAGCTTTCCCGCGAGATCGGCCAAAGGCGCGATCCCGAACCGCCGGAAAGGAGAACTGGATGGATGGTCTGGGCACTGTTGATTGGAGGCATGATCTCAGCTCGTCCGTGTCTGTTTGACACAATGCAGCAAAAGGTGCGGGAATTTCAGCAGTTTTTCGAGTAGTGGCCATCATCTGACGGGTGTATCAAAAGCTGATCCACCCTTTCGATAACGGTTTGCACCGGAATATCGGTCATGTCGCGGCCGCCGAACTCTTGCGCGGTGATCGCACCCCCGACGGTTACCCTGGGCTGGAACTTCGCCGCCGGAGTGGGGCCAAAAAGGGTTAGCAAAGGGATGTCGGCGGCGCCGAACATGTGGCTGACGCCACTGTCGTTGGCGATCGCGGCACTGAACCGGCGGGCCAGCGCTATGGTCCGCAGCGGCGTGAACGCGTCGCCCCAGACGGACTGGTCCTGCTCGGGGAACAGGGCGGTTGGCACCGCCTCCGCCAGCTGGGGCAGCCATTCCAGCTCGTCCGGCCCCAGGATGAAGACGGGGACGCGACCCTGTTCGGCCTGCGCCTTGGCGACCGCGACGAAGCGGTCGAGCGGCCAGCACTTGAACCGCTTGCCGGCGCCAGGTGCCAGACCGACATAGACCGGCCCCGGCGGCAGCGCCGCCTCCGCCTTGGCCGTCAGGTCGCCGGGCAGGCGCAGGCCGGTCGCGACCTTCGGCACGGCGCCGGCGGCCAGCCTCACCAGGTCGGCCAGCCGATCGACCATGTGGGACGGCCGGATCTGGCTCGGTGGCGGTTTGCGGTCGGACAGCCGGAACCCGAAGGAGCCGGACACGAACAGGTCGTGCGGCATCCTCCGCATCGTCAGAGTGCGCCACAGCGTCGTCTGGGTGTCAATGATCACCGAGAACCGCTGGCGGAAGGGCAGGGGGCGGAACACCCCGCCGACGCTCTCGCCGATGCCGCTGTCCTGACGGAACTCGTCGATCAGCCCGGTCATGATCGGCTGGAGCCGCCCGGCGTAGACGGTCTTCCGCGTGGTGATCCAGGTTATCCTGGCGGTTGGATAGGCCGCGCGCAGCATCCGCACGAACGGAAGCTTGTAGAGGCCATCGCCAATGATCTCCTCATAGCTGAAGACGGCGACGCTTTCGGCCAGTGCGGAGTCAAGCTGTGAGGCGGTCATGGCGGCGTGTGGATCCACGGGGGGATCAATAGGCCGCGTAGGATTTCTCTTCCACGATCTCGCTGTCGAGCAGCTCGTTGATCTGGCGCTTGACGGCGGCGCGGCGGTCGTTGGTGTGGTAGACGGCGCGGGCCAGTTCGATGAAGGGGCCGCCGAAGTCGCGCGCCCGCTCCAGGTCGCGGATGTCGTCCTCGATCCTCCACAGGCTCTCGTTGATCGCCTTCAGGTCGGCGGTCAGCGCCGTCAGGGCATCGCTCGACGGCACCTGTTCCGCCAGCACGCGCGCCAGCACGTCATGTTCGTGTTGGACGTTCCGCAGCTTGGCGGGGTCGGCGATGTTGGCCTTCTTGATCTCCAGGATCGTCAATTTGTCGATCAGCTCGCCGGGAGCCACTTCAATCAGGATAGCCATCACGTCGTTCCTGGTTTGCCGCTGGGGATGTCAGCCTCGTTCGATGAGCTTCCTCCTAGCACAGCGGACGCCCGCCCGCCAATGAGGCCATTTTCGGACGAAGCGGCTTTCAGCCATAGGCGGCGGACGGTCGCCTCGACCACATCGACGGTCAGTCCGCCCATCAGGGAGATGTCCCCCGTGCGAAGCGCGTCCGGGATCCGCGCCGCCAGATCCTCGAACGCCTCGGGGGCGGCGGCGTGGTCGGCGAGTTGGCCCCAGGGGCGGTAATGGTGTGCCGGGGTCGGGCCGAACAGCCCGACCGTGGGGATGCCGGTGGCGGCCGACAGGTGCATCTGGCCGCCATCGTTGCCGACATAAAGCGCGCAGCGCTCCAGGCACGCGGCGGCGACCAGCAGCGGCGTGTTGCTCATCAGGTCGATGCGGCGGGCCGGTTCGATCGCCGCCAGCACGGGTTCCGCCTGGACACGCTCCGCCGGGGAGCCGATCACCGCGACCCTGCCACCGGGCAGGATGCCGTCGGGGCCGGTCAGGCGCAGCGCCAACTCGGCGAACCGCTGGGATGGCCAGCGCTTGTGCTCGTGCGTCGAGCCCGGCCCCAGTGCCAGCACGGGCGGACCATCGGGGATCAATTCCGCCGCGGCGGCCCGCTCGGCGGGGCCGATCCACAGCCGGGGATCGGGGGGCGGATCGAGGCCGAGAACCTGGCCGATCTCCTCGACCCGGTGGAGGCGCTGGCCCTTGGCCCGGCCGACCCGTTTGACCTCGCGCGCCAACAGCAGGCGGGAGACGGCCGAGTTCCGCAGGTCGATCACGAGATCCCACCGGGTGCCGGCCGTCGTCAGCCACAGGTCGAGCCAATGCCGGTGCCGCTTCCGCTTCTCCATCACGATGACGCGCTCGATGTTGGGCGCATGGGCGAGCAGGGGTGCGACGATACGCCCGCAGACCACGGTGATCCTGGCGTCGGGATGCTTGTCGATCAAGTGGGCCAGCAGGCCGCTCGACAGGATGAAGTCGCCGATACGGCTGTTGCCGATGAACAGAATACGCAAGGCTGGCTCCCAGGGTTCCGACACGGTCAACCGCGCCCGGCTTATAGCCGCCCCGCCCGGGCGAGCCAAGAAGTCACCTTGTCAAAGGCGCGTCCCGCGAATACGTGATGATATCCTTTCAGTTGATCCGGTTCCCTGATCCGACCCATCGACAAACCGCCGTGGAGCCATTTCATGACCAAATCCTACGTCACCCTGGCGCCGCGCGGCATCCTGGCGATCGGCGGCGACGACCGCGTCGCCTTCCTCCAGGGGCTGGTGACCAACGACGTCACCAAGGTCGGCCCGTCCCAGGCGGTCTATTCCGCGTTCCTGACGCCCCAAGGCAAGTACCTGCACGACTTCACCATCAGCGAGGTGGATGGCAGGCTGTTGCTGGACTGCGAGGCGGAGAGGCTGGCAGACCTCCAGCGCCGGCTCAAGATGTACAAGCTGCGCTCCAAGATCACGCTGGAGGACGCGACGGCCGCCTACTCTGTCACAGCGCTGTTCGGCGAGGGCGCGCTGGAGGCGGTGGGATTGACGGCCGAGCCGGGTGCCGCCGCTCCCTTGGGGGGTGGCGTCGTCTTCACCGATCCCCGCTTGGCGGCGCTGGGCGCCCGGGCCATCCTGCCGCGCGGGACCGAGGTCGCCGCGCTGGAGGACTTCGCACCGGCCGATGGCGACGCCTATGAACGCCTGAGGCTGGAAGCCGGGGTGCCCGACGGCAGCCGCGACATGATCGTCGACAAGGCGATCCTGCTGGAGAACAACCTGGATGATCTACAGGCGATCTCATGGCAAAAGGGCTGCTACATGGGCCAGGAACTGACCGCCCGCACCCGCTATCGTGGCTTGGTGCGGAAGCGCCTGATGCCGGTGACCGTCGAGGGTTCCCTGCCGGAGTCCGGGGCCATCGTGATGCTCGGCGACAAGGAGGCCGGAGAGATGCGGACCGGGGCCGATGGACGGGCGTTGGCGCTTCTGCGGTTGGAGGAGGTTGAGCGTGCCAGGGCGGAGGGGCTGCCACTGGTGGTGGGCGATGCCACCATCGTGCCGGTGAAACCGGATTGGGCCACCTGGTGAGCGTCGTTTGAGGTCGCGCCGCGGCTGTATTGGTTAATGGTCGGAGAAAAATCGATTCGGCGTGCGTGATGATTTCCCGCACGGCGTGTTGGGGAAAGGGAAGACACGAGACTGAAACCAGTTCAAAGGAGTTCTTCGATGCGTAAGGAACTGATCGGCGCCGCCTCGGCCTTGGCCCTGATGACGGGCGCCGCGTTCGCGCAGGGTACTTCGACGACTGAGCCATCCTCCCCGACAGCCAACCCGCCCGCGGTCGCCGCTCCCTCCGCCATGGATACCGCCCCGATGACGGGCGAGTCCGCCAACTCCGCGCTGTCAACGACCGGATCGACGATGGATCAGGCCAGCGCCGAGGATCTGATCGGCAAGGACGTGATGGGGAGCGACGGTGAGAAGATCGGATCCGTCCAGGACGTGATCCTCGATCCAACGTCCGGATCGGCCGAGCAGGTCGTCATTTCCAGCGGCGGCTTCCTCGGTATCGGCGCCAAGCAGATCGCCGTCAACTATGGGCAGGTCAAGGTTCAGGCCGACGCGGATGGCGACGAGGATCACCTGACGGTCAGTAGGATGACACAGGCCGATGTCGAGGGCATGCCGGAATTCGAATACAACGACACCATGACCTCGTTCAACAAGAGCGGTGACACGGGCGCCACGGCCGACCAGCACGGAACCACCCCCGGCGCCGCTGGCATTTCCGGCGCCAATGGTGGAACGACGAGCGGCAATACCCAGTAGTCAAGTTGCCTGAAGGACCGGGTGCGCGCCGGGGACCGACAGCCTCGCACGCACCTGGGAGAGCCCTCGGAGCACCGCTCCGGGGGTTCCTCATGTCCGAAAGGCGAGATCAGAGCAGACGCTGGGAAATCGCCCGCAACTCGCCGAAGGGGGCGGTTCCCGGCGCCAAGTCGATCGTTCCGGCGCGGCGCACGCCCTCGCGGCCGAAGCGCTCGCGGATCGCCTCCACCAGCCAGACCCGCGCCTGATCCTGACGCTGGCTGGCGAGACGGCCGGTCCGCGCCAGCCAAGCGGCGTGATCGTCCAGCGCGCGGATCAGATCGCCGATGCCTTGGCGTTGCTGGACCGACAGGGCCAGCACGGGGATTTCCCAATCGCCCCGGGCGGCCTCGGCGAGGCTCAAGGCTCCCTTGACGTCGGCCCGGGCCCGCTGGGCGGCGGCGCCGAGGTCGGCCTTGGTCACGGCGACGATGTCCGGGATCTCGACTATGCCAGCCTTCATGAACTGCAGGCTGTCGCCCGAGCCGGGCTGGACGCAGAACACGACCGTGTCGGCGGTGCCGGCGATATCCGTCTCGGACTGGCCGACGCCGACGGTCTCGATCAGCACGACATCATAGACGGCCCGCATCAGGACCATCGCCGCGACCGTCAATCCCGCCAGACCGCCCAGGCGGTCGCGCGCGGCCATCGAGCGGACGAAGCAGCCAGCGTCCTCCGGATCGGTGCCAAGGCGGGTGCGGTCGCCCAGCAGGGCGCCGCCGCTGCGGCGGGACGACGGGTCGACCGCGATGCAGCCGACCGTTCGGTCCAATCGCCGGTATTCCGAGATCAAAGCACCGGTCAGCGTCGATTTCCCGACGCCGGGTGGGCCGGTCAAGCCGATCACGCGGGCGATCGGGTCGTTGTGGGCGGCATCCAGCAGGTCCGCGGTGGCGGCGCCGTCGGGATCGCGCTCGATCCCAGCCAGCGCCGCCGCCAGGGCCGCCTTCTCTCCGCGCGCCAGGGACGCGCGGAGCTTGGTCAGCGTCACGGGGCTTCTCAGTCCCGGTTGGCGCGTTCGGTCGACAGCGCCGCCTGCGCCGCCGCCAAACGGGCGATCGGAACGCGGTAGGGCGAGCACGAGACGTAATCGAGGCCGATCGTCTCGCAGAAGTGGACCGACGCCGGGTCACCGCCGTGCTCGCCGCAGATGCCGAGCTTGATGTCCGGACGGGTCGCCCGGCCGCGCTCGGCCGCGATCTTGACCAACTCGCCGACACCCTCGACATCGATGGTCACGAACGGGTCGTGCTCCAGGATGCCGCTCCGCTGATAGTCCGGCAGGAAGCTGCCGGCGTCGTCGCGGCTGATGCCGAAGGTGGTCTGGGTCAGGTCGTTGGTGCCGAAGCTGAAGAACTCCGCCGTCTCGGCGATATCACCGGCCCGCAACGCCGCGCGGGGCAGTTCGATCATCGTGCCGACGAGGTATTCGATCTTGCGGCCGCTGCTGCTGATCACCTCGGCCGCGACCTTGTCGATCACGGCCTTGAGGATGTCGAACTCCTTCTTGGTGCTGATCAGCGGGATCATGATCTCGGGGATCACGGTCTCGCCGCTGTCCTTGAAGACCTGCGCGGCGGCCTCGAAGATCGAGCGCGCCTGCATCTCGTAGATCTCCGGATAGGAGATGCCGAGACGGCAGCCGCGGTGGCCGAGCATCGGGTTCGACTCGTGAAGCTGTGACGCGCGGTGGCGCACCTTCAGGATGTCGGTGCCCGCCCCCTTGGCGACCTCCTCCATCTCCTCGTCTGAGTTGGGCAGGAACTCGTGCAGCGGCGGGTCGAGCAGGCGGATGGTGACCGGCAGGCCCTTCATGATGGTGAAGAGCTCGACGAAGTCCTGACGCTGCATCGGCGCGATCTTGGCGAGCGCCGCGCGGCGGCCGTGTTCGGTCTCGGCCAGGATCATCTCGCGAACGGCGACGATCCGGTCGGCGTCGAAGAACATGTGCTCGGTGCGCGACAGGCCGATGCCTTCGGCGCCGAACTTGCGGGCGGTGCGGGCGTCCAGCGGGGTTTCCGCGTTGGTCCGGACCTTCATGCGGCGGATCTCGTCGGCCCAGCCCATCAGGGTGGCGAAGTCGCCCGACAGCTCCGGCTGGATCGTCGGGACGGCGCCCAGCATGACCTCGCCGGTCGAGCCGTCGATCGTCACGGTGTCGCCGGCCTTGATGGTGACGCCGCGGACGGTGACGGTCTGCGCCTTGTAATCGACCCGCAGGTCACCGGCACCGGCGACGCAGGCCCGGCCCATGCCGCGCGCGACCACCGCCGCGTGGCTGGTCATGCCGCCGCGGGTGGTCAGGATGCCGCGCGCGGCGTGCATGCCGTGGATGTCCTCCGGGCTCGTCTCAATCCGGCACAGGATCACCGACTCGCCAAGCTGGGCCTGGGTCTCGGCCTCGTCGGCGCTGAACACCAGCTTGCCCGACGCGGCGCCGGGCGAGGCCGGCAAACCACGCGAGATGACGGTGCGGTCGGCCTTCGGGTCCAGCGTCGGGTGCAGGAGCTGGTCGAGCGAGGCCGGGTCGATCCGCTTGATCGCCTCGGCGCGGTCGATCACGCCCTCGTTCGCCAGATCCACCGAGATCTTCAGCGCCGCCGCGGCGGTGCGTTTGCCGGTGCGGGTCTGGAGCATGTACAGCTTGTTCTGCTGCACCGTGAACTCGATGTCCTGCATATCCCGGTAGTGACCCTCCAGCTTCAGGCGCACCGCGTCGAGCTGATGGAAGACCTCGGGCATGACCTCTTCCATGGACGGCAGGTCGGACTTGTTGGCCTCTTTGCCGGCGATGGTCAGGTGCTGCGGGGTGCGGATGCCGGCGACGACGTCCTCGCCCTGGGCGTTGACGAGATATTCGCCGTAGAAGGCGTTCTCGCCGGTGGACGGATTGCGGGTGAACGCCACGCCGGTGGCGCAGTCGTTACCCATGTTGCCGAACACCATCGCCTGGACGTTGACTGCGGTGCCCCACTCGGCCGGGATCTCGTGCAGGCGGCGGTAGGTGATGGCGCGCTGGTTCATCCAGGAGCCGAATACAGCGCCGATGGCGCCCCACAATTGCTCGTGGACGTCCTGCGGGAACGGCCGGCCAAGCTCGTGCTCGACCACCTTCTTGTAGCCTTCGATCACCGCTTGCCAGTCGGTCGCGACCAGCTCGGTGTCGAGCGTGATGTTGCGGTCGCGCTTGACGTTCTCGAGAATGTCCTCGAAGTGGTGATGCTCGACGCCCAGAACGACGTTGCCGTACATCTGGATGAAGCGGCGATAGCTGTCATAGGCGAATCGGGCGTCGCCGCTGCGCTTGACCAGGCCCAGCACCGTCACGTCGGTCAGGCCCAAGTTCAGCACGGTGTCCATCATGCCCGGCATGGAGGCGCGGGCGCCGGAGCGCACCGAGACCAGCAGCGGGTTCTCGGGATCGCCGAAACCGGCGCCGATGCTACGCTCCACCGTCGCCAGGGCTTCCGCCACCTGCGCCTTCAGGTCCGACGGATAGGTCTTGTCGTTCTTGTAATAATAGGTGCAGAGCTCGGTGGTGATGGTGAAGCCGGGCGGCACGGGCAGGCCCAGGTTGCTCATCTCCGCAAGGTTGGCACCCTTGCCGCCAAGCAGGTTCTTCATTTCCGCCCGGCCTTCGGCCTTGCCGTCGCCGAAGCTGTAGACCCAGCGGGTTGTGACCTGATTACCCATGGTGCTCCCCGGTACTCCTGTGATGAACTCAAATACTGGCTTGGCCGAGTTTGAAAGATTCCTCGGCGAGATGCTCCAGGTCTATTCCGCTGTTCTCATCGCTGATCCCACGGCGGATCCAGGCGTCGCTCGTGGCGACACCTTATCCCTCGATTTTGGAGAAGTCCGCTATGCGATTCAAGGTCGCGGGAATCTGGCTCAGCAGACGCAGACGGTTTACACGTAGGGGTGGCTGATCCGCGTTGACCGTCACCCTATCGAAGAACGCGTCCACCGGCGGGCGGAGTGCGGCCAATGCGCCCATGCATCCCCCGAAATCCTCCGACGCCAGCAGCGGCACCGCCGCCCGTTCCGCGTCGGCGAGCGCCTGGAACAAGGCCTTCTCCTCCGGCAGTTCGAGCAGACCCGCTTCCGGCGCCTCGCCGTGGGTCCGGCCGTCCTTCTTCTCCTCGATCCGGACGATGTTGGTGGCGCGGCGATAGGCGGTCAGCAGGTTGGCGCCGTCGTCGGTGCCCAGGAAACCCTGGAGCGCCTGGACGCGCGACAGCAGGCGGACCAGATCGTCCTCGCCGCCCAGCGCGAACACGGCGTCCACCAGATCGTGGCGCACACCCCGGTCGCGCAGCACGACCTTCAGCCGGTCGGCGAAGAACTCCAGCAGCTGCGGCCCGGTCTGGGTCGCGGGCACCAGCTTTTCAGCCCTGTACAGCCCATGGGCCAGCTCGAACACCCGGCCCAGCTCCAGCCGCAGCCCGTTGTCCACGATCAGCCGGATCAGGCCAAGGGCGGCGCGGCGCAACGCGTAGGGGTCCTTGGAGCCGGTCGGCCGCTCGTCGATGGCGAAGAATCCCACCAGCGTGTCCAGCTTGTCGGCCAAGGCCACCGCGACGCTGACGGGAGCCGTCGGACAGCGGTCGTTGGGGCCGAGCGGCTTGTAATGCTCCGCGATGGCGTCGGCGACCGGGGCGGGCAGACCCTCGCCCAGCGCGTAGTAGCGGCCCATCACGCCTTGAAGCTCGGGAAACTCGCCGACCATGCCGGAAACGAGATCGGCCTTGGCGAGGCGGGCGGCGAGGCGCGCCTGATCCGGGTCGGCGCCGGGTACGAAGGCGGCCAGTTCGGCGGCCAAAGTCTCCAGCCGGTTGACCTTTTCCGCCACGGTGCCCAATCGGGCGTGGAAGATCACCGACTCGAGGGCCGGCACCCGCTCCTCCAGCTTGACCTTACGGTCTTGCTCCCAGAAGAACTTGGCGTCCGACAGCCGGGCGCGCAGCACGCGCTCGTTGCCGGCGATCACGGCGGCGCCGCCGTCCGACGTCGCCATGTTGGCGACCACGACGAAGCGCGGCGCCAGGGCGCCGGTGGCGTCGGTCGTGGCGAAGTATTTCTGATGGGTCCGCATCGAGGTGGTCAGCACCTCGGGCGGGACGTCCATGAACTGCTGGTCGATGGCGCCGCTCAGCACGACCGGCCATTCGACCAAGCCCGTGACCTCGTCCAACAGTCCATCGTCCGGCGCCACCACGAGGCCATGGCCTCCGGCGACCTCGGAGGCGTCGGTCTCGATCTTGGCCCGGCGCTCGTCACGCGACAGCATCACGTGGGCGGCGCGCAGGCCGTCGCGGTACTGGTCGAAGCTGGTGGCCTGGACGATGGCGTCGGGCGACAGGAAGCGGTGCCCCCTGGTGGTGTCGACGAATGTCAGCACGCCCAAGCCGCCACCCAGATCGAACGAGCCTTCGACCGGCTTGCCGTCGAACACCGCCAGGATGTGGTGGAGCGGGCGGACCCAGCGGAAGTCGCTGGTCGCCCAGCGCATGCTCTTGGGCCACGGCAGCTCGCGGATCGTCTCGACGATGATGCCGGGCAGGACCTCGGCGGTGGCGCGGCCGGGCTTCTCGACCACGGCGAACCAGAACGCGCCCTTGCCGGTGTCGCGCTGCTCGCATTGCTCCAGGCTAGAGAGGCCGGCGCCGCGCAGGAACCCGGCGACCGCCTGCTCGGGCGAGCCGACGCGCGGACCCTTCCGCTCCTCCCGGACATCGGCGGTGCGTTCGGCCAAACCGTCGATCACCAGCGCCAGCCGGCGTGGCGTGGAATGCGCCGCGGCGACGCCGGCCTCCAAGCCGGCCGCCGCCAGCTTGGTGGTGACGAGACGCTGGAGATCCTCGGCCGCGCGGGCTTGCATGCGGGCCGGAATATCCTCGGAGAACAGTTCGATCAGAAGCTGGGGCATGGTTTCCGGCGGTCTATCAGGTGGTCGGGCCGGCGATGGACGGTGCCGACGCGGGCAAGCCCGCCAGCCAAGCCTCGCAGCACCCCTTGGCGAGCGCCCGGACCCGGCCGATATAGGCGGCCCGCTCGACCACGCTGATCACGCCGCGCGCGTCCAGCAGGTTGAACAGGTGGCTGGCCTTGATGCATTGGTCATAAGCCGGCAACGCCAGCTTGGCGTCCAGCAGCACCTGGCACTCGGCCTCGGCGTCCTTGAAGTGCTGGAGCAGCCGGTCGGTGTTGGCGTATTCGAAGTTGAAGGTGGAGAACTCGATCTCCGACCGCTTGAAGACGTCGCCATAGCGGACGCCGGCGCCGTTGAAATCCAGGTCGTAGACGTTCTCGACGCCCTGGACGTACATGGCGAGCCGTTCCAGCCCATAGGTCAGCTCGACCGCGACGGGATCGCACTCGATGCCGCCGACCTGCTGGAAATAGGTGAACTGGGTAACCTCCATGCCGTCGCACCAGACCTCCCAGCCAAGGCCCCAGGCGCCCAGCGTCGGGCTCTCCCAGTCGTCCTCGACGAAGCGGATGTCGTGCAGCTTGGGATCGATGCCCAAGGCGTACAGGCTCTTCAGGTACAGGTCCTGCGCGTCGGCCGGCGACGGCTTCAGGATCACCTGGAACTGGTAATAGTGCTGCAAGCGGTTGGGGTTTTCGCCGTACCGGCCATCCTTGGGGCGGCGCGACGGCTGGACATAGGCCGCGCGCCAAGACTGGGGGCCCAGCGCCCGCAGGGTCGTCGCCGGATGAAACGTGCCGGCGCCGACCTCCATGTCATAGGGCTGGAGGATGACGCAGCCTTGTTCGGCCCAGAAATTCTGGAGCTTCAGGATCAATGCCTGGAAGCTGAGGCCCTGAACGCTGGAGGGCCGGATCGCCGCGCTTGCAGGCGCCATGTTCGCTCACACTTTATCGTTTTGTTGCGGTGCGCGGACGATACGCGGGCGGTCTGGCGGAATCAAGTGCGGGAGGTTGGCGGGCGCTTATCCGGCTCA
The DNA here is from genome assembly GCF_000576635.1 of Skermanella stibiiresistens SB22. Lineage (GTDB taxonomy): Bacteria > Pseudomonadota > Alphaproteobacteria > Azospirillales > Azospirillaceae > Skermanella > Skermanella stibiiresistens. The sequence goes on from NZ_AVFL01000004.1 coordinate 93,519, forward strand.
CCGGTACGGGCAGTCTGGCCGGCCGCAGGCACTGGCTTTCGTGGCGGAGACGTAGACCGCGCAGGCGGCGCAGCGGATCATCTCCTCCGCGTTGTGGGGGCGGGGGCGCGGCAGGCCCGCTTCGCGGCGGGCGGCCATTTCCCGCTTCGCCGCCGCGATGGCGTTGGCGCGGGTCACGAACTTGAACCCGAACCACACGATGACGATCAGCAGGACGAGGGTGAGGAACTTCGTGAACATGCGCCTTCATTACGGCGCGGTGACCGGGCGGGTCAAGGACCGCCCCATGACGAGGGACGGCTTACGATCGATTGGTGCTGCCCGCCCCGGCGTTTCGGCCGGGGCGGGTTGGTCGTCAGGCGGCGCGGATGCCGGCCAGGAACCGCTCGACCTCGGCGCGGAGCATTTCGGCTTGCTGCGACAACTCGCCCGCCGCACCCAGCACCTGGGTGGCCGCCGAGCCGGTCTGGGCCGACGCCTCCATCACTTGGCCGACGTTGAGGGAGACCTCCTGGGTGCCGGCGGCGGCTTGGGCGACGTTGCGGGAGATCTCGGCCGTGGCGGCGTTCTGCTCCTCCACCGCGGCGGCGATCGTCGTGGTGATCTCGTTCATCTGCCGGATGGTGCCGCCGATGCCCTGGATCGCGGTGACGGCGCCGTTGGTCTCGGCCTGGATCGCGGCGATCTGGGCGGTGATGTCCTGCGTCGCCTTGGCGGTCTGGTTGGCGAGGTTCTTGACCTCGCTCGCCACCACCGCGAAGCCCTTGCCATGCTCGCCGGCGCGTGCCGCCTCGATCGTGGCGTTGAGCGCCAGCAGGTTGGTCTGGCCGGCGATGGTCGAGATCAGTTCGACCACGTCGTTGATCTTCTGCGCCGCTTCGGCCAAACCCCGCACCGTGCCGTCGGTCCGCTCGGCCTGGGTGACCGCGTCGTTGGCGATGCCGGTGGAGCGGGTGACCTGACGCGAGATCTCCATCAGGGATCCGGTCATCTCCTCCGCCGCCGAGGCGACGGTCTGGACATTGGCGGAGGTCTGTTCGGCGGCGCCGGCCGACGCCGTCGCCTGCCGGCTGGTTTCCTCGGCGGTCGCCGCCATGCTCTGGGCGGTGCTGTCCAGTTCGGTCGCGGCGGACGAGACGGTGCGCAGGATGGACGCCATCTGGCCGTCGAAATCGCCGATCAGCCGCTCGACGGCCCTGGTCCGCTTCTCCTTCGCCTCGGCTTCGGCCGCCTGCACGCCTTCCAGCCTGATCCGCTCGATGGCGTTTTCCTTGAAGACCTGGACGGCGGCCGCCATGGCGCCGATCTCGTCACCCCGGCCGCGGGCGGGGATCTCCACCTGGGTATCGCCCTGGGCCAAGGTCTGCATCGCCTTGGTCATGGCTTGGACGGCACCGGCGATTGTCCGCGTCAGGCCGACGGCACAGAGCGCTCCGATCAGCAGGGCCACTGCCAGACCAATCCAGGCGAACAAGCGGGCGCTGCCAAAGTCGTCCGCCACCAACTGCCGGAGCTTGGACTGATCGGCCTGCTGCGATTTCATCACATCGGCTATCTGCCCCACCAACACGCTCCGGACCCGGACGGCCTCCGAGGCCGTCTCGGTCCGCCGCGCGGTGGCATCCGTGAACTTGGCGGCCAAACCGCGATACTTGGAGACTTCCGCGGTGAGCGACGTCAAACGCTGGCCAAGCGCGGCGTCTTGGGCATAGGTCATCGCGTCCTTCAACAATGCTCCGGTTTTCGTCAGCTCATCTTCGATCCGCTTCTTGTTATCCGGGCTGTTTGTTTGAAGAAATTGATAAACATTCAAACGAGCGAGCAGGAAAGATTCGACGATATTGCCGATGTCGCTGGACAGCTCCATTTTGCCATCCTTGGCGGCAAGCTCGCTCATCGCGGAAAGCTCTCTTCGGGCGCTGGCGCCCAGGGGGGCCATTTCCTCGTTGAGGATGCTCGTCTGCGTGTCGACCAGACCAATGGTCTTGACAAGCAGGCTCTCATAGTTTTGCCAAGTGGCGTCCATTTCCGCCAGGATACGCACCCGTTCCGGGTTCCTCACCCTATCCCGGGCACCCTTCAAGGCTTCCTGGAATGCCTGGACGCCCGTATTGAATTTCTCCTTGTTTTGCGGAGTTGGCGATAGCTGGTAATCGCGTGCGCCGACGGCGACGGTCAGCAATGCGCTCTCCACGTCGGCGACGAGCAGGCTGTTCGTCGCGATCAGGGAGAAGTCGCCGAAATTCGCCTCGGAATCGCTCATGGAGCGCTGGTCGTTCACGACGAGGATCAAGGAAATCAAAAGCATGACGATGAAACCTAGACCAAGTTTCACGCCGAGCTTCGCGTTTTGAAAACTTCTCAGTGGACTCATGATGCTGGAGTTCCTTGTCTTCGCTTTTGCGGCCGCCTCACGCAAAGCCGAACAACCGGGCAGCGTGCCGCTGCCCAGCTGGTGTTCGGCTTCCAATGGGCTAACAAGGATGCACAAAGCGCGCCACGGATGAGTTAATCCATATCGCATATATCTTGAATATTTTTATGGACTCACGGAGCGAAAAGCTTCGTTGATCTGGTCCAAGACTGCCAGAATGTCTTATGTCTTTAGTTTATTGCGAGGCGTTTCAGTTCAATTCGATTTCGCATTTTGCCAAACCCTTCGCAAATCGCTTTCTCGATTTGCGAAGGGTTGTGCTTGAGAGTCAGCCGAAGGCGAAAGGAGCGTGAAGGGAGCGAGATCCCACACAGGTTCCATTCTCGCTTTGGCGAAACTGACTGGCGAAATACTAGCATGGCCGTAGCCGTGGGTCGGGTAGAGCGCAGCGGCACCCGACAAGCAGGCGAGTTGGTGTCGGGTGCCGCTGCGCTCTACCCGACCTACGGTTGAGTGACTGGCTAATTAGTCTCATTCCCGGAGGATCGGCGCCCCGCGTCGGTGGCAACTTTGGCGATACTGGATCACGTGCCGATTAGGCCAAGCTGCGGGCTGGAAGCCTCGGCATGGGTTCGCTTCGGGATGCGACCGGCCAGACAGGCGTGGCGGCCGGCCTCCACCGCGGCGCGCATGGCCGACGCCATGCGGCGCGGGTCGCGCGCCTTGGCGACCGCCGTGTTCAGCAGCACGCCGTCGCAGCCCAGTTCCAGCGCCAGCGTCGCGTCCGACGCGGTCCCGATGCCAGCGTCCAGGATGACCGGAACAGTGCTGCGGGCGCAGATCAGCTCGATCGCGTGGGGGTTGGCGATGCCCATGCCGGAGCCGATCGGCGAGCCCAGCGGCATCACGGCGGCGGCCCCGGCATCGGCCAGCTTGCGGCAGGAGACGGGGTCGTCGTTGCAATAGGGCAGCACGGTGAAGCCGTCCGCGACCAACTCCTCGGTCGCTTTCAACAGCTCGGTCACATCCGGATGCAGCGTCTCGCGGTCGCCGATCACCTCCAGCTTGATCCAGTTGGTGCGCAGCGCCTCGCGGGCGAGCCTCGCGGTCAGCACCGCCTCGCGCGCGGTCGAGCAGCCTGCCGTGTTGGGCAGCAGCACGTAGTCGGATCCCAGTAGGTCGACCATGCTCTCGGCGTAGCCTTCGAGGCTGATCCGGCGGATCGATACGGTCACGACCTGGGCTCCGCTCGCCACGATGCTGTCGAGCATGATTTGGCGGTTCGGGTAGCCGGCGGTTCCGATGAACAGGCGCGAGGTCAGGCCGCGGCCCGCGATCTCGAAGGAATCGGACATTGGTTCGCTTTCAGTGGAGTGCGTTCGGGGGATCGCGTTCGGGCGGTGAAACGGATTCAGCCGCCGGAGAAGGGGCGGACGATCTCCAACTCGTCCCCGGCGGTAAGGATGGTGTCCGTCCATTTCGCCGCCGGAACCACCTCACCGTTCAAGGCCACGGCGACGCCCCGCGCGGTGGCCGCGACGCCCTTGTCGCGCAGCAGGGCGTCCAAGGTCGCCGCCGCCAGAGGCTCGGTCTTTCCGTTCACGTGGATATGCCGGGTCATGTCTGTTCCCTCCTGGGGTCGGCCCTGGGATCGGCCATGGAGTCGGGGCGGCTTGGCGCCGCTTTCGCCGCGAACCGGTCGATGCCGAACGGGCGGATGACATCGGCGATCCGCCCGGTCAGGATGAGGTCCGAGACCGCGTTGGCGGTGATGGGTGTCAGCAGGATGCCGTTGCGGTGGTGGCCGGTCGCCAGCACCAGCCCGTCCAGGGCCGACGGCCCGAGGATCGGTGCGTCATCGCGCGATCCGGGGCGGAACCCCACCCAAAGTTCGTCGATCGGCAGTTCCTCGATGCCGGGCAACGCCCGCCAAGCCCCTTCGATCAGCGACATGACGCCGCCAGCCGTCAAGGTGGTGTCGAAGCCGCGCTCCTCGACCGTGGCCCCTATCACCAGACGGCCGTCCAGGCGGGGCACCAGATAGACGCCAGGGGTCCAGACGACATGGCGGAGTAACGGTTCGTGGGGGTCCATCCGCAGGGCCGCCATCTGGCCCTTGACCGGACGGACTGGTGGACGGGCTCCGTCGGGCAGGCCGGGGATGGCTCGCGACCACGCTCCCGCCGCCAGCACCGTGACATCGGCGCGATGCGGCTCGCCGCCTTCGGGCAAGACACCGGTGGCCCGTCCACCCTCGGTCAGGATTTCGGCGATGGGAGTGTTCTCGTGGAGAATGCCGCCGGCGCGCCCGAAAGCCGCCTTCAGCGCCGCCGCGACCTTGCGATTGTCGACCTGATGGTCGCCGGGGCTGTGGATGGCGGCGACGGTGCCGGTGTGGAGATAGGGCTCCCGCCGCTTGACCTCCGCCCCGCTCAACCACGCGTGATCCAGGCCAAGGCTCTTCTGGAGGTCGAAGTTGAAGCGCAGCCGCGCCACGTCGTCGGCGTTGAGCGCCACCACGAGAGTGCCTTCGGTTCGCAGCTCGACGTCGATGCCGGAAGCGGCCCGCAGCTCCGCCGCGAATCCGGGCCATAGCTCCTGGCTATGGCGGTTGAGCGGAAGCTGCCCCTCCTCGCCGGGCTCCACCTCCACCCCGGCGGCTAGCATGCCGGCGGCGGCGTGGCTGGCCCCGGTGCCGGCCTCACCCTTGTCGAAGACATCGACGCGGCAACCGGCGGCGGCGAGCCGCCAGCCGATGCCAAGCCCGATCACCCCGGCGCCGACGATGGCGACCGACGGTTTGACGGCGTTGGCGTTATCGGAGGATTCGAAATAGGATATCGTCGTCGTCACGAGGCTCCCTTCGTCGGCATGACCCGAACAGGTTCGATGGGTATGATCTCAGCCGGTCCATCGAGGGACCGGCACCCCAGCCATTCAAATTCAAGAACGCGCCATATGTTAGGGCGGGGTGCCCCGATGCGCAACCCCTGGACGGATCAGAGGCCGAAGCGCGACCAGATCGCCCGTTCCTCGATCGCGTTTATCATGGCACCCGCGAAGTCGTCGGCCAGATTGGTCGGAAGCATCGCCGGCACCATCGAAGAAAAGGCGCCACCCTCCGTCTTGATCCGGCCGCGCCACCAGCGCCGGTCGGCGTGGACCAGTCTCAGATCGACCTTCTCGCCGAAGCGGCCGCGCATCACCGACCGCAAGTCGCCCAAGCCGTCTATCAAACCCAGGTCGAGCGCCTTGGCGCCGGTCCAGAACTCTCCCGTGAACAGGTCCTCGTCGCCACCCTTCAAGCGGTCGCCGCGCCGGCTCCGGACCATGGTCTTGAAGGCGTCGTGGATCTCGGTCTGGATCGCCTTCAACCGGACGACGTCCTCGTCCCGCTCGGGCTTGAACGGATCCAGCATCGCCTTGTTGGTGCCGGAGGTATGGACGCGGCGCTCGATTCCGTGGCGGGCGATCAGGTCCTGGAAGCCAAACCCGGCCGACACGACGCCGATCGAGCCGATGATCGAACTGGGGTCCGCGTAGATCTCGTCCGCCGCGCAGGCCAGCCAGTAGCCTCCGGATGCCGCGACATCCTCGGCGAAGGCGAAGACCGGCACCTTCTTCTCGTCCGCCAGCTGCCGGATGCGCCCGGCGACCAGCGCCGACTGCACCGGCGACCCGCCGGGCGAGTTGATCTGGAGCGCCACGGCCTGCTGGCCCGGAACGGCGAAGGCCTTCTGGATCGCGGGAGCCAGGGCCGACAGGGTGATGCCTTGCCGCAGGGCTCCCCCGGCGCCGATGACGCCGGAGAGCCGCAGGACGGAGACGATGGGGGCGGGTTTGCGACCGAGGGCGGTCATGAGGCGGCGGATCAGCATGGATCCCAAGATGGTGTCGGGCCCCTCGCTTTTCAAAGATATCCCGTGTTTCAAAGATATCCCATGTATCAGGGAGCCAGGGCCGCGCCGTCGCGCAGGATGGCTTCCGCGGTGGATGTGAAGCGGCCGTCCGCCTGGTGCAGGACCAGGCCCGGCGACAGCACCGCCGGGCCGCGCGCCCCTTTCCGGGCGGTGACGACGACGCGCTTGGCCGGCTGGCCGGCCCGGGGCCACAGCGGGATCAGCGTGATCGCGCCGAACCGTCCGTGGAGCAGCGCCATCAACTCGTCCAGCCGGTCGGCGCGGTGGATGATCGTCAGGGTGCCTCGCGGCTTGACCCGGCGGGCGCAAAAGTCCACCCAGGCGGACAGGTCGGCGGCACCCTCGCCATGGGCCATCGCCCGGCTGGCGCCGGGTGCCGGGGTGTGGGTGCCGGCCTTCTGGAACGGGGGGTTGGTCATGACGCGGTCGAAGGCGGTGCCAGCCAGTTCCGGGGGTGGCGACAAAAGGTCACCGGTCATGATGCGGACACGGTCCTCGAACCGATTGCCGCGGATGTTCCGGTCGCCCAGCGCAGCGAGGTCTGGCTGAAGCTCCAGCCCGGTCACGTCGGCGCCTGGCACGCGGAAGGCGAGACACAAGGTCGCGGCCCCGACCCCGGCGCCGACATCGAGCACCCGCTCCCCCGCCATGGCGGGCGTGGCGGCCGCCAGCAGCACGGGGTCGATCGCGGCCCGGTATCCGTCACGCGGCTGAAGCAGGCTGATCCCGCCGCCTAGCAGCCGGTCGGCGGTGCATTCCACGCCTTGGTCCACGGTCCGCGCGGGCTCGTCAGTCGGCGGGGAGATGTCCGGCCTCCACCAGGATCTGGCGCGCCTCGGCGAAATCCTCCTCCACCACCATCAGGCGGCGCGGAATGGCGCCGATGCTGCCTTCCAGGATGCTGGTGTAGGTGTCGAGCACGATCGTGTCGATGCCGGCGTCGGCCAGCAGCGATGTCAGCCACGACAGCAGGACGGGGTCCACCGTCCGCAGCAGCTCCCTCATCGTCGTTCCTTCCTGGCCATTCCCTGGACCACCCCCTCCCAATGATCCGCCGATGGGTCCGGAGGACGTGCGTGGCTTGCGAATAACATGATGGCGTCCGATGTGGAACGTGTCACGGAGGGTCATGACCACCCCGTCATAGGGTTTCCAGGGCGCGTCCGTGGGGTGGGCATGGCCTCCTGATCCGATCCGACCGCGACACCGGGCTTGACCAATGAAGTCCTGCCCTTATGCTCGCTAGCGATTCGTGCCCTGCCACGCCATGCTGGAGACCAAATTGGCGGTCGTCACCAACCTCAGCCTGAAACGATCAAAACCCGACGTGAACGCACTCGATAAGCTGACGGACCTGGTCGCTGACGACCTCAAGGCCTGCAACGCCCTGATCATCGACCGCATGCAGTCCCCGGTCGAGCTGATCCCTCAACTCGCCGGATACATCATCGCCGCCGGGGGCAAGCGGCTGCGGCCGGTCCTGACGCTCGCGTCGTCCCGGCTGTGCGGCTATGACGGCAGCCGCCACCAAGCGCTGGCCGCCTGTGTCGAGTTCATCCACACCGCGACGCTGCTCCACGACGACGTGGTGGACGAGAGCGACCTTCGCCGCGGTCTCGCCTCGGCGAACGCCGTCTTCGGCAACAAGGCCAGCGTCCTGGTCGGCGACTTCCTGTTCAGCCGGTCCTTCCAGCTGATGGTCGAGGACGGTTCGCTGGAGGTGCTGCGCATCCTCTCCCACGCTTCCGCCGTGATCGCGGAGGGGGAGGTGCTGCAGCTGACCACGTCGAACGACACCGGCACCAGCGAGCAGGCCTATCTGGACGTCATCCGCGCCAAGACGGCGGAGTTGTTCGCCGCCGCCTGCCAGATCGGCGCGGTGGTCTCCAACCGTCCGGCGGTCGAGGCCGACGCCCTGTTCGCCTATGGACTGAACCTCGGCATCGCCTTCCAGTTGGTCGACGACGTGCTGGACTATTCGGCGCTTCAGGCGCAACTGGGTAAGACGGTTGGCGACGACTTCCGCGAGGGCAAGATCACCCTGCCGGTGATCCTGACCTACCGGCGGGGCAGCGACGAGGATCGGGCGTTCTGGCGCCGGACGGTCGAGGAGATGGAACAGACCGACGGCGACCTCGACAAGGCCATCGCGATGATGAACCAGCACGGCGCGCTGCGCGACACGGTCGAGCGGGCCCGCCACTACGGCGCCATCGCCCGCGACTCCCTGGGCCTGTTCCCCGATGGTCCGGAGAAGCGCGCGATGCTTGATGTGATCGACTTCGTGATCGACCGGGAGTTCTGAGCCGCCACGCGCCAAAAAGTCCGCGCGGCGCGGAATTCGCCGCTTGCGCGGGACCGGCCTTGCCGGTATATACCCGCCACGCCGCACCACGGCGGTCCGGTGACGGACCCACGGGGGCGGCGGCCAGGGTAACGGAGTGTAGCTCAGCCTGGTAGAGCACTGTCTTCGGGAGGCAGGGGCCGGAGGTTCGAATCCTCTCACTCCGACCATGACGCAAAAAGGGGCCTCGGCATCGCCGAGGCCCCTTTTTGCGTTTGGACCGTTTTTGATCTTGGGTTCGCTCCGCGCGCGGAGCGTGGTCAGTTTCCGGCGCGCGCCGCTCCGGCGGGGGCGGGCTGGCTGGCCGCTCCGACGCGGATTGGCAGGATGCAGCGGATGCAGGTGCCCTCGTTCATGCGGCTCTCGATCTCGACCCGGCCACCGTGCAGCTCGATGAAGCTCTTGACCAGCGACAGGCCAAGGCCGGCGCCGGTCTGGCGGGCCTGGGGGTTGGCGCGTTCGAAGCGACCGAACACCCGCTCCTGGTCGGCCGCCGGGATGCCGATGCCGGTGTCGCTGACCGCCAGCACGAAGGAGCCGCCGACCCGCTCGGCCGAGACCAGGATGCGGCCACCGGGCGGGGTGAACTTGATGGCGTTGCTGATCAGGTTGAACACCGCCTGCTTCAGGCGCTTCTCGTCGGCGTCGATCGTGCCGATATCGTCGGCGTGATCGACCTCCAGCTTCAGGTTCTGCTTCCGCGCCCAGTCCCGCGTCAGGTTGAGCACGCTGCCGAGCATGGCGGGAATGTCCACGGGGGCCCGCTCCAGCACCATGTAGCCGGCCTCGACCGTGGCCAAGTCCAGGATGTCGTTGATCAGCAGCAGCAGGCGCTGACCGCTGTCCAACACGGCGCGGCTGTATTCCAGCTGGCGCTCGTTCAACTCGCCGAAATACTGGTTCGCCAGGATCTCGGCGAAGCCCATGATCGCGTTCAACGGCGTGCGGAGCTGGTACGAGACATTGGCGATGAACTCCGACTTCAGCCGGTCGGCCGCCTCCAGCGCCGCGTTGCGCTCGCGCAGCGCCTGCTCGACCCGCACGCTGTCGGTCACGTCCAGGAAGCTGGTCAGCACGGCGCCGTCGGGCAGGGGCACGCTGGAGAACTCGACCACCGAGCCATCCGCGCGCTCGATCCGGCCGTTCCGCGCGGTCCGTTCCAGGGTGCTGGCGATGCTCTCGTTCTTGAAGCCGTCCCAGTCGTTGCCGTAGTCGAAGAAGTCCTTCATCTTCTCGACCAGTTCGACCAGATGGGGCTCGCCGTTCAGATCCTCCTGCCGCAGCCGCCAGATCCGCGCGTAGGACGGGTTTGACAGCTTGAGCCTGCCATCGCCGCCGAACACCGCGATGCCCTCGGCGAGGTTGTCCAGGCTCTCCTGCTGGACCGCCATCAAGGTGTTGTAGGACGATTCCAGCGCCAGGGCGTTGGTGACGTCCTCCATGATGAACATCAGGCCGCCAAACGGGTGCGGCACGATCAGCATGCGGAGCGTCGTGCCGTCGGGCAGGTGCAGCAGGTCCTCCGCCGCTTCGATCAGCGAGGTGAACTTGGACAGCTGTTCGCGCTTGTAGCGCGGGAAGTCGGCGTGTTCCGGCAGACGGCGGCGGGCCCGCAAGTCCTCCATGACCTCGCCATAGGTCGGTTCCGTCTCCAGCCAGCCCTCGTCCAGTCCCCACAACGAGACATAGGCCTGATTGTAGAACAGCATGCGGGTGTCGGCGCCGTAGATCGCGATCGGCGATCCAAGCTGCTCCAGCACCTCGCCATGGGCAGCGATATGGCGGTTCAGCTCACGCTGCAGGTCTTCCTGGGCGGTGACGTCGAGGGCGAATCCAACCAGGGATCCCGCCCTATCTCCAGTTGGGTCTCCGGCTGGCGAACCTCCGGGGGAGGTCGCGATCGGCGCCTCGGTGATCGCGATCAGGCGGCGGGCGCCGTCGATGACCAGGTGCCGCGTCTCGGATTGGACCTCGCCGCTGTTCCGCGCCTGTTCGGCCAGCGAGGTCCGGGGCTCCTCCGGCAAGTCTGGGACCAGTTCCCGCTGACGCTCCACGACCTCGTCGCGGCCAAGGTCGAGCGCCGCCGCGTAGGCGCTGTTGCACCAGGAGATCGACAGGTCGCGCCGGCGCAGCCAGACCGGAAAGGGCATCCTGTCCAGCGCGGACTGGATCTCGGCCAGCGTCTCGAGCGCGGCCGAACGGGCTTGGGTATGGCGGGTGATCTCGCCGGTGACGTGGCCGATGTCGCGCGCCCACAGCACGTCGAAGCTCAAATTGTCAGCGCCAGCGCCGCGCGACCCGCTCAACTCGAGCACCCGGCCGCCATCGGCGGTTGAGACGACGATCTGGAACGGCTTGCCGGTCCGGCGCAGATGGCCGAAGGCGCCATTCAGCGCCGCCGCGTCGCTGGGGGCCAGCGCCGTTTCGATATCCTCCAGCCGGTCGCACCGGTCGACGCCGAGCATGGCCGCGAAACCGGGGGAAACCGCGTGCGCGCCATCCTGGCTCCAGCCGCACCACGCGTCGGGCGACGCGGACAGGAAGGCCTCCAACCGGGCGGCATCCGTTCTGGCGGCCATGGCCCGCCGCGACTCGCCCCGCAACCGCCAGGTTTGCCAAGCGAATCCCGCCAAGCCAACGGCGGCCGTGGCGCCCAGCAGGATGGAGCCGAGCGCGATCGATGCCCCGCCCGATCCGGTTTGCACCGGCGGGACTTGGGCGTACGCCGATGTCGCCATCAGTGCCGCGCCGGCCGCAGCCAGAAAGATCGTGTGTTTGGTAGCCAGCGTGCTCACGGGGAGGGTGTTAGTTAACCTAGTTTAACTCATCCGATTAAGGACGTTACATAAATGATGGGCGCTCGTCCATCACTACGCCCCTGGCGGGCGGTCATTTCCTGGCCCGTCCTATTTTTTCGCCGGTTGGCCAAGAGGTTAACCTTTGGATGAAATCATCGTCCAAGCGGACGGGGACGGCGGACGGGAAACGCCCATCCGCCGGTTCCAGCCACTCCGCCTACTGGTTCGGCGAGCGGGTGATGGTCTTTATCGGGCCACGTGGATTGCCCGACATCTCCGCGATCTTGCGGTCCTGCGCCTCGATGATCGCGCGGGCCGGTTCGTCGCCGTCCAGCCCACCGATATCCGAGCTGGGGACCTTGCGGTTCGACGTCCGCGCGCCGTCCTGGTACAGGACGTCGAATAGGACATACGCGTTGTCCGTCGGTTGCTTCTTACGGGCCATTGCCCCTCTCCCAATTGCGATACAGGGTCAGCGGCGTTCTCTAGGGCATCGGCTCCACTCGCCGACACCGTCTCCATCGGCTTATGACGTTTGGCCCGACGCGGCTCCACCCGGCTGTGACTGCCCGGTTTCCCCCTCCGTCGTGGCGTCGGCGTCCTCGCCGCCATCGCTCTCGGCGTCTCCGTCCTCGGGGTTGCCCGCCTTGCGCTGCGCGGCGGCCTCCTCCTTCAGGCGAAGTTTTTCCTGTTTCTTCTGATCCTTGGCGCGGTTGCGGTCAGCGCGCTGCTGGTTGTAATTAGGCTTGAATGCCATGGAACCTCCTCGGGACTCAGGCATTGTAGCACGCCGCCCTGACGCCACCGCAACCCCCGCCGCGCGTTAATCTCCCATCATCGCGGGGTGCGGACCGGTGATCTCCTGGGCTAGAGTGCCGCCGTCACCGAAGGGTTCGCGGAATTTTGATGGACGGATGCCAGCCATGACCTCAGCCGGGAGCCGCGACGGGTTCACCGATATTCGGCCGGACGGATGGATCGACCGCCTCGCCCCGGCGGCGGCGCGGCCCTATCTGAAGCTGGCCCGCCTCGATCGCCCGATCGGCACGTGGCTGCTGCTATTCCCGTGCTGGTGGAGCCAGGCGCTGGCGACGCAGGGCTGGCCGGACCCCTGGATGATGATCCTGTTCGCCGTCGGCGCCGTGACGATGCGGGGAGCCGGCTGCACCGTCAACGACATCCTGGACCGCGACATCGATGGCATGGTCGAGCGGACCCGGAGCCGCCCCATTCCCAGCGGACAGGTGACGGTACGCCAGGCCTTGGCGTTCCTGGTGCTTCAACTGCTGATCGGGCTGGCGGTGCTGGTCCAGTTCAACCTGTTCACCATCCTGCTGGGTGCGGCATCCCTGGTGCTGGTCTTCACCTATCCGACCATGAAGCGCATCACTTGGTGGCCACAGGCGTTCCTGGGGCTGACCTTCAACTGGGGCGCCCTGGTCGGCTGGGCGGCGGTGACGGGAGGGCTGGACCTGCCGGCGGTCCTGCTCTACGCCGCCGGCATCGTCTGGACGCTGGGATACGACACGATCTACGCCCACCAGGACAAGGAGGACGATGCCCGGATCGGCGTCAAGTCCACCGCCCTGCGCTTGGGCGACGCCTCCAAGATCTGGATCTATGGCTTCTACACCCTGACCTATGGCGGGTTGCTGGCGGCGGGGCTGGTGGCGGGTTTGGGTATTTGGTTCCAGATGGTCCTGCTGGCCGCCGTGCTGCAACTCGCGTGGCAGGTCGGCACGTGGCGGCCGGACGACCAAATGGACTGCTTGGTCAAGTTCAAGTCCAACCGCTGGTTCGGCTGGCTGGTGCTGGGCGCCATTGTCGCAGGCCGGGTGCTCTGATGGCTTGATCCGCCGAATCCCCTTGCGTGGGGGTAAGCCCTGTGGGCAAGTCCGCGCGATGACCTTTTCCCCAAACCTCGACTCCCCACCCCTCGGCCCCTTGGTCGGCCCACCCCCCGGTGACACGACGGCCGCCCGGCAGGCCTTCATCCAGGCCAACACGGAGCTGTCGACCGCTCCGCTGCTGCCGGAGGTGGCGTTGCATCTGGCGACCCAGGTGACGCCGTTGTGGGAGGCGACCGAGGTCGACCTCGCCGCCCGCGACCTGCCGCCGCCCTATTGGGCGTTCGCGTGGCCCGGCGGCAGGGCGGTCGCCCGGCACGTCCTGGACAATCCGGGCTTGGTGGCGGGGCGCCGCGTGCTCGACTTCGCGGCGGGCGGCGGCGTGGCCGGCATCGCGGCGGCCAAGGCCGGAGCGGCGCTGGTGATCGCGGCGGAGATCGACGACTTCGCGGTCGCCTCCATCGGGTTGAACGCCGCCGCCAACGGCGTCGCGATCGAGGTCTCGCGCCGCGACATCGTCGGCGACCCGATGCCCGGAATCCAGGTCGTGCTGGCCGGCGACGTCTGCTACGAGAAGCCGATGGCCGACCGGATCATCCCGTGGCTGCGCGGGCTCGCCCGGGACGGCGTGCTGGTGTTGCTCGGCGATCCCGGCCGCGCCTATGTCCCGAAGACCGGGCTGGAGCCATTGGCGCGCTATCTGGTGCCGACCTCACTCGACCTGGAGGACAAGGAGATCCGGGAGACCACGGTCTGGCGGCTGCTGGGAACGGTCTAGGCTCGCGCCAAGGCGTCGCGCGCCAGCACGGCGGTGATTTCGGCGCGGTATTCCTGGTCCATCACGATCCGGTGGATGAAGCCGTCCAGGGCTGTTCCCGGCGCCAAGCGGTCGCGCGCCAGTTCCAGCACGGCGCGCTGGTCCAGCGCCGGCCAGATCCTGCCGGCGCAGGCGATCGACTCGAAAGCGATGGGCGCTCCGTCCCGGGTCAGGACGCCGCGCCGGCTGAGATAGGCGTCGGCCGCGCCGATCATGCCCAGCCCCTCGATTCGCAAGGTGATGCCGTCGAGCCGGCGGCGGTCGTAATTGACACCGATGCCCTCGGTGGCGTCCATGCGGTCCAATTCGGTTTCTGTCAGCCATTGGACCGCGATGTCAACGGCGGCGCCCGGCGCCGGGCACAAGGTCGCGGGAAGGGCGCCGTAGCGGGTGAAATGGGCGGAGTGGACGACGTCGAAGCCCTCCAGGGCACCGCACAGGACCGGAATGGCGAGGGGAAGCGGCCAGTCCGCGAACTTGCGGGCGAGCTGTTCGGGCGACCGGTTGGAGCCGCAGGCGATGACCGGCACGCGGCCCTCCAGCAAGGCGGGCGTCAAGACCGGCAACGGGCGCTGTTCGCCGCCCTCGAACAGGTAGGAGCACCCCGCGAAGGCATAGGGATAGCCGCAGGCCAGCGCGATCACGGCGGGGTCGATGAGGGGGGTGGAAGCCATGCGGCCGACGGTGCGGTCTTCGCGCCGCGTCGTCAATCCGCTTGACGGCGCGTTCGGCAGGCCGATGTTAGGCCGACTGAGTCGAGACCACCATCCCAGACCTTCAGAGACGCTGATCCAATGCCCTATTCCTCGCTGCGCGACTTCATGGACCGGCTGGAACGCTCGGGCCGTCTCGTGCGCGTCAAGACGCCGGTCTCTCCCGCGCTGGAGATGACGGAGATCCACACCCGGCTGCTCGCCCAGCAGGGACCGGCCGTGCTGTTCGAGAACGTCATCCGGCCCGATGGGTCGCGCTATGACATGCCGGTGCTGATCAACCTGTTCGGCACCGTGGAACGGGTCGCTTGGGGCATGGACCGCGAGCCCCACGAGTTGCGCGGCGTCGGCGAGACGCTGGCCTTCCTGCGCCAGCCGGAGCCGCCGGGCGGCTTCCGCGAGGCGCTGGACCTGATCCCGCTGGCCAAGACCGTGTTGTCGATGAAGCCGAAGACGGTCTCGTCGGCGCCGTGCCAGGAGATCGTGCTGAAGGGCGACGACATCGACCTGGGCCGCCTGCCGATCCAGGGCTGCTGGCCGGGCGAGCCGGCTCCGCTGATCACGTGGCCGCTGGTGGTGACCAAGGGGCCGGGCAAGAAGCGCGAGGACGACTTCAACCTCGGCATCTATCGCATGCAGGTGACCGGGCGGAACACGACGCTGATGCGTTGGCTGAAGCACCGTGGCGGCGCCCAGCATCACCAGCGCTGGGCCGCGTCGGGCAAGCGCGAGCCGTTGCCGGCCGCCGCCGTGCTGGGGGCCGATCCCGGCACCATCCTGGCATCCGTCACCCCCGTGCCGGACACGCTGTCGGAATACCAGTTCGCGGGACTGCTGCGCGGGCGCAAGGTCGAGCTGGTCGACTGCAAGACAATTCCGCTGAAGGTGCCGGCGCAGGCCGAGATCGTGATCGAGGGGCTGGTCAGCCTGGACGAGTTCGGCGACGAGGGACCGTACGGCGACCACACCGGCTATTACAACGCGGTCGAGCCGTTCCCGGTCTTCCACGTCACCGCCATCACGATGCGGCGGAACCCGATCTACCTCTCCACCTTCACCGGCAGGCCGCCGGACGAGCCGAGCGTTCTGGGGGAGGCGCTGAACGAGGTGTTCATCCCCTTGCTGATCCAGCAGTTCCCGGAGATCGTCGACTTCTGGCTGCCGCCGGAAGGCTGCTCTTACCGCATCGCCGTGGTCTCCATGAAGAAGGCCTATCCGGGCCACGCCAAGCGCGTGATGATGGGCGTCTGGTCGTTCCTCCGCCAGTTCATGTACACCAAGTGGGTGATCGTCGTGGACGACGACATCAACGCGCGCGACTGGAAGGACGTGATGTGGGCGGTCTCGACCCGCATGGACCCGGCCCGTGACATCACGGTGGTGGAGGGAACGCCGATCGACTACCTGGACTTCGCCAGCCCCGAAAGCGGTCTGGGCGGCAAGGTTGGTCTGGACGCCACCAACAAATGGCCGCCCGAGACCAAACGCGAATGGGGCCAGCAGCTCCGCATGTCCGACGACGTGATCGACGAGGTCACCCGCAAATGGGATAGCTACGGCATCCCGCTCCATGGCAAGCCGATTTGGAAATGAGATGAATTTTCCATGAAGCGGTCATGGTGCTGGCCGTGGGGAGCCAACAGGATCATCCCATCGGCTGGAACATCGCCAGCCTCTTCTCCGACAATATACGGGAGCAGCGTGACCGCCTCCTGTTCAACGACCTGAAAGGCCCGCCGCCTTCGCCCGCGGGCACCGGAAAGCCATGATCGCGCAGTGGCACCACATGCTGAACAACTATCGTTCCGTCGATTGAGTGCGGGCGAGGTGAGGTGAACTTCCACGACCATGGTCCGGGCGAACAGTCCGCATGATGATGCTTTGCGGTTCGCGAACATCTTCGAGTCGCAGGTCGGCGATATACATTCACACGCTCAATTCGCCGACACCAGCGACCTCGAACGCGACCTGTCGACCGTCCTGTTCTTTTTCGAGGCGTACATGCGCCCGGCGATCTGGACCGAGTACAGTTTCAAAAATGCCAAGCGGTCAAATAGGTTTTGACTGCGGAATTGATTTTTCCAATCTTCAAGTCAATCGAGAAGATGTCGAGGCAAGGGAATTTTTAAGATTAAGTAAGTTCTGACATATAAAATTAAGATATAAGAATCATTTCAAAGTCAAACCTGTAATTAATAGAAGATAATCGAGAAATTATTTAAATTTAACTATCAAGTTCGGCGTCATGTCACGAATTGAGCGCATCCATTCGTATGCGATTTCAAGGATGGGCTTGCGTTCCCTTGTCATTTCATGGAGACGATTATGAATTATTTCCACCTCGCCAACGTTACTGGCACCGGCAAAGAGACTGGCTACGTGGGGCACGGAGCTTCGGCGGCCGTCAACGCTGGCGTCGTGACCGTGATGGCGCTCTCCCCGACGAACGACTTGGTTGTCGGCGGCACCTACACGATCACCGGTCCGGCCGGCAGCCACATCTCCTACAATACGACCTGCGCCACGGTTGCTGGCGCCTTGGCCACCTTCGACATCGTCTGATGAACCGCGCTGGCCGCGCCGCCCATGACGGCGTCGCGGCCAGCGCGGATCTTGGGGCTTCGATTTCCCAGCCGACCTTTCACGCCCTTGCCATGATGGTGTGGCCCCCGCACTGTCGCCTCGTGGGCAAGAGCACTGGGGGAACACGATGGCGGGCAAGAAGCGGACTTCCACGGCGAGGCAGGTCGCGCGGGAGCGCGTCATGCTCGATTTCCATCACCATGACGCCTTGAGCGAGCAGGTCACCGAACCGCTCCGTGGCAACCTGTCGGTGGTCAAACAGTCCGGAAGCTGTCTCTGGGTCGCCTCGGACGAGACCGACACGATCGAGCGCCTGACCACCGACGACTGGCGGAGCTTCGGCCAGCACACTCCCTACCGCCTGACCGACTTCTTCGACCTGCCGGTCAAGGGGGAGGTCGATGTCGAGGGCTTGTCCGTCGATGGCGACTATCTCTGGATTTGCGGCTCGCATAGCCTCAAGCGCAAGAAGCCCAGTTTGGACGAGCACGGCGTCGAGGAGGCGCTGGAGCGGCTGACCAAGATCGAGTGCGAGCCCAACCGCTACCTGCTGGGGCGCATTCCCCTGGTCAGGGACGGTGCTGATGGCGTCTATACCCTGTGCCGGTCGGCGCCATCCAATGATGGCGGGGCGGAGCTGACGGCGGGGCGGCTGAAGATGGACCCCGCCGGGGCCAACGCCCTGTCGAAGGCGCTCGCCAAGGACGAACATCTCGGCCGCTTCATGGCGATTCCCTCCAAGGACAATGGCTTCGACATCGAGGGCATCTCCGCGCGCGGCGAGCGGGTCTTCCTGGGCATGCGCGGCCCCGTGCTGCGCGGCTGGGCGGTGATCCTCGAACTGGTGGTGGCCGAGAAAGGCCATAACGCCAAGTCCACCGGGCTGAAGCTCCGCAAGATCGGTCCCGAGGGCGAGCGCTACCGCAAGCACTTCCTCGATCTCGACGGGTTGGGTATCCGCGAACTGTCGCTGGAAGGCGATGACCTGCTGATTCTGGCTGGTCCGACCATGGATCTGGATGGGCCGGTGGTGCTGTACCGCTGGCCCGACGCCTGGAATCAGCGGGAGGAGACCATCATCCCGCGAAGCCGGCTGGAGCGGGTGATGGATATCCCCAACGGCGTCGGCACCGACCACGCCGAGGGCGCCACGCTCTTCGCGAGGCCGGACCAACCCCTGTCGGTCCTGGTGGTCTACGACAGCCCCGCCCCCGACCGGCTCGCCCCCAATGGCCGCGGGGTGGCCGCCGACGTGTTTCCGCTGCCAGCGAAACGCCGCGACGATCCCTGAGGTGGCCGCGCGCATCCCAGCCATGTCCTGACAAAGGTTGGCTGTCGGCGGAGTCGGGTTACCCTTGCGGTTGTCTCATCCGCCGCGAAGTCAAACCCATGATGCCAGCCTGATGAGTTTCGCCGCCGTCCGGCCGCCGCACATCGCCATCCTGATCGCCATCACCGCGATCGGTCCGATGGCGCTCAACATCTTCATTCCGTCGATCCCCGGACTGGTCCGGGTGTTCGAGACCGATTACGGCACGGCGCAGCTGGCGCTGACCCTGTACCTCGTTGGCATCGGTTGCGGCCAGCTGATCTATGGGCCGCTGTCGGACCGGTTCGGACGGCGCCCGGTGCTGCTGGCCGGGCTGGGAATCTTCGTCGCGGCCAGTCTCGTCTGCGCCCTCGCTCCCAGCATCGGAACGCTGATCGCCGGGCGGATCGTCCAGGCGGTCGGCGGCTGCGCCGGCATGGTGCTGAGCCGCGCCATCGTCCGTGATGTCCACGAGCGCGACAAGGCGGCAAGCACGCTCGCCTACATCACCATGGCGATGGCCGTGGCGCCCGCCATCGCGCCGGCGCTGGGGGGATTCCTGGAGGTCTGGTTCGGCTGGCGCGCCAGCTTCCTAATGGTCCTGGCCTGTGGCGCCGCCGTTTGGCTGTGGAGCCTCGGATCGCTGCGCGAGACCAATTTCCAGCGCCAGCCGCTTCCTGGAATCATCGGCATGGTCAAGGGCTATGGGGCGCTGCTGCGCAATCGGGCCTATCTGGGCTTCGCCCTCAACACCGCCTTCGTCAGCGCCGTGTTCTTCGCCTTCCTGGCGGGGGCGCCGTACATCATGATCGAGCTGCTGAAGCGGCCGCCCAGCGAATACGGCGCGCTGTTCGTGCTGGTTTCCGCCGGATACGCGCTGGGCAGCTTCATCGCCGCCCGGCTGGCGACGCGGCTCGGCGCCCGCCGGCTGGTCCTGGTCGGCACGGTGACGAACATCGCCGGCGTCGCCGTGATGGGCGTGCTCGGGCTTCTGGGCCATTTCCACGCGCTGGGCATCTTCCTGCCGATGTGCCTCGCGGCGGTCGGCAGCGGCATCGCCATGCCCAGCGGCATCGCCGCCGCGATTAGCGTCAACCCGCGGGTCGCCGGCGCCGCGTCGGGCCTGCTGGGCTTTCTCCAGATGTCGGTCGGGGCGGTGGCGACCGTGGCCGTGGGCTATCTCAAGGACGACGACCAGATGCCGATGATCCTGGTCATGGTGGTGGCGGGAGCCTTGTCGGTCGGCGCCTATCTCATGGCGATCGGCGCGCGGCGACCCTCGCCGGACGCGGTTCCGGCGCCCGGCACGACCGACTGACGGCGATCCGTCCCCGTCAAACACCCGCCGTGGTGAAAATAAGCGGGACATGTCCGCCTCCCCCCTGCCATCTTCCGGGAACGCCGCCCATCTGGATAGGAACGTCCAAACGAGCGCGACCTGAAATCGACCGGAGATCCCGATGCCTTCTGATACCCATGACGCCGCCCTCTCGCTGCTCGAAGGCCTGATCGGCAAGGCCAAGGCCGCCGGAGCCGACGCCGCCGACGCGGTGCTGTTCGACGGCGCGTCCCTGTCGCTCTCGCAGCGGCTGGGCCAGCCCGAGCGGCTGGAGCGGGCGGAAGCCGGTGATCTGGGCCTGCGCGTCTTCGTCGGCAAGCGCCAGGCGATCGTCTCGACCACCGACAGGAGCGACGACACCCTCGCCTCGCTGGTCGAGCGCGCCGTGGCGATGGCGCGGAACGTCCCCGAGGACCCGTTCAGCGGCTTGGCCGACCCGGACCAGCTCGCCCGCGACTGGCCTACCGACCTGGAGATGGACGATCCGACCGAACCCTCGGCCGAACAGATGATCGAGCAGGCTAGGGTCGCCGAGGAAGCGGCCTTGGCGGTCGACGGCGTGACCAATTCCGAAGGGGCCGAGGCTAGTTGGAGCCGGTCGCATGTCGCCATCGCCGCCAGCAATGGCTTCGCCGGCGCCTATTCCCTCTCGCGGCGCAGCCTGTCGGTCTCGGTGCTGGCCGGCACCGGAACCGGCATGGAGCGCGACTACGACTACAGCTCCAAGGTCTTCGCCGAGGATCTGGCGTCGGCCGAGGAGATCGGCCGGGGCGCCGGCGAGAAGGCGGTGCGCCGGTTGAACCCGCGCAAGGTCAAGACCTGCCAGGTGCCGGTGATCTACGATCCGCGCGTCTCGCGTGGCCTGATCGGCCACCTGTCGGGCGCCATCACCGGGCCGTCGATCGCGCGCGGCACCAGCTTCCTCAAGGACAAGATGGGGGAACAGCTGTTCCGCCCCGGCGTCACCATCGTTGACGATCCGCATGTCCGGCGCGGTCTGCGCTCCAAGCCGTTCGACGGCGAGGGCGTCGCGATGTCCAGGCGGAACATCATCGAGGAGGGCCGGCTGACCACGTGGCTGCTCGACCTGCGCTCCGCCCGCCAGTTGGGCCTCACATCCACCGGCCACGCGTCGCGCGGCACCTCCGGCCCGCCGTCGCCGGGTCCCAGCAACCTCTACATGGCGCCGGGAACCCGCACGCCGGAGGAACTGATCGGCGAGATCAAGGAAGGCCTCTACATCACCGAACTGATGGGCATGGGCATCAACGGGATCACCGGCGATTACAGCCGGGGCGCCGCCGGCTTCTGGATCGAGAACGGCGAGATCGCCTATCCGGTCAGCGAGCTGACGGTCGCCAGCAACCTGAAGGAAATGTTCCTGACGCTGGAGCCCGCCAACGACCTGGAGTTCCGCTACGGCATGGACGCGCCGACCATCCGGATCGACCGCATGATGGTTGCCGGCACCTGACGGCCGTCACTCCCGTCCGCTGATCGGACGGCCGGAGTTCCAGAAACTCCGGCCGTCCTTCGACGGGCTCAGATCATCGTCCGGGAGCGGGTGTAGGTGCCGTCGGCGTAGACGATGACGTCGAAGGTGCGAATCTCCGGGTTGAAGCCGGAACAGTTGAAGATGTACTGGAAGTGGATCCGGACGCCGATGATCGGCTTGCCGCCCGCTCCCGGTTTGACTGGAGGCTGCTCGTTCAGCAGGATCGAGCCGGTGATCTCCGCGCTGCCGCCGAGATAATCGGTCGGATCGGTGATCTCCATCGAGATCGGGCCCAGGCAGACGCCGTTGTACTCCCAGTAGATCCTGACGCCGGCGCCGACCTTCAGGGCGAAGCAGGTCGAGGCCTCCTCCACGGTCGCCGTGGCCGGCGCGCGGGTGATCGCCTTCTCCTGCGCCGTCGCCTTCTTGGGGCATCGCAGGTCGTCCATCTTGTCGAAGCTGTACTTGATGTCGCCGGCGGACTTGCTGTTGTAGGCGGCGAACAAGGTGCCGCCGACCGCCGCGACGGCCTCGGCGAGCGCGGCACCGGCGAAGGCGCCAGCGCGTCCGTCGCGGTACATCGACTGTTGGATCGACTGCTGCTGGACCGTCGCTTTGGCGTTGGGCGCCCAGTGGACGACCAGAGGCGGGACGAGCGGTGGCGGTTTGACCTCGTTGGCCTTCTTGACCGGGCGCTCGTATTTGGTCATGAAGGCCTCGAAGGTTTCGGATTGCTCGACCGCCTTGCCGGGATCGTTGAAATGGAACAGGGTGCCCCGCGCCGTTCCATCCCCCGAGATGCCGACCAGGATTCGGGCATGGACGGAGAATGGAAAGGCCGGGAGTTCGCTGGTCGTCACCCACAGGGGTCCATAGGCCTGCAGCATGGCCAGCCAGTCCTCCAGGGAGAAGTTGGCTGGTCCCTTGGCGACCATTCCCGCCACGTTCAGAAAATTGTCCTTCTCGTCTCCTCCCAGTGGTTGGTCGTTGCGGACCTTGCCTAGCCAGACTGGACCGACGCGTCCGATGGCCTGCTCGACCGTCATGCCTTCGTTCAGCAGCCAGGACATCAGCATGGTGGTCGATGCCGCCCAGCAGACATTCTGGCTGTTCTGCCGGACGATCGGAACCGTTCCCGGAACCCTGTAGTTCACCGGCGTCGCGAAAGCGCGCGTCCGCGACGCCTGGGCCGTCGACGGTTTGGTCCGGCTGGGTTCGGGTCGCTTGACGATCCGCTTCCGCGCCCGCGACACGTCTTTCTGGAGCTGGAACAGGCTCATGATGGTGTTTCCCCTGATGCTGGTGTCGCCGCGGCCAAGATCGCCTGAGCGGGTGTCGGTTGAGCTTCGGCCGGATTGGACGAGGCCATGATCAGCGAGAGGTCCTCGGCGAAATCCAGGTCGCTCAGGGCGAGCGCCGCTGGCGCCGTCGCGGTTGGCTTCCCGTTTTTCGGACCGCCGGTGGGGCGTTCCTCGTAAGCCATCCGGCGGTCGAATTCGTCCATCGACTGTTCGATCGCCATGCTTCCCAGGTCGAAGGTGGTGGCCCTGGACATGCTGGCGCCCAGCCGGTCGAAGATCTCGTGGCCAAACGCGGTTGAAGGCGCCGCGGGGGAGGGGGGCGAGGGCGCGTCGTCGTCCCAGTCCGGAGGTCGCGGCGGCGGATTGCGCTCCACCGAGGGATGCGACTTCTGGCCGCTGAGGATCGCCTTCAGATCCTCGTTGAACCGGCGCGTCTCGGCGTCATCCCCCAGGTCGAGCGATGCCGCTTCGGGGAAGACATATTCGGCGGGCGGATCGTCGCGGCGGCCCTCCTCCGGTTCGGGCGGGAACTCCACCGCGGCTTCCACCCGGTCCCCATCCCCATCCTCATCGTCGGACAGCGAGCGGGCCTTGCAGCCGCAGTCGTGGCGCGGCTTGGCCGAGGAGGTGTCGAACTCCTCGACCTGGAAGGCGGTGGCGCCATTGGCCGCCCCATCCTCCAGCGACATCGCGACCAGGTCGAAGGCGGTGGCACCCGCCGGCTCGCCAAATCCGTAGCCGAAGCCCAGCGGCGCCGGACCGGACGTCTGGCCTCGTCCATTCGCGGGCGGCGGCAGGATCTCGTCCGCCGGGTGGGCCGGATAGCGCAGGTCGATTGGCGCGTCGCCATCGGCGCGCTGGCGCTTGACCGATGGCGGCTCCTTCGCTCCGGGTTTGACGCCCGGCTTCGCGTCGCGGCGGCGGAGAGTCCGTTCGATCAGGTAGAGTTGACCCTTGGGGCCGGCCCCGGTGCTTGCCGGCTTGGTGCTTGCTGGTTTGGTGCTTGCCGCCATGATGCGTCGTCCCTGGATCGATGTCAGTGCTTGAGGTCCATGCGGATGATGGAAAACTGGTCCAGCGCCACGGCGAGCTGGTTGCTGCCGGGCCGCAGCACGCCGTCGGGCACGGCCAGCGCCAGTTCGCGGTCGCTGACCGACACCACCTCGACGGCGGAGCGGTTCAGCTGGGCGGCGGGGAAACCGGGAGCCTGCGCCGCCGCCGCGAGATTGGCGCCGGCCAGCCGCAACACGGTCCGTCCCTCCGATTTCTGGACGCTGACCTTGCTGACGGCGGGAGCGGCGCTTCGCCGCTTCGATTGTCCGATCAGGTCGGCCAGCTTCTGGTAGTCGACCTTGTTGTTGCTGACCTTCTTGATGTCGATGTTCCTGTCGCGCATGCGCTGGATGTCCCCTTCGGACGTGACCCCGATCCGGCGCAGGCTGGTCCGGGTCTCCTCGTCGATGTCGTCGATCAGGTCGATCGCCACGTCATCGCCGCTGATCGGCTGTTTCGTCACTTCCTTGATCTGCCGGTCGGTGATCGAGCCGAGTTGGATCGACACCTTGCTGGCACCGCTCTCTCCCGGCCTGGCGGTCGAGAACAGGATCGTGTCGCCCTGCACCTGCGGGAAGAGCTGCAACTCCAGGGCGACATCCTTGACCGTGTAGGTGAGCGGCCGGTTGACTCCCTTGATCGCGAGCGTGTCCTGCGCCCGGTCGAGTTCGACGATCAGGGAATCCAGGAACGACTCGAGACGCCACGGCAGGTTCTGGGCCACGTCAGTCGGGGCCTCCCAAGGTGATCCGCAGCCGGTGGAACACTGGCATCACGGAGGTGTCGGTGTACTGGGTCGGCGGCTCGCTCCCCAGGGCGACCCGGCCATCCTCGCCCACCCGCACCTCCAGCTCGACCGGCAGGTCGATGGTCATGCGGTCGATCGACATGGCGACACCGGCCTCCTCGTCCTCCAGCGTCTCGGCGAACACCGCCAAGTCGGCCGCGAGATCGCCGAACGACGCCAGCGCTCCGTCACTTTCCCCAGCCCCGGCCTGTTTGGTTCCATCTTCCTCGGCCGCCACTTCCTCCATCGGGGCGGCGGCGGGCGGCTCCGGATCCGGTGTCGCGTCCGGTGCGGGGTTGGGGGACATCGCCAGGCTCCGCTGTGAGATCGACGGGGGTAAGGGCCGCAGTTTGGTCGAACACGACGGTCATGCCGTTCAGCAGGACCTCGCCGAGGCTGACCGGGGCCGCCAGTCCGGCCGAAAAGCCGGAGGCGGCAGCGCGAGGTCGTGTGGGAAACCGGGTGCGGGAGACGGTCATGGCGCGCTGCTCGTTCCGACGAAATGGACCTTGCACGGCAAGGGAAAGCTGACGTGCCGGGGCTCGAACCGCAGCACCTGTCCGGACGGGGCGACATCCGCCGCCCGCTGGAGCGCTATGGTCGCCACCTTGACCTCGGGGAAGACCCAAAGCGCCACCGTGGCGCCGCCGCGTCCGGCGAACTTGACGCTGCTACGCGCGCTCAGGCCGAACCGGCGGACGAAGCCCGGCGTCATCAGGGCCGCCAGTTCCGTCGGGGCCAGCATCGGCGCGCCCGCGATGTCGGGCAGCAACTCGTTCAGCGCGTTGGGGCAGAGCACCAGACCGGATTTCAGGCGGCCCTCCAGCTTCCGGACCCCGACGGGTTCGGTCCTGACGACCGTCTCGACACGGGCGTTCGTGGTGCGGTCCGGCTCCATCAGGGTGACGTAGCGGGCCTCCAGCTCAATCCGGCGATGGTCGTCGTCAAGCTCGTCCTCCCAGACCTTGTGCCAGAAATCGCGGTGGCGGCCGACATCGTCGAGCGGCACGGCCGGCCCGGTCGCGTCCACCGCGCCGGGACTGTGCTCGCCGACCATGTGGATGGAATGGCTCATCGCCGCCCCGACCTTGTCGCCCCGCTTGTTACGCCAGATCAGGTGGGCGCAGACCAGATAGTCGCGGCCGGCCACCAGCCGTTGCAGGTCCTCGACCGGAAAGCCCGGCGCCTCGGGAAGCGGTCCGGCGGTGCCGGCCGGGACCGCCACGCGGGTGCGGGCGAGCGGTTCCAGCGTGGTGGCGTCCTTCAGGATCAGCACCAGCCGCGCCTCGGGCAGCGGGCGGGGCGTCTGGACCATCAGGGGGAACAACAGGGCGCGCCCGAGCAGGAAGGCCGTCACCGTCCGTCCGTCCACGGTGGTCTCGACCAGATCGGTGAAGGTCAGGCGAACGGTCGGGACGCGGCGATAGCGTGGATGGGCGCGCGGCTCTTCGAGATGGGCGCTCATGCTCAGCAGCAGCTGGTTGAGCGCCGGATCGTCGACGCCGGGGTTCAGGGCCCTGAGATGCTCCAGCTCCTGCTTCTCCGCGTCCAAGCCCAGCTTGCCGACCGAGGTGACCGCGTCGGTCACGGCGCCCAGCACGTTCTTGGGATCGACCATGTTGAACAGGCCCTTGATGGTCTCGGGCGACAGCACTTGCTGAAGCACCGGCATCAGCGCCGGCAAGGCCGCCAGCAGGGCTGGAGCCACGGCCGCCTCGCTGTAGCGTCCGCGCTTCTTCGCTCCCCGGTCCATCCCCCGGCTCATCCCCAGGGCCAGCGACTTGGCGTCGGCCTTCGCGGGAGCTGGCGCCGCCGCACCGGCGGGGGCCAGGGCCTTGAGGATTTGGGCCACCAGTTGCTGGAGATCGCCGCCCCCCGCGGGCGGACCGGAAGGCCCCTTGGCTCCGCCGCCGTCGAGCAGGCCGCCCAGGATCGATCCGGCGGCGGGCAGGATCTGGGGCAGCAGCGCCAGCAACCCATCCAGGAACTGCGCCGTGCTGAGCGGCCGGGCCGGCGCCAGGGCGCGCCGCACCGTCGGGATGGCGGCGGCTTGGCGCGGGGGAGCCGCGAGCGTCCTGGATCTGGTCATGCTGATCTCCGGTAGGTCGGCCAAGCCATCACCCGACAGGTCCAGGTTCGGCGGGACCACGACGATCTCCGACAGCGCCGGACCATCGCGGCCGGGCGTGCGGAAGCTCATGAGCTGGATCGACCGGTCGCGGCCGGAAAACAGGCGGGTTGGCACCTCCAGCTCGGTGCGGCCATCCTCCGAAGGGTCCAGCGGCCCCAGCAACTCCGAGGTGTGGGAGCGGGCGTCGAGCATGGTCAGCCCGTTCCGCCGCTGGGTGCCGCCCTCGCCGATGGCGTAGGCGTACCAGCGGTTCCGGCCGACATCGACCTTGAAGCGGGCGACGCCTCGCCCGCTGTCCACGAAACGGATGCATGCCAAGGCCATCGCCGGTCACCCGCCCGTCCGGGGTCAACGCGCCGGCGTCGCGGGACGCGGCGGCAGGCTGGCGGGTTGCGCGGATTGCTGGGCCGGTTGCTCGACCGGCTGGTTGTAGAGCTGGGCGAAGTTGTCCAGCTTGAAGTAATCCGTCTTGAACGTGATGTCGACCGAGCCGGCCAGCTTGGCCGACAGGTCGGTGGACGAGTTGCTCTTGGCCGAGGAGACGCTGAGCCGGGTATCGCGGGTGCTGCTGGTGTGGCCGCCGGACGGTCCGCCGAAGATCGAGCCCAGGAGCCCGCCGCCCGCCTTGACCGAACTGCTGGTCGACTTGACCTGCTGCATCGCCGCCTTGTCGCGCTTCTCGATCTTTTCCGTGGTCTTGAAGTCGAACAGGACGGAGGCCTTGATGTTGCCCTTCTCGACCACCAGCCGGGTGACGCCCATCAGGATCGTCTCGCGCAGCATCGCCCGCTGCTCCTTGGCCATGGCGATCTTGGCGTCCATGATCTTGGCCTTGATCTCGTTGTCGCCGAGATCGACCTTCTGGCCCTCCTTGTCGGTCAGCACGACCTTCTGTTGGCCGTTCTCGTCCTTCTCCTCGTCATCGAAGTCCAGGCTGAAACTATCGCCGTTGTTTTCCGCCAGATAGCCGAAGGCGGCGGTGTCGTCGATCGCCTTGACGAACTCGGTGACCGACTTGGAGGCGGCCTTCATCAGGCTGATGTAGTTCTCGGTCTGGGCCAGCATGACCTGGATGTTGGCGTCGAATACACCCTTCAGCAGATCCTTGACGAATTTCGGGAAATCTACCGCCTCGACGAAGTCGCCCGCGATGTCGCCAGCCTGTTCGATGCGCTTGTTCTCGTGCCGCTTGTCGTCGATCAGGTCGCTGGCCTTGGGCGGCTTGGCTTGCGCCATCGCGGTGGAGCGGGAGGCGCCTTGGGACAGCAGCTCGCCATAGCGGCCCTCCACCATGCGGCGGTAGGTGTCGTACTGGTCGGCGCGCGGCATCTGGGCGAACTGGACGCTCGCCGCCAGGGTCCGGCGCACGTCGCACCGAGCCTCTTCCTTGAGCTGTTCGTGATCGGTCATCCGGTGGAACTCCTGGACTGCGGAGAGGGGTTAACGGGCAGGGGGTAGGTGCCAACGTCCTACCAGTCCTCATCCTCCCCGCCATCCGACGCCGGATCGCCGAAATCATCCTCGTCTTCCTCGTCCCCATCGCCGGAGCCGGGTCCCGCCATGTCGCCGACGGCGGCCTGCGCGATGATCCACGACTCGCAGGACTTTCGGAACGAACCGAATTCCTCGTCCGGGGCCGGTCCATCGAACGAGGCCACGAACTGGAGGATGCGCCAGCCCTCGACGCCCAGCGTGCGGAGCGCCGCGACGTTGATCTGGCTGTCGAAGTCCTCCGCCGCGATGCGTTCCATCAGGGTCCACATGTTCTGGCGGCGGCCACCGCCGACCGAGGCGATGACCTCGGGATCGGACAGCAGGTCCTTGGCCTCGTCGAACTGGCTGTAGAGTTCCTGGACATCCAGTTCCATGTCGCCCATGTGGGTCGACAGGTTGTATTGCAGCAGCCGGATCGCCTCCTCGATCGAGGCGCGCGACGCCTTCTCCTCGGCCGCGCTGTTCTCCTCGTTCTTGCGGATGTTGTCCGCGACCTCCTTCATCAGCCCGTGCCAGAGCTGGGGGAAATCCTCGTTGACGATGGTGCCGTCGAGCACCTGTCCCTCGCCCATGTTCAGCGCGCGGCGGTAGAAATGGGCGCGTTCGTCGACCGACATGCGGTCGTTGCGGCGAAGCTTGTAGGCGTGCAGCTTGGTGCCGGCGGCGCGGCTGAGATCCAGCCGCCCTTTGGCCCGGCGCAGCAGGAGCGCGTCGGCGAACTGGAAGACGCCCAGCACGTCGCCCAGCACGTAGACATAGTAGAGGACGCTGGCGGCCAGGATGTTGTCCTTGACGACGCCTTGCTCCTGCGCGTTCTCGAAGGTGTCGACCTGGAAATCCCAGGCGCCGAGCTGACCCTTGCCCATCTTGAGGTCGATCGGGTCCTCGCCGCGTCGCGACGACTGCAGCGCCTCGCGGTAGGCCAGCGCGAAATACTCGTCGAACTTGCCGGCGTCGAATGCGGTGGCGGTCAGCTGGAGGTCGAAATCGCCCAGGATCGCGACCATCCGGTCGCGGATGTCCGGCGTGAACCGGGTCGGCGAGATCTCGCCCCGGCTGGCGTAGCGGGCGACGTATGACGGCAGCAGGCCGATGTCGTTGATCTGCTCCAGCAGGCCGTTCAGCACCGTCTTGATCTTGCCGGCGGGGCCCAGCGGGATGTTCATGTTGGCGGCGTTGAGCGCCAGGAGGTCCAGCGTCCTCTGGTCGAGCGAGAGGCGCGCCTCCTTGGAGTAAAAGCCGACCAGGGCGGCGAAGAACTTGGCCGACGGCTCCTGCGAGGCGCCGATCAGGATGGCTTGGCGCAATCCCTCGGTGTCGTGCGGGTCGGCGTTGTCCTCCGTCAGCAGCTTGAGCAGCAGGTACTCGTAGACTCCGGGGGTCGACAGGATCAGCCGGGTCGCCGCCGGCAGGTTGGAGCCGTTGAGCGCCGCGGTCAGCTTGAGGATACTGGGATAGATGCCGGCCTGTCGGACGTGGTCGAACAGCTTCTCCGCGTTGCTGTCCTGGCTGTCGGCCTGGAACAGTGCATCCTCGGCTTTCAGGGCTTCGGCCTTGGCGTCCTCCAGTTCCAGGGTCAGCTTCCGGCGCTGGTCGTCGGAACCGACCGGGACGTCGTTGGACGGATCCGGGAACTTGGCTTCCGGGGAGATGCCGGGGCTGGACGCGGGGAGCTTGCCGAGCGCCGCGGTGGCGACCTTGATCCGTTCCTTCGCCTTGGTCAGCGCGGCCTTGAGCCGTGTCATGTCGGGCAGCGGGCTGGATTTGACGCTTTGGGCGGCGTAGGCGTCGCGGAGTGCCGCCTGGGCCTTGAGCGCCAGGGGATCGGGCAGGCGCAGCCTCGGCTCGATCGCGATCAGGCGGGTCCGGCTGTCGGCCAGCACGGAGGTGTTGTCCAATATGGCGGCGATCACCTTCACGTCTCCTCGTGTCTGGCGGGATGGGGCGCCGGTTTCCCTCGGGCCATCAGGCACCCAGTCGATGATCCAGGAGGCGGAGCGCGTCCCGGAGGTTGAGCATGCCGAAGCCGGCCTTGGGGTCCTTGAACTCCCGGCCCACCTTGTCGGCGGTGTGTTTGAGCACGTGCTTGACTTGACCGTCGGTCAACCGGCGCCCGAGCGAGCGGGCATGGCATTTCAGCAGCGCGGCGGCGCCCGCGACGAACGGCGCCGCGTGGGAGGTGCCGGTGGAGAAGGCATAGCCATGCTCCAGATACGTGCTGTAGATGTCCACGCCCGGCGCTATCAGGCTGACCTGGTCGCCGAAGGTCGAGAACGAGGCGACCCGGCCCTTGTCGTCGGCGGCGCCGACGGCGATCACGTGGGGCAGGGCGCCGGGATAGTAGAGCTGGCGCTGGCCATCGTTGCCCGACGCCGCCACGATGGTGACGCCATGGCGGCGGGCGTAGTCGACCACCTCGCGATGGGGCAGCCCACCGCCCTCGTGGCGCACGCCAAGGCTCATGTTGATGACGTCGGCGCCCTGGTCCACCGCCCATTTGACGGCGCTGTTGATGTTGTCCAGCAAGCCGGCCCCGAACCGCTTGCCAGCCTTCTCCATGGCGCCCAGCACGCGCACGGGCAGGACAGAGCAGCGCGGCGCGACGCCGGCCGGCATCCTGATGCCGCGGCCCGCGATGATGCCGGCGACATGGGTCCCGTGCCCGACCTCGTCGTCGGGGACGTCATCGGCGCCGAGATAGTCGCCGACGAACTGGCCGGCCCCATCGAGGATATCGACGAAGTCGCGGCCCGGCCGCAACGCTCCGGCCAATTCCGGATGGTCGAGGGCGATCCCGGTGTCGAGCACCGCTACCAGGATCCGGGGATCGCCGCGCGAGTAGTCGCGCGTCTCGTCGAGCCCGATCGCGGTCCTGGCCGCCTCGCCGGTCCGGTCACCGCCCGACAGGGCCGAGGCCCGCGGCAACTCCGCCCGCGCCACAAGGCCGGGGCGGACCGACTCGACGACGGGCAGCGCCGCCAAGTCCCTCAGGAGGTCCGGCGGCGGCCGCCTGTCGTCGTTGAGCACGACGCGGTAGACCCTGTTCAAGCCACTTTCCAGTTCCTGCGCCGACCATGTGCCGGAACGGTCGCGCGGACGGTATTCCGCCGTCACCAAGACGCCGACGCGATGGCGGTCGAACACGCGGTCGATCTCGGGATGCAGCCGGGAGCCGACGCCGCTCTTGTCGCGCACCGCGTCGCTCCAAGCGGGCGCCGTCGCCGTCGCCGACGCCGCCTGGGGAACGAGCCTGATGATCAGATGCGGCTTCATGGGTGATCCTGGCGGCTCCGGCGCGCGGGCGCCGAAACTTGGAAAGAATCAAAAGGGAGAAATAGGAGGGATCGTGACTAATAGGTTTGAAATGAAGTGAACATTGATCGACTTCATCGGAAACGAATACGATGATATGCTTATGCTGTACTTAATACCTCTTCAAACATAAAGTAATAGAGATTTCAGTCAAGTGGAGTCTTTGGCTGGACTGTTCTGTGTCCGCCTGAATGCTGAAGGATGTCGGCAGTTCGTGCGCCGCGAGTGCGACCGGTTCAGCGGACCGCCTCGGCTCCCACCGGCAGGTTGTCGCGCAGGAACTCCGCCAGCACCCTGAACTCGCGGCCGCGCGCGGCTTCCCGGCGCCAGACCAGCGCCACGCGGCGCGACGGGCTGGGGGGAGCGAAGGGCCGGATCTCGACCGCTCCGCCGGGCAGGCTGACGCCGGTCACCGACAGGGCCGGCAGCAGGGTGACGCCGATCCGGCTCGCGACCATTTCACGCAGGGTATCCAGCGATGTCGCGGCGAAACTATCGCGGTCGCGCGCGCGGCGGTGGCCGCACACCGCCAGCGCCTGATCGCGGAAGCAATGGCCCTCCTCCAGCAGCAGCACCTGCTCGTCGCGCAGGTCCGATTCGCTGACTTGGTTGCGGGCGGCCAGACGGTGTCCGGCGGGAACCGCCACCACGAAGTTCTCATCGAACAGGGGTTCCGACTCGAACGACGGTTCGGACACCGGCATGGCGAGCAGCAGCGTGTCCAGATCGCCGCTTTTCAGCCGCTCCACGAGTCGCTCGGTCTGGTCCTCCCGCAGGTAGAGTCGAAGCTCCGGATATGTGCGGCGCAGCGATGGAAGCACCCTGGGAAGCAGATAAGGGCCGACCGTGGGTATGACACCTAGTCGCAGGTCTCCCGCCAGCGGGGGGGAGACCCCCTGCGCGCTGTCGGTCAGGTCGCGCACCTCGGCGAGGATGCGGCGGGCCCGTTCCGCTACCTCCGAGCCGATCGCGGTGAGCATCACGCGGCGCTTGGTGCGCTCCACCAACTGGGTGCCAAGTGCTTCTTCCAATTGCTGAATCTGGGCGGACAGACTGGGCTGGCTGATGTTCGCGGCATCGGCCGCCTTGCCGAAATGGAGGGTGTCGGCGACGGCCACCAGATAGCGCAGCTGCTTTAGCGTGATGGCGTGACTCATTGGCCCGTCCTATCACAGTGGTCAGAAAAAGTGATTGGATTTATCATGGGCCTGCCGCCAGTTTTGGAACTGTTCGAATTTAGTGCACCGCAATAATCCTAGTGCACCGCAACAATCGGAGCGAGTTTCATGCTTACTGTCGGCGATAAATTCCCCGCTTTCGACCTCAAGGCCGTCGTTTCCACCGATATGAAGGACGCCTTCGCGCAGCTGACCGACAAGTCGTTCGGCGGCAAGTGGCTGGTCGTGTTCTTCTGGCCGAAGGACTTCACCTTCGTGTGCCCGACCGAGATCGCCGCTTTCGGCAAGCTGAACGGCGAGTTCGCCGATCGCGACACCCAGGTTCTCGGCGCCTCGACCGATAGCGAGTTCGTCCACCACGCCTGGCGCGTCCACCACGACGACCTGCGCGACCTGCCGTTCCCGATGCTGGCCGACATCAAGCGCGAGCTGACCACCGAGCTGGGCGTCCTGGACAAGACCGAAGGCGTGGCCCTGCGCGCCACCTTCATCGTCGACCCCGAGGGCATCATCCGCTTCGCTTCGGTCAACGACCTGTCGGTCGGCCGCAACCCGCAGGAAGTCCTGCGCGTTCTGGACGCCCTGCAGACCGACGAGCTGTGCCCCTGCAACTGGCAGAAGGGCCAGGACACGCTTCAGGCGGCCTGATCCCCATCCGATACGAGGTCCGATCGGCGGGCGTCCCCAGGGCGCCCGTCGGCCTTGGCCGGTGGGAGCCGATCGGAAAACACGACTCCCAAAACCACACGTCACTGTCCGCACCTTAGGAATCGCCTGCCATGTCTATTGAAGCGTTGAAGGGCAAGCTGCCCGATTACGCCAAGGACCTGAAGCTGAACCTGTCCGGCGTGTTCAACACGCCCAACCTGACACCGCAGCAGGCCTGGGGTACCGCCGTCGCGTCCGCCCTCGCGTCGCGCCAGCCCGATGTGATCCGCGCCATCGTCGCCGATGCCGGACAGCACCTGGAGCCGGCCGCGTTGAACGGTGCCAAGGCCGCCGCGGCGATCATGGGCATGAACAACATCTACTACCGATTCGTCCACCTGTCCGCGACCAAGGACTATGCCCAGATGCCGGCGCGGCTGCGCATGAACATCATCGGCAATCCGGGCGTGGACAAGATCGATTTCGAATTGTGGTCGCTCGCCGTGTCGGCCGTCAACGGCTGCGGCATGTGCATCGAGAGCCACGAGCACGAGGTCGTCAAGAAGGGCGTCTCCAAGGAGTCCGTGCAGGACGTGATCCGGATCGCCTCGGTGATCCACGCGGTCGCGGCCGTCATCGACGGCGAGAACGCGCTGGCCTGATCGGCCGCGCGTCTCCGGCCCGGCCGGGACGTTCCGAAAAAGGCGTTGGACCGCATCGGCGGCCGGCGCCTTTTTCGTATCCGCTCCCAAGTCCAGCCACCAGCACAGCCACCCGGTCACCCGAAGGCGCTGGCCACGGCGTAGACGCCGAAGCCGGCCAGCAATACCGCGGCCCCCTGGTTGATCCGCTTGAAGATCCTGTCCGAGATCTTGTGCCGCAGCAGTGCGACGCCGGCGCAGAGCGTCAGGAACCAGAGGACCGACCCCAGGAAGACGCCCAGCACCAGGACGCCCGCCTCGTAGTCGCTGGTCAGGTCGCCGCCCAGGCCCAGGCCGGCGAAGATCGCGACGAAGCCGAAGATGGTGATGGGGTTGGTCAGGGTCAGCCCCAGGCCGACCGCGAACCCGCCCAGCACCGTCCGGATGTCTCGGTTGATCTCGCGCGGATGCGGCGGGGATGTGAAATCCCTGATGGCGATCGCCAGCATGACGGCGCCGCCCACCAGCTTGAAGGTCGTCTGGTGCCCCGTCAGCCACTCTGTCACGAACTGGACGCCGAAGGCCGCCACGGCGCCGAACATCCCGTCGGCCACCGCGGCGCCCAGTCCCGTGACGAAACCCATCCGGACGCCGCCTTGCAGCGTGCGGCGGATGCACAGCAGCCCGATGGGGCCGACCGGCGCCGCCACGGCCACGCCGATCAGGATGCCGCGCGCCAGGATCGCCAAATACTCCACCAACCGAACTCCCAAATACCCTCGAGGCGCGACGCGGCGGAGTATGCCCAGCCAACCGGTGAAGCGGAATGGAGGATTGTCCGCCGCGGCGTTAAACCCCCATTGCAAGCGATGGGATCCGCAAAGGGTTGCCGGAACACCGCACCTGTGACCTTTGTACCGTTGGCCGGTCCAATCCGGCTTGCCTCCCGCGTGGCCTTCGATTAATCAGGGGAACGGTACAGGGCCGCGGACCAAGTCCCATCGCCAGCCATCCGCCTCCACTGTGGAGCGCTCCCCCGGGGCCGCTTCGAAGGGTATTTTTGTGCGAGATTTCTCCTTGCCGGATCAGGGTTCGAAGCGTTCCAAGCGGGGGCGGCGCAAGGCACCGCGCGGCGGGGCCCGTGCCGGTTTGCGGGGCGGCCTGCTGGCGCTGGGGATCGCCGTGGCGGCCGGTTCCTCCGCGGCGCTGGCCCAGACCGGCGGGGCCCAGGCCGGCAAGAACGACCAGCCGGTGCTGCTGAACGCCGACGAGCTGACCTATGACGAAACCCTCGGCCTCGTCACCGCCTCCGGCGACGTGGAACTGGCCCAGGGCGACCGCCTGCTGCTGGCCGATCGCGTCTCGTTCAACGAGAAGACGCGCGTGGTCACCGCCACCGGCAATATCCGCATGCTGGAGCCGAGCGGCGATGTCGTCTTCGCCGAATACGCCGAACTGACCGATGACATGGCGCAAGGATTCGTGCGTCAGGTCCGCAGCTTGCTGAGCGACAACTCGCGGGTGGCGGGCACGGAGGCCGAGCGGACCGACGGCGGGCGCTACATGCGGATCAACCGGGCCGTCTACTCGCCCTGCGACTTGTGCGCCGACGACCCGACCCGGGCGCCCCTGTGGCAGCTGCGCGCCAACCGCGTGGTCCACGACCGCGAGGCGAAGGAGGTCATCTACCGTGACGCCCGGTTGGAGATGTTCGGGGTCCCGGTGCTCTACACCCCGTATTTCTCACACCCGGATCCGTCGGTCGACCGCAAGAGCGGCTTCCTGAGCCCGGTGTTCGGCTATGGCGGCCGGCTCGGGACCTTCGCGTCAGTGCCCTATTACTGGTCGATCGCCCCGGACATGGACGCGACGATCACGCCGCTGTTCAGCACGGAGGACGGGCTCCAGGTCCGCGGCGAATGGCGCCAGCGGTTCGAGAACGGCCGCCTGTTCCTGGATGGCAGCCTCGTCAACGCCGACCGGACGACCAACTCCGGCGAGGTCAAGGAGGACCGCTGGCGCGGCCATCTGTTCGGCAACGGCTTGTTCAATCTGGACGAGACGTGGCGGGCGGGATTCGACGTCCAGCAGACCTCCGACCGGTCCTACCTGCGCCGCTACCGGATCAGCTCCGAGGACATCCTGACCAGTCGCGCCTTCGTGGAGGGGTTCCAGGGACGCAACTACGCCGTCGCCAACGCCTATCGGTTCGACGACCTGCGCGACATCTACGAGAACGAGCCCTATGTCATCCCGCTGGCCGAGGCGCAGTTCCTGGGCGAGCCCGGCGCGGCACTGGGCGGACGGTGGTCGCTGGACCTGGGACTCGTCGGCTTGCAGCGTCCGGAGGGCCGCGACACCCAGCGGACCTCGATCGAGGCGGGCTGGCAGCGCGAGTTCGTCGCCGACGCCGGTCTGATCACCACGGTCAGCGGCACCTTGCGCGGCGACGCCTATTACGCGACCGATTATGTGCGCGCCGACGATCCGAGCGGGCGGGAGGATAGCTCCACCGATTTCCGGCTGTTCCCGCAGGGACAGATCTCGATGCGCTATCCGATCGCGCGCCAGATCGGATCGGTCCAGCACGTGATCGAGCCGATCGTGTCGTTCACCACGTCGCCGGCCCTCGACGACCAGGACGACATACCGAACGAGGACAGCCAGGACATCGAGCTGACCCCCTACAACCTGTTCCGCGCCAACCGCTTTCCCGGAGTCGACCGGCTCGACTCGGGCACCCGCGTCACCTATGGCGTCAACACCGGCTTCTATGGCTTCGGCGGCGGCTCATCCGAATTCTTCCTGGGGCAGAGCTATCAGTTCTCCGAGAACAACGAGACGCTGGCGGCATCCGGCCTTGGCGAGAACTCGTCGGACATCGTCGGCAGCATCCGGATCCAGCCCGGCCCCTATCTGGACCTTCAGTACAACTTCCAGCTCGCGGAGAATGACCTGGAGGCCCAGGTTCAGCAGTTCCGGATCAGCGCCGGCGCGCCCATCCTGCGGGCCAGCGCCAACTATTACTATCGCGACCGGCCGACCAGCGGCCAGACCGCGACGCGGCGCGAATACCTGACCACCTCGCTCAGCTCGTCCTTCTCCCAGCATTGGTCCGCCGCCGTCGCCCAGAGCCGCGACCTCCAGGCGGAGGAGAACCAGCTGCGCAGCACCAGCGCCTCGCTGACCTATAGCGACGAGTGCTTCACCTTCCAGATCATCGGCTCGCGCGACAACACCGTGCGCTCCGGCGAGGAAGGCGGCGACTCGATCTACTTCCGTCTGGTGTTCCGTAACCTGGGCGAAGTCGAAGCGCCGATCCTCAGCAGTTCCTCCACCGCGTCGACCCAGTGATCGGGAGAGCGGGGACGGCGCGGGAAAGAGGTTTCGACTTCAATCCGCGAGTGCTGACCTAAGGTCCACCACTCCTCATCTCGTCATACCCGGACTTGATCCGATTATCTGTCCTCGGAAGATTCGCGGATGAAATCGGAACTCAAGATTGAAGTCACCGCATCATCGGATGCTTGGAGATGACCGGATCAAGTCCGGTCATGCCGAAAAAGAGCGGATGAAACCCGTAGGGCGTGAACGGCACACCTAGGTCGGCGCCTATCGGATCAAGTCCCGTTACACCACGACAGGCGCGGGTGATGCCCGATAGCGCGTCGAATACCTCAGGACTGGCATCCAGGAACTCCAGTCCGCCCCGCCCCTGGCTCAGCTCGGCTTGACGGGATCGCGGTTGAAGTACAGCGACAAACGGCGGGTGATGTCCTCGGAGATCTGGCTGACGCTGCGGTCGTAGGCGTCTTGTTCGCCGATCAGTGTCGCGTACTGGCTCAGCAGGATGTTGAAGTTGCTGACCGAGGTGGTCGTGCCCGACAGCACGGCGGCACCCTGCGCGTTCCTCAAGGTATAGTTCGCCAGCACGGTCAGCTCGGCGCGGGTGGCGCTGTCGTCCAGCGCGATGCCCAGCTTGGCGATCGACGGGCTCAGGCCGATGTCGAGCGTGTATTCCGGCGCCGCCGGTCTGCCATCACGGTAGAACCGGTCTATCAGGCTGTTGCGCAGCTGCTGCCCCAGCCGGTTCGGGATGTTGTTGACCTGAACCAGCGTCAATTCGTGGGCGGCGGGCGCGCTGGCGCCATGGAGCGGCTGGTAGCCGCAGGCGGGCAGCAGCATCAGACAGAGCAGGGTGCCCCACCGTGCGAGCGGGTTTGTCTTGTTCGACACCATCTGCCACCTGACGAATTCACTGGATGAAATGACTTGAACCGCGGATCCCGGAGCGGCGGGGCGCTGGGCCGAAGCTATCCAACTCGATGCTGACGCGCAAGCGCGTGGATCGCCAGCATCGACAGGAACAGCGCGCCCAGCCACCAGAGCTGCCAGATGCCATAGGCGACCGAGATCATGGCGAGCGCGCCGGCGAAGGCGGCGAGCGCCACCGGCTGGCTCTCGCGCGGCAGGCGTCCGATGTCGCGCAGCACGGTCAGTCCTGCGGCGATGGCGATGCAGACGCCGATGAAGCCCATCTCCAGCCAGATCTGGAGGATGGCGTTGTGCGGATGGATCGGCAGCAGCGGAAAACTATAGCCGCCTCGGTCCAGGTTGACGTTCTCGGCCAGCGAGCGCGACGCGTCGAGCCCCCAGCCCAGCAGCGGGCGCTCGAACACGAGGTTCGACGCGAAGTGCCAGATTTCGATCCGGTGCAGGAACGAGAAGGGCAGGGTGCCGCGGTCGATCAGGTTCAGGCCGTAAAGCCATTCCATGGCCGGAATGGTCGCGAAGAAGGTGATGACGAACCCGACGCCCAACAGATGCCGGGTCAGCGTGGGCGCCACCAGGGCGACCGCCAGCGTGATCAGGCCGATCAGCAGCCCGACCATCGCCGATTCGCTCTGCCCGCCCATCACCAGAACGATCATCGCGACCGGCAGCAGGGCGGTCGCGGCCCAATGGCGGCGCAGCCAGAAGACTTGGCAGGCTGGCCAGCACAGGGCGGCCATCGCCACCATGTTCCGGTTGATCAGCGCTCCCT
This sequence comes from Skermanella stibiiresistens SB22, assembly GCF_000576635.1. Classification (GTDB taxonomy): domain Bacteria; phylum Pseudomonadota; class Alphaproteobacteria; order Azospirillales; family Azospirillaceae; genus Skermanella; species Skermanella stibiiresistens. Next base: position 132,647 of record NZ_AVFL01000004.1, read on the forward strand.
CCAGGTCGAGGTCGTGCCGCGGCCAGCCCCGCATCAGCTGGTAGATCGGCAAGCCGTGGAGCAGATCGAGCATGAGCAGGATCACCGCCGCCGCGTAGGCCAGCAGGAACCAGCCGGCGCGCCGGTCGTCCAGCGGGCTGGTGCCGGTGACCGCCGTGCCCAGCAGCAATGCCGGCACCAGCGCGTAGGACAGATCCCAGACTTGGCGCAGGCTCTGGCCGGGGCGGATGCTCCACAGCGCGGTCAGGGCGCCATAAATCAGGAACGCGCCGACGATGATCATCCAGCGCGTCGGCGGCACCGGCCAGCGCCCCGTCTCGACGCGGAAGATCACCGTGCCGATGATGGAGCCGGCGATCGTCAGCGGAGCCAACCCGCGCGGCACGGTGACGGAGATCAGCGGCGCCAGCAGCAGCGTGATCAGGAACACGGTCGCGAAGCGCGCCGGAACGGCGGGCCTCAGCATGGCTGGCCCATCTTGTCAGGGGGGGGCATGTCAGGGGGAGCCCAGTTCCTGGCGTGGCTGGTTGATCGGCGTGGAGTCCAGGTCGCGCTCCGGGGCGAAGTCGGGAACCAGGGTGCGGAGGGTGGCCAGCGTCCTCATCCGGTCGTTCGCCCGCGCCGCGAGTTCCAACTCGTTGAGGAGCCGTTTGATGACGCCGTGGTCGATCACCCGCGGCGAGGCCTGGAAGACGCCGTCGGCGGTGGTCCGGGTCGGCGCCTCGCCCTCGGACAACAGTTCCTCGAATAGCTTCTCGCCGGGACGCAGGCCGGTGAACTCGATCTTGATGTCCTGGTCGGGCCGCAGGCCGACCAGCCGGATCATGTTGCGCGCCAGATCGACGATCTTGACCGGCTCTCCCATGTCGAGCACGAAGATCCTGCCGCGCCCCTGCGGATGGGCGGACCCATATGCCGAGGCCTGCAGCACCAGTTCCACCGCCTCGCGCACCGTCATGAAATAGCGGCGCATGTCCGGGTGGGTCACGGTCAGGGGCCCGCCCGCCGCCAGTTGGCGCTGGAATAGCGGGACGACCGAGCCGCTGGACCCCAGCACATTGCCGAACCGGACGGTCATGAACCGTGTTCCACCCATGCAGGCGCCGCGATCGGCGGCCTGATCGAGACCATCGAGGACAGGTGCGGTGATGGGCGCCAAGTCGAGCGACTGGCAATAGGATTCGGCGGCGCGTTTGGTGGCGCCCATCACGCTGCTGGGGTTGATCGCCTTGTCGGTGGAGATCAGCACCATCGCCCGCGTGCCGACCGCGCGGGCCGCGTCGGCGACGTTGCGGGTGCCGATCGCGTTGGTCAGCACGCCCTCCTCGGGGTTGGCCTCGACCAGCGGGACATGCTTCAGGGCGGCCGCGTGGAACACCAGTTCGGGCGTCATGTCCTGGAACAGGCGGAGCACCCGGGCGCGGTCGCGGACATCGGCGATGACGCTGTGGCAGGCGAGGTCGCGGTAGTGGCCCCGGATCTCGCCGTCGATCGTGTAGAGGTTGAACTCCCCGGCGTCGACCAAGGTCAGTTCGGCCGGGCCAAGCGCCGCGATCTGGCGCGTCAGCTCGCTGCCGATGGTGCCGCCGGCTCCCGTCACCAGCACGCGACGGCCCGCGATCAGGCCACTGATGGCGTCGCGGTTCAGCACGGTCTGGGGCCGGCCCAGCAGATCCTCGACCGCGATCGGCCGCAGCTCGATCTTGCCGGCGCCCAGCGCGTCCTTGAATTCGGTCAGGTTGGGCAGCCGGCTGAGTGGCAATCCGAGCGGTTCGGCGATGTCGAGCAGCCGGCGGATCAGGTCGCCGTCGTGTTCGTTCTCCGGCTTGGTGACGATCAGCCTTTGCGGCTTGACGCCGCGGCGGTGCAGGGACTCGACCACGCCCATCAGGTCGTCGATCCCGCCGAGCACGGGAACGCCGCGGATCGACCTGCCGATCCTGCCGCCCTTGTCGTCCAGGACGCCGACGACGCGGTAGGCCGCCTGGGGCGCTTGCGACAGTGCCCGGATCAGCTGGTCCGCGCCATCGCCGGCGCCGACCAGCAGCACCGGCACCCGGTATTCCCCCCGCGAGAACTCCGACAATGCCAGATGGCGGTCCTTGAACAGCCGATAGCCGAAGCGGGGTGCTCCCAGCAGGAACAGTAGCACGAACCACTGGATGACCGGGATGGAGCGGGGAATGGTGTCCAGCCGGGTCAGCAGGAACAGCAGCAGGACCGAGACGACCGAGACGATGGTGGCGGCCTTTGTCACCTGGATCAGGTCGGGCGCCGACGCGTAGCGCCAGATCCCCCTGTACAGGCCGAACAGGCGGTAGGTGATGGCGCCGGTCAGCATGACCACCGGCAGGCCTTGGACCAGGCCCTCGAAGTGATATCCAAGCAGGTCGCCGCCGACGCGCAGATAGAACGCCGCGACGAAGGCGATGCCCGTCATCAGGATGTCGTGCAGATACGCGAGCCCGGCTCGATCGAATTTCATCAGGTCAACTGGCGCCGTTCTTTTTTGAATCGGCGGAAGCATTGAACCATTCGGCGGTGACGCGCAAGGCGTCTTCCTGCGACCAAAACGGTTGCCAGCCCAAGGTGTCGCGAATGGCGCGGTCGTCCAGTTCGAGCGAGGCCGCCAGCCGGTCGAAGGCGTCGCCCCGCCCGATCAGCCTCAACGCGGCGCCGAGCAGTGCCGGCGGCACCGCGAACAGCCGCGCCGGCCGGCCAAGGGCGCGGGCCAGCGTCCGGATCAGGTCGGGAGTCGACAGCGCCGTGCCGTCATGGACCAGGAACCGGTGCCCCGGTGCCGCCGGATGTTCGACGCAGGACAGGATGGCGCCCGCCAGGTTCTCCACATGGATCAGGCTGCGCCTGTTGCGGATGGCGCCGAATGGCAGCGGCGGGGCGCGCCGGCACAGTTCCAGCAAGCGGAGGAAATTGGCGCCGACCCCCGCGCCATAGACCAGCGGCGGCCGCACCACGACGGCCTCCAGCCCGGTCCGGGCCGCGACCTCCATCAAGGCCCGCTCGGCTTCCAGCTTGGAGACGCCATAGGGGGAGGTCGGGGCCTCCACCGTCGCGTCGGTCACCGGCCGTTCCGCGCCGTTCTCCGTCACCGCCTTGATCGTGCTGACCAGCACCATCCGGCGGACACCCGCGGCCGCCGCCGATTCAGCCAAACGCCGGGTGCCCTCGACATTGACGAGGCGGTGGAGCGCCAGCGCCTCGGCGTCGTCGGCGGGTTCCTCCGCCTGATGGACGCGGGCGGCCAGATGGACGACCGCGTCCATCCCGGCCAGAGCCTCGCGCCAATCGGTCTCGGGACCGATGTCGCCGACCACGACGGTATCCGCCACCGGCCGCGCACCCGCGCGCCGGACGGCGGCGCGGACCGCGTGACCTCGTCCCCGCAGGATCGGGATCAGCGCCGAGGCGACGAAGCCGGTCGCTCCCGTGACCAGGATCCGCATCACGCGCCTCCCACCGGCACCCGGACCGGGCGGGACAGCAGGACCAGCAGGGCCAGCACGATCAAGACTCCCGGCGGCAAGGCCAGCCAGCCGACCGGGACGGACAAGGCGGCCAGCGCGATCAGGCAGGCGTTGGCCGCGATCACCCATAGCACCACCTCGGAATGGCGGCGGCCGGCCTGCACGGCGCGCTGATAGGCGTGCTCGCGGTGGGGTTGCCAGATCTTCTTGCCCGCGATCAATCGGCGCAGCAGCGTCAGCGTGGCGTCGGCCAGGAAATACAGCGGGATCAGGACCGCAGCGGTCCATTGTCCGGCGCCGGCGGTCGCCAGCAGGAGCCAGCCCAGGAGGTATCCCAGCGGCACGCTGCCGACATCGCCCATGAAGACCCGCGCCGGATGCCAGTTCCAGCCGAGGAACCCCAAGGCGGCCCCGGCGCAGGCGAGGGCGAGCCAGAGCGGCACCACGCCAAGCCCCGCCATGACCGCGACCACCGCCAGTCCGGCGCCGATGGAAACCGCCTCGCTGCCCGCCAGTCCGTCGATCCCATCCATGAAGTTGAACAGGTTGACGAACCACAGCCAGCAGACCGCCGCCGCCAGCCGGTCCAGCCACGGCGGCAGCCATCCCTGGAATATCATGTCATGACCCGGCAGGGCGGCCAGACCGAGCGCCACCGCGCAGACCTGCGCCGCCAGCCGGAACAGCGCCGACCGGCTCCTCCGATCGTCCATCCAGGACACGGCGATCAGGATGACGGCGCCCGCCAGCACAGGGGCGATCCGCTCGAAGGAGCCGATGATCCAGCCGATCAGGACCAGCGCTGGCAGCAGGGTCGCCATGATGCCCCAGCCACCGCCGCGCGGCGTCGGTATCTTGTGGCTGCTGCGTTCGTTCGGATGGTCGAGGATCGCGTTCCGTCGAAGATAATGGAGCGCCACCCCCGTCGCCATGTGGGACAGGACGGTGACGCCGAAGAAGAGCGCGATCTCGAACAGACCGATCGTGTCGAACATCGGGGTATTCGGCATCAAGTCATTCGGCATCAGGGTATCCGGGCGCGACGCCGCGTGTTTTCAAGCGAACGTCCAGAGATGGTCAAGGCGATCAGGCGATACCGTGATAGTCCTTGTACCACGCGACGAACTTCGGGATACCCACTTCTATCGGGGTGGCGGGGTCGAAGCCGAGATCGCGCCGGGTGGCCTCGATGTCGGCGTAGGTCGCCGGCACGTCGCCCGCCTGCATCGGCTCCAGGCTCTTCAGGGCGGTTCGCCCCAGCGCCCGCTCGATCACCTCGATGAAGCGCAGCAGGCTCTCCGACTTGTGGTTGCCGAGATTGTACAGCTTGGTCGGGACGCCTCGGGCGTCCGGCGCCGCCGGATGGTCCAGCGCCGCCAGGACGCCCGCCACGATATCGTCGATATAGGTGAAGTCGCGCTCCATCCGGCCTTCGTTGAAGACCCGGATCGGCCGCCCGGCCATGATCGCGTCGCAGAACAGATAGGCCGCCATGTCCGGCCGGCCCCACGGCCCATAGACCGTGAAGAACCGGAGGCCGGTCGTCGGGACCTTGTGGATGTGGCTGAAGCTGTGGGCGATCAGCTCGCCCGACCGCTTGGTCGCGGCGTAGAGCGACACCGGATGGTCGACCGGATCGTCGGTCGAGAACGGCAGCTTGGTGTTGGCGCCATAGACCGACGACGAACTGGCGTAGACGAAATGCGTCAGCGCGTCGAGCCCGCGCGTCGCCTCCAGCATCACCACCTGACCCATCAGGTTGGCGTCGGCGTACACGTACGGATTCTCGAGCGAGTAGCGGACGCCGGCCTGCGCCGCCAGATGGACGATGCCGGTGACCGGACCGCCCAGCGAAGCCGCCCGCTTCAGGGCCGCGTCGACCGCGGCGCGGTCCGCCACGTCGCCTTCGATGAAGTCGAAGCCGGTCCGGCCGCTCAGCCGGGCCAGGCGGGCGCGCTTCAGGTCGACGCTGTAGTAGTCGTTCAGGTTGTCGATGCCGACCACCCGCTCACCGCGAGACAGCAACGCTTCGGCGACATGGGAGCCGATGAAGCCGGCGGCGCCGGTTAGAAAGATCGTCATCCAGGACCTCGGTGGAATTCCGTACGGCGGCTATATGGACCAGACGATCCGGCAGTGCCAGCGCAACTGCGTCATAGCCCTTCCGATTCAAATCGTCGCTCCCCCGGGCGCCCCACCGCGCGGGGCGCCAGGATCGGGGCCAGCCGGCGCGGCAGCAGTGGCGGCGGAATGCCGATCCGCTGCCACGCCATCACCGCCATGGCGATCTGGCTCCCGAGCAGCGACAGGGTGGTCATGGCGGCGGCGCCCTCGATCCCGAAAGCCGGGATCATGACGAGGTTCAGCGTGATGTTGGCGGCGGCGGCGCAGCCCAGCGCCCACATCGCCTGCCGTTCATGCCCCGTCATCGTCAGCATCAGGTGGCTGGGGCCAATCACGGTGCGAAGGCATATCCCCAGCATCAGAATGCGCGCGGCCCCGGCGCCCTCCACGAATTCCGGCCCGAACAACCCCAGTATCCAGGGCGCCAGCACCATCAGCGGAACGCCGATCAGCAGCGAGCCGGCCAGTGTCATCAGCGTCGTCGTCCGCATGAACGCCGCCAGTTCGGCCCGCTCGTTCCGAGCGTGGTGCGCCGCGAAGGTGGGACCGACGATGGCGCCCACCGCCAGATAGGGGAACAGCACCAGTTCGGCGACATTGCAGGCGACGACATAGACGCCCGCGTCGGCGGCGGTCATCAGCCAGCCGATCATCAGCACGTCGCTGCGCTGGAGCAGCAACTGGCTGCCGCCGGTCAATCCCAGCACGAAAGCCGAGACCATCCATTCCCGCCGCCGATATTGGGCGGGAGGCGCGTCGCCAGGAAATGCCGCCAAGCGCCGTCGCAGGAACAGGATCAGGGCCAGGGCGCTGGCGCCGCCCGAGGCCACGAAACCCATCACCACCGGCGGCGTCAGATGCGCGGCGAACGCGGTCGCGACACCGACCAGCGCCAGCACCACGGCATCCCGTCCGAGTCGCTCCGGCGCCGTGCCCAGCACGACACGGCCTTGGCCATAGAGGACGGCGGCGTTGAGCCGGAGCATGGCGAGCAGCGGCAGCACCACGAACCCCGCCAGGAAAGTCGCCGCCAGGGTGGAGTGGACGCCGTCGTCGAGCGTGATCACGAACGCGCCGAGCAGCGAGATCGCGATGCTGAGCGTCCCGACCAGGATCGCGGCATGGCGCAGGACGCCCGCCAGCAGGCCCCATTCCTGCCGGGCTTGATGGGCGGCGACGCCCCGCATCATCAGCGTGTCGTGACCCATCACCGCGACATAGACCAGGATGTTGATCCAGGCCATCACGTAGGCGAAATGCCCATAGCCCTCGTGGCCAAGCAGGCGCGCCAGCACGACCTGGAGCAGGAGGGCCTGCGCCATGCCGGCGACGTTCAACGCCATGACCCCGCCACCGCCCCGGACGAGCCGCGTGAACGCGGAATTTCGCGTCAAGAGGGAGGGAAGCCGAAGTGCCACCGAAAAAACCAAAACCTTCGTCGCCGCCGGAAGCTCACGCGGCGGAGAATGCTGTCGCGCGAAGGGGGAAGTCAATGCGGCTGGGCGCCTTTTCCATCGTCATCCGTAAGGTGGTCCCGCTAACCGATGATTGCGCTTGCCAGTCCGGCACCGGGCTTTCTATGTGATTCCACTGGCTGTCGGTCATGGATATGGGCCGTCATGGTGACGGATTCGGCGGGGAGTGCGTTTCGGGTGTGTGGCATCTGCGGTTTCGTCGAACCTACCGGTCGCCGGCAACTCTCCGGGCTGGTCCGGGCCATGTCCGACACTCTCGCGCATCGCGGACCCGATGGCGATGGCGTCTGGACCGACGACGCGACGGGCGTGGCGTTCGGGCACCGCCGCTTGGCGATCGTCGATTTGTCCCCCCTGGGACGGCAGCCGATGGAGTCCTCCGACGGCCGGCTGGTGCTGACCTACAACGGCGAGATCTACAATCACCGTGAGCTGCGGGCCGAACTCGAAGCCGCCGGCCACCGCTTCCGTGGGCAGTCCGACACCGAGGTGCTGGTCGAGGCCTGCGCCCTGTGGGGCGTCGAGCGGACGGCGCGGCGGCTGATCGGCATCTTCGCCCTGGCGCTGTGGGACAAGGCGGTCCGCCGGCTGATCCTGGTGCGCGACCAGCTCGGCGTCAAGCCGCTGTACTGGGGGCGGATCGGCGGTCCGGGCGCCTCTGGTGGCCTGATGTTCGCGTCCGAGCTGAAGGCGCTGCGCGCGCATCCGGGCTGGTCGCCGGAGCTGGACCGCGGCGCGCTGGCGGCGTATTTCCGGTTCAACTACGTGCCGGAGCCGCACACCATCTACCGCGGCGTCTCCAAGCTGCCGCCCGGATCGATCCTGACCTGGGAGCCCGGCGGCGAACCGGCGATCTCGCGCTACTGGGACATGCGCGCCATCGCCCGGACGGCGCCACGGGAGCGCGATCCGGCCGAGGCCGTGGCCGAACTTGAGGAACTGCTCGGCGACGCCATCGGCCGTCAGATGGTCGCCGACGTGCCGCTGGGCGCATTCCTGTCCGGCGGCATCGACAGCTCGACCGTCGTCGCCTTGATGCGGGCCCGGAGCGGGCGCCCGGTCCGGACCTTCTCGATCGGGTTCGACGTGGCTGGGTATGACGAGGCGACCCACGCCAAGGCCGTGGCGGCGCATCTCGGAACCGACCACACCGAGCTTTATGTCGGCCGGGAGCACATCCAGAACGTGATTCCCACGCTGCCGGACCTGTTCGACGAGCCGTTCGCCGACAGTTCCCAGATCCCCACCTTCCTGGTGTCGGAGATGACCCGGCGGCACGTCACGGTGGCGCTGTCGGGCGATGGCGGCGACGAGCTGTTCGCGGGGTATCACCGCTATTTCTGGGCCGACGCCGCCCGCCGTCGGCTGGAGCGGATGCCGCGGGCGCTGCGGGACTTGGCGGCGGGCGGCCTATCCTCCCTGTCGGAGGGCGCCTGGGACCGCGTGTTCGGTCTGGTTCCGGCGGGCGTCCGGCCGGAACGGGCGGGTGGGCGGATGCTCAAGCTGGCCGAATTGCTGGCGGCGTCGGGACCGGACGAGGTCTATCGCGGCTTGTTGTCGCACTGGGACCCGCCGGAGGACATCGTCAGGGGAGCCAGCGAGCCACGCGGGCTGCCGTGGGACCGGTCCATCGCCGGCGAGATCCCCGACTTCGTCCGGCGCATGCAGTTCGTCGACACCATGACGTATCTACCGGACGACATCCTGGCGAAGGTCGACCGAGCCAGCATGGCGGTCGGATTGGAGGCTCGGGTTCCCCTGCTGGACCACCGCGTCGTCGAGTTCGCGGCGGGGCTGCCGGCCGATCTCAAGATCAGGGACGGGCAGGGCAAGTGGCTATTGCGCCAGGTGCTGTACCGCCACGTCCCGCGTGAGCTGGTCGAGCGCCCCAAGATGGGCTTCAGCGTTCCTCTCGACGGCTGGCTGCGCGGCCCCTTGCGCGACTGGGCGGAGGATTTGCTGGACGAGCGGAGCCTGGAGGAGGGCGGCGTGCTCGATCCGGCTCCGATCCGCCGGCGCTGGGCCGAGCATGTCGAGGGCCGCCGCGACCATCAGGACAAGCTCTGGGGTGTGTTGATGTTCCAGGCGTGGCGGCGGCGTTGGCTGGATCGAACGCCCGCGTCGCGAACCGAACCGCCGATGCCGCCGCAAGTGGCCGTGGCCGGATGACATCACGGCGATGGGTCATCCCGGTGCACAAAACCGGCCACTCCAAATTCCTGTGATCAAAAGTGGTAATCAATACACTCTAATTCATTTAATTTTAGAGGTTAGACGAAAAGATATATTTCCTTTGTTTTTAGACGGATGGACGGTCAGGGCAGGTAGATTAAGCCCCTTTGATAATTGACGGGGTTGGTGGTGCTGGTTAGCTATGGGATTGATGCCAACTGCTCGGCTACTTTGTTTACGAGACAGGTTCGCTCGGCACGAGTGAACGTTCAGCAGGTCTCCTGTGCGTGGCCAGCCCCACGATCGACGAGAAGAGGGCTTGATTGAGTGGTCGGCACTGACAAGCGAAAAATCTCCCATGGCCGGAAGCGCAACCTTCTGCTCTGGTATTGGGGCAGGCGGGGCGGGGGAGCCCATTATTGCTTGGAAGTCGCCCGCGAACTGTCAAAGCGGGACGAGTTCAACCTCCATCTGTCGGTCTCCCGCGATTGCGACCTATACCCCGAGTTGAAGGCGCTGGGCCTGCCTGGATTCGACGTCGACACCTACCACGATGTTGGAAGCGCCGCCCTGGCCCTGTGGCGGGTGCCGCGGATCAGGCGGCGGTTCCAGGACTATCTGGAGGCGAACGGCATCGATCTGGTGCTCTGCACCATGCAGCACCTGTGGAATCCGTTCATGCTGCCGGCGATCCGCAAGGTCGGCGCCCGCTATGTCGTGACCATCCATGACGCGGCGCTCCACCCGGGCGAGTGCTTCATGCCCTATCAATGGTGGCTGGATTGGGAGATCCGCCGGGCCGATGGCTACGTCGTGCTCAGCGATCATGTCGGGAGCGTGTTGCGCGCCCGCCATCATACCCCGGCCGACCGCATGACGGTGGCGCCCAGCGGACCCTTCAGCCAGTTCGCCGACACGAGGCGTGCCGGCGGGAAGGCCTGCGACGCCAGACCGCCCCGCCGGCTCCTGTTCTTCGGCCGGATCATCGCCTACAAGGGCCTCGACCTGTTGCTGGACGCCTATGCGCGGTTGAAGGTACGCTATCCCGATCTCAGCCTCGCCATCCATGGCGCCGGCGACTTGTCGCCGTACAAGGCGGCATTGGACAGGTTGCCCGACGTCAAGGTCGAGAACCGCTACATCGCCGAGGAGGATCTGCCCGGCATCCTGGAGAACGCCGATCTGGTGGTGCTGCCCTACCGCGAGGCCAGCCAGTCGGGCGTCCTTGTGCTCGCCGAGGCCGCCGGACTGCCGGTGGTCGGCACGCCGACCGGCGCCCTGGTCGAGCAGATCGTGCCCGGCGTCAACGGCTTGATCGCCGCCGGGGTCAGTGGCGAGGCGCTGGCGGCATCGATCGCCAAGCTGCTGGATGATCCGGCCTTGTACCGCCGCTGCGTCGAAGGCATCGCCCACAACGCCGAGGACCGCTGGGCCGAGGCCGGCGACCGCATCTCCGGATTCCTGCTCGGCGACGGGACCGTGGCGCCGGTGGCGTCGCCGCGCTACAGCGCCGCGTCGATGTCCGGGGCGGAGCGCGCATTGCCCCTGCGCCGGCAGGCGCGGTGACCATTTCCCGTCCGATGGCGGCGCCAACGTCATGACCATCTCGCCCCGCGACACCGCGCGCACGCTCTGGCGGACAGTGCCTTCCGGACTGCGTCGTTCGCTGCTGTTCAAGACCACCCGGCTGGCGGCCCCCGCCGCGCGGACGCCGGGACCTCCCGCCGCCGAACCGATGGTCGTGGTCGGTCCGATCGCCAGTGCCACCGGGCTCGGCGAGGGCGCGCGCCTGTGCATGAGGGCGTTGCGGGCCCAGGGGCTCGATGTCCGCGGCTTCGATGTCAGCCCGGTCATGCTCGGCGGCGATCCGGCCGAGCCGATCGACCTCGGACTGCCGATCCAGCCGGGACCCGGCACCGTCATCCTGCACGTCAACGCGCCGCTGGCGCCGCTGGCCTTGCTGATGCTGGGGCGCGGGCTCGCGAAGGGTAAGCGGATCATCGGCTACTTCGCCTGGGAACTCCCGGACCTGCCGGCGGATTGGATCGCGGCGCTGGAACACGTCCACGAGATCTGGGTGCCCAGCCGTTTCACGGCGGAGGCGTTCCGGCGCCACACCGACCGGCCGATCCACGTCGTGGCGCATCCGGTCGCCGCGCCGGGTCTTCCGCCGCGAGGCGTGGATGGCGGTGAGCCCTTCACGATCCTCACTCCTTTCAACATGGCGTCCGGCTTCACGCGGAAGAACCCGATGGCGGCGGTGGAGGCGTTCAAGCTGGCCTTCGGACAGGCGCCGGGCGGCACGGCCGACGCGCGCCTGATCCTCAAGACGCACCATGTCTCGGCCTATCCCGCCGGCCGCGACCAGTTGGCCGCCGCGATCGATGGCGATCCGCGCGTCAGCATGATCGACGGCACGCTTGGCCGGGCCGAGCTGGACGCGCTGATCGGCCGCTGTGACGCGTTGATGCTGCTGCACCGGTCGGAAGGCTTCGGCCTGCCGCTGGCCGAGGCGATGGGGCGTGGATTGCCGGTGGTCGCGACCAACTGGTCGGGCAACACCGACTTCATGAACTTCGGGAACTCCTGCCCGGTGTCCTACTGCCTGATCCCGGCGCGCGATCCGCAAGGTGGCTACGACTATGCCGACCAGGTCTGGGCCGAGCCCTCGGTGGAGAACGCCGCCCTGCACCTGCGCCGTCTGGCGGGCGACGTCCAGCTGCGGGCGGATCTGGGACGAGCGGCGGTCCAGGCGATACGCCTCCATTGTTCGATCCAGGGCTACGCCACGACCCTGCGTTCCCTGCTGCTGAGTGGCGCAGAGGTCTAAGCGGACGCCCTGATGGTGCGCCGCACTTGACATCGATAGACCATTCCGCTCCTATTCGCGGCGCCACACTAGAGTAAATATTGGATAAAAAGTTGTTAATGGTGGTTGAATTTCAAGATAATGTCGGCATTTCAAGCATTTGGGAAATGAGTGGAACGGGTGAGCCAGGATTCGTGATGGGACTGCGATTTGCCGGAAGTGGACTGACTACAATGCGGACTCTCTCATGAACGCGGTTATCACCAAAGTTCCCTTTGCTGAGCCGCTCTGGCGGTATCGAGCCTTCATCTGGAGCGCCGCGACCCGCGAGATGCGGCTGCAGTCGATGAACTCGGTGCTGGGATGGCTGTGGCCGGTCCTCAACGCGGCGGCGCTGATCCTGCTGTACATGACGCTGTTCGTCGAGGTGCTGAAGAGCAAGCTGCCCGGCTCCGACGACAGCATGTCCTACGCGATCTACCTGTGCGTCGGCATCATCAACTGGACATATTTCTCCAACACGATCCTGCGGTCGCTGAACATCTTCGGCGAGAACGCGATGCTGTTGAAGAAGGCTGGGTTTCCCAAGATCACCCTGCCGATCGTCGTGATCGTGTCACAGGGCGTGCAGTTCGCGATCATGCTGGGCGTCTTCGCGGCCCTGCTGATCTTCACCGGGCGCATCCCCGGCTGGTCGCTGCTGGGCATGATCCCGCTGCTGATCATCCAGCAGACCATCGCGATCTCGCTGGGGGTCCTGCTCGGCACGCTCAACGTCTTCTTCCGGGATGTCGGGCAGGCGGCCGGCATCATCCTGACCTTCTGGTTCTGGCTGACCCCGATCGTCTACCCGATGTCGATCCTGTCACCCAATGTCGCGGCCTTCGTCACGACCTGGAACCCGATGACCCGGATCATGATCGGCTATCACGACATCGCGCTCAACAACGTCATGCCGAACCTGGCCGACTTCGCTGGTCACGCGGTCCTCGCGATCGTCCTGAGCGCGGTCGCCTATCTCTGCTTCAAGCGTCTGTATAGCGCCGTCCAGGACTATCTCTGATGCCCCTGATCAGCATCCGGAACATCACCAAGAAATACCACACCTTCAACAGCGACTGGGACCGCTTCATCGAGGCGATCACCAGCGGCAAGGTCAAGCGCCGGCAGGAGCACTGGATCCTCAAGGGGATCTCGCTCGAGGCCGAGGCGGGCGAGTCGATCGGCATCATCGGCTACAACGGCGCCGGCAAGAGCACCCTGCTCAAGATCGTGCTGGGCGTCTCGACGCCGGACACCGGCACCGTCTCGATCAATGGCAGGGTCGCGGGCCTGCTCGAACTGGGCGTGGGATTCCACCCCGAGTTCACCGGCCGTGAGAACGCGGTGATCAGCTGCCAGCTGCTGGGCCTGGACCCCGCCGAGATCCCGCCGCTGGTCGAGGAGATCAAGGCGTTCTCCGAACTGCACGAGTATTTCGACGAGCCGATGCGGACGTACTCGACCGGCATGGCGATGCGTTTGGCGTTCAGCGCCTCCACCGTCGTGCGGCCGGAGATCCTGGTGGTGGACGAGGCCCTGTCGGTCGGCGACGCCTATTTCCAGCACAAGTCGATGGCCCGTATTCGCCGCTTCCGCGAGGCCGGGACGACCCTGTTCCTGGTGTCGCACGACCCGACCGCGATCAAGAGCCTGTGCGACCGCGCCGTCATCCTTGAGGATGGCGTGATGATCCGCGACGGTCGGCCCGACGAGGTGCTCGACTATTATCAGGCGATGGTCAACCGCCGGAAGAAGGACGAGGAGATCCGCCAGTTCCAGGGCGATGGCGTGCTGGTCACCCGCAGCGGCGACGCGCGGATGCAGATCGCGTCGATCGAGGTGCTGGACATGGAGGGGCGGCCGGGACGCGTCTTCAAGACCGGCGAGACCGCCCGCATCCGCCAGACCATCATCTGCAACGACCCCAGCGTGCGTCCAAATGTCGGCATCCTGATCCGCGACCGGCTGGGCAACCACGTCTACGGCACCAACACCAACCTGAAGAAGATCGTGATCGACGACGAGTTCCAGGTCGGCAGCCGGTTCCACGTCGACTTCGACGTGCAGTTGCTGCTGGGGGGCGGCACCTACAACGTCACGGTGGCGGTGGTCGACGACGCGCTACACAGCAGCCACCTGGACTGGATCGATCAGGCGATCGTGTTCCAGGTGATGCCGGAGAGCATCCCCGATTTCGCCGGCCTGACGCCGCTGCGGACCAGCATCTCCTACTCTCCCGGTGCGGCGCCCGGCGCGGATGTCGAGGAAGCGGCCGTGGCGGAAGTCCACGCGTGACGCCCATTCCCGATGACGGACGCGTCCCCCAACTCCCCAGCCAACCTCTCCCCGGTGCGGCGGGAATGAAGCGAGCCACCGAGTTCCGACCATGAACATGAATTCCCGTACGCCGCTGATCGACTTGTCCGACTTGCGCTCCAGGATCGAGCGCGGCCGCGCCGGACAGGTGGGGGCCGCCGTGCCCAAGCCGGCCCCGACCCTGCTGCCCGAGCAGGCGATGATGCGCGAGAGGAGCCAGATCGCCGGTGCCGACGGCGTGGCGCAGCCGGCGATCCCACCGGCGCGGACCCGTCCGCCCTCGACCCTGCGGGCTTCCCACAAGGCGGTGGCGGTGATCGTCGACGGTGAGGCGATGCCCGAGCCCGGCATCAAGATCGGTTCCCCGGAATACCACCTCAACGACCTCCAGGCGTTCCACGACGCCGAGTTCGTCGTCAACGCCTTCTACGCGGTGCTGCGGCGGGCGCCCTACGCCAACGAGTTCCGGCGCCGGTTGGACGAGTTGCGCGGCGGCATGAGCAAGGTCGAACTGGTCGGCCGGCTCCGCATGTCGCCCGAGGGCCGCCGGGTCGGGACCCGGATCGACGGCCTGATGCTGCCGCTCGCGGTCCAGCTCGGCTACAAGGTCCCGGCGGCGGGATATCTGTTCCGGGGCGGCACGGCGCTGGTCGGCATGCCGCGCATCCTGGCGCAGATGGGAAGGACGACCGCCTTCGTGATGGCCCGCCTGCGCGGCATCGACCGCAATCTGGCCGAGCTGTCCCATCGCCAGCAGCAGTTGAGCGAAGCTCACGAACAGCTGCACGGCGAGGTCCAGACCCTGCCGGATGTCGACGCGCGCACCCAGATCCTGGATGCCCAGATCGCGGCCATGGGCGAGAAGCTCTCCATGCTGGAAAAGCTGGAAGGCACGCTGCGCGAGGAGATCGCCCGCAACCACGACATCCAGGAACGGCTGATCGGCGATGGCCGCGGCCGGCTTCGGTCCTCGCTGCTGAAGTCGGAGCAGGCCGTCACCCGGCTGACCCGCCAGCAGGGCGAGAACGCCGGGGCACTCCATTACCTGAAGGCCCAGATGGCCCGCCTGGACCGGCTGGAGGGCGAGATCGAGGCCATGCGCGCCAAGCTCGACGAGGTGGTCGAACTGACCAAGCCGACGCCGGAACCTGTTCCCGAGCCGGAGCCGGCCCAGGTCCCAGCCGAGTTCCCCGCCGTCCACGAGGTCTCCGGCACCCGCTATATGGAGGAGCTGCGGGTGACCGATCCGGCGCTGATCGACGCACCCGACTGGGACACCTACTACTACGCCTTCGAGAAGCTGTTCTACCGCAGCGCCGCCGTGGTCCATCAGCAGCGCGCGTATCTTCCCTACCTGGAGCCGGTCGACCGGTCGCTGAAATTCCTCGATCTCGGGTGCGGCCGGGGCGAGTTCATGGGATTGCTCAAGGGGGCCGGCATTCCGACGCTCGGCGTCGACATCAACTCGCGGAACGCGGAACGGCTGCGCGAGGACGGCCACGACGTCGTGCTGGGTGACGCGCTGGAATTCCTCAAGGGTTCGAAGGACACCTATTCTGGCGTGGCGCTGTTCCAGGTGATCGAGCACCTGTCGGCCGACTACCTCAGGACCCTGTTCGAGACCGCGGCCGGGAAACTGGCGTCCGGCGGCGTGTTGATCGCAGAGACGCTGAACCCGCTGTCGCCGATAGCCCTCAACAGCTTTTACATGGACGAGACACACGTCAAACCGCTGCCGCCCGAAATGGTGGCGTTCCTGATGGAGTGGTCGGGCTTCGTCGTCGAGCGGATCCTCTACACGGCACCGATCCCGCCCGAGCATCGCGTCGATGTCGCGCGTGCCAACTACTTCAATTACGCAATCATCTGCCGGAAACCGTAAATGCCCTCGAAACTCTATTACTGGGTTGATCACACCACGTCCTACGAGGGCAACAGCGGTGTGCAGCGGGTGGTCCGTTGCCTGGCGCGTGAGTTGCGCGCGGTCGGCGAGGAGGTCGTCTTCGTCAAGTGGAACGACGAATTCCAGGCGCTGGCCCGCTGCGGCGACGCCGAGTTGGAGCGTCTGGCGCGGTTCGACGGACCGGCGGCGGTGTCCCAGGAACATGCCGACACGCCGCTGCACTTGAACGGCGTCGACCTCAAGTCGACCGATGACGGCGGGGACCAAACCAACGGCTGGCTGATCGTTCCGGAAGTGACACATTTCAGCCGCGACGGCTGCGAGGTCACGCCGGCGCTGATCGCCTATGCGCATTACTACCGGCTCAAGATCGCCTTCGTGTTCTACGACCTGATCCCGATCCGGCTGAAGGGCTACGAGGACATCCGCGACGCGCACCGCCAATATGTCGAGCAGATCGCGCTCGGCGACCTGATCATTCCGATCTCGGTCCATTCGGGCGAGGACCTGCGCTCCTACTACGTCAACGACCTGAGGCTGCCGGCGCACGAGATCCCCCAGATCCATCCGGTTCCGCTGGGCGAGGATTTCGTCAACCGGCCGCGCGCCGAGGCGGTCGAGGACCCGGAAGGGGGCCCGATCGCGATCATGTGCGTCGGCACGGTCGAACCACGCAAGAACCAGGTCATGCTGCTGGAGGCGTTCAACGCGATCTGCCGCCGGCACCCCGACCTGGACCTCACGCTCAACCTGATCGGCCACACCCATCCCAAGGTGTCGGCCGCCGTCGACAAGCTGGTGTCCGCCAACCCGCGGATCCGCCAGCTATCCTACCTGCCGGATGAGCAAGTGGTGGAGCTCTACCGGCAATGCCGCTTCGCGGTCTTCCCCTCGGTCGAGGAGGGCTATGGCCTGCCGATCATCGAGGCGCTGTGGTTCGGCAAGCCCGTCCTGTGCGCGGGGTTCGGCTCGATGGGCGAGATCGCCGAGAATGGCGGCTGCCTGACGGTCGACACCCGCTCCCCGAAGGAGCTGGAGCGTGGACTGGAGAAGCTGATCCTCGACCGCGATCACCGGATGGAACTGGCGCGCGACGCCCTGGACCGTCCGTTGCGGACCTGGAACGATTACGCGGGTGACGTGATGGGCGCCTTGGCGCGCCACACGCCCCTGCGGCGCGTCTACCTGTGGACGGACCTGACGCTGCAGCAGCCGTTCAACACCGGCGTCCAGCGGGTGGTCCGCGGACTGGCCTCGGCGTTCATCGAGCTCGGCATCGATCTGCAACTGGTCAAGTGGGACGACGACCGGCACGATTTCGCGGCGCTGAGCCAAGCCGACCTGGACCATCTCGCCAAGTGGAACGGGCCGGATGGCTTGCGCGCCCGCCCGCTCGCCCGCGATTTCGCCGGGCACTGGCTGATCCTGCCCGAGGTGACGGTGCCGCTGCGGCCGGCCGATGGCAGCCTGATGGACCATGCCCACCACCTGGGACTCAAGGTCGGTTCGATCTTCTTCGACCTGATCCCTCACAAGATGCGGGAGAACTATCCGCCCGGCGCGATGCGGCATTTCTATGATTATTGGGAAATGCTCAGCCAGTCCGACCTGATCCTCAGCATCTCCAAGGCCGCCGGGGTCGATCTCGACCAGTTCTATCGGGCGCGCCTGGGCAAGCTGAACAATGTCAGCCGCCGCATCGTGCCTTGCACGCTACCCGGCGAGTTCAGCGAGATGGGGAAGCGGGATCCCGCCGCCGCCGCGACCCGGTCATCCGCGCGGTCCGGCACCGGCGCCGGCGCCGGTCCGAGGGTGGTGGCGATCGGGACGCGTGAGCCGCGCAAGAACTACGTCCGCCTGCTGGAGGCCTTCAAGCTGATCGCCGACGAGCGGAGAGGCGGCGGGGGCGGCGAGATCCAGCTGACCATCGTCGGGCGGGGCGGAATCTTCCCGGACCTGGAGGCGCGGATCCAGGAATTGAACGGCCAGCTGCCCAACGTGACCATCCTGGACCACGTCGGCGACGCCGAACTGGACACGCTGCTGACCCAGGCCGATTTCACCATCTTCTCGTCCTACGAGGAAGGTTTCGGCCTGCCGATCATCGAGAGCCTGTGGAACGGCCTGCCGTGCCTGTGCCACAACGACGGCGCCATCGCGGAAACCGCCGAGGGCGGCGGCTGCCTGACGGTGGACATGCTCGATGTCGCCGCCATCGCCGACGGCATCCGGAGCTTGGCGTTCGACGGCGGAACCATCGAGCGGCTGAAGCGTGAGATCGCGCGCCGCCGGATCAAGACGTGGGAAGACTACGCGCTGGAGTTCATGGGCGACCTCGCCGCCGTCCAGCCCCGCGCCACCCGGTCGATCGAGGCTTTGCCGGCCAACCTGCCGGAGCCGGTGGAGTCACTGGCACCGCCCCTGTTGTCGATCTGCGTCACCACCTACAACAGGGCGGAGTGGCTGCGGCACAGTCTGCGGCGCATCCTGGACATGACGCGGGCCTATCGGGACGTGGTCGAGATCGTGGTGTGCGACAACACCTCGACCGACCACACGCCCGACGTGGTGCGCGAGTTCGAGGGCGAGGAGAACTTCCGGGCCTACCGCAACCCCGTCAATGTCGGGATGCTGGGCAATCTGGGCGTCACGGCGCGGCACGCGCGGGGGCGCTTCGTTTGGGTGTTCGGCGACGACGATCTGATGATCGACGGGATCATCGAGGATGTGCTGCACGGGATCGTCAACCATCCCGACATCCACATGGTCTACCTGAACTACGCGTACACCCATTTCGACAAGCCGGCGGACCTGCGCGACGTGGACGAGCTGATCCGGTCGGCGACGACCATCGCCGAGGGCGGTCCGAACCGATACGCCAAGCAACTGCGGGAAGTCTCCGCGCTGAACGAGAACCTGTTCACCGCGATCTACGCCTGTGTCTTCCGGCGCGATCACGCGATCATGGGTTATGGCCAGAATATCAAGGGCCAGCCCTTTGGGTCGCTTCTGACCTGCGTGCCGTCGTCCGTCTACGCGCTCAACGCGCTGATGGACAAGCCTTGCTATTGGATCGGGCGTCCGGGCGTCGTGGTCAACATGAACGTCTCGTGGAAGGAGTTCGTCCTGCTCTGGCACCTGGAGCGGATGCCCGACCTGTTCGACCTCGCCGAGCGGCAGGGGGTGACCTCGCCCAACCTCGACGTCTACCGGCTGGGCCATTGCGCCAACGCCGCCAACCACGCCCGCCAGATCTATTTCTCGGCCAGTGACGAGGTACGGGCGAACTTCTCGATGGAGCGGCTGCTGGAGCGCTGCAAGCACCTGGACGAGTTCCGGGAGCGGCAGGTGCCGATGCTCGCGGAGCTGTACCGCGAGGCTTGGAAGGCGGGCCGGATCGACCAGTCGTCCGAGCCGCCCCCGGAAGTCCTGTTCGAGAGCTTCGGGCTGATCGCACAGGTGCGTGAAACCGTCGACTCGTGACTTGTCCCAAGACCGCGCCCCCGAAGCCAGCGGGCTTCGGCCGGCGCCAAACGAATTCTGACCCTTACGGAACAAGGTGAACTGCTGTGGAAGAAACGGGCTATAGCCATGTCGAGAAATGCCGGATCAGCGGCAGCCGGAACCTCGTCTCGGTCCTGAACCTGGGCTTCCAGGAACTGACCGGCGTCTTCCCCAAGACCAAGGGGGAGAAGGTCACCTCCGGACCGCTGGAACTGGTCTGGTGCCCGGACAGCGGCCTGCTCCAGCTCGCCCATTCCTATGACGCCGGCGAGATGTACGGAGAGAACTACGGGTACCGGTCCGGCTTGAACCAGTCGATGGTTCGCCACCTGACCCGCAAGATCCAGCATCTGGAGAAGCTCGCCGGCTTGAAGCCGGGCGACACGGTGCTGGACATCGGCAGCAACGACGCGACCTCGCTGAAGTCCTACACGGTGCCCGGCCTGAAGCGGATCGGCATCGATCCGACCGGCGCCAAGTTCCGCCAGTACTATCCCGAGGACGTGGCCTTGGTGACCGACTTCTTCTCGGCCGCCAACTTCCGGAAGGCCTCGAAGGAGCAGGCGAACGTCGTCACATCGATCGCGATGTTCTACGACCTGGAGAACCCGATCGGCTTCGCCCGCGAGGTCGCCGAGGTGCTGAGCGACGACGGCGTCTGGCATTTCGAGCAGAGCTACATGCCCTCGATGCTCCGCATGTGCTCTTATGACACGATCTGCCACGAGCATTTGGAGTACTACTCCCTCGGGGTCGTGAAGTACATTCTCGACGCCGCCGACATGAAGATCGTCGACGTTCAGATGAACGCGGTCAATGGCGGCAGCTTCGCGGTCACCGCCGCCAAGCGGAGCAACCCGATCACCGCCAACGACGCGGTCGTCAATTGGCTGCTTGAACAGGAAGAGAGAATGGGGTTAAACACGCCCCGCCCATATCGGGATTTCGAGGAGCGTGTCTTCCGTCATCGTAATGATCTGACCCGTCTGTTACAAGCTTTGGTTGCCGATGGTAAGAAGGTGCTGGGTTATGGCGCTTCGACCAAGGGAAATGTGCTGCTGCAGTTCTGCGGCATCACCGAGAAGGAAATGCCGGCCATCGCGGAGGTGAACCCCGACAAGTTCGGATCGTTCACGCCGGGGACCGGTATCCCGATCATTTCCGAGGCCGACGCACGGGCGATGAAGCCGGATTACTTCCTCGTCCTGCCTTGGCACTTCAAGGACGGGATTTTGGCGCGCGAGCAGGAATTCACCGCACGGGGTGGAAAGATGATCTTCCCCTTCCCGGAAATAGAGATTGTCTGAGCGCATACTGGTTTTTGGCGCATTTCGAGCGAGGTACTGACTGATGAAGCGTGCATTGATTACCGGCGTCACCGGGCAGGACGGGGCCTACCTGTCCGAACTGCTGCTCGAAAAAGGGTACGAGGTCCATGGCATGCTGCGGCGCAGCAGCTCGGCCGACGTCGTCGACGGGCGCCTGCGCTGGCTGGGGATCGAGAAGCGCATCAACTACATCGACGGCAACCTGACCGACCTTTCCGGACTGATCCGGACCATGAGGGAAGTCAAGCCGGATGAGGTCTACAACCTCGCGGCCCAGTCCTTCGTCAAGTCGTCGTGGCAGCAGCCGCTCCTGACCGGCAACGTCACGGGTCTCGGAGCCGCCAACGTCCTCGAGGCGGTTCGCCTGGAATGCCCGGAAGCCCGTTTCTATCAGGCCTCGTCGTCCGAGATGTACGGCCTGATCCAGGAGCCGATCCAGAGCGAGGCGACCCCGTTCTACCCGCGCTCACCCTACGCGGCGGCCAAGCTGTACGCCCACTGGATGACGGTCAACTACCGCGAGAGCTTCGGTCTCCACGCCAGTAGCGGCATTCTGTTCAACCACGAGTCGCCGCTGCGCGGGATCGAGTTCGTGACGCGCAAGGTCACCGATGGCGTCGCCCGCATCAAGCTGGGGCTCGAGAAGGAGCTGCGGCTGGGCAACATCGACGCCAAGCGCGACTGGGGCCATTCCAAGGACTATGTCCGCGCGATGTGGCTGATGCTCCAGCAGGACGTGGCGGACGACTACGTCATCGCAACCGGGCGCACCACCACGGTGCGCGACATGTGCAAGCTGGCGTTCGAGTATGTCGGGCTCAACCCCGACGACCATATCGTGATCTGCCCGACCTTGTTCCGGCCGGCCGAGGTCGACCTGTTGCTGGGCGACGCCACCAAGGCGCGGCGCAAGTTCGGCTGGGAAGCCGAGATCAGCCTGGAGGCCATGATCCACGAGATGGTCGACGTCGATCTCGAGCGCGTCCGCCGGGCCCTGAAATAGGACGTGGCCGTGGCCCTCAGCGACATGCCTTCGCGGGTGCTCGTGACGGGAGGCGGCGGTTTCGTCGGTCGTCACCTGATCGCGGCGCTGGATCAGGCGCTCCCTCCGGGGAGCGAGATCCTCGCCGGTTCATCCTCGGCCGACGGGACCAAGCCGGATGGCTGGGGTGCCGGACGGGTGCCGGTGCGTGTCGTCGAGTTGGACATCACCGACGCCCGGCAGGTCGGTGGCGTGATCCGGGCGGAGCAACCGACCCATCTGGTCCATCTCGCCGCCATCGCCGCCGTGACGGCGTCTAACCGGGACCCCCGCCATACCTGGAACGTCAATCTGAGCGGCACGCTCAACGTCGCCCTGGCGGTGGCGGACGAGTGTCCCGGATGCAGGATCGCGTTCAGCAGCAGCGCCGAGGTCTATGGCGCCAGCTTCAAGGCGGGCGTGCCGCTCGACGAGACGGCGGCCCTCCAGCCGGTCAATCCCTATGCCAGCAGCAAGGCGGCGGCGGACCTGATGCTGGGGCAGATGGCGCTGCAAGGTTTGAAGGTCGCGAGGCTGCGGCCCTTCAACCACACGGGGCCAGGACAGACCGAGCATTTCGCCATTCCGTCCTTCGCCGCCCAGATCGCCCGCATCGAGCGCGGCCTCCAGGAACCGGTGATCCGGGTCGGCCATCTCGATAGCATGCGCGATTTCCTGGATGTCCAGGATGTGGTCGCGGCTTATGTCGCCACGGTCCTGCGCGCGGACGATCTGCCGGTCGGCTGCGTGATGAATCTCTCCTCCGGCACGGCGCGTCGGATCGGCGACATGCTCGACGCGCTGCTCGCCCTGTCGGACACGCGGATCGAGGTGGTGCCCGATCCGGCGCGGTTCCGGCCCAGCGACACCCCCCTGGTGGTGGGTGACAGCGGCAAGGCGCGCACCCTGCTGGAGTGGCGCCCGGAGCGGGATATCGACTACACCCTGGCCTCCGTGCTGGGATACTGGCGCGCGCTTGTCTCCGGCTGAATTTGGCACCGGCTGGTGGTGGCGCCGGTTGATGGTGGTGATGGTCTGGTGACGGGTTCCTTCGACCTCCTGCTGACCGCCGAGTCGCTGTTCCCGCCCCGCACCGGCATCGGCAACTACACCTTCAACCTTCACCGGGAACTCCTGCTCCGGCCCGAGATCGGGCGGCTGGTGCTGCTCGCGGGATTGCGGCGGCTGGAGAGCGTGCCCGACCACGCCGCCACTCCCGCCGCCACTCCCATCGCGGATCGCCCGATCTCACCCCTGCGCCGGCTGGCCCACGAGTCGGGATTGGCCATGGCGGCGTGGAGCGCCGTCTACCGGGCCCGTCTGCGGCTGGCGCTGAAGGCTCCCGGTTCCTTCCCGGGCGATCCCCTGGGATGGGTCCGGACGCGGCGCGACGCGCTCTACCACGAACCCAACATGATCCCCCGACCCTATGGGGGGATCTGCGTCAGCACGTTCCAGGATCTGGCGTGGCATCGGTTTCCCGACGCGCTGCCGGTCGAGCGGCTCCGCTGGATCGAGCGGCATCTTCCGCGCGCCCTGGCCCAGTCGACCCGAATCATCACCACGACCGATTTCGTCCGCCGGGAGGTCATGTCGGTGCTGGGCGTGCCCGGTGACCGGGTCGACGTGGTGCCGCTGGGCGTCGGCCCCGAATATCATCCGCGTTCCCCGGCGGAGCTGGAGCCGGTGCTGTCCCGGCACGGGTTGGAACACGGCCGCTACCTGCTGACGGTCGGCACCATCGAGCCGCGCAAGAACCTGCGGCGGCTGCTGGCGGCCTATGGCGCCTTGCCCGCCAGTGTCCAACGCTTGGCGCCGCTGGTGGTGGTGGGCGCCTCCGGCTGGCGGAACGCGGCGGAACTCGCCGACATGGACGCTCTCGTGGCGCGCGGCGCCGTCCGCTACCTTGGCTATGTCGGGGCCGGCGATCTGCCCTTCGTCTTCGCCGGCGCGCGGGGATTCGCCGCCGTCAGCCTCTACGAGGGATACGGCCTGCCGCCGTTGGAGGCGATGGCGAGCGGAGTTCCCGTGTTGTGCTCGGCGGGAACCGCGATGGAGGAGGTCACCACCGGCTGTGCCCGGCTGGCCGATCCGCTCGACGAGGCGGAGATCGGAATCCGATTGCGCGAGCTGGTCGAGGACGAGGATGGCAATCGCTTCCTGGTCGGGCGGGGCCTGCGGCGGTCGGCCGCCCTGACTTGGGCGGCCTGCGCCGAAGGCACGATCGCTTCCTATAGAATGGCCCTTGGAGCGGGCGCTGTAGCGGGCGCTACCGGCATCAGTGACTGACGGCGCCGGCCGTCGCCAGTTGGCGGATGACGCCGGTCAGCTGGTCGCGGGCCTTGACCGCCATCGCCTTGTTGGCGCTGTCGCTCTCGTGGATGAAGGTCGTGAAGATCCGCGCCTTGTTGATGTAATAGACGTGACGGAACTCGGTGGTCCGCTCGGGCAGCGCGCAGCTGGCTTCCCCAATACGCAAGGTGATCTCCCGCAGCGACTCGATCGGGCCCATGGAAGAGGTGAACTGGCCGCCACAGCTGTTCTTCAGGATTTCGACATAGGCGTCCGTCAACTCGGCCAAGCCGCGGCTATCGATGATGCTGACCTCGCGGATGCCGCCGAACACCGCCCCATATTTCCAGGCGTAATTGGCCGGCCTTTGGTCGGGCGGCACCCGGTCCAGCGAAACCGGCACGATGCCGGCCATTCCGGCCGCCGACAGCAGGTTGACCAGCGGGTCCGGCAAGGCGGGACCCGGAGGAGCGCCCAAGACGGTTTGCGGGGCCACCGCCGGACTGGCCGTCGGAACCTCTCGGGGTGGCAGCGCCGCGACACTCACGGCGGGAGGCGCTTGAGCCGGGCTTTCGGCGGCGGTTGCCGACACGGCCGGGCTTGGATCCGGTGGGCTTGATGTGGCCGGGCTTTCGGCGGCGGAGCTTTCGACGGCGGGGCTTTTGGAGGTTGGCGCTGGCGCGGCTCCCAGATCCTGGGCGGGCACCTCAGGCACCGTTTGTGTAACCGGCTCCGGCATCGTTTCCGGCATCGCGGCCGGAGCCGCCATGGTGTTGGGCAGGGGCGGGGCGGACGCCACCGTTACGGGATTGGCGACCGACTTGCCCACCGTCGCGACGCAGTCGTTCAGGTCGCCCAAGGCGCCGGCGCTGCCGCGGAGGCTGAGTGTCAGCTTGGTCGCCGAATTGCTGATCGCCAAGGTGTTGCCACGTCGCACGGCATCCAGGAACTCGGGGTCCTTGCCGAGGCTGATCGCCATGGCCGTTGGCCGGGTGGCGAGCGCCGATCCCTGGCGCGAGAACCGCTGATCGATCGTCAGCTTGGTCGGCAGCAGCGACTTGGGGTTCAACTTCGAGTCGGGCAGTCCGACGATGACGACGATCTCGTCGGCGCGGTTCCTGGCGATCAGGAGGGCGTGGTCGTTGGCGAACCGGGCGCCGACCGCGCAGTAATCGAATTCGCCGGTCTCCTTGGTGACGGCGGTGGCGGCCCACTCCTCGGTGGGTGCCGAAGCCGCCGGGGCTTGCGTCGGCTTGGCCGCACGCGCCTTCTCGGCGGCGTGGGCCGGAGTCGTCGCCACGGCCACTCCCAATGTGACCCCCAGCGCCACTCCCGCGCGAAGGCCCATGGCGAGCTTGGAACCGGGGGGCCGGATCATCGAATGCCTCATGACGGTCTTTCCAGCTGTCATTACGTGTCACATGTCGTCAAAGCGGCGCCTGCCGCGGCGTGGCGACGCAGGTCGGGATCCGTTCGAGGGCCGCGGGCCAAGCCTCCAGCCAGCCCTTGTCGTGGCTGACACCGGCGAGCGTCTCGATCCGGAGGCAGGCGGTTGGCGCCGCACGCCGGGCGAAGCCGTCGGCGACCAGCCGGGGAACGATCCGATCGTCGCCGCCGATCAGGTGAAGCTGTGGCACCGAGCCCAGGCGCGCCGCCCAATCCGCCGGGTCGAGCGATCCGGTCAAGGGCGACAGGCGATGATGGGCGGTCCACGCCGTTATGGAGACGTTGCCCGCCACGCTGACCACGCCGGCGACGTCGGTTCGTCGCGCCGCCAGCAGGACGGCGGCGCCGCCGCCGCCGGAATATCCGATCAGCACCAGCCGGCGCGTGGGAGCCGAGGCCGGCGCCAGACGATCGATCGCCATGTCCAGCGCGGCGATCACCGGCTCCGACAGCCTGCGCGACGTCCAAAAGGTCCGCTCGCACGAGTCTCGCGTTCCGGCCGGGCGGAACTGGCACGGTCGGGCCAGGTAGAGGACGTTGGGGCCGTCGTCACGCGCGGCCAGGCGCAGCGCCAGGGGGTTGAGCGGCGTTGGGTCGTCCGAGGGATCGTTGGGTGACGACCACGCGTAGCCGTCGCCCTCGATATAGACGCGCACCGGCTGGTCGGGCGCCTCGATCCGTGACCACGCCGCGAGGACGAAACCGCCGGCGCGCACGGACGTCCTGCCCAGGCGCCCCGCCGCCGCGATTCCCTCGGCCACCGATGCGCGCTCGGCCGGATTGGCCGTGCAGCCCTCCAGGACGGCCGCCGCCGCGAGCCACCCGGCGAGCATCGCCGCGCGACCCGCGCCGCGGCGGGAAACCAGCCAGTCAATCATGGCGGATGGTGCGGTTCATGCGGCGGAGCTTGCCCCGCAGCTCGGGTGACAGGGGGAGCACCCGCTCGATACCGGTGTCCGCCGCGCGCAGCAGGCGTGCCTGTCCCAGATTGCCCCATTCGGGGGTGGCCGCCATGGCGACGCCGGTGAACCACAAAGCCACGGGATCGTCCGGGTTGCGCGCCAGGAGTTCGTTGCCGACCCGGATCGCGACCGGACCGTTGTTGGAGTTGACCAGCAGGTCGAGGAAGGGGACGGAGAGATCGACCCGGTTCGGCATCTGGTCCAGCAAGGCGTGGAGTTTCTGACCCCACGCGGGGATTTCCCACTCGCGCAGCCGGTCGAGTTGGGGGTCTCCCATCTTGGTCGCGAGTTCGTCGCGCATGATCAAAGACAAGGATTTCAGCCGCATGCTCGATGGAAGATCGGCGATGTGCCGGTCGACCGCCCGCATCAGCGCCTCGAACCAGAAGACCTCGTTGGCCGTCAGGGGTTGCCCGCGCTCGCCCTTGGCCGCCAGATCATGCGTCAGATCCAGGGCTATCCACCAGAGATGCGCGCCACCCTGTCCGCCATCGGAGATCAGATGGGGGGGCAGGTCGGGCGTCGGGCCGCGGCCCTCCCTGAGCACCGCCAGCAGGCGTTCGGAGTCGAACGCCACGCGCAGCGTCAAGGCCGATCCGGCGGCGAGCGCCAGGGCGACCGCCAGGGCGGCGCCCGTCATCAGGGAACGTCCCGCCACGCGGGTGGCGAGCCACGGCACCGGACCGTCCCGCCGTCTCGCGCCGCCCGCCGTCGCGGCGAACGCGACCGCCTGGAATGGGACGGCGATGGGCAAGGTGAACCAAGCGGCCATCAAACCGGCGATGGCGACCCAGACGGCGCAAACGAGGCCATCCGAGCGCCGCCGCGCGCACAGGATCGCCGTGATGGGAAGCGCCAGCACGAGAAGGGCACCCGGCAGCCCCGTCGACAGCAAGGCCTCGAGATAGGTGTCGTGGGTATGGAAGGCTCCACCGCCGGTGTTCTCGAGCGACTGCTGCCATGTCTCCGTGACGGCCCGGACATCCCGCACCTCGTCCAGGTACCGGAAGAGCACGTCGTTGAAGGCTCCCCAGCCGGTTCCGTGCGCCAGCAGCATGGGGTCGGAGCGGAGCGCCCGGAACGCGACCTCGATCATCTCGGTGCGCGACAGGGGTGATTCGAGACCCTTTTGCGTGCCGAGCCAGTACATGCCGGCGGGAACGGCGATCGTGGAACCCAACGCCGCCAGCATCGCCAGGGCGCGCCAATGACGGCGGTTCCGAACCAGCGGCGAGAGCGCGAGCAGGGCGGGAATGGCGACGACGGCGATTCCCATCGCCGTCTTGTTCTGCGATGTGGCGACGATCGCGCCACCCAGGCCCACCGCCACCAGCGCGCGCAGCGGGCCGGAGTCGCGCGTCAGCCGGAGCAGCGTGGGTCCGGCCATCGGGATGCCGGCCAGCCGTTTCCTCAGCGGCGCCGGCCACCGGATACCGGAGTCGCCCGCGACGATGACGATGACGAAGAGGCCCAGGACGGCCGCGAATTCCGGCCAGACGACCGGCCTCCAGGGGGAGCCGATCGGTTCGCTGATGTTGAGGCCCATCAGGATGAGCCCGGTCACGGTGGCGGAGCCGACGATCGCGCGCCTGATCGCGCGGATCGGCCAGACCGCCAGCGCCAGCGCCGTGAGAGCCGCGAGCGCCGCGTACCACAAGGCTCCTTCGCCGGTCTGGGGCGGACCCATCAGCGATCGCGCCGGCAGGGGGGTGGCGAGCGACGCGATCATCGACCAGAGCGATATCGCCAGGGTGACCAGCGTCAGGGGATGGGTCACGGCACCGGCGACCCGGTGGCCCGTCGCTGCCATGAAGGCGAGGCACAGTGTCGCGGCGGCCCCGGCGGCCAGCAGTGCCGCGACCACGGGTTCGGACTGGTACCAGACGCCGAAGGCGAAGGGCTTCAACGCCGGGATGAAGATGAGGAACGACAGGGACACGATCAGGCCGGCCGCGGGGGACAACCAATTCCACGGGGTTTGAGGCACGGCGTCGTCCACCCCGGAAACATGGGGGACACCCGGGGCGCGATCCTCGTCTGGGGACGGTGGGGCGCTTTTCGGCATGTGCGTTCTCGCTGACACCAGGTGATCCTCTCGGCGGCCCGCGGGGGCACTCAACATTGCGGTGGCGCGGACGCCGCCAAGCCGAGGCTTCCGGGGCGGCATCCTTCCCGGCACCCGCCTGATCGGATTGCGCCGGTCGTCCAATCGGCACACGCCCTCTATATCGGGCGGCGCGTTGGCTACTATCGTGACGAGAACTAAACTTTACATTAACGCTGTTTTTAGGCATCGAGCCTTGGTTGGCGCATCCTTAGTGTTTCAAACTTTTCATCATATTCCGATAATCACCCTTGGGATGTGGCTCGCATGACACAAATCCGGTTAGTTGTGCAGCTATGCACTCATCACGATTATCAGAGCTTGCTAGTTTCCTCCTGATTGTTTAGTGGTTAGGTACGCAGTTCGAAATTTGTAGAACGTTGCCGCATTCGCCGCAGGGGGCTCATTAATGTTGATTAACCGACGTCATAGGCAGCAGGCGGTCTTGCTTGCAACCACATCCGTATTCGCCTTCAGCGCCGTATTCTCCGGCGTGAGCAGCGCTTACGCGGAGGTCAGACAGGTCACGGCCGTGGCGACGGTCACCACGGCGACGACCGTCGCGGCGAACAGGACCATTGTCGGCACCGACAACGCTCCCGTCGCGCTGGAGCTGGTCAGTGGCGGCTCGATCAAGAACGAAGGCACGATCCGCGGCGTGAACGCCTCGGCCATCGTCGTCACCGGCGTCGCCTCGGCGGGTACGCGGATCGAGAACGACGGCACGATCGAGGCCAGCCGGAACGTCGGCAACACGGCGCGCGACATCGCGGCGATCTACGTCGCCAGCCGGGCCGAGATCATCAACAACGCCAAGGGCGTCATCAAGGGCACCGGCGGCGCCGACGGCATCATCGTGGCGACCAACGTGGCCGGCATCGACACGGCCGGCACGACGATCACCAACGCGGGCACGATCTCCAGCGACAGCGGCAACGCGATCTCCGTGTATGGGGCGATGCGCAGCATCACCAACAGCGGAACGATCATTTCCGAAACCGGCACGGCGATCTATCTGGGCGCGGACGGCGCCATCACCGATGGGATCACCAACTCCGGGACGATCCAGGGCGGCGCCAGCGATGGCTCGGGCAAGGCGATCGACGCCTCGCTCAGCAAGGCGAACCTGACGATCAACAATTCCGGCAAGATCGTCGGCCAGATCCTGTTCGGCTCGGGCACCGACGTCCTGAACATCACCGGTGGCAGCATCACCGGCAATGTCAGCGGCGACGGCAAGGACACGGTCAATTTCGATCTGGGCACCGGATCGTTCACCACCGGCGGCACGTTCTCCGGCATCGGCACGCTCAACGCGAAGACCGGCACGACGACGCTGGCGCAGGCCGTCACCGGTGCCACCGCCTTCAACATCAGCTCCGGCGCCACGGTCAAGCAGCAGGCCGCCATCGCCGCCGCGACGGTGACCAACGCCGGCACCCTCAACGTCGGCGCGTCGAAGCAGACGATCACCGGCAATTACGTTCAGACCGGCACCTTGGCGCTCACGATCACCGACGCCGCGTCGGGTTCCTTGTCCGTCTCGGGCACGGCCAACGTCGCTGGCAAGGTCGCGCCGGACACCAAGGCGTCGCGGACGCTTTCGATCGCTCCGGGCGCCTCGTTCACGGTCCTCGAATCGACGGGCGCCCTCACGGTGGCCTCGAGCACCAGCGTGGACGGCACGAACACGCTTGAGAAGTTCGCCCTCTCGCAGAGCGGCAACCTGCTGAAACTCGTTCGTGAATCGGGTCTCGCTCCGGACTCGACGGTCAAGAAGACGCTGGACGGCATCACCAACGGCACCATCGTGACCGTGGGCAGTCCTTCGGTTGCCGCGACGTCGGCGGCGCTCTCCACCGCTCTGACCACGATCGTGAATTCATCGACTGGCCTTCAGGGCAGCATCACCAGGGTTGGCGCCACCACGCCGATGGGCAGTATCCTGTCGGTCTTGCAGAACCCCACGGTCGTCATCGGCGGCCAGACGGTCACGCTCACCCCGGCCCAAGTCAGTGACATCGTCTCGCAGTACGTCACGGAATTGACGCCCGACTTCAGCATCAGCTCGACCAGCGCTGGCGTTTCCAACGCCATCGGCGCGTCGTCCTCGACGACGGTCAGCAACCGCGTGGCCTCCCTCCGCTCGCAGGACAGCCAGACGGGTATGGCCGCCGGTGACATGGTGGGTCGTGGCATCGAAATGTGGGCGCTGCCCTACCTCTCGACCTTCACGCAGGATCTGAAGGACGGCGTGTCCGGCTACAAGGCCGACACCCGCGGCTTGACGGTCGGCGCCGATACGGTGGTCGCCGACAACCTCCGTGTCGGTTTGGCCCTCGGCTACGCCACCACCGACATCGATGGCAAGAACCAATCGGTCGGCGACAAGTCGGAAGTCGACAGCTATCAGGCGACCTTGTACGCCAGCTACAACCCGGCTCCCTTCTACGTGGACGCCCAACTGGGCTACGGCTTCAGCAACAACGACCAGACCCGCCGGTTCAGTGTCACCCAGCCGTCGAGCGGCTTCAGCTCGATCGAGAACCTCACGGCCGACTACGACTCGTCCTCCTACCGCGCCCGTATCACCGGTGGCATGACCAAGACCTTCAGCGGTGTCGAACTGACCCCGAGCTTGTTCTTGCAGTATGCCTACTCCGAGACGGACAGCTACAAGGAGACCGGTTCGAACGGTGCCGCGATGAACTCCTCGGACACCACCTCGGTCCAGGGCGGCATCGGCCTGCGCATCGCTTACCCGGTGGCCATCGACGGCGGTCGCCTGATCCCGGAACTGCGCGTTGGCTTCACGCGGGAATTCAACGACGACGCTCCCAGCACCGGGTTCAGCCTCGTCAACCTGCCGGAGCTGAGCTCGACCATCACCGGGGCCAAGCCGAGCCAGAACATCTACAACGTTGGTCTGGGTTTGACCTTCCTGTCGAACGACAAGCTTTCGATCTCTGGCAACTACGACTACCAGGGTACGGACTCCAGCGACGGTCACGTCGGCTACGTTCGTCTCCGCTACAAGTTCTGATCTCGACCGCTTCAGCTTCGGCTGGAGCGTTGAGGACCGGAATTCAAGCCGGACAGGGGCTCCATCCTTCGGGATGGGGTCCTTGCTCGTTTCTAGGGTCACGTTCCTCCTGGCAAGGATCTCTGCTTGAGACCTTCGACACTCTCGCGCCCGCTGTCCGCCGCCTTGGTTCTCGCCATCTTCCTGGCAGTCGTTGGAAGCCCAACTCCGGCTTGGGCGGTCGAACCGGACTGGCGCGTCCGCCTGACACGCGCGGCATCGGCCAAGGCTTTCGGCATCGAGGCGCTGTCGGTGCCGAACAACCTGTTCAAGGCCGAGGCCTTCGAGGAGGCCGAGGAGATAACGGCCGATCTCGCGGCGGGGTTGGCAAACCCGATCGAAACCGTCACCAGCGGGGCTGCGTTCGTCGACCGGGTGTCGGCGAGGCTCCGGCTTGACGAAATCGCGGACAAGATGTGGGAGTGGGGACGCTCCAGAACCTCCGATTCGGCGCAGCGCACGCTGGATGCCACGCTGACAGCCTATGCCGCGGGGGTCGGCGCCCTTCTGGCGGGGGTTCCCGCCGCTCCGTCCCCCCGCGACATTTCAGCCCTGCTTGACGACCTCGCGTCCGGTGGCCCCACCGCGGCGACCTTGAAGGCGGTCGGTGGTGCTGCCACTGGGGACGCCATGCGGTCATTGGCTCCGTCGCTGATCCGGACGGCGATCACCCTGATCGATGATCTCCGGGGTCGGGCCGCCATCGATTTCGGTGGTGCCAGGATTTGGGAGGCTCCGGGGGGAAAGATGATCATTGGGACATTGGGTCACGACCACCACCGGATCGGTCCGGACGTGATCCTGATCCTGGATCCCGGTGGCGACGACACCTACGAATTCACCGGGCCGGTGGTGAACGGCCAATTGACCATCATCGATCTCGCGGGTGCCGACCACTATGCCGGTGGGGCTCTGGCGGTCCGGTCCTTCACGGCGGTGATCGATCTCGACGGTGACGACATCCACCAAGGGGGCGTGGGAGCCCAGGCCGCCGCTTTGGGCGGGGTTGCCCTGCTGATCGATCGGACAGGTCACGACCGCTATCTCGCCACCCGCTTCGCCCAAGCGGCCGCCGCCGAGGGCGTCGCCGTCCTGATCGACGGCACCGGGGACGACCTTTACGATATCGGCGACCGGGGGCAGGGGTTCGGTCAGGTCGGAGGGCTGGCGGTGCTGTGGGATCTCGCCGGCGCCGACGGCTATGTCGCGTCGGGACCTCAGGATACCATCGGCCGTGACGGCGGCATCAGTCTGGCTCAGGGAATGGCGGCAGGCTTGCGGTCGACCCATGGCGGCGGGATCGGGATCCTGCGCGACGATTCGGGCGACGACACCTATGCCGTCGAGATGTTCGGGCAGGGGGCGGGATACTTCCACGGCATCGGCGTGCTGCTGGACGGTGCCGGCGACGATCGATACCAGGGTACCCGGTACGTCCAGGGCGCCGGCGTCCATGGCGCCATCGGGCTCCTGACCGATGCGGGAGGTAACGACGGCCATGTCGCCCGGCAGGGTGTCGGACAGGGCATGGGGCTCGACTTGGGCTTGGGCGCGCTCGTGGATGATGGCGGCGACGACGCTTACGAGGCCGGCGACCTGGCGCAGGGAGCGGGCACCGCGAACGGCATCGGTTTCCTGCTCGATGGCGGTGGTTCCGACCGTTTCTCGCTTGGCGCCGATGGGTGGGGACAGGACCATGTCGCGCGTGGCTTGCCGGGACCGGGTTTCCTGCTCGGCGCCGATCCGGAAGACCGCTTCATCCGCGCTGGCGAGTCCATCGCCGTCGATCTCGATCGGCCCGAAGGACCCGCCGGCGGTGCCCCCTACCGGCGCGACGCCTCCAGCGACTACGCCTGTCCTCCGCCCCCGCCGGAAACGCTGGCGAACGAGATGCATGGCGAGGATGATCCGGCATCCCTGCTCCAGCGCGCCGCTCCGATGCATGGCGCTGGCGAGGTCGCGTTGGCCGCCTGGCGTTCCCTGGGGCGTTGGCTGCCGGATCGTCTGCCGGCGCTGCTCAGGGCTGTGCCCGACCGGGATTTCGCGACCGGCTTCTCGCTCCTCCAGGTCGTCCGTTGCCGGGCGTTGACGTCGGACGCTGGCTTCCGGCGGGCGATAAGGGACGGCGTGGCGAGCGACCTCGCGGCGCGCCAACCCGTGGGCCAACCCTGGCTTCACGCCCGCTTGCTGGCCCTGGGCGACCCGGCCGTGGATGGCCAATCGTCCAGGATCGGTGTCGAGCTTCTGGCGGCGCACCCGGCCTGTTCCGCCCGCGTTGGCGCGCTGGAACTCGCCATTCTGGAGAGTGAGGCGGGAAAGCCCGTGGAGGTGACCGCTCCCGACTGGCTGGCGGCGTTGATCGGCAAGGCTCTCGCCGACCCCTGCCTGCGGCTCACGGCCGCGGCGGTGCGGCTTCTCGATCGGATCGGCGATCCGGCGCTGACCGCGCGCTTCACCGATCAGGTCCAGGCATTGCCGCGTTTCCTGTCCGATCCCGTCCTCCGCGCGACGTTGTCCCCCCGGTCGCCATGACCGTGCCCGTGGCGTGAACGAGATGGCGTGGCGTCCGGTTAGGGCACCGGCGTCATGACCACCCACTCGCTCCACCGGTCGCTCCGCCCCGCCAGTCCAACGCGGAGTCGGACCTTGCCATAGGGCAGGATGAAGGTCTTCCAATAGGCTTGATCGATCGGGCCGAATTCCCGCGCCGTTCCCCGCACGTCCAACTCGCCCTTCAGGCTCAGCAGCCCTTCGCCGGCCTCGTACTGGATGACATGGTCGCCGGCCTCCGCCCCGGTCCATTCCATCCGGAAACCCTGTGCGACCGCCTCGAACGGAACGGTGGCGCTGCCAGCCGGTGTCCGCCAGACCGGCGCCTCACCGTCGCCGCCACCGCTTCGAGCCCCCGGGCCGATGACGCGGCGGGTGGCGAAGGCCGCCTCCAGCGGCGCCGAGAGGCGGTCCACGATTTCGGGATGGAGCGCCGCCAGATCGCGGAGTTCGCCTGGATCCGCCGAGAGGTCGAACAGCCGGCGCGCGGCCACGGCGCCGTCACGATGGTCCAGGTGCAGTTTCCAGGGACCCTCCGCGATCGCGGTCCTGTACTCGCTGATGGCCTCCGGGTCCTCCTCCTGGAAGCCCGCCTTGCTGGTCAGCGCCATCCAGGGTTGGCCCGGGCCGATCGGGTCGGCCAGCAGGTCGCGCCCGGCCAGCGGCAGTTCCGGCTTCACGCCCAGCCGCCGCATCACCGTGGTCATGATGTCCCGATGATCGGTCCGCGCGTCTAGCACCCGGCCTTCCCCCCGGTCTTCACCCCGATCGCTGTCCCTTCGCCTGCCGTCCGGCGGGGGCGTCCAGATGAACAAGGGGATGTGGACCAGTTCCTCGTACAGGTGTCCGGCATGGGTGGTGGAGGCGTGGCCGACATGGCCGCGTTCCAAATGCTCGTCGCCATGGTCGGCCGTCACCACCAGGATGGTGTCGCGATCCAGTTCGCTGGCGCGGAAGAAGGCCCAAAAAGCGCCGAACCAGTCGTCGAACTCGCGATAGGTCGCCGCGTGGAGGGCGGCCACCGCCGGGGCGTCGGTCGGCTGGAAGGCGACGGTGCCGTGGCGGACCGTCGGCCGAGTCCTCACCGCCTCCATCCGTTCCCGAGCCGCCGAGTCGCCCGGCGGCAGCAGCGCGTCGAGATCGGGCATGTGGGCCGGCGACGGCTGATAGGGCAGGTGGGTGCCGAGATAGTGATGCCACAGCACGAAGGGCGACGTCGCGCCGACCTGCCTCCCCAGCCAGGGAACCGGCTCCTCTCCCGGTTCGACGGTCAGGCCGAGGCCGCGGAAGGTGTCGATCTGCATGAAGCTTTGCAGGCCGGCGACCCGCCAGCCGGCGTCGGACAGGGTCTCCAGCGGCGTTTTCCAGTCCAGGGGCACCGTCTGGCGCTGGGCCTGGACCCCTTGCTCGAATGGTCCCGTGCCGGTCAGCACGGAGATCACGCCCGGCGCCGTCCAGGCCGAGAGGGTGTGGTGGTTGGTGAAACGCGATCCCGACCGGGCGGCGGCCAGCAGATTGGGCGTGATGTCGGGTCGGATGAAGTCCGCGCGGAAGCTTTCCACCGTCAGCACGATGACGTTGAGCCGCTCCGGCCGCGCCAGCCGGCTCCAGGTGAGGTATCCTCCGGCGCCGAGCGCTCCGAGCGCCAGGACGAGGCTAATTGAAAACCAGCGGCGTGACATGGGGGATCACCGGATAGAGGGCGAGGGGAAGGGCCGTCCAGGCGAAGACGGCGGCGAGGCGTCGGGACGCTGGATCGGCGGGACGGGGGATTCCCCATCCGATCAGGAGGAGAACGGAAACTGCCAGGACCGGGACGCCCAGCCACGGGGGCGGCATCGCGTTGCGATAGGCCACCAGGGTCACCATGGGAAAGGCCACCGCCAGCGCCAGCGCCACGCCCGCCGTCACGAGCTTGGCGTCGACGGCGAACGGCCGGTCTGGGCCGGGCCACAGCCCGATGCCGCGGGCGAGCGCCGCGCCAGCCGCCGCCGACACGCCATTGACCAGGATATCGCGGAGCCCATAGGTCCGATGGGGATGAAGTCCCTGGAGCAGTTCGTCATGGATGCCGAACAGCGCGGTCAGCAAGGCGGTGGCGACGGTCAGGGCCCATCCGCCCACGTGATCTGACAAGGCGCGCCGCAGCACCAGCGAGAGCAGCAGGTACTGCGGCACATGGATCCGTTTGGCCGGGTACGCCGGGTCGGTGATCAGCAAGCCCAGCGCGATCAGGGCGAGCGCCCCCGCGAGGGCCCCGAGGTCGATCCCTGCGGTGCCGCTCCGCCTGATCCGCCATCCCAGCATGATCGCCACGGTCACGGCCACGCCCAGTACCGCGAAGGGGACCAGCGCCGCGTTCCGGGCGCCGGTCGCGGCGACCAGCAGACCCCAGATCTCGAACGTGTTGACATACAGTGCTACCAGCATCACGGCGACCGGGTATGGGTACCATCCTGGTTTTGGTGAAAGATATCCCGGTGTTCTCATATCGGAGTATGTCGCATCCAAATAAGAAATTAACGGCTCGGTCACAAACAGAGAAGCGCTTGCATGAAGCATTGGCGGATGGTCTAAATCCAGAACGATTGACACTCAATATGATTTTTCGAACGGAATCGAACGGCCACCGGTCTCTTGACGTGGAATTTCATGACTTACGCCGAATTGACCTATCATTCCCATAACCGCTTGAAGCGGCTGGTCCAGCGGCATCGCTATCAGGCGATGCTTCGGCTGGTGTCGGACGGATCCGACGTTTCGGTGCTCGATTATGGGTGTGGCGATGGCTTTTTCCTGCGCCTGCTCCAGAGCCTCGGCATCGCCCCGGATCGATTGATTGGATACGAGCCTTTCGGCTCCATGGCGGCGCAGTTCGAAACCGGCCCGGACCGGCCGAACCTGATCGGCGACACCGAGGGCTTGGATCGGCTGGCCGTCGATGGGACGACGCCAAGACGGTTCTCCCACATCTTCTGCATGGAGGTCCTGGAGCACCTGGACGACGCCGACTTGGCCGTGGCGCTGGACCGGATCACCGAACTGGCCGGCGCGGACACCCGGATCATCGTCGCCGTGCCGGTCGAACTGGGATTGGCCGGCGCGGTCAAGTGTCTCTTCCGCTGGATGGCGGGGTCCGAATCGGTCTCGACCCGAACCATCCGATCGGTGCTTCGCGGACGCGCGCCGCCGCGGTTGGTCAGCGAAACACCGGAAGGGCGCTACATCTACTCCCATATCGGCTTCGATCATCGGCGGCTGGGGGAGGAACTGGCGCGGCGCTTCAGGGTTGAGGAACGATTCGGCGTCCCGTTCCGCCATCTGCCACTGGCATTGAACAACGAAGCCGCCTTCATCTGCCGTCCGCGCTGAGGAACCGTGCCCATGGAAACACCCAGGACATCACCGAAACCGGTCGTCGTCCTTGGCGGCGGTAGTTTGGTCGGCCCCTTCCTGGTCGATCGCTTGAACGGCTTGGGGTGCCGCGGGATCCGCACCGGACGGAACCCGCCACCAAGCGGCGCCCAGGATGGTTTCGGATGGCTCCAACTCGACGCCACCGATCCGGGTGGATGGACGGTCGAACCGGGAGCCGCCGTGCTGTCTTTGTTGCCCCTCTGGCTTCTGCCCAGGCTGCTGCCGTGCCTTAGGGGTGCCGCAGGCATCGTGGCGCTCGGATCGACCAGCGTGCTGGCCAAGTCCGACAGCGCCGATCCGGAGGAACGCGCGGTCGCGCGGCGGTTGGGCGACGCCGAGTCGGCGATCGCGTCGTTCTGCGCCGAAGCCTCGATCCCCTGGACCATCCTGCGGCCGACCCTGATCCACGACGGACACCGCGACGCGAATGTCACGGCGATCGCCCGCTTCATCGAGCGGTTCGGCTTCTTTCCCGTGGGCATGCCGGCCTCCGGCCTGCGCCAGCCGATCCACGCCGACGATGTCGCCGGGGCCATCGTGGCGGCACTGGACAATCCGCTCGCGTCCGGGCGTCTGATCGATCTGCCCGGTGGCGAGACCCTGACCTACCGCGAGATGGTGCGGCGCATCTTCCTGGCGCTCGACCGGCCGGTGCGGATCCTGCCGCTGCCCGCCGGACTGCTGGCCCAGGGCATCGGCCTCGCGCGGCGGGTCACGGGCGTCGCCTACAGCCCGGCGCTGTTCGCCCGGATGAACCAGGATCTCGCCTTCGACGGTGGCGACGCCGTCCGGCTGCTGGGCTATGCCGCCCAGCCCTTCCGCCCTCGTTTTCGAGCCTCGACGTCGGATGGGTCCGCCGCCTGATCCCCCTTGGCGCGGCGGAACATCCGGCTCAGCCGGTCGGTGACCGCCGTTCGGGCGAGGCTGGACAGGCGCATTAGGAAGTAAAGCCAGACCAGGCAATTGACGGCGGTCAGAAACAGGCTCGGGTACAGCCCGGTGAAGTTCTTCCGGAAATAGCGGGTGAAGCCCTTGGCCTTGAACCATTCGACCTTGGCGATCGACGCGTCGCTCGTGCTCCGATAATGGATCAGGCTGACCTGCGGAACGAACAGGACGGAGCCGCCCATCCTCGTCATGGCGAAGCACAGGTCGAGATCCTCGACATGCAGGAAATAGCCCTCGTCCATGCCGCCAAGCATCCGGTAATCGTCCACCGGCATCAGCATGCAGGCGCCGCTGACGGCGGGAACCTGGGTCACCGCCTCGGGTATCGGCTGGTCGTGCTGGTTCAGCCGCCGGAAATAGGGATGGTTCGGCGCCAGCCGGTCGAGCCGCAACGCCTCCACCAATGTCAGCCAAGGGGTCGGCAACTCGCGCCGCGAGCCCCGCTGGTCGGTTCCGTCCGGATTGACGATCCTGCACCCCGCGACCCACGGGTGGGCCGTCTTCGGTATCAGCCGGATCAGATCGGCCAAGGCGCCATGATCGAGGACGCAATCGGGATTCAGGAGCAACAGGAAATCGCCCTGGGCGTCCTTGGCGCCAAGATTGCAAGCGGCCGCGAAGCCGATGTTGCCGTGACCGGTCGCCAGTTTGATCCGGGGATCCTCGGCGCAGCGAGCCACCAAGCCAGCGGTCACCGGAGCGGGATTTCCGTTGTCGACCAGGATCAGTTCGATTGCGATGTCCTGCGCGAGCACGGCTGCGATCGCGTCCTCCAGCACCGGCCCGGTATGGTAGCTCACCATGACTACGGTGACGAGGGGCCGGCTGGGCCGTGCCGGACTGGGCGTTTCGATCTCGGGCGGGGCGCCGGGCGGATCCGCCGGCACGGGAGGCTGCCGCCGGCGCTTCGAATCGAGGTAAATGACCTTGCTCATTCAAATATGACCTTGTCGTCCAATGCGTTGCTGAAAGCCGGATAATTCCGGCGGCGTTCACTTGGGCATGTCGGAGGCGATCGGGTCGGAACCGCCGAGCGGCGGGGGAAAGGACAGGGATCGCGGGATTGGCAGCGACCGGGCCCGCCGGCGGATGATCCCGGCGATGGACCAGTCGAGCGCCCGGGCGACGCCGATGGTGGACAGGCGCCGCCGCGCCTGGATGGCTTTCCGGCTGGCGAGCACTGGCCCGATATGACGGATGGCGTCCCACGAGCCGCGCAGAGCGGGGGCCGCCTGTCCCAGGACGAGGGCCCGTGCCAGCAGCACCGCGTTGAGCGCCAGATGTACCGGCGTCAGCAGCGCCAGCAAGGGAGTGGGCATGTTCTTGACGAACATCCAGATCAGGTTGCGCGTCCCGTGATAGGTGGCGAACCCGCCGCGGCGCCCGGTGATCGCGGAGCCGACATGGTGGACCCGAGCCGCCGTCACCTGCACGCAACGCTCGCCGGCCAAGCGCAGGCGGAAGCCCAGATCGACATCCTCGCAATAGCAGAAGAACGACGGGTCGAACCCACCGGCGGCCTCGAAGGCGTCGCGCCGGTAGAGAGCGGCGGCCGCGCAGGGCGAGAAGACCTCCCCCTCGGCCGGAAGCTCCGCCAGCGCCGCGCCATGATGGCCGCGCCAAACCAAGCCGCTGGCGTGGAGGACATCACCGGCGCCGTCGAGCAGCAGCGGGTTCCCCGCGTCCAATTGGGTCGAACCGAACATCGCGACACCGGGATGCCGCCGCGTCGCGTCAATCAGCGAGGCCATCCAGTCCGGTTCGGGAAAGGCGTCGGGATTGAGCGTCGCGATCCAGGGCTGCGAGGTCCGTCCGGCCGCCAGATTGTTGGCGGCGGCGAAACCCAGGTTCAGTCCCGGCGAGATCAGCCGGACCCGCGACGCCAGCGGCTCGGACAAGGTCTCCAGGAAGACGGTGGAACCGTCGGTCGACAGGTTGTCGACCACCGCGATCTCCTTCGGGAGCGTGGTTTGGGTGGCCAAGGCATCCAGGCAACGGCGCAGCAACTCCCCACCGTTGTGGTTGACGACGATCACGCAGACGGGAGCTTCGGACGTCACGATGGAGTGCCTCGCCTCAGCCGCGCTCTTTGTCGCGGGAAGTAGTACAACTGAAGAGGTATTCTAAGGGGGTAATATGACCGCCAACAACACCGAAATCCGCATATTGGTGAGACATCTCGCAGCGGGGGAGGATCAGGCGTGTTCCCAACGCTCCGGTATGATCATCAGGGATCGATATGTGATGCTTTGATCAACTTTAAATTGCGCCAGGATCCCTGGAATGGTGAATCGTAGTTAAGATACGATTCACACATAGGTGGTAGATCTTCTATGCCTTCCGGCGGAAAAACGGCCCACGCGGTGGCCGGGCCGCCATCCGGACCCTCGAATGGATGTGGATACCAGCAATGACGACGGCGTTTTCTCCGAGTCGCGTGACCTGTTCTTAATCCCATCGTGACAATCATGGGAAACCTGTACCAACCAGAGCTGGGAACGTCGCGATGAAGATCATCATCACCGGAGCCGCGGGATTCATCGGTTCCGCCGTCTGCAGACACCTGCTGCGGGATACCGGCGCCTCGATCGTATGTCTGGACAAGATGACCTACGCGGCCCATCCCGACACCCTGGCTCCCCTGATCGATGGCGACCGCGCCGTGTTCGAGCCGATCGACATCTGCGACCGGGCGGAGGTCGAGCGCGTCTTCCGCGAGCACCAGCCCGACGCGGTCATGCATCTGGCGGCGGAAAGCCATGTCGACCGCTCGATCGAGATCCCCGGCGTCTTCATCGAGACCAACGTGGTCGGGACCTACGTGATGCTGGAGGCGTCGCGCCTGTACTGGGCCGGGCTGACCGGCGGGCGGCGCGATCAATTCCGCTTCCACCACGTCTCGACCGACGAGGTCTATGGCTCGCTGGGTGCCACCGGCAAGTTCACCGAGGAGACGCCCTACGCGCCCAGTTCGCCCTATTCGGCCAGCAAGGCTTCGGCCGATCACCTCGTCGGCGCCTGGTTCCACACCCATGGCCTGCCGGTCGTCATCAGCAATTGCTCGAACAACTACGGCCCCTACCAGTTTCCCGAGAAACTGATCCCGCTGATGATCATCAACGCGCTGGAAGGCAAGCCGCTGCCGGTCTACGGCGCGGGCGCCAATGTCCGCGATTGGCTCTATGTCGAGGATCACGCGACCGCCCTGGTCCGCATCCTGACCGCCGGCGTGGTCGGCCGCAAATACAATGTCGGCGGCGACGCCGAGCGGAGCAACCTCGAGGTCGTCCACGCGATCTGCGACGCGCTGGACGGGATGCTGCCGGGCAAGCGCCCGCGCCGCGACCTGATCACCCATGTGGCCGACCGTCCCGGCCACGACCACCGCTACGCGATCGACGCGACGCGGATCCGGGACGAACTGGGCTGGACCCCCTCGGTGACCTTCGAAGCCGGCCTGCGCCGGACCATCGAATGGTACTTGCACAATCAAACTTGGTGGCAGCCGCTGCGCTCCTCCGTCTATGGCGGACAGCGTCTCGGCCTTGGCGCTCCCGAAACCCCTCGCAGGCTGGAGGTTGTGGCCTCGTGACGAAGATCGAG
The DNA here is from genome assembly GCF_000576635.1 of Skermanella stibiiresistens SB22. GTDB lineage: Bacteria > Pseudomonadota > Alphaproteobacteria > Azospirillales > Azospirillaceae > Skermanella > Skermanella stibiiresistens. The sequence continues at coordinate 175,230 of NZ_AVFL01000004.1, forward strand.
ACAATTGAAAACCGCGCCGCCAGCCAGACGCTGCTGGTGTTCGGCCATCGTGGCCAGGTCGCCACGGCGCTGCGCGAGGCGGTCGTTCCCGCCGGCTGGACCGTTCGGACGGTAGGGCGCGACCACGTCGACATCGTCGACCGCGCCGCCGTCGCGGCGATGGTCCGGGAAAGCGGCGCCACCCTGGTGATCAACGCGGCGGCCTACACCGCCGTCGACCGCGCCGAGAGCGAGCCGGATCTGGCCTTCGCCGTCAACCGCGACGGCGCCGCCCATGTCGCGGAAGCCTGCGCCGCCGCCGGCGTGCCGCTGATCCACCTGTCGACCGACTATGTGTTCGATGGCAAGTCCGCCGGCCATGCCTACCGCGAGACGGACCCGATCAATCCGCTGAGCTGCTACGGCGTCAGCAAGGCCGCCGGCGAGCAGGCGGTACGGGCGGCGACCGACCATCACGCCATCGTCAGAACCTCCTGGGTCTATGGACCCCACGGTCACAACTTCGTGCGGACCATGCTGTCGGTCGGCGAGGAGCGGCCGGAAATGGGCATCGTCGACGATCAGACCGGCTGCCCGACCTCGGCCGCCGACATCGCCGACGCGCTCGTCACCATGGCGCTCCGGATCCTGACCGAACCGGCACCGGCGGAGGCTGGGCTGTTCGGGACCTTCCACTTCACCGGATCGACCCGGATGACGTGGTATGGCCTCGCCAGCGCCGTCTTCTCCCTGGCGGCCCGGCATGGTCGCGGAACGCCCGGCTTGCGGCCGATCGCATCGCTGGACTACCCGACGCCTGCCGTCCGGCCGCTCAACTCCGTCCTCGACTGCTCGCGCCTGCTGTCGGTCTACGGCATCGCCAGCCCACCTTGGCGCCACAGCCTGGAACTCTGCATCGATCGCCTGTGCGAGGCGAAGATGGAGGTCGCGGCCTGAGGGCTTTGGTCACTCGGCCCTTTCCGGTAGCGGGAACTTCAGCCGGCGCGCGGCGTCCCACACGCCCCAATAGGCGCCGGCGGTTCCCTCGACGGCACTTTTCCAGGGTTGATCGAACGCCTCCATGACGTAGTAGTCCAACCTTTCGCGGGCCGCCACGGCGAGGAAGCCGGTCAGGAACCTGGCTTGGTTGACCGGCGACGCCTCCGCGCCGCCGCGCCTGGGACCGGCGCTCGGCCAGCCGACCTCGCCGATCAGGATGGGTTTGCCGGGAAATGCCCGCCGCAACTCCGCGTGGCGCATCACCGTGTAATCGACGGCGTCACCAACCGGCACGCCATCCCAATAGGGCAGGATATGCGCGGTGATGAAATCGACCGCCGCCGCCAGTTCGGGATGGGCCAGCCAGACATGCCACGGTTCGGCGGTCGACACCGGCACCGCGACCTGCGGCCTGACCCGCTCGATGGCCTCGATCAGCCGCGCCACGGTCACGTCGCCGCGCAGGATCGCCTCGTTGCCGACCAGCACGCGGAGCACGTTGGCATTTTGCCGGGTGACCCTCACCAGACTGGCGATCTCCGCCTCGTCCTCGGGCAAGGAACCCATTATCCAAGCGCCCTGCGTGACCGTCATGCCCTGGCGCGCCGCCGCGGCCGGGATCAGCTCCGTGCCATTCAGCGACCCATAGCCGCGCAGGCTCCCGACCCGCCCCTCCAGCACCGCCATGTCGCGGTCGATGTCCTCGGCGCTGGGGTGCCGGCCCTGGAGTGGGCTTTGATCGGCTTGGTACGGGCTGAGAGCGACGCCGTCCATCAACTCGGATGCCCCCGCCTCCAACGGCATGCCAGCCGATACAAGCAGAAAAGCTAGCAGAGCCACGACGCGCATGTCGTTTCGACCTTCCATCGACGGAAACCACGCGACAAACAGGGGGATTTTGGCGTTAGTCCAGGGACTGTGAGGTGCGGCGAAGGAGAGACCCCGAGATGTTCAAACTACATGAAAGGCTGGCGGCCGACACGGTCCTGGTGCGCCCGCTGACGCTCTGTCAGGTGCTCTGCATGAACAACAGGGTCTGGCCTTGGCTGATCCTCGTCCCGGCCCGGCTCGACGTGACGGAACTCCACCACCTGTCGACCGGGGATCGCGCCGTGCTGATCGAGGAGGTGGCACTGGTCTCCTCCACCCTCGAGCGCGTGTTCAATCCGGACAAGCTGAACGTCGCCGCCATCGGCAACATCGTGCCGCAACTGCATATCCACGTCGTGGCCCGTCGCCGCGACGATCCGGCATGGCCCAACCCCGTCTGGGGCAGCGGCATCGCGGAACCCTACGCGCCAGCCGACCTCGATGCCCTGGTCGATCGGCTGCGCCAGACCCTTGGGGTGTGACTGCGGCTATTCCGCCGCGCGGGGCTGGTCCTCGGTCTCACGCACCGCCGCCTTGCGCTCTCCCGTGATCAAGCGGGCGCCGCGCTGATAGGTCAGGTAGGCGAAAAGCCACTATACGGTGACCAGGAACCGGTTGCTGAAGCCGATCAGCAGATAGACGTGGACGATGCCCCACAGCACCCAGGCGACGAAGCCCTTCAGGTGGGTCTTGCCGAAATCGGCGACCGCCGAGTTGCGGCCGATGGTCGCCAGATTGCCGCGGTTGTTGAACTTGAACGGCGGCATCGGCTCGCCCCGGGTCAGGTGGGCGTGCAGGTGGCCGCCGACATGCTCGCCCTGTTGCTTGGCGACCTGCGCCAGCCCCGGCAGGGGGGAGCCGTCGTCGCTCAGGGCCAGGGCGGTGTCGCCCAAGACGAAGATGTCCGGTTGGTCCGGAACGCTCAGGTCCGGCCCGACCTTGACCCGGCCGGCCCGGTCGGTCTCGACCCCGAGCCATTGTCCCGCCGGCGACGCCTTGACGCCGGCACCCCAGACGATCGTCCCGGCGGCGATGAACCGCCCGCCGACGGTGACGCCCTCGGCCGTCACGTCCTCAACCGGAGTATCGACCATCACGGTGACGCCCAGCCGCTCCAGCGCCCGCCGGGCGTAGTCGGACAGGTCGGGCGGAAACGCGGGAAGCACGCGCGGCCCGGCCTCCACCAGGATGACCCGCGCGGTTTGCGGCCGGATGTTGCGGAAGTCGCGGGCCAGCGTGTGGCGCGACAGTTCGGCGATGGCGCCCGACATCTCGACGCCGGTCGGGCCGGCACCGACCACCACCGTCGTCATCAGGCTTTCCTGCCGGGCGGGATCGTCGCAGATCTCCGCTTGCTCGAACGCCATCAGCACGCGGCCGCGGATTTGCCGGGCGTCCTCGATCGTCTTCAGGCCGGTGGCGTGGCGTCCCCATTCGTCGTGGCCGAAATAGCTGTGGGTCGAGCCGGTCGCGACGATCAGCCGGTCATAGGCGATGGCGGGGCCGTCGGCCAGCGCCACCGTCCTGCCGCGCCGATCGATCGCCACGACCTCGCCCAGCACCACCTCGATGTTGGGATGGCGGCTGACGATCCGCCGGATCGGCTCGGCGATGTCGGCGGGCGATAGCGCGGCGCTGGCGACCTGATAGAGCAGCGGAACGAACAGGTGGTAGTTGCGCCGGTCGATCAGCGTGACGGCGACCTCCGTCCCGCCCAGCTCGTTGGCGGCGGCCAGCCCGGCGAAACCCGCGCCGATGATCACGACACGATGGCGTCCTGCCCTGTCGGGGGTCGGGGAAGCGGTCATGGCTTGCGTCCTCGCGGCGGTTGGGAACCCTGGTCGGAGAATGCCCCCGACCCGCCAAGGGTTCCCTGGCCGCTCAACCCTCAGGACTTGTGCCCTCAGGACTTGTAGTCGTCGGTCGTCACCGTCGGCGGACGCTGTGGTCCGGCATAGGGGTCCAGCACCGCCTGCGACTGGGCGATCACGCGGCAGTCACCACACATGTGGATGCGGTCGATGATCGACTTGTCCTCGAACATCCAGTGCTTGCCGGCCAGCTTGGCGACGATCCGGTCGATCGAGGCCTTGGTGCCGAACGCCTTGCCGCAGCGGATGCAGTGGCAGGGCTCCTCCTCCTTGACCATGATGGGCGAGCGGGCGGCGTCGGTGAAGTCCAGCTGGGGCCGCAGCCGGATCACCTTCTCCGGGCAGGTGTTCTGGCACAGCCCGCACTGGACGCAGGCATCCTCGGTGAAGTTCAGCACCGGCCGGTCCGGGTTGTCCGACAGGGCCCCGGTCGGGCAGACCGAGACGCAGGACAGGCAGAGCGTGCAGCCCTCCGCGTCGATATCCAGTGTTCCGAACGGCGCGCCCAAAGCCAGCGGCAGGACCGGGACCGGTTCGGGCGCCACGCCGTGGAGCTTCCGCAGCACCAGCCGCGACAGGCCCTTCTTGTCGCCCAGCGCCAGGAAGTTCGTTGGCTTTACCCCGGGCCGGCGCGGCATGCCGTACAGCTCGGACGTCAGCAGGTCGGGATCGTCGGCCTCGATCAAGCCGACACGCCCCGTCCCGAAGCCCAGGCCGGACAGCACCGTCTCCGCCAGCCCCAGGTTGCGGGCGAGCGGCAGCATGTCCTCACGCGGGCGGGCGGACACCAGCACCCTCAGGTCGGCCACGCCATAGGCGAAGGCCGCCGTCAGAGTCTCGATGCCCAGTTGGGTGACCGAGTTGACGGCGAAGGGGATCACCCGGGCCGGCAGCCCGGCGCCGAACCGCGCCGCCGAATCGATCAGCGGATCGCCATGGTCGCCGTCATGGATCAGCAGCACGGCGTCGCGGCCTCCGGCTCCGTGATGGGTCATCAGCAGCGTGCGCAGCCGTTCCAGCAGCGGCTCCGGAGTCGGCAGCGTGTAGGTCGCGGCGCCGGTCGGGCAGACGGCGGCGCAGGATCCGCACCCGGCGCAGACGAAGGGGTCGATCGCGACATGGTCACCGGCGGGCGTGATCGCCCCGGTCGGGCAGACCTCCAGGCAGCGGGTGCAGCCGGTCTTGCGGGAGCGCGAATGCGCGCACAGATCCGCCCGGAAGTCGATGTAGCGCGGCTTGTCGAACTCGCCGACCAGATCGGAGGCCTTGAACACCGCCTTCTGGACCTCGCCCGGACTGCCGGGATCGGGCCGCAGGTAGCCATCGCGCTTGCCGTGCGCCGGGAACAGCGGCGTTCCCCCCGTCAGGTCCAGGATGATGTCGCAGTTTGACTTGGCTCCCCGGCGCGGCGGGCCGAACTCCAGGGCCCGGCGCGACGATGGCAAGGGCAGGGCGTAGTCGTCCACCTCGATCTCGAAGGCGCCGAGATGGCCCGAGGCCTTGGCGATGGTGCCCTTGAGGATCGGAAACTCGGCGGTGCGCGGCGGGATCACGCCATCGGGCCGGGTCAGCAGCACCGTGATGTCCAGCCGGTCCATCAATTGGCGTCCGACCTCGATCGCCAACTCGTCGCGGCCATAGATCAGAGCGACACCTTCCGACTTCAGCTCGATCGAACTGGCGGAGGGCAGGTCGAGCGCCGCCTCCGCGATCAGCGCCGCGATCTTGGGATGCGCGTCGGCGGCCTCGTCCGACCAGCCGGCCCGCTCCCTGATGTTGAGGAAGCCGACCTTGGCATCCGGATGGCTGTCCTCGCGCGTTTCCTCGAACAGGGGAGCTTCCTGGGTGCAGGCGACCAGCACCGGCCCCGGCGCCCGATCCAGCGCGGCGGTGAACCGGTCGATTTGCGCGCGGCAAAGCTGGGTGGCGACGGTGACATCGGTGCCGGCCGAGCCGCAAGCCGCCGCCAGTTTGGCGCCGTCCAGCGGCATGGTGCCCTCGCAGTCGCAGACGAGGACGGTGTGGCCATTCATTTCCAGGGGGCCTTGGACACGATCTGAGGAGAGAGGTTTCATTGCGATCCTAGGGGAAGACCCCGATATCTATGGTAGCTTGCCATCTTCATGAGAGTGCCGCCTTGGCGTTGGATATTATCTCAAATCACGCTCCCGATCCCGAGCTTCCGCCGATCTATCGCGCCGTCGCGATCGAGCCCGGGCCGCTGGTGGGGAATGATCGCGGAGGCGCCTTCGCCCACGCCTCGTCCCTCGCCGCCGCGGGAGCGGAAGCCGGCACCCTCGTCTGGACCCGGCGAGTCGACCGGCTCGACGCCGCCGTGGTCCTGGAACCAAACGAGCCACTCGTCCAGTCGTTGCCGGTCTGCCATGTCGCGTCGCTGGGTCTGGTCGACGCGCTGGGCGCCCTGGGGCCGCCGAACATCCCCGTCACCTTCGGCTGGCCCGACCGCGTCGAGGTCAACGGCGCCACGGTCGGCGGCGTCCGCCTGACCGTGGCGGAGACGCGGTGCGCCGAGGCCATTCCAGATTGGATGGTTCTGGGGATCACGATCCAGGTCCATGGTTATCCCGATGATGACGATCCCGGTTTGCGCCCGGACCGGACGGCCCTTCACGAGGAGGGCTTCGGCGAGGTCGAGGTGGTGCCGCTGCTCGAGAGCTTCAGCCGGCACTTCCTCGCCTGGATGAATACATGGCAGGAGGACGGCTTCGATCAAGTGCGGCAGGCTTGGCTGACCCGCGCCACTGGCCTGGATGACGTGGTGACGCTGGATCTGCGCGGCGAGCGCCTGTCCGGCGTCTTCACCGGGATCGACGCCGATGGCGGGTTGCTGCTCGGGCGCGAGGATGGCATCCACCACATCCCGCTATCGGACGCCTTGCGTGATCCGACCTGGCCCGTGGGCGGCGCGTCGTGACCGGGCTCATGACCAAGCTGCCGCGGACGATCCGTCTGGACGCCTCCGACCCGGCGATCTTCGAAAGGGCGGCCGAACCGGGAGAGTGGGCGGTGTCCGGCTCCTTCATGTTCATCAATTGGGATCTGGAGGGCCTGACGGGCAAGCGGCGTCAGGCCTTCGCCAACGGGTTCCTGGGCACGGCCAGCTTCGGGTGGTCGACGCTGGTGGTGGTCGGGGAGGCCAATACGGGCGAGGTGGACGATATGACGATCGCCTTGGCTGATTACTTCCTCGCCGAACTGGGCGCCCCCGATTTGGACGCCGCGATGGAGGTCGCGCGGGAGGAGGTCGGGTTCGCCGCCAGCCTGTGCGACCACCCGGTCAACACGCTGCTGGCGGTCAGCCGGGAAGAGGCCGATGGCGCCATCCGCGAGGGCTTCCGGGTGATCCAGCCGAAATCGGAGAAACTCCACGCGCCAGTCTGGTCGATCGTTCCCGACGGCGACGCGTGAGTCGACCCTTCAGCTTCCGCCGGTGCCCACGATATTGACGCAAGGCTCGCCCTTGGCGCGGCGGGCCACGTTCGCGGCGATCGTTCTCTGGCGGCGGCTGATCGTGCCATTCGTCCAGCCCGACATGTGGGGCGTCATGACCACGTTCGGTAGGTCGTTGAAGGGCAGGCGCGAGGGCTGGACATCCGTCTCCCCCGGCTTCGGATAACGATACCAAGTGTCGATGACCGCACCGGCGATGCGCTTCGACGCCAGGGCGTCATGGAGCGCCGCCTCGTCGATCGTCGGACCGCGCCCGACATTGAACACGACCGCGGATCGCCTCATGGCCGCGAAGGCGTCGGCGCCGACGATGCCCGTCGTCTCCGCCGTCAGCGGCACGGATACGACGATGAAGTCCACGGTGCCCCAGAAGCCGTCGAGGTTGTCCAGGGTGAAGGATCGATCGACCAGGGCGGATGGCGCCACCGAGCTTCGGTTGGCGACATGGACCGTCATCTCGAAGGCTTTGGCGCGCGCCGCGATGGCCTTTCCGATATGGCCGAACCCCAGCAGGCCGATCGTCTTCCCCGCCAACTCCTCATGCGTGCGGTCCAGCGCTCCCGCCCAGTATTTCCAGTCTCCCGCCCTCAGCCGCTGGTCCGCGTCGGTGAGCGGGACATGCCGCGCCAGGAGGGCCGCCATGACGTATTCGGCGATCGCCTGTTCGTGTCCGAAGCAGTTGCAGACCACGGCGGATGCGGGCAGCGCCGAAAGATCGACGGCGTCGTATCCGGCGCCCGGAACATGGAACAGGCTCAGCGCCGACGGGCGGGGCAGGGTCGCGTCGTAGCGGGTCCCGACGATCACGTCCGCCGCCGCGTAGGTCTCGCGGTCGGCCTCGCTCGACAGCGCGTCGGGCAGCGTGACGACATCCGCCCCAAGGGCGAGCAGGTCGGAAAAGCCTTGGCTGAAGGAGCCGGCGTTCTCGCCGTGAAAGACGATCAGCATTGTCAATCCTTGCGTGGCCTAACGATGAGGGGTTCCAGGCTGCAATCCAGAAGCGAAGGGTCGACCTCGCGCTCCATTGTGCCGAACATGCTGTCGACGAAGTCGATCAGCGCGTCGGACGCGGCCATTGCTTGGTTGACGTGACGGTTGGCGACCGCGTCCAGGATCGCGAGATGGCAATCGATCGTCGTGTGGACGTTTTCATGGCCTGGGATGTGGTTGTGGTGGATCCACCCGATGCGGCGGAAGATGGTGTGGAGCGGACGCATCGTGTGTTCGAGGAAGGGCTCGCCGGCGGCGGTCAGGATCAGCTTGTCGATCCTGCGGTCCAGCGCGTTGAACTCGCTGGCGGTCATGTCCTCGCGCCGCTCCCGCAGGACGCGGGAGACGTGCAGCAGCTGATTGCGATGGGTCGGGCTCGACCGCTCCGCCGCCAATCGGATCACGAAGCGTTCCAGGTCGCGCCGCAATTGCAGCAGCACGCGTTCGCGGGCGAGGTCGATCGGGGCGATCTGGACGCCGTGGCGGGGGCGCACCACGATGAGCGTGTCGTCGGCCAACCGGCTGACCGCCTGATGGACCGGCGTGCGGCTGAACCCCGTGATCTCCTGCAAGTCCTGGATGGCCAGGAACCGCCCCGGCTTCAGCTCGCAATTGATGATCAGGTCCTCGATCCGCTCATAGGCGAGTTCGAACAGGTTCACGCGGTTCTGGCGGCGGGGAGGCGTCGCCGAACCGTCATCGGCCTCGATCAGTGTCGGACGCGTCCGTTCGCGTTCAGCCATGCCTGTTTCCTTTTCCACCGCTGGCCCCAATTCCGACCGCCGCACCGATCATGCATCGGACGGACTTCGCGAGCCACCCGCGGGTCATAGCCCATTCGGTGGTGATCTTAAAACATGTTGTGATATTTTACAAGCGTGTCTATGGTCGGTCCATTCGAGCGCGGTCATGCCCGCGAGGCTCCTGCCGACCTTGGTTCCGGCTCTTGGGCTTTGGTCCGGTTCTTGGGCTCGGATCCGGTTCTTGGGAAAGACAGGCAACAGATGAAGATCACATCCATCGAAACCCTCAGGACCGAGGAGTTCTCCAACGTCCTCTGGGTTCGCGTCCACACCGACGCCGGCATCATCGGTCTGGGAGAGACGTTCTATGGCGCCGGCGCGGTCGAGGCGCACATCCACGACACGCTCGCCGGCCGCCTCCTGGGCCGCGACCCGCTGGCGATCGAGGCGATCCACCGCGACATGCTCAACTTGCCGATGGCCCAATCATCGACGGGTGCCGAGTACAGGGCGGCCTCCGCCATCGACATCGCGCTGTGGGACCTCTTCGGAAAAGTCTGTGGCCAGCCGGTCCACCAGATGCTGGGCGGCCTATGCCGCGACCGGACACGGATCTACAACACCTGCGCCGGCTACAAATACGTGCGCTCCACCAACATCAAGCCGGTGTCCAACTGGAACCTGGGCGAGGCCGGCGGGCCGTTCGAGGATCTCGACGGTTTCATGAACCGGGCCGACGCGCTGGCCGAGAACCTGCTGGAGAGCGGCATCACGGCGATGAAGATCTGGCCGTTCGATCCCGCCGCGATCGAGAACCACGGTCTCTTCATCACCGCCGAACAGATGAAGACGGCCATCACGCCGTTCGAGAAGATCCGCAAGGCGGTCGGCGACAAGATCGAGATCATGGTCGAGTTCCACTCGCTGTGGAACCTGCCCACCGCCAAGAAGATCGCCAAGGCCCTGGAGCCCTACTCCCCGACCTGGTTCGAGGACCCGATCCGGATGAACTCGCCCCAGGCGCTGGCGGAATACGCCCGCTCGACCGATGTCTGGGTCTGCGCCAGCGAAACCTTGGGGTCGCGCTATCCGTACAAGGAGATGCTGGACCGCGACGCCATGCATGTCGTCATGGTCGACCTGTGCTGGACCGGCGGCCTGACCGAGGGACGCAAGATCGCCGCGATGGCGGAGACGTACCACCGCCCCTTCGCCCCGCACGACTGCATCGGCCCGGTCGGCTTCGCCGCCGCCGTCCACGCGTCCTTCAGCCAGCCGAACACGCTGATCCAGGAATCGGTCCGGGCCTTCTACACGGGTTGGTACAAGGAACTCGTCACGGAGGTTCCGGTCATCGAAAACGGCTACGTCCATCCGATGGAAGGCCCAGGGCTCGGCACCGAACTGCTGCCGGCGGTGTTCGAACGCTCCGATCTCACCGTCCGCCGCTCCGCCGCTTGAGGTATCGATGATGTCCACGAAGTTGTTCTCGCTCGCGGGGCGCACCGCGCTCGTCACCGGCTCCTCGCGCGGCCTGGGCCGCGCCATGGCGGAAGGCTTGGCCGCGGCCGGCGCCACCGTCGTGCTGAACGGGTCGGATCAGGGCCGCCTGTCCGCCGCCGCCGAGGCGATGAGGGCCGCCGGTCACACGGTCCACGAGGCCCGCTTCGACGTCACCGACGAGGCGGCCGTGGTCGCGGCGTTCGAACGGTTCGACGCCGAGGGCGTCGAAATCGACATCCTGGTGAACAACGCCGGCATCCAGCTGCGGAAGCCGATGGTCGAGCTGGCGACGGCCGAATGGCGGACGGTGATCGAGGCGAACCTGACCAGCGCCTTCGTGATCGGCCGGGAGGCGGCGAAGCGGATGATCCCGCGGCGCCGCGGCAAGGTGATCAACATCGGTTCGCTGACCAGCGAACTCGCCCGCGCCACCGTCGCCCCCTACACCGTCGCCAAGGGCGGCATCAAGATGCTGACGCGCGCCATGACGGCGGAATGGGCCGAGAAGGGAATCCAGGCGAACGCCATCGGCCCGGGCTACATGCTGACCGACATGAACCAGGCCCTTGTCGACAACCCGACCTTCGACGCCTGGGTCAAGGGCCGCACCCCGTCCCGGCGCTGGGGCAAGCCCGAGGAACTGATCGGGACCGTGGTCTTCCTGGCGTCGCCGGCATCCGACTACGTCAACGGCCAGATCATCTACGTCGATGGTGGCATGCTGGCGGTGCTTTGAAACGCGAACCGGACCCAAGTTCGGCGACAGGAGGAAATTCGATGCTCGGCGTTGTCATCCACGCTCCGAAAGACCTTAGGGTGGAGGAGATCCCAGCCACTCCCTTGGGACCGCGCGACGTCCAGGTCCGGATCGCCTCCGGCGGGATCTGCGGTTCCGACCTGCATTACTATCACCATGGCGGCTTCGGCGTGGTCCGGATACGGGAGCCGATGGCGCTCGGTCACGAGATCGCCGGAACGGTCGAGAAGGTCGGCGCCGAGGTGTCGCGGGTGACGGTCGGGCAGCGGGTCGCCGTCAATCCCAGCCGACCCTGCGACGACTGCCGGTATTGCCGGGCCGGACAGCGAAACCAGTGCCTGGACATGCGTTTCATCGGTAGCGCCATGCGCTTTCCCCATGTCCAGGGCGGCTTCCGCCAAGCCCTCGCGGTCGACGAGAGGCAGGCCATTCCGATCGCGCCGGGCATGACCATGGCGGAAGCCGCGATGGCGGAACCGCTGGCCGTCTGCCTGCACGCCGCCAGCCGCGCCGGATCGCTGATGGGCGCCAGGGTGCTGGTGACGGGCTGCGGCCCGATCGGCGCGCTGGCGGTCGTGGCGGCGCGCTTCGGCGGTGCCGCCGAGATCGTCGTGACCGATGTCAGCGCCTATCCGCTGTCGCTCGCCAGGAGCGTCGGAGCCACCCACGCGATAAACATCGCCGAGGACCCGAAGGCTCTGGCGCCCTACGGCCAGGACAAGGGCGGCTTCGACGTGCTGTTCGAGGCTTCGGGCAACGAGGCCGCCCTCCTAGGCGCCCTGGAGGCTGTCAGGCCCGGCGGGATCGTCGTCCAGCTTGGGCTTGGCGGCGACATGAAGCTCCCCATCAACCTGATCGTGGCGAAGGAGATCCAGCTGCGCGGCACCTTCCGTTTCGACGGAGAGTTCCAATTGGCCGTCGATCTGATGGGAAGCGGCCTGATCGACGTCAAGCCGCTGGTCAGCCAGACGATCCCGTTCCAGCGGGCCGTGGAGGCTTTCGAACTGGCCTCCGACCGGTCGCGCGCCATGAAGGTGCAACTCTCGTTCTGACCGGCGCCGTCCGGCGGAGCGCCAGCGCGATGTTTGACACTGGTAAAATATTACAATATACCAAACCCCAATCAACAGCGGTTCGTCCGCATAACCAAGTCGCCATGGGAGGGTCCGTATGAACCACCATTTCCGTCACCTGCTGTCGATTTCCACCATCGTGGCAACGGCATTGACCGCTTCGGCCGGTTTCTCCGCCGCGTTCGCGCAGTCGAAGGAGACCTTGACCTTCGCGGGGGTCACGTTCTCCGAGGCCGGCCGCGGCGACAGGCTCAAGGCCTGGGTCGAGAAGTTCAACAAGAGCCAGGACAAGATCGAAGTCCAGCCGGTGGCCCTTCCTTTCGCGACGCTCGCCAACACCGTCTTCACCCAGATGGGCGGCGGAGGCGGGCCGGATCTCGTCCGGTTCGACCAGATCGATTTCCACGCCGCCGTCGCGGCCAACCGGATCCTGCCCTTCGATGGCGAGATCGACGAGGGCGAATACAAGTTCACGGCTCCCGACAAATACATGCATGTCGGGGGCAAGCGGTATGGCATCGCCTTCGAGATCAGCAACTACGTGCTGCTCTACAACAAGACCCTGCTCAAGGGCGGCAAGCCGCCCGCGACCTTCGACGAGTTCCTGACCGCCGCCAAGGCCGCCACCGGCAATGGGATCTATGGCTACGCCTATCGCGCGACGATGGCCGAGCGTCCGGGCTTCTGGCAGGACCTGTGCAACTTCGTCTACGGCTTCGGTGGTCGCTGGAGCGACGACGCGGGCAATCTCACGATCAACAGCCCGAAGGTCGTGGAGGGCGTCGCCGCCTATAAGAAGGTGTACGATCTGGGCGTCATCCCCAAGGGAACCGACGCGTCGACCTATCGCCGGATGTTCTGGGAGAACAAGCTCGCGATGGAGATCGACAATGGCGGCGTCGCCGGGATCTTCCACCAGCAGGCGCCCGACCTTCCCTTCGCCGCGGCGCCGTCACCGTTCCCCACTCCGGCGCAGGGCCTGATCCTGGCGCCGCTGACGGTCAACGCCAACACCAAGCACAAGGACGCGGCCTTCACCTTCGTCAAATGGGCGCTCCAGCCGGAGAACCAGAAGGACCTGCAGGACCTGCTGGGGGCGAGCAACGTCGCGACCGCCGTCGAGCGGTCCCCCGAGATTGTCGCCAAGCAGCCCTGGCTGACGGCCTACGACGCCCAGACGCCAAACAGCGTGCCCCAGCTGGTCGCGGGCTTCGAGATCAAGACGCCGGAAATCCAGCAGGTCATCCTCGAGCAGGTGCTCAAGGTGCTGCAGGGCGGCGCCGATCCCCAGAAGGCCATGGACGACGCGCAGAAGATGGTCCAGTCGCGGGTGCTCCGGAAATAATCCGGAGCCTTCCGTCCCCACCTCCTTCGTTCTCCGCCCGGCACAAGGATCAGGAGTCATGACAGAATCGGCGCCCCGGAATGGGCGGCTGGAGGGCAGCCGTTGGACGCCATACATCTACATAGCGCCCATTTCGCTCTATCTCCTGCTGTTCCAGGGTTATCCCCTGATCCAGGAACTCATGCTGAGCTTCACCTCGACCTCGCTGCTTTCCCCCCAGGACAGCGAGTATGTCGGGATCCGCAATTACCAGGACCTGATCGACGCCAGCGACTTCCACGCCACCATCGTGGTCACGGTCGTCTACACCATCGCCTGCGTCGTCCTCTCCATCGGCCTGGGGCTGGCGGCGGCGCTGCTGCTCGACCGGCCCTTCCTGGGACGCGGCGTGGCCCGGGCGGCGGTGACGATCCCGTGGGCCGCCCCGTCGGTCGCGGTGGCGCTGATCTTCACGTGGATGTTCAACGCGCAGTACGGCATCTTCAATCACGCGCTGCGGGCGCTGGGGTTCGCCTCCGGCCATGAGAACTGGCTCGACCATCCGGCGCTGGCCCTGCCGGCGATCCTCCTCACCACCGTCTGGCAGATATTTCCCTTCGCCTCCGTCGTCCTGCTCGCCGCCCTCCAGGGTGTTTCCTCCGAACTGCGCGAGGCGGCGGTGATCGATGGCGCCGACCGGCTGAGCGTGTTCAAGGCGGTCGTCTGGCCGACGATCCAGCCGTCCGTGGCGCTGCTCTCGCTGTTCATCACCATCTGGTCGCTTCGCCGGTTCGACTTGATCTGGCTGATGACCCAAGGTGGCCCGATCGGTGCCACCAACACGCTGGTGATCGAACTGTATCGGCAGGGCTTCGTCTACCGCGAGCTTGGTTTCGCGGCAGCCGTCGGCATGATCGGGCTGACCATCGCCTTGGTCGTTACACTGGTCTATTTCCACATCTCGGCGCGCGCCGAGCGGGCGGGAGGACGGCGATGAGATCCACCTTCAACTGGGGGCACGGCCTGCGCCTCCTCGCCATCGTCTCGCTGCTCGCCGCGGCGGCGTTCCCGATCTATTGGATGCTGGTGACGTCGCTGACGCCGTCGGCCGATCTGTTCGCCGACACTCCGCACATGCTGCCGGACTTCAGCCGGATCGAGGTCTTCGAGGAGGTCTTCCGCGAGATCCCGGTCGCGACCTGGCTGGCCAACAGCGCGATCGTCGCCACCGGCACCATGGTGCTGAGCATCGCGCTGGCGATCCTGCCGGCCTATACCCTTTCCCGCTTCCGGTTCCGGGGCAAGGGTGCGCTGGGCTTCACCCTGTTCGTGACCCAGATGCTGCCCGAAGCCATGCTGGTGGTGCCGCTCTACGCGATCTTCGGCCAGCTGGCGCTGCTCGACACCCTGACCGGCCTGATCCTCGCCAACACGGCGTTCACCGTGCCGGTGATCACCTGGATCCTGAAAGGCGCCATCGACGGCGTGCCGATCGATGTCGAGGAGGCGGCGCGGATCGACGGCTGCTCGCGGATCGACATCGTCCTGTCCGTGGTGATCCCGCTCGTGGCGCCCACCCTCGCGGCGGCCGGCGTCATCGCCTTCTTCCATGGCTGGAACGAGTACGTCTTCGCCCAAACCCTGGTCAGCAGCCAGAGCTTGCAAACGGCATCGGTCGGCTTGGCCGGGTTCGTCGGCGAGCTGAGCACGCCCGTGCATTCCGTGATGGCGGTCGGCCTGATCTACACGCTGCCGGCCGTCGCCCTCTACCTCGTTGCCCAACGCTACGTCGTCGCCGGAATGACCGCCGGCAGTGTCAAAGGCTGACAGCAGGAATTTGCCCAATGGCCGCGATCACTCTCAAGAACGTCACCAAGACCTGGGGACACGTGTCGGCCGTCAGCGACATCAACCTCGATGTTCCCGACGGCGAGTTCCTCGTCCTGCTTGGCCCGTCGGGCTGCGGCAAATCCACGCTGCTCCGGATGCTGGCCGGCCTGGAGACCGTCTCGAACGGCGAGATCCATCTCGACGACCGGAGGGTGGACGGGCTGCCGCCCAGCGCCCGCGACATGGCTTTCGTGTTCCAGTCCTACGCGCTCTATCCGCACATGACCGTGCGGCGGAACATCACCTTTCCGCTGATCATGCGGCGGCATCGTTGGTGGTTCCACATCCCGATCGTCGGCCATCTCGCCAAGCGGGCGATCGAACGGTCGCCGGAGGTCAAGGATCTGGTCGATCGGACGGCGAAGGTCCTGGCGCTGACGGAAATGCTCGACCGGCATCCGCGCACCCTCTCCGGTGGCCAGCGCCAGCGCGTCGCCCTTGGCCGCGCCATGGTGCGCCAGCCCGAGGTCTTCCTGATGGACGAGCCCTTGTCCAACCTCGACGCCAAGCTCAGGACATCCATGCGGGCCGAGATCACCAAGCTGCACCGCGAGGTCGGCGGCACCTTCGTCTACGTCACGCACGACCAGGTCGAGGCGATGACCATGGGCACCATGATCGCGCTGATGCGGAAGGGCGTGGTGCAGCAGTTCGGCCGTCCGCGCGATATCTACACCAACCCGGCCAACACCTATGTCGCCCGCTTCATCGGCACCCCGCCGATGAACCTGATCAAGGCCCGGATCGAGGAGGGACAGCTGAAAGTCGGCGAGGCGGCGTTCGCGCTGCCGGCGCACCTATCCGGCATCTCCGACGAGGGTCGGGCGGAGGTGCTGCTCGGCTTGCGGCCCGAATCCCTGACCATCTCGCCGGTGGGCGGCGCCGGCACGCTGGCCGGCGAGGTCGGCTTGGTCGAGCATATCGGCGCCGAATCCCTCGTCTCGGTCAAGCTGGCCCACGCCGAGACCGCCCATGAGGAGGAGGAGCAGGAGCAAAGCGGCGTGATGGCGACCACTCCCGGCTACAGCGAACTCAAGGTCGGCGACCGGATCGCCGTTGGCGTCAACCTGTCCGACGCGGTGTTCTTCTCCACGCGGACCGGTGAGCGGCTGACCGCCAAGGTTCCCCAGCTGGAAACGGTCCGCTGAAGACGCGCCGGCCAGTCAAAGACGCCTCAATGGGGAATGGTGAAGGTCTGGATCCAGGAGATGCCGACCGGGGCGTTCTTGCTGGTGTAGGAGAACGGCTGGCCGACATTGCCGATGAACAGGGTGCCCTCGTAATGGGCGTCCTCGTTCCAGTTGACGCCGACCAGGGTCAGGATGTTGAGTCCGGAAATCAGGTAGTCGTCCAACTCCGTGACATCGTTCAGCGTCGTGTCTTTTTCCTGCTTGGCGGCGTAGACCACCAGCCCATTGATGAACGCCGCGATCTCGTTGTCGGCATGGGTGACGGTCAGGGTGACCTTCGCCATCGGGAACTCCTGATGATATGACGATGAGAATAATCGGATAGTCCGAGTATTATGTTAATTGCGGATGAACGCCATGTTTCGTTCGCGAAACGGCGATCCCACGGCTGGGTCACGCCGCATCCCCTGATGTTGTTTGGCCATGGCGTTGTTCGGGAAAGCACCATATTGGGAGGGTGTGACCTGGAGGACGACTGACTTGAGCGCCGATTTCTGGCTGAGTTCCGGCCATCACCTGCTCGACCGCACGCCCGAGGGACGGCTGGAGATCACCGACGATTTCCTGCGCGCGTTTCTCGCCCGGCCGGAAATCCACCCGGTCGAGGAATCCTGCGCCGCGGAATTGGCGCTGCACCGCGCCCTGCTCGCCAATCCCAGGGCGGATGTGACGCCCGAGCGGCTTGCCGGGCTGGCCGATCCCGACGCCCGCGAGAACTACGGGATCTGGCTCGGCTTCCGCGACATCCTGGTGGCGCGCCCGACGCTGGAGGAGGGCTATCTGGCGCTGATCCGCGGCGGGACGGGCCACGTGCCACCGCTGTTCATCGAACAGCTGGTCCACCTGATCCTGCGCGGCATGCTCGACGGCTGCGACGATCCGCTGCGGCTTCGCGCCGCCGAACTGCTGTTCCGGCCGCAGCGCGTCAACCTCCAGGACGGCGGCGTCCTGGTCGCCGACGAGGAGACGGTGGAGCAGCGGTCACGCGACGGCGGCTTCGGCTCGCTCGGGCGCCTCCTGGCTGAGGCCGGCACGGCGCCGCGCGGCGTCGATCTGGACGTCATGACCAAGGACAACGCCGACGCCTATTGGGAGCGCAGCGACCGCTTCGACATGGTGCTGGAGGTCGGCTTCCCGAAGCCCGGACTCGACGCGCTGTGCCGGGTGCTGGAACAATGGGTGCGCCATCTGCTGGATGTCGGCGTCCGCATCCATCCGGTCCAGCAAATCAGCGACGAGCGCTGGGTCTGGCATGTCGGTCTGGACGGCGAGGCGACCGCCATCCTCAACGCCCTCTATCACGGCGAGGAGGTTGACACGGCCCGCATGGCGAGGGTGCTGGCGCTGTTCCGGCTGGAATTCGACGACCCCGCCGTCATGCTGCCACGCGTCGCCGGCCGTCCCGTGTACATGGCGATGGCGATGACGCCCGACGGCAAACTCCGCTTGAAACCGCAGAACCTGCTGGTCAATCTCCCCCTTTCGAACGCTGGGGGGAGCTGGAATTGACCACCACGACACGGCGGGAGGAGCGGATGGTGGTCGGCGTCGTCGTCGAGCACCGCAGGATCGACCATCCCTGGCAGTCGCACCGCTGGCAGCCGGTCGCCGTGCTGCCCGGCGAGCCCGCGGCTCCCGCCTGGACGGTTCTGGGGCAAGGGGGCGAACAGGGCGGCGACTGGGTCCGCTATCTGGCGGGGACGGCGGAACTGACGCTCTATCCCGGCGAGACCGAGACCTACGCCTATAACCTGGAAAGCCCGGAACCCGCGATCTACGTCATCCTGCGGAAGAGCGACGACATCAGGGGCATCCGGCTGCTCGGCGCCACGGTCGATCCCGGCGAGGCCCACGCCCACGCCGACACCGGCGACGATCTGGTCGAGGCGCTGCCGCTGCCCGGAGCCGTCCGCGACTGGCTGGCGGCCTTCGTCGAGGCCCACCACGTGCCCCGCACCAAATGGAAACGGAAGCGCGACCGCGCCGATCCGGAAGCGATGGCGATCCGCGTGCCGGGGCAGGGGCCGGGCCATTACGAGGGCGATGGCGAGCACCACGGCGAGGATGGCGATGACGAGTGACCGCGAGGAAGGCTTCCTGGGCCGCTGGGCGCGGCTGAAGCGGCGTGGCGCGGTCGAGGAGACGGCACAGCCGGATCAGGCCCCGGATCAGACCATCGAAGCCGGCCAAGCCGGGGAGGGCGGGGCCACCGCCGAACTGGAGCCGTTCGACCCGGCCAGTCTGCCCGATCTGGACACCCTGCACGCCGCCAGCGACTACACCGCCTTCCTGAAGCCGAACGTCCCGCGCGAACTGAAGACCTTGGCGCTGCGGCGAGCCTGGGTGACCGATCCCGCGATCACCAGCTACAAGACGCTGGCGGACTACGACTGGGACTTCAACGCGCCGGGCTATGGCGCCTTGAGGGTGACGGACGACGTGGTCGATCTGGCGAAGCGCGTCTTCGGCATGATCGAGCCGGAGGAGAAGCCCGCCGCCGAGGCGGACGCGGAGCCCGAGGCGCCGGTGCCGGATCCCGATGCCGCGGGTGATCCCGAGATCCGGCCCGCCATCGCCGAAGCGCTTCCGGAACCCGCTCTCGGGATGGAGCCGGTGATCCAGGATGAGCCGGTGGTGGCCGAACCCCAGCCGGCCAAGCGCCGGCGCCATGGCAGAGCGATGCCGACCGTCCCGTGACGGTCCGCCGACGCGCTTGCCGAAGCTGGACAATTTGCGTACATTTAGCTCGCTGTCGCGCGATTGACTTGCCGTGACACATATTGCATCGCGTCATGTTCTTCGGGAGAGCGTCGAGGAATCGTTGATCTTCGCGCTTTATTCTCAAAAGCAACTGACCGGGTGAAGAGTTGAGTACACCAATCGACGAGAGCGACTTGCTTCGGGCGCAGTGCTACGGCCTGCTAGCCCAACTGTTGGTGGCGCCGCCGTCAAGGGATGTCCTGACGCGGGTGGCCGGGTTGAAGGGCGATGACACGCCGTTCGGCAAGGCCCTGTCGCGGCTGGCGGAGGTGGCGTCGGAGACCAGCGTGACCGCCGCGGAGCGCGAGCATTTCGCATTGTTCATCGGCGTGGCGCGGGGCGAGCTGGTGCCCTACGCGTCCTATTACCTGACGGGTTTCCTCAACGAGAAGCCGCTGGCGCGGCTGCGCGCCGAGATGCAGGGCTTGGGCATCGCGCGCCAGGACAATGTGTCCGAGCCCGAGGATCACATCGCCTCGATCTGCGAGATGATGGCGGGTCTGATCCTGGGCGCCTTCGGAACCCCGGCGGATCTCGCCACCCAGCGCCGGTTCCATGACCGGCACCTGGAACCCTGGGCGACGCGCTTCTTCGAGGACCTGGAGAAGGCGGCGGCCGCCAATCTCTACCGGCCGGTCGGCGAGATCGGCCGCCTGTTCCTCGCGATCGAGGCGGAGGCCTTCGCCATGACGGGACCTCCCGCAAGTTGAACAAGAGCGCCTAACTAGACGAGATCACAAGAACTTCTCGGTGATAACAAGAAAAGGAGCACGGGGATGAGCGCCAGGGTTGACCCCAAGGTCGATGAGCCCGGCATGGAGCGCCGGCGGTTCCTCCGAGTGATGGGCGCCGGTGCGGCGGGTGCCGCCGCCGCTCCCCTGCTCGTGTCGGGGCCGGCCGAGGCGGCGGAGACGCCGGACCAGCGCGTCAAGCAGCGCTACCGCGAGACCGATCACGTCAAGAAATACTATCAAACCAATCGGTTCTAACGGGAGCGTCGCATCATGCTGGTCAAGAGAAGTTCAGCGGCGGCGGCGCGCGCCCGCCTTTCGGGAACCGTGATGTCCGGGCTTTCCGGCGTCCAGGCGCCGGTCGACCGGCGCGCGTTCCTCAAGCGCTCCGGCCTCGCGGCGGGCGGATTGGCCGCGGCCGGCGCGCTGTCGTTCGGCACGGTGCGGAAGGCCGAGGCCGGGCCGACCACGCCCGGTGTCGAGATCGTCCGCAAGCTCAGCATCTGCACCCACTGCTCGGTCGGCTGCACCGTCACCGCCGAGGTCCAGAACGGCGTCTGGACGGGACAGGAACCTAGCTGGGACAGCCCGATCAACAACGGCACCCACTGCGCCAAGGGCGCCTCGGTGCGGGAACTGGTCCACGGCGACCGCCGCCTGAAATACCCGATGAAGCTGGAGAACGGCGAGTGGAAGCGGGTGTCCTGGAAGACCGCGATCGACGAGATCGGCGCCAAATTGCTGGAGATCCGCGAGAAGTCGTCGCCCGAGGCGGTGTTCTGGCTGGGCTCCGCCAAGTTCTCCAACGAGGGCGCCTATCTGTACCGTAAGATGGCGGCGTTCTGGGGCACCAACACGGTCGACCATCAGGCCCGCATCTGCCATTCCACGACCGTGGCCGGTGTCGCGAACACATGGGGCTACGGCGCCATGACCAACAGCTACAACGACATCCATAACGCCAAGGCGATCCTGATCATCGGCGGCAACCCCGCCGAGGCCCATCCCGTGTCGCTCCAGCACGTGCTGCGCGGCAAGGAGATCAATCAGGCCCACATGATCGTGGTCGATCCGCGCTTCACCCGCACGGCGGCCCACGCGACCGAATATGTCAGGCTGCGGCCCGGCACCGACATCCCGCTGGTCTGGGGCATGCTCTGGCACATCTTCGAGAACGGCTGGGAGGACAAGACCTATATCGGCCAGCGCGTCCACGGCATGGACAAGATCCGCGCCGAGGTCGCCAAGTGGACGCCGGACGAGGTCGAGCGGGTCACCGGGGTTCCCGGCGCGCAAGTCCGCAAGGTCGCCGAGATCATGGCGAAGAACCGGCCCTCGACGCTGATCTGGTGCATGGGCGTCACCCAGCACACCGTCGGCACCGCCAATGTCCGGGCGCTCAGCATCCTGCAACTGGCGCTGGGCAACATCGGCGTTCCGGGCGGTGGGGCCAACATCTTCCGCGGTCACTGCAACGTCCAGGGCGCCACCGATTTCGGCCTCGACGTCACCTCGCTGCCGGCCTACTACGGCCTGACCGAAGGCGCCTGGAAGCACTGGTGCCGCGCCTGGGACGTCGATTACGAGTGGATGAAGGGGCGCTTCGTCTCCCAGAAGTTCATGGAGGCCAAGGGCATCCCGACCACCCGCTGGTTCGACGCCGTCCTGGCCAAGCCGGACGAGATCGAGCAGCCGGCCCCCGTCAAGGCGATGGTGGTGTTCGGCCACGGCGGCAACACCGTCACCCGGATGCCCGAGATGCGGAAGGGATTGGAGGCGCTGGACCTGCTGGTCGTCGCCGACCCCCATCCGACCACCTTCGCGTCGGTCAGCGGCCGCAAGAATGGCACCTACCTGTTGCCGATCTGCACCCAGTTCGAGGCGGATGGCTCGCGGACGGCGTCCAACCGCTCGATCCAGTGGGGCGACAGGGTGGTGGAGCCGATCTTCGAATCGAAGAACGACTATGACGTGATGTACGCGCTGGCCGAGCGGCTGGGCTTCGCCGACCGGATGTTCAAGCGGATCAAGGTGGTCGACGGCCAGCCCGACGCCGAGGACATCCTGCGCGAGATCAATCGCGGCTCGCTCTCGACCGGCTATTCCGGCCAGTCGCCGGAACGGCTGCGGCTCCACATGGAGCGTCAGGCCGACTTCGACCGAACGACCTTGCAGGCGTCGAGCGGCCCCTGCGCCGGCGAATATTACGGTCTGCCCTGGCCATGCTGGGGCACGCCGGAGATGAAACACCCCGGCACGCACATCCTCTACGACACGTCGAAGCATGTGATGGAGGGTGGCGGCACCTTCCGTGCCCGCTTCGGGGTCGAGAAGGACGGCGCCACCCTGCTGGCCGAGGGCTCCTGGTCCAAGGGGTCCGAGATCGAGGACGGCTATCCCGAGTTCACCTATGGCATGCTGCGGAAGCTGGGCTGGGACACCGACCTGACCGAAGCCGAGCTGGCGACGATCCAGAAAATTGGTGGCGCCAATCCCGATGGCGTCAGTTGGGCGACCGACCTGTCCTGTGGCGTCATCCGCGTGGCACTCAAGCATGGCTGCTCGCCGTTCGGCAACGCCAAGGCCCGCGCGGTCGCCTGGAACCTGCCCGATCCCGTGCCGGTCCACCGCGAGCCGATCTACACCTCGCGCCGCGATCTGGTGGAGAAGTACCCGACCCTGGACGACCGCCGCGACTTCCGGCTGGCGCATCTGGGCAAATCGATCCAGGCCCGCGACGTCACCAAGGACTTTCCGATCATCCTAACCTCCGGCCGCTTGGTCGAGTACGAGGGCGGCGGCGAGGAGACCCGGTCCAACAAGTGGCTGGCCGAGCTTCAGCAGGAAATGTTCATCGAGGTCAACACCCAGGACGCGGCCCGGCTGGGCGTCAAGGACGGCGCCATGGTCTGGGTCCACGGACCGGAGGGCGATGGCAAGGCCAAGGTCAAGGCGCTGGTCACCGACCGCGTCGGGACGGGGGTCGCCTTCATGCCGTTCCATTTCGCTGGCTTCTGGGACGGCGAGAGCCAGCGCGCGGCCTATCCGCCGGGGACCGACCCGATCGTGCTCGGCCACTCGGTCAACGCGCTAACAACCTATGGTTTTGATCCCGTGACCTACATGCAGGAGACCAAGTGTACCCTGTGTCGGATCGTCGCGGCTTGAGGCGGGGGATTTAACCATGGCGAGAATGAAATTCCTGTGCGACGCCGAACGCTGCATCGAGTGCAACGCCTGCGTCACGGCCTGCAAGAACGAGCATGAGGTGCCCTGGGGCATCAACCGCCGGCGCGTCGTCACGATCAACGACGGCAAGCCGGGCGAGCGGTCGATCTCGATGGCCTGCATGCACTGCACCGACGCGCCCTGCATGGCGGTGTGCCCGGTCGACTGCTTCTACAAGACGGCGGAGGGCGTCGTCCTTCACTCCAAGGACCTGTGCATCGGCTGCGGCTACTGCTTCTACGCCTGTCCCTTCGGGGCGCCGCAGTATCCGCAGGTCGGCAATTTCGGCAGCCGCGGCAAGATGGACAAGTGCACCTTCTGCGCCGGGGGCCCGGAGGACGACATGACGCCGATCGAGTACGAGAAGTACGGCGCCAACCGCTTGGCCGAGGGCAAGCTGCCGCTGTGCGCCGAGATGTGCTCGACCAAGGCCCTGCTGGCGGGCGACGGCGACATCATCGCCGACATCTACCGGGAACGGGTGGTCCGGCGCGGCTATGGCTCCGGCGCCTGGGGTTGGTCGACCGCTTACAGGGACAGAGCCGGCGCGTGACAGCCGTAGGGGGAGAAAGCATCATGTCCAACATCATCGGGCGCGCGCCGCGTCTCGTGGCGCTCGTGTTCACCCTGCTGGCCTTGACCTTCGGGGGAGCTTTGGCCCAGACGCCGGTCCCGCCAGGACCGAACGCGCTGACTGGGCCGAATATCACCAACGAGCAGTTGCTGTTCCAGCAATTGCAGGGCGATGTCCACGGCCGCGTCAGCATTCCGGACCAGAGGTCGGCCACGCTGATCCAGCCGGAAGGCCAGGAGTGGCGGGAGTTCCGCAACGGGACGCTGAAGACGGTCTCGGCCGCCTCGCTGATCGGCATCGTCGCGGCGCTTCTGATCTTCTACGCCACGCGTGGCAAGATCAGGATCGACGCCGGCCCGTCGCGCCAGCGTGTCCAGCGCTTCAACGGGGTCGAGCGGTTCGCCCACTGGATCACGGCGATCAGCTTCATGGTGCTGGCGCTGACCGGCCTCAACCTCGTGTTCGGCCGGACCCTGCTGATCCCGCTGCTCGGTCCGGAGGCGTTCACCACGCTCAGCGGCTACGGCAAGCTGGCCCACAACTATCTCAGCTTTCCCTTCGTGCTGGGGATCGCACTGATGCTGCTGATCTGGGTCCGCCACAACATCCCGGACAAGACCGACATCGCCTGGGTCAAGGCGGCGGGCGGGTTGTTCTCCAAGGGCAGGCACCCGGCCGCCAAGAAGTTCAACGCCGGGCAGAAGCTGATCTTCTGGATGGTGGTGGCCGGAGGCGCCGTGGTCGCGGCCAGCGGCTATGTCCTGCTGTTCCCGTTCTACCTGACCGATGTCGGCGGCATGCAACTGGCCCAACTGGTCCACGCCGCCCTGTCGGTCCTGCTGATCGTCGGCATCATCGGGCACATCTATATCGGCTCGGTCGGCATGGAAGGCGCCTTTGACGCCATGGGCAGCGGTCAGGTCGACGTCAACTGGGCGCGCGAGCACCACAGCCTATGGCTGGAGGAGGAGATGCGGAAGGGCAAGGTGGCCCAAGTGAAACCGGTCGGTTTCCGCGCGCCCGCTGAATAAAACGCGAACATCCGTAGGTCGGGTAGAGCGAAGCGGCACCCGACACCAACTCGCTGGCGTTCAGGCGAATCGGTCCTGCCGCACCTCGATCAAGGTGGGGCCGGATCGCTGGAACGCCTCCCCCAAGGCCGCCGTCAGGGCCGCCGCGTCGTCGGCGCGGGTGGCGTGGCAGCCCATTGCCCGCGCCAGAGCGAGGTGGTCGGGGTTCCTAAGGGTGACGCCGATCTCGGGGATGCCGCGCTGGATCATGCCGTCGCGGATCTGGCCATAGCCGTCGTTGTTCCACATCACGACCGCGAGCGGCATGTCCAGCTCGACGGCGGTCATCAGGTCCTGCACCGTGAACATCAGCCCGCCGTCGCCGATCAGACAGACGACATCGCGGTCGGGCAGCGCCAGCTTGGCGCCGATCGCGGCCGGCAGGGCGAATCCCAGCGTGCCGAAGCCATGGGGGTGGTGCCACGTGCGCGGCCGGTCGGTCGGCCACAGGCTGTTGCCGGCATAGGCGATCTGCGTCATGTCCGACATGACGATGCCATCCGGCGGCAAGCCGGCCCTGATCGCCGCCAGCACCTCGGCGTGCCGCTGGCGCGGCGGCGGCAGGTTGGCGAGCACGGCGGCCTTGGCGGCTTGGATGGCCAAATGCTGGCGGGCGGGATCGGGCGTCGCCAAGCGCTCCACCAGATCGCACAGGATGGCGCCGGCATCGCCCAGCAGGGCGACATCCGGCGCGCTGTCGCGGGTCAGCGTGGCGGGGTCGATGTCGATCCGGATCAGGGAGCCGCCGAACCGGGGCACGCCACTCCAGAAGTCGGTCTCGGCCAATTCCGAGCCGGCGACGATCACCACGTCGGCCCGCTCGATGAATTCCACCATGGCCGGCTGGTCGGTGGACGAGCCCAGGCAAAGCGGATGATCGACCGGCAGCGTGCCCTTGGCGGCACCCGTCATCAGCACGGCGGCCCCGATGCCCTCCGCGAACTGCCGGACCGCGCCCGGACAGTCGCGAGCCCCGCCGCCGACGATCAGGACCGGCCGCTCGGCGACGGCGATCAAATCCGCCGCCCGCACCAGCGACGCGTCGCAGGCGGACGGACGGCCGATCCTGGCGCGGGCGGCCGTGGTCGGGAAGCCGGCTGGCGCCGCCAGCACGTCCAGCGGGATCTCGATATGGACCGGGCGGGGCCTGGACGACTGGAAGACGCCGAAGGCCCGCGCCATCACCTCCGGCAACTCGGCCGGTTCCATCACGGTATGGCTGAAGGCGCAGAGTGGCGCCAGGACTGAGCTTTGGCTCCGCAACTCGTGCAGCCGTCCCCGGCCCATGCCCAGGTGGCGGCGCTCGTTGACGCTGCTGAGCACCAGCATCGGGCTGCTGTCGGAATAGGCCTGCGCGATGCCGGTCGCGGCGTTGGTCAGGCCGGGACCCGTCGTCAGCAGGCAGGCGGCGGGCCGGCCGGAGACCCGCGCGTAGCCGTCGGCCATGAAGCTGGCGCCCTGCTCGTGGCGCGGGGTGACGTGGCGGATGCGGCTGTTGGGCAATCCCCGGTACAACTCCAGCGTATGGACTCCCGGTATGCCGAACACCGTGTCGATGCCGTAGGCCTCCAGCAGGCGGATCGCCGCCTCGCCGCATGTCGCGCCGTCACTCTTCGCTGGGTCGCTCGTCGCTTTGGTGGTCACGATATCACCCGCGCTTCTCGTTCCGGTTCCCTGGTCGGAGCAGGGTAGGTGGGGGTCGCCGCCGTGGCAAGCGATGCCCGCAAGCGGTCGATGTCGGCCAGCGCCAGCGGTGGGATGGGGGTGCGCCAGTCCGGCAGGGCGAACAGCGGCCAGGACGGTTCGAGTCGCGCATCCCCCCTGGAGAAGACGTCGCGGCCCGCGACCCGCTCATGCCGCCAGCCGCCGGCCAAGTCGCAGAGCGGCGGCAGGACGATGGCGCGCAACGCCTCCGCGTAGTCGCGTCCAGGCCTTCCGCGAAGCTGAAGCCCGATGAAGACCCCGACCGCGGCCAGCGCGGGAGCCGCCGCCCAAAGCAGCGGATGGCCAATCCATGCCGCCGCCGCCAGCCAAGCCAGCGCCAGCGCGCCGAAGGCGGCGGCGCGGCGGCGCAAGCGAAGCCAGTGGTGGCGCCGGGCCTCCTCCAGCGTCGTCAGGTGCGGCATGACGCGCGCGATCAAAGCGGCGTCGATTTCGCTGGTCATGATACTTTCCGCCATTATGGTGCGGGTGCGAAGACACGTAATATCATCGGGCGGCGTCCTTGGTGAAATATTGACGCCTTCGGCGCCACTCCAAACCGCGCGACGGCGCGGCGAAACCGTGATGGGGGAACAGCAATGAGCTTCAAGATCGTCGAACAGGCTCCGGCCAGGCTCAACCGCAGCGAACTGGCGGTTCCGGGCAGCAGCCCAAAGCTGTTCGAGAAGGCCGCCAAGTCGGCCGCCGACGTCATCTTCCTGGACCTGGAGGACGCCGTCGCTCCCGACGACAAGCCGCAGGCCCGGAAGAACATCATCGAGGCGATCAACGACATCGAATGGGGAACCAAGACCCTGTCGGTCCGGATCAACGGCCTCGACACCCACTACATGTACCGCGACGTGGTCGAGGTGCTGGAGGCGTGCGGCGACCGGCTCGACCTGATCATGATCCCCAAGGTCGGCACCGCCGCCGACGTCTACGCCGTCGACATGCTGGTGACCCAGATCGAGGCCGCCAAGGGCCGCAAGAAGCGGATCGGCTTCGAACTGATCATCGAGACCGCGCTCGGCATGGCGAATATCGACGAGATCGCGACCGCGTCCCGCCGCAACGAGAGCCTGCACTTCGGCGTCGCCGACTACGCCGCCTCGACCAAGGCGCAGACGACGGGCATCGGCGGCCCCAACCCGTCCTACGGCGTCCTGACCGACAAGGATGGCGATAAGCCGCGCGACTATCACTGGGGCGACATGTGGCACTACGCGACCGCCCGCATGGTGGTCGCGGCGCGCGCCGCCGGGTTGCGTCCGGTCGACGGCCCCTTCGGCGACTTCTCCGACGTCGATGGCTACAAGGCGCAGGGCCGCCGCTCCGCCGTGCTTGGCTGCGAGGGCAAGTGGGCGATCCATCCGTCGCAGATCGCGCCGGCCAACGAGGTGTTCAGCCCGTCCGAGGCCGAGATCACCAAGGCCAAGCGCATCCTGGAAGCCATGGCCCAGGCCCAGAAGGAAGGTCGCGGCGCCGTCGCGCTCGACGGCCGCCTGATCGACATCGCGTCGATCCGCCAAGCAGAGGTGATGGTCCAGAAGGCCGTGCAGATCGCCGGTTCCTGATCCGAGAGCCGCCTGATCCGAGAACTGGAGATTGGACGGCGTTCCGCGGAGCGCCGTCCAAGCCACATATCCGTGTATTCGCATAAACGCCTTCGTAGCGAACTAACCAATCCGCGACCGATTTGCGCTGGCTACCCTTTGGGGCGTGTGGTAGGGAACCCGGTCTTTTTCAGCCCGCCGTGAAGTCGATTCATGCAGACCTTTCTCGAATTTGAAAAGCCGATCGCCGAACTCGAGGGCAAGATCGAGGAACTGCGGCATCTGACGGACACAGGCGATATCAACATCGCCGAAGAGGTGTCCAAGCTTCAGGCCAAGGTCGACCGGCTGCTGCGCCAGACCTACGCCAAGCTCGCTCCCGCCCAGAAGGTCCAGGTCGCGCGCCATCCCAACCGGCCGCACTGCATGGACTACATCGAGGGTCTGGTCGAGGATTTCACGCCGCTCGCCGGCGATCGCGGCTTCGCCGAGGATCACGCGATCATCGGCGGCATCGGCAGGTTCCGGGGCCGCTCCGCGATGATCATCGGCCAGGAGAAGGGCCATGACACCGAAAGCCGCGTGCGGCACAATTTCGGCATGGCGAAGCCGGAGGGCTACCGCAAGGCGATCCGCCTGATGGAACTGGCCGAACGGTTCAAGCTGCCGGTGATCACCCTGGTCGACACGGCGGGTGCCTATCCCGGCGTCGGCGCCGAGGAGCGTGGCCAGGCGGAAGCCATCGCCCGCTCGATCGACACCTGCCTGAAGCTCAGGGTGCCGCTGGTCGCCACCGTCATCGGCGAGGGGGGCTCGGGTGGCGCCATAGCACTGGCGGCCGCCGACCGGGTGCTGATGCTGGAACACGCGATCTATTCCGTGATCTCGCCCGAGGGATGCGCCTCGATCCTGTGGCGGACCAACACGGCGGCGGCCGAGGCCGCGGCGGCGTTGCGGCTGACCGCCCAGGACCTCAAGGACCTGGGGGTGATCGATCGTGTCGTGGCCGAACCGATCGGCGGTGCCCATCGCGACCGGAGCGAGATCATGACCGCCGTCGGCAACGCCATCGAGGACTCGTTCGACGAGTTGCGCGGGCTGGACGGCGGCGCCCTGCGGATGAAGCGACGCGACAAGTTCCTGGAGATGGGCCAGAAGGGCCTATCCTGACGCCATGGCGTCGGTCGCGTTCGATCGCCGCCACCTGATTTCGGTCGCCGGCGTCCTGCTGGGCACGGCGCTGGCTTGGGGTGGTCTGCTGGTGTTCTGGCCGGCTCCCGGCGTTCCCATCGGTACCGCCGCCGACCGGCTCGCCATGGCGGCGGGGTTCATGGTGTGGCCGGCGCTGCTCCTGCTGCTGATGGTCCTCGCCGTCGCGCTGACCCGCTTCTTCACAGCCGCCTTCAACCCCTTGGATGACCCTGAAAGCCCGTTTCAGCGGCGAGCCCAACGTGCCTTGTCGAACAGTGTCGAGCAGACAGTTATCCTCATCCCCGCGATGCTCGCCGCCGCTGCACTGGCCGCCCCTCCCGATATTCGTTTCGCTGGCGTTATGACCGGACTGTTCTGCGTCGCCCGCCTGTTGTTCTGGCTGGGCTACCTGATCCATCCCTACCTTCGGGCGCCAGGAATGATCATGACGCTCAACGTGAATGCCGCTATCGTCGCCTACGCCCTCGTGAGGGCGATCGGCTGACGCCAAGCCGTGAAGACAAAAGCCGCCAAACAAGAAAACTGGAGGAGATGTCCATGGATGCCGAAACACTCAAGGCCGTCCAGGCGCCTTTGAAACAACAATACCGGGATACGCCGGACAGCGCCGTCATCACGTTGAAGGCCGAAGGCACTGTCGGTGCCGAAGGCGTCACCTGCAAGGTCGACACGGGCCGCGCGCTGATCGAGGCCGGGCTACACCCCGCCGCAGGTGGCGATGGGATCGCGGCTTGTTCCGGCGATATGCTGCTGGAGGCGCTGGTCGCCTGCGCCGGCGTCACGCTCCGCGCCGTCGCCACGGCATTGAACATCGATCTGCGGGGCGGCTCGGTGCGGGCGGAAGGTGATCTGGATATGCGCGGCACCTTGGGCGTATCCAAGGAGGCGCCGGTCGGCTTCCGCGCCATCCGCATGATCTTCGACCTGGATACCGACGCCAGCGAGGAACAGCTGGCAAGCTTGCTCAAACTGACGGAACGGTACTGCGTTATCTACCAGACGCTTCGCAATCCTCCCGCCACAGAAGCCAGGATCGTTCGCGCGTAGAGGCTTGGCGGGCTCGCGCCAGCGGCGTTTGGCGAAGCCGTTCCCACGTCCACCGACCGCAGGCTCACTCGATGTCCGAAACCTCGATGTTCAAGCTCGATCCCGCGCCGAAGGTCATCACCTTCGACTGCTACGGCACACTCGTGCGTTGGTACGAGGTGCTTCTGAGCGAAGTCGGCGCGACGCTGGCCAAGCACGGCGCGGGCGACGTGAGCGCATCCGCGATCATCGAGAGCTTTTCCGCCCAAGGGCGACGCTTGACGGCGGAGAAGCCGCACCGCCTCTACAAGGACATCCTGCGCACCGGCTTTTCAGCCGCGTTCGGCGAATACGGCTTGAACCCGAGCGCGGAAGAGATCGAGGGCATCGCGTCGTCACCCATGACGATGGGTCCACATCCAGAGGTGCCGGATGTTCTGCGGCGACTGCGCGAACGTTACAAGCTCGCGATCTTCACGAACTCCGACGATGATCTGATCGCGCCGACGGTGGCGCGCATCGGCGTGCCTTTCGACCACGTCATCACCGCCGAACAGGCGCGAGCCTACAAGCCATCGCGGCAACTGTTCGAGTACGCTTACGGCGTGATGGGCGTGACGCCGAACGAGACGGTGCACGTGGCGATGGGCATGTACTGGGACATGAAGGCCCGTCATGAACTGGGTCTACGTGGCATCTGGGTGAATCGGCGGAATGAGACCGGCAATCCGGACTGGCTGCCATACGCGGAAGTGTCGGACTTGAATGGAGCGGCCGAGTTGCTCTTGCCACCATGAAGCTGGGACCTGACGAGGCGCTGGTTCCGCTCAGGTCTCGAAGCGGAACCTTGCCGCTCGGCTGGTAGGGTCCGGACCCTGGGTCCAGCCCAAGTCCAGGTCAGGGGGCCGATCGGGAACCGGCCCCGCTGTCCAATTCACATGGTGATTTTCTTGTTGTCGCCTGGATGGGGCGGTTCGCCGGTCAGCTTGGCTTTGACATAGCCATAGGCGTGGACCATGGCGCTGGACGGGCTGTCCCAGTATTCAGCCTTTTCGATGTGGACCCGAAGAAGGGCGATGTTGGGATCGTCCTTGCCCTTGGGGAACCATGTCGCCAGATACTCGCTCCACAACTCGTGGATCTTGGCCTTGTCACGGACAAGCTGGGCGGTACCCGAGATCGAGACGTAATTCTGGTCGTCGGGTTCGGAATAGCTGAGATTGACCTGATGGTGTTGGTTCACCTCGTCGACCTTGTGCGAATCGGCGGCGGTGAAGAACCAGAGATCACCATCGGTTTCCGACCGCTGGCCGACCATGGGACGGCTCCGCAAGGTGCCATCGTCATCGATGGTCGTCATCATCGCGACCTGGATGTCCTTGATCATCCCCCAGAGCTTCTTGATATCGCCCGAATCCTGGGTGCTGGTGGCTATGTGGCGCTCTCCGTTCCTATTGAATACACAAGTTCAACAGGGAGAGGGCCAGGGCGTTCCCAAGCCGGGGGGATGGCTGTCAAAGCATCCAGGTGGGGAACGCCAGCAGGATGCCGAGAACGGCGATGCCGAGGAGGGCGGTGGCGCTGTGGCCATAATCCGTGGCGAAAGGGTTGAGGCCGAATTCCAGGCCGGCGCGCTTCAGGGCCTTGCGGGCGTACTTCTCGGGTTCCGGACACCGTACGCCATCGATGCGGAAGTTGACCAGCATGTCCGAGAGGTCCTGGACCGCCACTTCCGCCGGCAGGGCCATGAGGCGGTGCGCGGTCGACACCGGCTCCCTGCCACAAGCCTCGAGGGCGGACCTCAGGGTGATCGGCTGATGGCTGACGCTGGAATCGCCGATCCGGTGGGAGAGGAGCTTGCCGACGCCGTCTTCCGACTGGCGGGAAATTCCGGGAACACACGGGATGAACGCGCGCATCGACCTGACCTCCGCTTGAGTGCATATGACTTATGGCGGAGATTGTGCGGCGCGATGACGCGCGCGACTTTGATCCATGTCAAGTTTTCGGAAATTCGTCGGGCTTCAATTCAGTTACATTTAGACTGTATGTCCAATCCCAGGGATCATTCCGGAGCGCGACGCCCATGCGCTCCGGACGTCCGAATGGATCCTCAGGCGACGCGCCCGTGGCAATGCTTGTACTTCTTGCCCGATCCACAGGGGCACAGCGCGTTGCGTGGCGTACGCGGGTCGATCTCGTCAGCCGACCCGACCGTCGCGGGAGCGACGCGGCGGACCATGCCGTCGGGCAGCGGCGCATCGTCGGCCAAGGCGTCGGCGGTGGCCAGGGCCGGGTCCTGGCGTGTCTCGATGCCCTGGACCGGCTGGGGCTCGATATCCTCCGGATGGTCCATCCGCATCTCGACATAGGACAGCACGGTCGTGACCGTCTCGCGCAGGTGCGACAGCATCCCCTCGAACATCTCGAAGGCTTCGCGCTTGTACTCGTTCAGCGGATCGCGCTGGGCATAGGCCCGCAGGTTGATGCCTTGGCGCAGATGGTCGAGATGGAGCAGGTGATCCTTCCAGGCTTGGTCCAGCAACTGGAGCAGCAGGCTCTTCTCGGCCGCCCGCATCAGGTCCGGGCCATAGTTGGCGGCCTTGCCGGCCATCTTCTCGTCGGCGGCGCGGCGCACCCGCTCCTCGATCTCGGCCTCGGCGATGCCGTCCTCCTTGGCCCATTCGTGGACCGGCAGGTCGAGGTTCAGGACGCGGCGGATCTCCTCGTGCAGGCTGTCGATGTTCCATTGCTCGGCATAGGCGTTCGCCGGGATGGCCTTCTTGACCATCTCCTCGATCACCTCGTGGCGCATGTCCTCGATCGTGCCGGCGATCTCCGGCGCGTCCATGATCTCGCGGCGCTGCTCGTAGACGACCTTCCGCTGGTCGTTCATCACGTTGTCGTATTTCAGCAGGTTCTTGCGGATCTCGAAGTTGTGCGCCTCGACCTTCTGCTGGGCCTTCTCCAACGCCTTGTTGATCCAGCTGTGGACAATGGCCTCGCCTTCCTTCAGGCCGAGCCGCTGGAGCATGCCGTCCATCCGCTCGGACCCGAAGATCCGCATCAGGTCGTCGTCCAGGCTCAGGAAGAACTTCGAGGCGCCGGGGTCGCCCTGGCGGCCCGACCGGCCGCGCAACTGGTTGTCGATGCGCCGGCTCTCGTGGCGCTCGGTGCCGATCACGAACAGTCCGCCGGCCTGCTTGACGACTTCCTTGTCGCGCGCGATCTCCGCCTGGATCCCAGCGGTCAGGCGCTCGCGCTCCGCCGGGTCCTGGACATCGGCCAGTTCGACGGCCAGACGCATGTCGAGATTGCCGCCCAGCTGGATGTCGGTGCCGCGGCCCGCCATGTTGGTGGCGATCGTCACGGCGCCGGGACGACCGGCCTGGGAGATGATCTGCGCTTCCTGCTCGTGGTAGCGGGCGTTCAGGACCGCGTGCGGAATGTTTTTCCGCTTCAGCAGTTCGGACAGCACCTCCGACTTCTCGATCGACACGGTGCCGACCAGGATCGGTTGCCCACGCGCCCGGCATTCCTCGACCAGGACCGCGATCGCCTCGTATTTCTCCTTGCCGGTGCGATAGACCTCGTCGTCGAAGTCCTTGCGCTGGACACCGACGTTGGTCGGCATCTCGACCACGTCCAGGCCATAGATCTCGGAGAACTCGTTCGCCTCGGTCATGGCGGTGCCGGTCATGCCGGACAGGCGCGGGTAGAGGCGGAAATAATTCTGGAAGGTGATCGAGGCCAGCGTCTGGTTCTCGCGCTGGATCGTAACGCCTTCCTTGGCTTCCAAGGCTTGGTGCAGGCCCTCCGAATAACGCCGGCCCTCCATCATGCGGCCGGTGAACTCGTCGATGATGATGACCTTGTCATCCTTGACGATGTAGTCCTTGTCGCGCTGGAACAGCGTGTGGGCCCGCAGGGCCTGATTGGCGTGGTGGACCAGGCTGACGTTCTGGATGTCATAGAGGTTGCCCTCCGTCAGCAGGCCCATGTCGCGGAGGATCTGCTCGACCTTCTCGGTCCCGACCTCGGTCAGGCTGACCGCGCGGACCTTCTCGTCCTTATCGTAATCCTCCGGCTCCAGCCGCGGGATTACCCGGTTCACCGCGATGTACAGCTCGGAACCGTCGGTCGACGGGCCGGAGATGATCAGCGGCGTGCGCGCCTCGTCGATCAGGATGCTGTCGACCTCGTCGACGATCGCGAAGTTGAACGGCCGCTGGACCATGTCGTCCAACCGGAACTTCATGTTGTCGCGGAGATAGTCGAAGCCGTATTCGTTGTTGGTGCCATAGGTGATGTCTGCCTGATAGGCCATCTTGCGCTCGAAATCGTCCAACCCGTGGACGATGCAGCCGACCGACAATCCCAGGAAATTGTAGACCTTGCCCATCCAGCCGCTGTCGCGCTTGGCCAGGTAGTCGTTGACCGTGACGACGTGGACGCCCTTGCGGCCGACCGCGTTCAGATAGACCGGCAGCGTCGCCACCAGGGTCTTGCCCTCGCCGGTCCGCATCTCCGCGATCTTGCCCTGGTGCAGGACGATACCGCCCATCAACTGCACATCGAAATGCCGCTGTCCCAGCACCCGCTTGGCCGCTTCGCGCACCGTGGCGAAGGCGTCGGGCAGGATGTCGTCCAGCGTCTCACCCTTCTCCAGGCGCTCGCGCAGCCAGTCCGTGCGCGCGCGCAACTCGTCGTCCGACAGGCCGGCCACGCTTGGCTCCAGCGCGTTGATGACCTCGACCTGCCGCAGCAGCGCCTTGACGGTGCGATCATTCGCGGTGCCGAAAATTTTACGGGCGATAGCACCGAACATGGAGACCTCGGGTAAGAGCAAAAAACGGTTACGGCAAGAAACGGCTGGCGCGCGATCCTGGGCGCCCGCTCGGCAAGGTCCGGGCAGTGGCACGGCCTTGACATAAGAGTGCGCGCAATGCCTGTCAACAAGCCTGCGGCCGGCGTACCACGACACCCGACCGCAACGGGTGCGGCAGGAACATTAAGCAATCATTAAGCCGTATGTGACAAAGATAAGCCACCCAGGCGGATTTTCCAACGGCGCAGTAGGCGTCGCGCACCGCTTGTCCCTTGTCATGATTGGCCCTTAGAAGGAGGCAGCCGATGGTTGGCGTACTTGAGATACTGACTCCCGGTCCAACGGCGGCCGCTCAACGCGCCGTCGCCACCACCCAGGTTCCGAAGTCCGCGCCGGCTCCCGAGAAGCCAGCCAGCAAGGCCGCGGCGCTGCCGGCCGCGTCGGCGCCAGCGAAGGAGCGGGACACCGCACCCGCCTCGCGCGACACCAAGGCCGTGAGCGTCGAAATTTCGGCGGCAGCCATGCGGCTGACGCAGACGCAGGCCGACAACACCGCCGCCACCGAGACCTTGCGTTCCATCAGCCGGCCGCGCCGCCGTGATAATTCGATGGAAGACCTGATGAACAAGCTGCGCGACGACCTGGTCAAGGTCTTCCGCATGTTCGGCAAGTCGGACAAGGAAAGCCGCGCGGCGGCGGAGGCGATCACCGGCAAGGCGCGGGAGTCGACCGACCGCGGCGGGGTTGCCGCCGATCGTGCGGTCGATCCGGCCAGCCAGGGTCAGGCGACGACCAACGTGTCCGTGGTCTTCCAGTCCATCAGCCTCAAGATCTCCAGTTCGTCGGGCAAGATGGAGGCCTCGATCGAACTCGTCCGGATGGAGGCCAATATGACGACGGGTGCCGCGCTCGCCGTCGGGCTGCCCGGCATGGGCCAAGGCGGACAGGGCCAGGGTTCGGGAGGCGGTGGCCAGCAGGTCGATCCGCTGGTGTTCGACCTGGACGGCAATGGGGTCGATCTGACCAAGGCGGAGAGCGGCGTCCTGTTCGATATCAGCGGCCAAGGCAGGCCAGACAAGACCGCGTGGGTAACGGGTGGGGACGCGTTGCTGGCGCTCGACCGGAACGGCAATGGCAGGATCGACGACGGCCGCGAACTGTTCGGCGACCAGAACGGTGCCTCGGACGGCTTCGCGGAACTCGGCCGGTTCGACGACGATGGCAATGGCTTGATCAACGCCCGGGACACCGTGTTCAACTCGCTGATCCTGGTGCGCGCCAACGGCGGCACCTCCACGCTCGGTGACGAAGGCATCACCGAGATCCGGCTGGACGCCGTGGTTCCGGTCAACCAGCGCTTGGCCGGCGGCGACGTGGTCGCGGAAAGCGCTTTCAGCCGGGCCGACGGTTCGCAGGGCAAGCTGGCCGACGTGCTGCTTGACGTCAGGATCTGAGGTTCGACACATCTCAGGTTCCAGACTGGGGCGTCGGGGGCCGCCGCGACCCCTGACGCCAATATGTCATCGAAGCGTCACGCATCCGCAACGCGCCGCGCATAGGGTCCCGGAACTTCAATGAACCGAGGATCCACGGGTATGCGCGTAGTGATGATGGGCGCCTTGATCGCCACCCTGTCCATCGGGGCCACCGCCGCCCCGGCCTCGGCACAATCCCCGGCCAAGCCGCCAACCGTCACGGTGACGACATACACCAGCGCCGATTCCATCCTGAACCTGCGGAAAGTCTCGTTCGAGGGTGGCAAAACGCTCGACCTGTCGGTCGGCATCGGCAGCGGCGCCTTCCGCGCCAAGGGCGACCCGGACAACGTGTTCCTGACCATCAGCGACCGGGGACCGAACTTCACCTGCGGCGACGCCGAGGACATCATCGGCGTCAAGGGCGACAAGATCTGCGGCGACATCAAGCGGGGCCGGATTTATCCGGTGCCGGAATACAACCCCTCGATCTACCGCGTCCAGGTGCTGGAGAACGGCACCTTCCGAGTGCTGGACAGCATCTCGTTGAAGGATTCGCACGGGAACCCGGTGGATGGCTTGCTGAACCCCCTCACCGTCGCCTCGACCGAGCAGCCGCTCGATGCCCAGGGCCGGAAGCTCGACCGCAACCCGAACTCGGTCGACGCGGAGGGCATCGTGAGGCTGTCCGACGGCGGTTACTGGATCGGGGACGAGAATGGACCGTCGATCCTCCACGCGGCGCCCGATGGCCGTATCCTGGTCCGCCATGTCCCCGCGGGCACCGAAAAGGACTACGCCAAGGCGGTTTACAAGGTAGAGGGCACGCTGCCGGCGCTGCTGGCGACGCGGGCGCTCAATCGCGGCATCGAGTCCATGGCCCTGTCCGACGACGAGAGGTTCCTGTGGTTCGTCCTGCAGAACCCGCTCGCCAACCCCGACAACGACACCTATGTCGCGGCCAACGCCGCGCGGCTGTTCAAATTCGACCGCGAGGCGGGCGAGATCGCCGGCGAGTACGTCTATCTGATGGAGCCGACCACAGCCTATCGGGGCGAGGAGAAGAAGAAGCAGAACACCGTCCGGATCAGCGAGCTGACGTACCTGTCCGGTGACACGCTGCTCATCCTCGAACGCACAGAACAGACCACCAAGATCTTTCGGATCGACTTGGCCGGGGCCACAGACATCGCGGGTGGCCAATGGGACGACGCGGCGACCAAGCCGTCGCTGGAACAGGTCAAGCTGGACGAGGCCGGCGTCAAGCCAGTCGCCAAGACCCTCGTGCTCGACACCGCCGACCACCCGGAGATCCCGGTCAAGGTCGAGGGCATGGCCCGGTTCGGCGATGGCGCGCTGATGCTGATCAACGACGACGATTTCGGCATCGACGGCAAGCGGACGACCATCGTCAAGGTCACCGGCTTGGCGCTGGAGGCGCCGAATCGAGGCAATTGAGGCACTGGGGCCAGCCTTCCATGGCGGCGGTGTGGCGGGCTTCGGGCATTTGCCGGACCCCGCCAGTCCCACCTTGCAAGCCGCTTCGCGCCGTGCTTAATCGCAGCGAAAGAGAATATATGCGGACGG
The DNA here is from genome assembly GCF_000576635.1 of Skermanella stibiiresistens SB22. Lineage (GTDB taxonomy): Bacteria > Pseudomonadota > Alphaproteobacteria > Azospirillales > Azospirillaceae > Skermanella > Skermanella stibiiresistens. Next base: position 213,638 of record NZ_AVFL01000004.1, read on the forward strand.
ACGCCGATTGGTGGCGCTTGTTTCCGCATGCCTCAATCCGCTGAAAAGGAACTTTCCATGATCGCACGAGTCCTCCGCGTCGCCGCAGTATCGCTGGCGCTTGGCGGTGTCGGTTTCGCCGCCGTGGCCCAGACGACCCCCGCCGCGCCGGCGGGTGCCGGCGCCGGTGAGGATCCGGTGGTGGCCAAGGTCAATGGATCGGAGATCAAGCGCTCCGAGGTGATGCGCACCATCGCGTCGCTGCCGCCGCAGGTTCAGCAGATGCCGGTCCAGATGATCTTCCCGGCCGTGATCGACCAGATCGTCAATGGCAAGCTGGTCGCCGAGGCCGGCTACAAGGCCAATGTCCAGAACGATCCGGAAGTGGCCGAGCGGATGAAGCGGGCGGAGGAGCGCATCGTCCAGGAGCTCTACCTGACCAAGGAGGTCCAGAAGCGGATCACGGCCGAGCGGCTCCAGGAGGCGTACAACCAGTTCAAGCAGGAGAACCCGCCGCAGGATGAGGTCAAGGCCAGCCATATCCTGGTCGATAGCGAGGACGCCGCCAAGGCGATCATCGCCGATCTCAAGAACGGCGGCGACTTCGCCAAGATCGCCGGCGAGAAGTCCAGCGACAAGGCCGCCGCCCAGCAGGGTGGCGATCTCGGCTACTTCACCAAGGACCAGATGGTCGAGCAGTTCTCCACCGCGGCCTTCGCCATGAAGCCGGGCGAGGTCAGCCAGACCCCCGTCCAGACCCAGTTCGGCTGGCACGTCATCAAGGTCGTCGACCGCCGCCAGAGCACGCCGCCGACCTTCGAGGAGGTCCAGGAGCAGCTTCGCAGCCAGGTTTCCGAGCAGGTGATCGGCGAACTGGTCGAGGACCTGCGCGGCAAGGCCAAGGTCGAGCGCTTCCAGATGGATGGCTCGCCGATGCCGGAACAGCCCGCCGCCACCCCCGGTGCCGCCCCGGCTCCCGGCGCCGCACCCGCTCCGGCTCCCGCCACCAAGCCGTAAGCAACCCCGGTCGATCACCACCCGCCACCACCATCCGCCACCATCTCAAGGCCGCGATCACCATGGCACCGAAGATCTCCCCGCTGGCACCCGGCGACTTCCCCTGGATGCCGGCGATCCCCGGTGTCCGTCTGGCGACGACCAACTGCGGCATCCGCTACAAGGGCCGCGACGATCTGATGGTGGCGCTGCTCGATCCCGGCACCACGGTGGCTGGGGTGGTGACGCGGTCGCTGACCGCCTCGGCGCCGGTCCATTGGTGCAAGAAGCACCTGCCGGGCGGCTCCGCCCGGGCGATCGTGGTCAATTCGGGCAACTCCAACGCCTTCACCGGCAAGGCCGGCGAGGCTTTCGTCCAGGCCACGGTCGAGGCCGCCGCCAAGCTGGCCGGCTGCGAGGCGGGCGAGGTCTTCGTGGCCTCGACCGGCGTGATCGGCCAGCCGATCCCGACCGACGCCATCGCCTCGAACCTGCCGGGCCTGTCGAACGCGTTCGACGCCGATGGCTGGTTCCCGGCGGCCAAGGCGATCATGACCACCGACACCTTCGCCAAGGGCTCGACCCGCACGGCGAGGATCGGCGACACCACGGTGACGATCAACGGCTTCGCCAAAGGCTCGGGCATGATCGCCCCTGACATGGCGACCATGCTGGGCTTCGTCTTCACCGACGCCGCCATCGCGGCGCCGGTGCTCCAGAAGCTGCTGAGCGACGCCAGCGAGAAGTCGTTCAACCGCATCACGGTCGATGGCGACACCTCGACCAGCGACACGGTACTGGTCTGCGCCACCGGCAAGGCCGGCAACAAGCCCATCACCAAGGCTGGCGACAAGCACTTGGCCGACTTCAGGACGGCGCTGGAGGAGGTCCTGATCGACCTCGCCCGCCAGATCGTCCAGGATGGCGAGGGCGCCACCAAGTTCGTCACCATCCGCGTCGAGGGGGCCGCCAGCGACAAGGCGGCCAAGCGGATCGCCCTGACCATCGCCAACTCCCCCCTGGTCAAGACCGCCGTCGCCGGCGAGGACGCCAATTGGGGCCGCATCGTCATGGCGGTCGGCAAGGCCGGCGAGAAGGCCGACCGCGACAAGCTGCGGATCTCCGCCGGTGGCGTGCTGATCGCGGCCGACGGCATGGAGGTGCCGGGCTACGACGAGACGCCTGTGGTCGCCCACATGAAGGGCCAGTACATCGACTTCCTGGTCGAGCTTGGCATCGGCGAAGGGGCCGCGACGGTTTGGACCTGCGACCTGACCCACGGCTACATCGACATCAACGGCAGCTACCGGAGCTGATGCCGGTGCCGAGCCCTCCCGGTTCCTCCGCATGAACTGCTTCGATCCCAACTCGACGCCCGAACCGGGGGATGGGCCGGTCAAGCCGATCCTGCTGGTGGTCGCGGTGGCGCTGGTCGATCCCGATGGCCGCGTCCTGCTGGCCCAGCGGCCCGAAGGCAAGTCGCTGGCCGGTCTGTGGGAGTTCCCCGGCGGCAAGGTCAACGAGGGCGAGAGCCCGGAATACGCCCTGGTCCGCGAGCTGCGGGAGGAACTGGGGATCGAGACGGCGGGCAGCTGCCTCGCTCCCCTCACCTTCGCCTCGCACCGCTACGAGACCTTCCACCTGCTGATGCCGCTGTACGTCTGCCGCGTCTGGCAAGGCACCGCGACTCCGCTGGAAGGTCAGGCCCTGGCCTGGGTCCGCCCCAACGACATGGGAAAATACCCCATGCCCCCCGCCGACAAGCCCCTGGTGGCGATGCTGCGGGATCTTCTGTGAACCGGTTCGGCAACCTTCTTGCTGACCGGCGGGCATGGATCCGCTAAGTTCCCGGCTCCCGCGTCCACGAAAACAGCACCCGGCTCCATCATGACCGCCCCCGTCGTCACCCCCAAAGTCGGCAATCCCCTGTTCCGCGACATGCCCACCACCGTGTTCGAGGTGATGTCGCAGCTGGCGCTCAAGCATCAGGCGATCAACCTGGGGCAGGGTTTCCCCGACGACCGGGGGCCCGCCGACGTGCTGCGGGCCGCCGCCGACGCGCTGCTCGACGGCTACAACCAGTATCCGTCCATGATGGGAACGCCGGAGCTGCGCCAAGCCGTGGCCGCCCACGCCAAGCGCTTCTACGACCTGGACGTCGACTGGTCGCGCGAGGTCATGGTGACGTCGGGCGCCACCGAGGCTCTGGGCGCCTGCCTGCTAGGATTGATCGAGCCGGGCGACGAGGTCGTGCTGTTCGAGCCGATGTACGACAGCTACCTGCCGATCATCCGGCTGGCTGGCGGCATTCCCCGCATCGTGACGCTCAAGGCTCCCGACTGGAGCTTCACCCGCGAGGACCTGGAACGGGTGTTCAGCCCGCGCACCAAGGCGCTGGTGATCAACAACCCATTGAACCCCGTCGGCAAGGTCTATGACCGCGCCGAGCTGGAGATGATCGGCGAGTTCCTGACCCGGTTCGATGCCTACGCCGTCTGCGACGAGGTCTACGAGCATCTGGTGTTCGACGGCGCCCGCCACATCCCGCTGATGACGCTGCCGGGCCTGCGCGACCGCTGCCTGCGGGTCGGGTCGGCCGGCAAGACCTTCTCGCTGACCGGGTGGAAGATCGGCTACGTGACGGGAGCGCCGGACCTGCTCCAGCCCGTCGCCAAGGCCCACCAGTTCATGACCTTCACGACCGCGCCCAACCTCCAGGCGGGGGTGGCCTACGGGCTGTCCAAGGACACCAGCTATTTCACCGGGCTGTCGGCGTCGATGCAGGCCAAGCGCGACCGGCTGGCGGCGGGGCTTCGCGAGGCCGGGCTCTCCGTCCTGCACAGCGGCGGCTCGTATTTCCTGATCGCCGACATCTCCTCGGTCGGATTCGAGGGCGACGACGTGGCGTTCTGCCTCAAGCTGACGGAAGCCGCCGGCGTGACCGCGATCCCGGTCAGCGCCTTCTTCGCGGGGACCCCGCCACGCAACTATGTCCGGTTCTGCTTCTGCAAGGGGGATGGGTTGCTCGACGAGGCGATCGCCCGCCTGAAGCGCTATTTCTAAGGCAAATATATTGGAATTGCGCCATAATTTGGCTTGAGGTCCCAGCGGGCCCCGTACCACGGAGCGGGGTTCGCCGGTTATTCGTTGCTGGCATCGGGATTTTTGGTTTCATGGGACTTCCGCGTCCGTTCTGGCTCGCTCTCCTCGTGGCTCTCGGGTGTTCGACGGCAATTTCGGTGGCGGTTTCGGCGCAGGAGCCAAGGACCGATCAGGAACAGTCGCCCGCTCCCGTCATTGTGCCCACCGTCACGACCCCCACCGCCACCACGGCCCCCGGGGAGGCGCCGGCTCCCGACCAGGCCGCGTTCGGCGTGGCCGGGGTCGAGGTTCTGGCCGAGCGGGATTCGCCGCAAGCCTGCTTCACCTTCACCCATCCGCTGGAGAAGTCGCGGCTGATCGACTACTCGACACTGGTGGAGGTCCAGCCCGCCACACGGGTCACCGTCACCGTCCGCAAGGATACCCTGTGCGTCGAGGGGCTCAGCCACGGCGCCCACTATGGCGTCACCCTCAAGCAGGGCTTGCCCGGCGCCCAGGACGCGGTGCTGACCCAGGACGTCCCTCACGAGCTGGACGTGCCGGACCGCAAGCCCGCCCTGGCGTTCCGCGGCGCCGGCTACATCCTGCCCCATGTCGGCGCCGAGGGCTTGCCGCTCCGCACCATCAACGTTCGTCGCGCGCGCCTGCAGGTGATCAGGATCAGCGACCGCTCCCTGGTCGAGCAGATTTATTACGGCCGGATCAGCCAAGCCCTTACCGAACTGGACGTCGGCGGGATCGTCGAGCGCAGCGGGGCGCAGGTCTGGCAGGGAGAGATGGCGATCGGCGACCAGCCCAATCAGGCGATCGTCACGCCGTTCCCGATCGACGCCGCGATCGGCACGCTGAAGCCGGGCGTCTACATCGCGGTCGCCAGCAACGCCGACCGCGAGGGCGAGAACTGGGAAGCCAAGGCGACGCAGTGGTTCGTCATCTCCGACCTGGGGCTGACGACCTTCGCCGGCGAGGATGGCTTGCTGGTCTTCGCCCGCAGCCTGACCACCGCCGAGCCGGTCGCGGGCATCGAGCTTCGCCTGCTGGCGCGCAGCAACGCCGAACTGGGTAAACTCGCCACCGGTCCCGACGGCATCGCGCGCTTCGGCCCGGACACCATGCGCGGCACCGGCGGCAACGCGCCGCAGGCGGTGTTCGCCGCCAGCCCGTCGGGCGACATGGCCTTCCTCGACGTGGCCGCCGCGACCGATCCCTCCGAGCGCGCGGGCGCCCCGGCCGAGGTCGCCGGGCCGCTGGACGCTTGGCTCTACACCGACCGCGGCGGCTATCAGCCGGGCGAGACGGTGTTCTTCGGCGGGCTGCTGCGCGACGCCGACGCGGTCGCCGTCGAGGGACGCTCGCTGACCCTGAGGATCCAGCGCCCCGACGGTTTCGAGGTCGACCGGCGGCAGGTCACCGACATGGGGACGGGAGGCTACCGGCTCGACCTGGAGATCCCGCGCCCCGCCATCACCGGCCAGTGGTCGGTGACCGCCCATCTGGAGCCGGACGGCGCCCCGATCGGCCGCGTCGATTTCCTGGTCGAGGACTTCGCGCCGCCCCGCGTGGATGTCGACCTGTCGGCGGATCGCGACTCGATCGAAGCCGGCGGCAGCGTGGCGTTGAGGGTCGAGGGCCGGTTCCGCCGCGCCGGTCCGGCGGCCAAGCTGCCGGGCGAATTGGCGGTGACCCTACGGCGCGCCGCCGATCCCCACCCCAAGTTTCCGGGCTATCGCTTCGGCCTCGTCCAGGAGCCGTTCGAGCCGCGACGGGCCGACGCGCCGGGTTTCACGACGGGTGCCGATGGGACGGCCAAGGTCGATTTCCACCTGCCCGAGTTGCCCGACACCAGCCAAGCCCTCGAAGCGGTCATCCAGGGCAAGATCTACGACATCGGGGGACGTCCCGTGGTCCGCGAGATAGCCTTGCCGATCCACCACCAGCCCTTCGCCATCGGCGTCAAGCCCCGCTTCGACGGTGACGCCGTACCGGAGGGTGCCACCGCCGCCTTCGACGTGGTGGCGCTCGATCCAGACGGCAACCCGGTCGAAAAGCCGGCGCTGTCCTACGAGCTGGTCGAGGAGGACTACGATTACGCTTGGTTCGAGACGGATGGCCGTTGGGAGTACAAGGCGCGGGGCCAGGAAAAGCGGCTGACCGGCGGCTCGGTCGCCGCCGGTACCGGACCCCGCCCCGACAACCGCGCCGCGATCGAACAGCCGGTCGGTTCCGGCCGGTTCCGGTTGGAGGTTTTCGATGGCGAAACGGGTGTCGCCACCAGCGTCCGTTTCTCCGCCGGCTGGTGGGTCACGCCGACCGCCGGCGATCGGCCCGACCAAGTCGACGTCGCCGTCATGTTGCCAAAATATTCCGGGGGCGAAACGGCCAAGGTCTTCGTCAAGCCGCCCTATCCCGCCCAGGTGCTGGTGACCGTGGCGGATCGGGTCGTCCGCCAGACCGAGTTGCGCCGGATCGGGCCGGAGGGAGCGTTCCTGGACGTTCCGGTCGACCCGTCCTGGACGGCGGGCGTCCATGTCATCGCGACCGCCTTCGCGCCGGCCGAGCCGATCCACCAGGCGGGGTCGCGCCGCGCGGTGGGCAGCGCCTGGCTCGCGGTCGAACCGGCGCCGCGCCGCCTGAGCGTGACGGTCGCGGCTCCCGCCGACCTGGTTCCGCGCGGCCAAGTCCGGATTCCCGTCAAGGTCGAGGGAGCGGAGGAGGGCGCCGAGATCCGCCTGACCCTGTCGGCGGTGGACGACGCCATGCTCCGGCTCACCGATTTCGGCACCCCCGATCCCGCCGCGCATTTTCTCGGACGGCGCCAGTTGGAGGTCGACCTGCGCGATGTGCGCGGCCGGCTGATCAACCGGGATGACGCTTCGGCGGCGGCGCGCGTTCGGCCGGTGATGGTTCCGCCGTCGCGGCGGCGTCCGGGCGATCCGCCGCCGCTCCGCCGCAAGGAGATGACGGCGCTTTATTCCGGCATCGTGACGGTCGGTCCCGGCGGTACGGCCGAGGTCCCGCTCGACATTCCCGACTTCGATGGCCGGCTGCGGCTGATGGCGGTCGCGTGGACCGCCGGCAAGGTCGGCAGCGCCACGGCGTTCGCCAATGTCCGGGACCCCTTGTTGGCCGAAATGTCCCTGCCGCGCTTCCTGGCCCCCGGCGATGTCGCCCAGGTCACCTTGAGCCTGACCGACAGGAGCCAGAAGGGGGGCGATCTCAAGGTGCGGTTCGGCGCCGACGGCATGGTGGCGCTCCGTGATGCCGACCCGGAGTCTCCCCAGGTTTCCGGCGACATCGCGGTTCCCGGCGTCAAGCCCGGCAAGCCGGCGGTGGTCCCGCTGACGATCGTCGCCACCGGAGTCGGCGGCGGAACCATCCGCGCCGCGATCACCGGGCCGGACGGCGCCGAGACCTCGCGCGAGTGGGCGGTGGGCGTCCGCCGGACCCAGCCCCTCGTGTCGCGCCGGCAGGTCGAGTTGATCGAGCCGGGCCGCAAGGCCGGCATCGATCCCGCCATGGTCCCGGAACCGACCGCGCTGCGGCGCGAGACGGTCAGCGTGGCGCTGTCGATCGGTGCCGCACCCGATCTCGACCTGCCGGGGCTGCTGCTGTCGATCGACCGCCACGCCCATGGCGGAGCCGAGCAGATGACCAGCCGCGCCATGCCGCTGCTGAGACTCGGCCCGGTGATGGCGGCGCTCGACATCGCGCCGGAGGACGAGGTCCGCCCGCGCGTCCAGCGCGCGATCGACCGGCTGATGTCGGTGCAGCGCACCGACGGCGCCTTCGCCCTATGGTCCTCGCAGGGGCCCGCCGAGCTATGGCTGACCGCCTATGTGATGGATTTTCTCGGACGCGCGCGGGAGGCCGGCTACCGGGTGCCCGAGGCGCCGTGGCGGAAGGGCCTGGAGTGGCTGAAGGCCGTGCTCGACAATGCCTGGTTCGACGAGGCGGAGTTGACGGCGCGGGCCTACGCGCTTTACGCGCTGGCCGGCGCCAAGACGATCGACGTGTCGGACATCCGCTACTTCCAGGAAAGCTATTGGGAGGAGTTGCCGACCCGGCTGGCCCGCGCCCAGGTCGCGGCGGGCTTGGCCCGCCTTGGCGACGCCGACCGCGCCGGCGAGGCGTTCGGCAAGATCGACCGCCCCAGGGTCGAGCCCGACGGCATGCGCGATTTCGGCTCCGACCTGCGCGATCAGGCCGCCGTCATCGCCCTGGCGGCCGAGGCGAACGTCCCGCGCGACCGGCTGATGGAACTTGCCCGGCAACTCGCGACCATGCTGGCCGACGCGGAGGCGCTGAGCGCGCAGGAGCGCGCCTGGGTGTTGAACGCGGCGTCGGCGCTGGCCGCGAGGACCGGCGAGATCAAGCTGACGCTGGATGGCCAGCCGATAACGTCGTCCACGCCCCTGTACCGCCGGCTCCAGCCTGGCGGTCCGGCGCTCCCGGTCGAGAACACGGGATCGGCGCCGCTTTACCGCTCGATCACTCTGGCCGGCCTGCCGGTGGATCCAGCCCCGGCGGCAGCCGAGGACTTCCGCATCCAGCGCACCATCCTGGGGATGGACGGCAGCCCGGTCGATCCCGCCAAGGTGGCGAGAAACCGCCTGCTCGTGGTGATCCTGGAGGGCGAGAGCCTGCGCCGCGAGCGGCAGCAAGCCCTGGTCGTGGACATGCTGCCGGCGGGATTGGAGATCGAGACCGTGCGGCTGGCCGACAGCGGGCAGTTGGGCGACCTGTCCTGGCTGGGAACCCTGAGCGCCGCCAACCACGTGGAGTTCCGGGAAGACCGCTTCGTGGCGGCGCTTGACCTGACGCCCGAGCAGCCCTCGTTCCGGCTGGTCTATCTGGTGCGGGCGGTGGTGCCGGGCGACTACGCCATGCCGGGCGCCTATGTCGAGGACAGCCACAGCCCCAACCTGTTCGCGCGCGGACCGGCCGGGCGTCTGGTGGTGGGGGAGGAATAGGCGGGGCGAGGAGGCCGGACGACCCTGTCACAAATCAGGTTTTCTTGCGACGGGCCATCAACGGGGTCCAGTCCACGCCATCGACCTTGCCGGCTTCCCAAAAGAGGGTCAGCGTCTGGGCCGGGATGTTGAAGGGTGATCCCAGCAACATGGCCCTGTTGCCGTAACCCAGGCGTCTCTTGGCGACCCTATCCGCCATTTCCGCGGCTTTGTGGGCATCGACGCCATTGTGGCCACCACCCAGAAGCGAGCCGCCGATTTCCTCGCAGCGAGCCTTGAAGGAACTCCACGCCGCGGGATCCGGATCGTCCCGGCCGTCGAAGGCGAAGGGAATGCCGGATTCATCGATGTGGCGGTGGACGATGGCATCCATGCCGGCTTCGCGCGCCATTCTCTCGATCGTCTCGATGCCCTCGTCCCAGGCCGCCGTGAAGACGAAGCCGATCTTAATCTTTCGAAGATGAGCCTGGACCTCATCGTCGAACAACTCCCGCTGTTCGCCCAGGCTTTTGCGCCATTCGGTCAATCCGAAGCCAGCCGCCAGTATGTCCTGGCCTTGCCCTCCCGACGCCACGAAGTCGTCGACGACGATGATCGGTGTCTCGCCGCCCTTTTTGGCCGCCTCCTCGATCGTCATGCAGGACGAAATCCCAGATCCGATCAGATCGGCGGAGTAGTAGGTCTGGATGGCGCCGCTGTCCCTGGCGCTGCCGAAAGGGACCACGACGGCACCCGAGAACGAGGGGTGACGGGCGATGAAACCCTTAATGGCGCCGACGGTATCCGACCGGTCGATCATCCTGAACCGCTTCAGCAGGCTCAAGGCGCAGTCGACATGCCCGTCATGATCGAACTGCCGGAGCCAGTTGAGAACGCGATCCCGGAGGGAGCCCTCCCCGGGGCCTGGGCGGGCATCGGCGCACGGTTCCTGATACTTGGCGAGGAGTTCGGCGAAGCGTTCGACTATCGGGATGACATCCGCCTTCGCCAGCCGCTCCGGCTTCGGCCTGATGTCGTAGGGAGCGTCGTCGTAGTATCCCGCCACCCATAACCGACGCTTCAGCGCCTCTATCCTGTCAGCGCCGCGTTTGCTGCCTTCCAGCGCCGAGGGCGGCAGACGCACCATGTGCCGGATGCGCAGCAGCTTCTCGACCGCGAGATACACCGCGTCCGCGATCGCGGGTTTCGCGAAGACGTAGCCAGTGGGCTGGTTGGACATATAGGCATCGGCCCAGGCCGTGCGGTTGACGGTATATTCGCGGAACGGCAGCGGGGAGCCCGATACGGGCAGCAGGAAGGCCCTGGCGATCTGCGATCCACCGGGCGTTTGTCCCAGCGTGTGGATCATGATAGAGGTTTCCAGATCGATCCGCGATGGAGCGGCGGCACCCAAGGTCACTCCCAGGATCGCCCGCACCTCGTCGATGAGAAGGGTGCGGAAGCTCTCCCGGCTCTGCGGATGCTCGACATCCTCGAGAAAGCTGGTCAAGCCGGACTTCTGGATATCGTTCTTTTCCAAAGGGTCCGCCGGATAGCGGCGTTGGATCTGGAACGCCAGCACGGTCAGTTTCCGGGCCTTGATCGCTTTCAGCGTTCCGATGGCCTGTTCGAGCCGCTCGCGCGCTTCGGCATCCAGCCCGTCCGGAGCCACTCGCAGGGCCTCGTGGAGGGATCCGACCGTCATGGAGAGCAGGGCGTCATCATCGTATGTGTAAACCAGTTCGAGCACGCGCTCGACCGGCACGACCTTCGCCATCGCGAGGATGGCCGCTCTCAGCATCTGCTCGATCGCGACGACCTTGGGATGCCGGTAGATCTTGGCGTAGAGCAGGACGCGGGCGAGGTGCAGTTCATCGAGAACCGGCACGCCCGACCATTTCATGCCGAACAGGTAATGATGTTCGTCGCTCCGGCCAACCTTGCGGGCAATCTCCTCCGGCAGTTTGGAGCTTTCAAGTCTCCGGATCGAGATCTTCTGGACAAGGCGCGAGATGTCGAGCACCGACGGCGTTCCCGCCATGCGCGCGTCACGCACGAAGTAGTCCAGCTTGTCGGCGTCGAAGGGTCCGGAGATGATTTCGTGCAAGAGCGGCAATCGGTCGTCGATCGTTTGGCCAACTATGGCCAGCGCTATCTTGTCGACGATCAGCTTGACGTTTCTCCTCCGATTGTCGTCGAAACAGATGAAGTCGTGATTGTCATCGAGCAAGACCTCCAGGAGCGAGCTCACGGCCTTCGAGTGCATCACGTAAAAGGCGAATATCTCCGATAACTGCCTGCCTTCGATCCGATGTAGTCTTGAGAACTCAGCGCTGAGTGGCTTGACGTCGGGCAGGCTTTCAAGTGCCATTTCGGATACGTGGGAAAAAGCGGCATGCCCGACGTCATGGAACAGCGCGCATAACCGAAGCAGGTTTACTTGGTCCTTGCCGATCAGGCAGGAGATCTTATTTTGAGTTCCGAGAGTATTGATCGCGGAGGTAAGATGCTGGACTTGAAAGAGCACTCCCAGCGTGTGCTCGAAGCGCGTGTGAATGGCTCGTGGATAAACCCAATGTACCACGCCCAGTTGTCGTATCGAACGGAGTCTTTGAAGAAGCGGCGAGTCGAGGATCGCCACCTCGACAGGTGTCAGGCTGATCGTTCCTCAAACGGCGTCATTGATCTCTTTCCGGGTGAAGGTTTGATCCGCGTCCCTGATCTCGGCGACATAATCGTCCAACAGCGATGACGCGAAACGTCCGGCGAGCGCTTCGACTTCCTTCAAGGAAAACATTCGGCCTGCCAAAAAACAGAAAGAAATCTCTCCTTCTGCTATAGGTCGGCAAAGTGTTTTTCAACTATTTTTTCCAAAAACGCGCGAGGAAGAGGTATTTTTCCGAGGTAGCGTTCGGCTCTGGGCTGATCAAGTTTGATTTCGAATGTTCTGAAGGTCGGGTTGTTGAGCGCGATCAACTCCTTTTCCTTCGCGGCGAGCAGGGTGTCGCGAAGGCAAACCGAGTCTCCGTGGAACTTATCGACGTAGAAGGTGAAATTGGGTGTCACCTCCAGGTCTTGCTCGTGGGTGACCAAATCTTCGAAAGCCCTTTGGAACCGTTCATCCAGTTCAGTATCGGTCAGCACGAAGTTCCTGCGATTTTGCAGCGCGAGAACCGAGATGACTCCGGCGACGAACTGATCGGAAGTAAGGATCTGAAGCATGAACTATCTTCAACCTTTTGGTGTTTCATGGTCCTTGCGTACAAGGTATAGCGAAGTGCGGGGCATGGTACACGATCTATCGCGATGGCTTGAGAGGCTGGTGCCGCGGCTTGTCGTCCAGAGCCATCCAAGTGACATTACCCGCGACGGTTTGGCGCTGTCCCACACGCCATGATCCTCACCGGATCAATAACTTACATCAAGGCACCCGTGGCGGGGTCCTGTTTGGGCGGAACACGCGGCGGCATATCCGCCTTTTATGGTTAGATCGAACGGTTCGCCCGCTCACGCGTGATCATCGCGCCATGAGTGGCGGCTTCGCTTGAGCGGGGCCTCGTCCGAGGGCCATGCCACGGCAGGAGACGAAAGCTCCTCGATCTTCAGTGGGTCGACTCGGCGTCTTTCAAGGAGCGCCTCGCGATCTCGGCACGCGATACCTGGACGTCGGCAATCCGCCCGGCCCAAATCCGCGAGCGATGGCGACCGCCGCCGGCCGCTCTCACGCTCTCCCGGCGCCGGTTCCCGCTTGGCGGGCGCTGGTCCGTCGGCGGGACGTGACGAAAAGGATCGCGGCCAGCAGCAGCATCACCAGTCCCAGGGCGATGTAGAACGCTATGGCGATCCCGATCGTGGCGGTGCCCATGAGCACGAGCAATAGGAGCCACACTCCCAGCGCCACGATAGCGCGGTCGGACATCTAACACCCCTGCAACTTTGTCTCCCTTGCCTCGACTATAAGCGCGCGCCAACCAAGACACGCGCGGCAAGCTGTCGCTGCCAGCTTTCCCGAGCGAATATAATAAAATTCAAATAAAACCATTCATGTTGAAACAGGTCGGTCGTTCCCCATATAGCCCCCGTCTTTTCGAGCAAAATCAACAGTCGACCAGTCGGCAGGGGGAACCATGGAACTCACGGCGAAGTTTCGCCGATGCTGAGTGCCATTCTCGGCATCTTCGCGTGGGCGGTGATCGCACCAATTGTCGCACGCCGATGGCCTCGTCACGCCGGATGGGTCCTCGCGATCCCGCCAGCATTCCTGACGGTCTGGTTCGCCTCCTTCGTCCCGGGGATCGCGGCGGGCGAGGCCGTGCGCGAGGTGACGCCCTGGATACCAGGGCTCGGCGTCAACCTGTCCTTTTACCTTGATGGGCTGAGCGTCACCTTCGCGCTGATGATCTGCGGCATCGGCGCCCTGATCGTCGTCTATTCCGGCGGCTACCTGCGTGGCGACGCCATGCTGCCGCGCTTCTTCCTGTTCATCCTGGCCTTCATGGGCTCGATGCTGGGAGTGGTGCTGGCGGACAACGTCATCGCCCTGATCGTGTTCTGGGAGCTGACCAGCGTCACCTCGTTCCTGCTGATCGGCTACCTGCACGACAGTCCCCAGTCGCGCCGCTCCGCCTTGCAGGCCCTGCTGGTGACCTCGCTGGGCGGTCTGATCATGATGGCCGGGCTGATCCTGCTGGGGATCGTCGGAGGCGGTTTCGAACTGTCCGAACTGGCCGACCGCGGCGGGTTCCTGCGGGAACATCCATACTATACCGCGATCCTCTTCCTGATCCTGGCCGGTGCCTTCACCAAGTCGGCGCAGTTCCCCTTCCACTTCTGGTTGCCCAACGCGATGGACGCGCCGACCCCGGTCAGCGCGTACCTGCATTCCGCCACCATGGTCAAGGCGGGCATCTACCTGATGGCGAGGCTCGCCCCGACGCTGGGCGGGACGGAAGCCTGGACGCTCACCCTCGTGACGGTCGGCTCCATCACGGCGGTGCTGGGCGCCGTGCTGGCGGTCCGACAGACGGACCTCAAGCGCATCCTCGCCTACACCACGATCACCGCCCTGGGCCAGCTGACCATGCTGATCGGAATCGGCGGGACCTACGCGCTGGAGACCTTCACCGTCTATCTGCTGGCCCACGCCTGCTACAAGGGCGCGCTGTTCATGGGTGTCGGCGCGGTCGATCACGAGACCGGCACGCGGCAGGTCGGCGAGTTGGGCGGTCTGCTCCGGCTGATGCCGGTGACCGCCGCCGCGATAGGCTTGGCGGCCCTGTCCAACGCCGGCCTGCCACCCTTCCTGGGCTTCATCGGCAAGGAGTTCATGTACTCCAGCACGCTGGGTCTGGCGGAGGATGGCGGCATGCCGGCGCTCGGTTGGGTCGTCACCGCCGCGATGGTCGTCTCCAACGCGTTGATGATGGTCACCGCCGGTCTGGTCTTCATCAAGCCCTTCCTGGGCGCGCGGACCGAAACTCCCAAAGCGGCCCACGAGGCGCCCATCGGCCTGTGGCTCGGACCCATCGTCCTCGCCGCCGCCGGTCTTGGTCTGGGCGTGTTCCATGGCGAGCTGGAGCGCCTGCTGGTGGCGCCGGTCGCGGCCTCGCTGGCCGGGCGGCCGATGGAGGTCCACATCTACCTATGGGGAGGGTTGACGCCGCCGCTCTGGCTCAGCGTCGCCACGGTGGCCCTGGGCATCGTCCTCTACCTTGGTTGGCCGCGCGTCAAGGCCGGGTTCGACGGCGTGGCGGCGGCGCTCCGCTACGACTCGGACAGGGGATGGGATGGCTTCCTGAAGGGGCTGGTCAAGCTCGCCGCCGCGCAGACGCGCGTGATCCAATCCGGCTATCTCCGTCACTACGTCATGTTCACCATCACGTTCACCACGGTGGCGATCGCCGCGACGATGGTGGCCTTCGACGCCTTGACCGCTCCCTCGCTGATGGAGTTGGACGCCCCATACACCGCCTGGGCGCTGGCCTTGATCGTGCTGACGGCGACGGCGGCGGCGGTGCTGGCGACGTCCAGGCTGGTTGCGATCCTGTCGCTCGGCGTGGTCGGTGTCGTCATCGCCCTGATCTTCCTGCTCTACGGCGCTCCCGACGTGGCGATCACCCAGTTCATGGTCGAGACGCTGGTCGTCATCATCGTGGCGCTCGTCCTCGCCCGGCTGCCGCGCCTGACCGCCTTCGCGCGGCCCAACCGGCGCAGCGCGCTTCGCGACGCCGTCATCTCGATCGCGTTCGGCGCGGTCGTCACGGCGCTGATGCTGTCGGTCATCGACCTGCCGATCCCGCTGGACCTCAGTGATTTCTTCGCCAGCCGCAGCCTCACCGAAGGATTCGGGCGGAATGTGGTCAACGTGATCCTGGTCGATTTCCGGGCGGTCGACACGCTGGGCGAGGTCCTCGTCGTGACGACCGCCGGGCTCGGCGCCTTCAGCCTGCTGAAGGCGCGGCCCAAACGCGCGCGCCGCGAGTCTCCCGAGGACGCCGACGCCACCTCATCCCAACAGGACGGCAAACCGTCCGTGATCGAACAGAATGGAGACCGTCCGTGACGGAAAGCCTGATCCTGCGGACCGCCACCCGGCTCCTGCTCAGCCTGATGCTGCTGTTCTCGATCTTCATCCTGCTGCGCGGCCACAACGAGCCCGGAGGCGGGTTCATCGGCGGCCTGATCGCCGCCAGCGCCTTCGCGCTCCACTCCATCGCCTTCGGACCGGCGGCGGCCCGCCAGCTGATGGTCATCGACCCCAAGGCGCTCGCCGCCGCCGGAGTCCTGTGCGCCGTGGCGGCGGGCCTCCCGGCCGCCCTGTTCGGCGACGCCTTCATGCGAGCCCAATGGTTGCATTGGGGCGAGGGGGAGGCGACGTTCCACGTCGGCACGCCGCTGCTGTTCGACATCGGCGTCTTCCTCGTCGTGATCGGGGCGGTGCTGACCATCGTCCTGGCCCTGGAAGAGGAGGACGTCTAGGTGGAAACCCTGATGGCCTTCACCGTGGGCGCCATGGCGGCGGGCAGCGTCTACCTGCTGCTCAGCCACAATCTGGTCCGGGTGCTGTTCGGCCTGATCCTGCTCAGCAACGCCGCCAATTTCGTGATCTTCTCGGCGGGCGGCATGGTCGAGGGGGCGCCGCCGCTGATCGCCAAGGGCGCCAGGGATCTCGCTGGCGTCCACGCCAACCCCTTGCCGCAGGCCCTCATCCTGACGGCGATCGTCATCAGTTTCGGCCTGCTCGCCTTCGCGCTGGTTCTGGTCTACCGGACATATCAGGAGTTGGGAACGATCGACAGCGACCGCATGCGGCTGGCCGAGCCGCCCTATGACGACCAGGACATCCCGGAGCCGGAAAACCCGCATCGGATCCACGTCCGCGACGCCGCCCGCCGGGTTGGCAACCGCGTCGACAACCGGATGAGCGCCAACGGGAGCGACCCCGCATGAGTTGGTTCCTCATAGCACCCATCCTGGTGCCCATGACGACCGCGGCGCTGGCCGTCCTGTTGTGGAACCAGCGGCCGGCCCAGCGCGCCGTCAGCGCCTGTGGAGCCGGGCTGCATCTGATCACCACCATTCTCCTGATGGTCCAGGTCTGGCGGGGCGGCATCCTGGCCGGGCAGATGGGCGACTGGCCGGCTCCGTTCGGCATCACGCTGGTGGCGGATCACCTCAGCGCGGTCATGGTGCTGATCACCGGCGTCATGGGCTTCGGCGTCTGCCTCTACAGCCTGTCCGACATGAACGAGAACCGGGAGAACAACGGCTTCCATCCGCTCTACCACGTGCTGCTGACGGGAGTGACCGGCGCCTTCATCACCGGCGACCTGTTCAACCTGTATGTCTGGTTCGAGGTGATGCTGATCGCGTCCTTCGCGCTGCTGGCGCTCGGTTCCGAGAAGGAGCAGCTGGACGGAGCGATCAAATACGCCGCGATCAACCTTGTCTCCACCGTCATGTTCCTGATCGCGATCGGCACCCTCTATGGATTGACCGGCACGCTGAACATGGCCGATCTGGCGCTGCGGCTGCCGCATGTCGAGCAGCGGGGGCTGGTGACCACCATCGCCGTCCTGTTCATGATCGCGTTCGGCATCAAATCCGCCGTCTTTCCCCTATTCTTCTGGCTGCCGGCCTCCTATCACACCCCCGCCGTGGCGGTCTCGGCGATCTTCGCGGGGTTGCTGACCAAGGTGGGTGTCTACGCCTTGGTCCGGACCTTCACGCTGATCTTCACCAGCGACGTCGCCTATACCCATGGCGCCCTGCTTGTCGTGGCCGGCCTGACCATGGTGACCGGGGTGCTCGGCGCCGCGGCGCAGAACGAGATCCGGCGCATCCTGTCGTTCCACATCATCAGCCAGATCGGCTACATGATCATGGGGCTGGCCTTGTACACGCCGCTGGGCCTGATCGGCGCGGTCTTCTATCTCGTCCACCACATCATCGTCAAAACCAACCTGTTCCTGGTGGCTGGCATCATCAGGCGGCTGACCGGGTCGATGGAGTTGAAGAGGATCGGGGGATTGTACAAGGCGTCGCCCCTACTGGTGGTGCTGTTCCTGATCCCGGCGCTCAGCCTCTCCGGAATCCCTCCCTTGTCGGGTTTCTGGGCAAAATTGGTGCTGATCCGGGCCAGCCTGGAGATCGGCTCATATGCCATCGCCGCGACCGCTGTCCTGGTCGGAGCCCTGACCCTGTTCTCCATGACCAAGATCTGGGGCGAGGCGTTCTGGAAACCCCATCCCGAAGGTCCGGCCCGCACCTTGGGCATCGGCGATCTGACCGCGACCGAGCGCGCGTTGCTGATCGGTCCGATCATGGTCTTCGCGGCCCTCACCATCGCCATCGGACTATGGGCCCAGCCCTTCCTGGATCTCGCCACGCGGGCTTCCGGCGAGCTGTTGGAGCGGACGCCTTATATCGACGCGGTCATGGGAGTTCGGCCATGAGGTTGTTCATGTTCAACCTGGGGCTGGCGATCGTCTGGCAGGCCGTCTCCGGCTCGTTCAGCCTGGGCGGCCTGTTGGCCGGCTTCATCGTCGGCTACGGCGTGCTGTGGATCGCCCACCCGCTGTTCGGCGGCAGTCCCTACTTTCGCAAACTGTGGCGCATCATCGGGTTCTTCTTCTACTTCGTGAAGGAGATGGTGATCGCCAGCCTTCGGGTCGCCTACGATGTCGTGACACCCCTGATCCACGCCCGGCCGGGGATCGTGCGGGTGCCGATCGAGGCCAGGACCGATCTGGAGATCACGCTGCTCGCCAACCTGATCAACCTGACGCCCGGCAGCGTGACGATCGACGTCTCGCCGGATCGTGACTGCCTGTACATCCACGCCATGTTCATCGACGATCCGGACGAATTCCGCGCCGCGATCAAGCATGGCATCGAACGCCGTCTGCTGGAGTTGATGCGATGAGAACCGACCTGTCGCCCTTTCTGAACTGGTCGATCGAGATCACCCTGGTGGCGCTGCTGGTGTCGATGCTGATCGCCTTCGTGCGGCTGGTCCGGGGCCCGTCGCTGGCCGATCGGATCGTGGCGCTCGACCTGCTGACATTGCTGGCGGTGAGCGTCATCGCGGTCTTCACGATCCGGGAGGACCAGCCGGCGTTCCTGGACGCCGCCATCGCGCTGGGATTGGTCGCGTTCCTGGGCACCGTCGCCTATGCCCGTTTCCTGGAGCGCCGGGGGCGCCATGACAGCGGTGTCGAGGAGCCCCGGGCATGAGCGTCCTCTTGCTGGAGATCCTGACCGCGGCGCTGCTGCTGGGCGGTGCCGCGTTCTCCCTGATCAGCGCCATAGGCGTGCTGCGCCTGCCCGACGTGCTGATCCGGATGCACGCGTCGAGCAAGTCCGGCACGTTGGGAGCCGGCATGATCCTGGCCGCCGTCGCCGTCCTTTACGGCACCGACCAGATCGTCGCCCGCGCCGTCGCCGCCATCCTGTTCCTGCTGCTGACCGTCCCGGTCGGCGCCCACATCATTGGTCGGGCCGCCTATGTCACGGGTACCAAGCTTTGGCCAGGAACCGTGATGGACGAGCTGCGCGCCGACCACGAACGGCGGGAATGTGAAAAACAGGAACGGGAGAAACGGGAGCGTGGTCAGGAGGAACGGGAGGAACGAAACCCCTGAACGAAAAACGCGGGCCGAGGCCCGCGTTTTCCGGAGTTCGCCGAAGCGGCTGGATCAGAAGCGATAGCCGAGGCCGACGCCGAAGATCCAGGGGTTGATGTCCACGTCGGCCTTCAGCGCGGTGCCGCCGAGGTTGGCCTTGACGTCCGTGTTCAGCCACAGCTTCTTGACGTCGACGTTCAGCGACCAGGGGCCGGAGATCGCGTAGTCGATACCGGCCTGGAGGGCGATGCCGAAGCCGTCCTCGTAGCTGATCGAGCGCAGGGCGCCCTTCTTCTCGTTGTAGAACAGGGTGTAGTTGACGCCGGCGCCGACATAGGGGCTGAACCGCTCCTTCGGCAGGAAGTGGTATTGCAGGGTCAGGGTCGGCGGCAGCAGCCACACGCTGCCCAGGTCGAGGCCGTTGGAGGCGTCGACGTCATGCTTGGTCGTCGCGGCGATCAACTCGAGCGCGAGGTTCTCGGTCAGGAAGTACGAGACGTCCACTTCCGGGACATAGGCGTTGCCGAGACGGGTGTCGAGGGTGGTGTCGGTGCCGCCGGCGGTCTTGATGTCGCCGCGCTCGGTCGGGATCACGCCGATGCCGCGCAAGCGGATGTTGATGTCGCCGGCGGCCTTGGGCTTGAAGGCCCCAGCGTCCTGCGCGCTGGCCGGCGCCGGCGTGCCGGCGGCGAACAGGGCTGCGGTCAGGGCAGAAACGGCACAGGCGACACGCCAGGAACGAAACATTCTTAGTACTCCATTGTTCTTTGAATTCTTTGGAACGAAGCATTTCTCGTCAGAATGGGTCTCTATCACACCCCCAATATCATGGCTAGGAGGGTGTATTAGCTGGAAACACCAACAATCAGTTGTTTGTTATATTTAGTAAAGTCATGAGAAACGGCAAAAAGTACTAGAGAAACAGATCTGTCTACTTCGAGACCGGATCTGAATTCAGAACGGTGAATTTTTGTGCATCTAGGCTTGCCGAGTGCTGAAGAGTAAAGCCGTTTCACGTCATCTGATGATGTCTTGGCTCAATAATCGGATATATCGTTTTCGGTATTTTCTATTACGGCTCTGGCTTCACGTATTGGTTCGCCACGATTCGAACTTATTCGGCCTCGACGTGTTTAAACAGGAACCGAGCACTGGAGAGTGCTTCCGATGCCCTGGTGTCGCCCGCGACAGGGTGACGCTCCCCTTGACCACCGGTGCCGCCGACCGCGCTGGGAGTTGACCAGACCGCTTCGGCAGCCGACCAACAAGCAGGAGATCAGACAACCCATGTGTGGCATTTGCGGTGAGATAAGGCTCGATCGAAGCGCCGCCGACAGCAGGGCGATCACCGCCATGGCTGACGTGCTGGCGCCCCGCGGCCCCGACAGCGCGGGTGTCTTCGCCCAGGGGCGAGTGGCGTTCGGCCATCGCCGCCTCAAGATCATCGACCTTTCCGACGCCGCCCAGCAGCCCATGGTCGATCCGGCCCTGGGGCTGACCATCGTGTTCAACGGCTGCATCTACAATTACCCGGAACTGCGCGCCGAGTTGGAGGGGGAGGGCTACCGGTTCTTCTCCCATGGCGACACCGAGGTGATGCTGAAGGCCTATCACGCGTGGGGGCCGCGGTTCGTCGAGAGACTGTACGGCATGTTCGCCTTCGCGATCCTGGAACGCGAGAGCGGCCGGGTCGTGCTGGGCCGCGACCGGCTCGGCATCAAGCCGCTCTACCTGGCCGAGACGCCGGGCATGATCCGCTTCGCCTCGACCCTGCCGGCCCTGGCGGCGGCGGGCGGCATCGACACCGACATCGACCCGGTGGCACTGCACCACTACATGAGCTTCCACGCCGTCGTGCCGGCTCCCCACACCATCCTCAAGGGTGTCCGCAAGTTGGCCCCGGCGACACTGCTCACGGTCGAGCCCAATGGCGAGCGCCGCGAGGAGGTCTATTGGAAGGCCGATTTCGGGCCCCAGGCCGGCGACGAGCGGCTGTCCAAGGAGGATTGGCAGGATCTCGTGCTGGCGACGCTCCGGAAGGCGGTCGAGCGGCGGCTGGTCTCGGACGTGCCGGTCGGCGTGCTGCTGTCGGGCGGGCTGGACAGCTCGATCATCGTGGCCCTGCTGGCGGAGGCCGGGCAGACCGGTCTCAAGACCTTCTCGATCGGGTTCGAAACCGTCGGCGAGGAGAGCGGCGACGAGTTCCAGTATTCCGACATCATCGCCAAGCGGTTCGACACCGACCACCACAAGCTGTTCATCGACAGCGGCCGGGCCTTGCCGGAATTGGAGAACTGCGTCCGCGCCATGGCGGAGCCCATGGTCAGCCACGACGCGATCGGCTTCTACCTGCTGTCACAGGAGGTCTCGAAGCACGTCAAGGTCGTGCAGAGCGGGCAGGGCGCCGACGAGATCTTCGGGGGATATCACTGGTATCCGCCGATGATGGAGAGCCGCGACCCGGTCGGCGACTACGCCAAGGTCTTCTTCGACCGCGACCACAAGGAGATGGCCGAGGTGCTCGATCCGCGCATGCTGGGCGAGGATCACAGCCGCGCCTTCGTGGAGCGTCACTTCGCCCAGCCGGGCGCCGACCGGCCGATCGACAAGGCGCTGCGCCTCGACACCAACGTCATGCTGGTCGACGATCCCGTCAAGCGGGTCGACAACATGACCATGGCCTGGGGCCTGGAGGGCCGTGTGCCCTTCCTGGACCATGACTTGGTCGAACTGGCGGCGCGGGTCCCGCCCGAGCTGAAGATCGCCGAGGGCGGCAAATACGTCCTGAAGGAGGCCGGCCGGAAGGTCGTCCCGTCCGAGGTGATCGACCGCCCCAAGGGCTACTTCCCGATGCCGGCGCTCAAATATCTGCGCGGTCCCTACCTCGAACTCGTCCGCGACGTGTTGAACCAGCCGAAGGCGCGCGAGCGGGGCCTGTTCCAGCGGCCCTATGTCGACCGGCTGCTGGCCGATCCGGACAAGCACATCACGCCACTGCGCGGCTCGAAGCTCTGGCAGGTCGCCCTGCTGGAATATTGGCTCCAGACACATGGCATCTGATCGATGACCCAACCTCCCAATCCCCGCCCTCAGCCCCGCGCGCGGCATCGCCTGGAGCGGCGCAACGCGCCGTCCCTGCGCAACTGGTATTCGCGCGACCAGGGCCACCCGGACCACGCCGGCCTCGAGGAGAATGTCACGGTCGATTGCGGCTGGGGCCGGCTGCTGTTCGCCCACACCTTCAAGGAACTCCCGGACCTGGCCCAGGCGCTGCGGGACGAGACCCAGGGGCGGCGCGACATCGCGCTGTACCTGCGGGATCCCCACGTGGCCCTGTCACTGGCGCCGCAGGAACTGTTCCTCGACCCATCGCACACCTACAGGCTGTGGCTGGAGAATTATCGGCCCAGCCGCCGGCGCCCGCGCGGTTTCACGGTGCGCCGGCTGCGGACGGTCGAGGACGCCGAGGCGGTCAACCGGATCTACGCCAGCCGGAACATGGTGCAGGTGCCGTCGCACTTCTTCCATGACCAGCGCAACAGCCGCGTCCTGACCTATTTCGTCGCGGTCGACGCCGCGACCAACTCCGTGATCGGATCGGTCACCGGGGTCGACCACGGCCGGGCCTTCAACGATCCGGAGGACGGCTCGTCCCTGTGGTGTCTGGCGGTCGATCCGCAGGCCTCGTTCCCCGGCATCGGCGAGAACCTGGTGCGGACGCTGGCCGAGCACTTCCAGGCGCGCGGGCGGAGCTTCATGGACCTGTCCGTGATGCACGACAACGCCAACGCCATAGCGCTTTACGAGAAATTGGGTTTCCAACGGGTGCCGGTGTTCGCCTTGAAGACCAAGAACTCGATCAACGAGAAGCTCTATGTCGGGCCGCCGCCCGACGAGACGCTGAACCCCTACGCGATGATCATCATCAACGAGGCCCGCCGGCGCGGTATCGGGGTCGAGGTGGTGGACGCCGAGGGCGGCTACTTCACCCTCAGCTATGGCGGCCGGTCGATCACCTGCCGGGAGAGCCTGAGCGAACTGACCACGGCGGTCGCCATGAGCCGCTGCGATGACAAGGCGGTGACGCGTCGTCTGATGGTCAAGGCGGGGCTGAGCGTCCCGGCGCAGCAGGTCGCCGCCGAGCCCGGGGACGACGCCGCCTTCCTGGAGAAGCACGGGTCCATCGTCGTCAAGCCCGCCAGGGGCGAGCAGGGCAAGGGCATCACGGTCGATGTCCGAACGCCGGAGGATGTCGCCAAGGCGGTGGCCGAGGCCCGCAACCACGCCGAGACGGTGCTGCTGGAACAGTTCGTCGAAGGCGATGACCTGCGGATCATCGTGATCGATTACCGCGTGGTCGCCGCCGCGATCCGGCGGCCGGCCGAGGTGACCGGAACGGGAGAGCACACGGTCGCCGAACTGATCGAGGCTCAGAGCCGGCGGCGGGCGGCGGCCACCGGCGGCGAGAGCCGCATCCCCATGGACGCCGAGACCGAGCGCTGCGTCGCCGCCAACGGCTTCTCCATGACGGACGTATTGCCGGAAGGCACGGTCCTGCCGGTCCGCAAGACCGCCAACCTCCACACCGGCGGCACCATCCACGACGTCACCGACCGGCTGCACCGCACGCTGGTGGATGCCGCCATCGCGGGCGCCAAGGCGCTGGACATCCCGCTGGTGGGGTTCGACCTCCTGGTTCCGTCGGTGACACAGCCCGATTATGTCATAATCGAGGCCAATGAGCGCCCCGGCCTCGCCAACCATGAACCTCAGCCGACCGCCGAGCGTTTCGTTGACTTGTTGTTCCCGAACACCAAGCCCCTATCCAACGGATAGGGGAAACGAAGCGAGAAGCTTGAAAAATGCAACGCCCACCAGCGGACAGACACCAGCCGATTCCCTTGGATCAGACACCCTTGGATACCCAGGGATCGGAGGCGCTGGCGCCTCCGGCCCGGCCGGCGATCGACATGGATTACGTGCTTTCCATGCTGGATAGCCTGCTGAGGATCCCAAGCCCAACCGGCTACACCGACGAGATCGTCCACTTCTGCGGACGAGAGTTGAAGCGGCTGGGTATCCCGTTCGAACTGACCCGGCGCGGCGCCATCCGCGCCGACATCAAGGGGCGCCTCAACAGCCCCGACCGGGCCATCGTGGCCCACGTCGACACGCTGGGCGCCCAGGTCAAGGGCCTGAAGTCCAATGGCCGCTTGGAGCTGGTGGCGATCGGGACGTGGTCGGCGCGCTTCGCGGAGGGTGCCCGCTGCACGATCTTCACCGATCACGGCTCCTATCGCGGCACCATCCTGCCGCTGAAGGCGTCCGGCCACACCTATAACGAGGAGATCGACACCCAGCCGGTCGCCTGGACCAACCTGGAGGTCCGGGTCGACGCCATCTGCTCCAACACCGCCGACCTGATCCGGCACGGTTTCAACGTCGGCGATTTCGTCGCGATCGATCCCCAGCCGGAGTTCCAGCCCGACGGCTTCATCAATTCCCGCCACCTGGACGACAAGGCGGGCGTCGCCGTGCTGTTCGGTGCCGCCAAGGCGGTGATCGACGCCGGCGTCACGCTGCCGGTCGACTGCCACCTGCTGCTGACGATCTCCGAGGAGGTCGGCTCGGGCGCCTCGTCGGTGCTGCATGGCGACGTCGCCGAGATGGTGTCGATCGACAACGCGACGCCGGCGCCGGGCCAGAACAGCCGCGAGTCGGGCGTCACCGTCGCCATGGCCGACAGCACCGGGCCCTTCGATTACCACCTGACCCACAAGCTGCTGGACCTGTGCTCCGACCACGACATCCGGCACCAGCGCGACATCTTCCGCTATTACCGGTGCGACAGCGCCGCCGCGATCGAAGCCGGCAACGACATCCGGACGGCGCTGGTCTGCTTCGGCGTGGACAGCTCCCATGGTTACGAGCGCACCCATGTCCACGCCTTGCGCTCGCTGGCGGAGCTGGTGGCGCTGTACATGCAGAGCGACGTGACCTTCGAGCGCGACCGCCATGCCATGGGGCCGCTGAAGGGCTTCCCCCATCAGAAGACCGAGCCCGCCGAAGCGGCGGGATGAGACGGCGCGCGATTGCCTGCAACGGACGACCGTGAGAATTCCAGTCGTCCATTATTTTCTCCAAAACCCGAGAATTAAATAATAAATGAGAGTAGGTAGGGAAACCATCGAGCATCCTTGCCATTCTTCTCAGGAATGGGTCTGTCATATCTCTTCGGACCACTACGAAAACAGCCGATGATATCCTGTTGAGGTAGGGTTTTCCCATGGCCACTGACCTATTCTCACTCATACGATAGGCTCTGTGTTCGTGGTGGCGTCGAGTTGCGGTCTTACAGCGGAATTGAAGTGGCGGCATGACGGCGGACTTGAATAGCTTCGCCCTGGCCGCCGAACACCTGGGCACCGACCAGTCCGTCAAGCTGGCCCGATCCCTGACGCGCCGTTTGCGTTTCGTGGCCGTGCTGTCGGTCGTGTTCATCGCCGGTCTGACCGCGGTCTTCCTCCTGCTGTTCCATGAGGTCGGCGTCCGTGAGCACGCGATCAGGACGACCTACGCCATGCGGGTGGCATTGGATGACCTTCGCGATGCGTTTGGCGAAGCCGGGGTATCGGGCACCGTTCGAAACATCGCCGCCGTCCGGCGGGCTTTGGCGCGCGTGTTGGATCTTTCGGCGCAGGACGTTCCCCAAGATGCGGGCGACGCCTCCGAGTTGACCGCCTTGATTCGGCTCGTGGAGACCAAGTTCGAAGTTCCTGGACGCTTCACCGATGACGCGGGCGCCGATGTGACGCGGAGGATCGACGCGCTTCAGGCCGAGAGGGAAGCCCAGCTGCGGGAACGCGTCGCCTGGGTAGGGTGGCTCAGCGCTTGTGCCCTGTATGGCGGAGCGGCGCTTGGGCTCGCGAAGGTCGTGATCATCGGCACCCTGCTGGGCCAGTCGGCGGTGATGGCGCGCCGTGAGGAGCGCATGCTGGAGGAGAGGACGTCCCTGCTTCGCGAACTGAACCACAGGGTCGCCAACAGCTTGGCCACGGCGGTGGCGATGCTGCAACTCCAAGCTTCGCAGATAACCGACCGGTCCCTCCGGCGGAGCTTCGAGGAGGCGCGGAACCGTATCGTGGCGCTCGGTGAGGTCCACCGGAGATTGCTTAGCTCCGATGCTGTTTCGACGCTGGATCTATCGACGCTGCTGCCTGGGCTGGGGCAGGATCTGGCCCGTGCCCTGGGGGCTGGCGACCGCGTCTCGATCACGGCGACTCCGGTGGTGGCCTCGGTCGACCTGGCCGCCGCCATGGCGATCATCATGACCGAGTTGATGACCAACGCCGTGCGGCACGGCTGCGACGGGGCCGGCTCCGATGAGGCGGCCTGCCACGTGACGGTCGATCTGCGGGCGGCGCCTGGCGGCGGCCTAGACCTGTCGGTCCGGGACACGGGGGGCCAGTTGCCAGCCGGGTTCAGCCCGGAGCGATCCGGCAAGGCTGGACTGAGGATCGTCGGCGCGCTGGTGGACCAACTCGGCGGCAGCCTCAGCTATCGCCACGACGGCTTCACCGAGGCGTTCGTCCGAATTCCAGCGGAATGACTGTCGGACGCCTGTTCCTGGCGCGTCCAGGAACAGGCGTCCGTGTCAAACATCAGAGCGGCATGATCCAAGTGGCTTCGCGGCCCTTGGAGGCGTCCTGGACACGCATCTGGACGCGCTGGCCCGCTTCCAGCTGCATCAGGCCGCACCGGCGCAGCACGCTCTTGTGGACGAAGACGTCCTTGCTGGCGTCGTCGGCGGTGACGAAGCCGAACCCTTTGTCCGGCTTGAACCACTTGACGGTGCCCGACATCTCGACTTCCGGACCGCCCGACGACGAGCCGTAGTCGCTGTCGCCGTACCGATCACCGCCGCCATAGCCACCGCCGCCATAGCCACCACCACCGTAGCCGCCCCGGTCGCCATAACGGTCGCCACCGCCGCCATAGCTGTCGCCGTAGCGATCGCCACCGCCGCCGTAGCCGCCGCGATCCGAGCCTCGGTCGGACCCTCGGTCACCATAGCGGTCGGCGACCGGTGCCCGGGTCGAGGCCGGGGCCCCGCCGAGCACTTCGACGATCCGAGTGACTTGCGGGCCCTTGGGGCCCTGGCTGATCGTGCAGAGGAGTTCCGTGCCGTCGCTAAGCTCCTGCAAGCCCGCCTTGTTCAACACCGAAATATGGAGGAATGCGTCCGGAGTGCCATCAACCGGAGCGACGAAACCAAAGCCCTTGGTTACATTGAACCATTTCACCAAGGCCTTGGCCTGGGCGCCATCGTCGAAAGACATGGCGTTGTGCTGACTGAAGCGAGACAAGTGTGCAGAACCTTCGAATCCAGCGCCGCGCGCGGTTGACACCTTCGAGGGCAGCGTCGGTTGTTCCCCCTGGCTTGCCCCCGCGGTGATTTTATGCACAGAAAAATTTGAGTCTCCAGTGTAATTTTTTGTTCGTCCTACTCTATCGGTTGACCGATCTATTCTTCAGACAGACAGGTCCGTATGATTTTGGCGGATTTCCTCGAAAAATAGAGTTAACATGCGTGATCTTGACCTTTACGTAAACGGCAAGTAGCGTTGATGGATCCGGCGGTTTGGCTGGGCGGGGAACAAGCGGTCGCGAGACAAGGCCGTGGCGCGAAGGGATCAAGGGAGACGTTGCGATGGGCGATCTGGCGGAGAGGCTCACGGACCATCCATGGATGCGGTCGTATCCGGCGGATATCGACTGGCGCGCCGAGATCCCGGTGGCCCCCCTGTACCAGTTGATGGATGACGCGGTCCGCCGGTTCCCCGACCGCCCTTGCGTCGACTTCATGGACAAGCGGTACACCTACGCCCAGATCGGCGCGCTGGTCGACAAGGCGGCGCGCGGCTTCCAGGCGCTGGGGGTGGGCAAGGGATCCAAGGTCGGCCTGTTCCTGCCCAACACGCCCTATTTCGTGATCTGCTACCACGGCATCCTCAAGGCCAGCGGCACGGTGGTCAACTTCAACCCGCTCTACGCGGAGCGGGAGGTCGCCAAGCAGATCGAGGACAGCGAGACCGACATCATGGTCACGCTGGACCTCAAGGTGCTGTACGGCAAGATCGCCAAGATGCTGGACGAGACCCGGCTGCGGCGGATCGTCGTCGCCCCGATGGCCGACATCCTGCCTTTCCCGAAGAACTGGCTGTTCCCCTTCGTCAAGCGCAAGGACATCGCCCGTGTCCCGTCGGACGCCCGGCACACCCCGTTCGCCCGGCTGATCGCCAACGATGGCAAGCCGGAGCCGGTCGCGATCGATCCGGCGCAGGATATCGCCGTGCTGCAATACACCGGCGGCACCACCGGCGTCCCGAAGGGCGCCATGCTGACCCACGCGAACATCTACGCCAACGCCGTCCAGTCCCGCATGTGGTGCACGGACGCGAAGCCGGGCCAGGAGCGCATGCTGGGCGTGCTGCCGCTGTTCCACGTCTTCGCCATGACCGGCGTGATGAACCTGCCGCTCGTGCTGGGAGCGGAGATGGTGCTGGTGCCCCGGTTCGAGCTCGACCAAGTCATCAAGCTGATCCAGTCGAAGAAGCCGACCCTGTTCCCCGCCGTGCCGACCATCTACACCGCGATCGTCAACCACAAGGACATCGCGTCCTACGACCTGTCGTCGATCCGCTTCTGCCTATCGGGCGGGGCGCCGTTGCCGGTCGAGGTCAAGCACGCCTTCGAGAGCAAGACCGGCTGCAAGCTGGTCGAGGGCTATGGGCTGTCGGAAACCTCGCCGGTGGCGACCGCCAACCCGATGCACGGCGTCAACAAGGCGGGCTCGATCGGCATCCCGCTGCCGGGCACCGTGATCGAGATCGTCAGCTTGGAGGACAGGAACCGCCTGATGCCAATCGGCGAGAAGGGTGAGATCTGCGTGCGCGGTCCGCAGGTGATGAAGGGATACTGGAAGCGCCCCGACGAGACCGCCGAGTCGCTAGTCGATGGCCGGCTGCACACCGGCGATGTCGGGTATATGGACGAGGACGGCTACACCTTCATCGTCGATCGGATCAAGGACATGATCCTGTGCGGCGGCTACAACGTCTATCCGCGCAATGTCGAGGAGGCGATCTATCTGCACGAGGCGGTGGCGGAATGCGTCGTCGCCGGCGTGCCCGACCCGTATCGGGGGCAGACCGTCAAGGCCTATGTCACGCTGACCGAAGGGCACCGGCTGACGCGCGACGAACTGGCCGAGTTCCTGAAGGACAAGCTGTCTCCGATCGAGATCCCGAAACAGCTGGAGATCCGGGACGAGTTGCCGAAGACGATGATCGGCAAGCTGTCGCGGAAGGCGTTGCTGGAGGAGGAGGCCCGCCGGACCGGCGGATGAGGGGGGCCAAGGGCGGCCCCCGCTCAGCGGGCCAGATGGATAGGGGGGGGCGCCGCCGGATAGGCCTCAGCGCATCGCGTGGCGGGACGCGCTGATCACGGCCTGGGTGCGGTTCTTGACGCCCAACGACTTGAAGATGGCGGTGACGTGGATCTTCACCGTGCCTTCGGACAGACCCAGCTCATAGGCGATCTGCTTGTTCGACTTGCCCTCGCGCAGGCAGCCGAGGACATCGCGCTGCCGCTGGGTCAGGCTGATGTGGGACGACTGGTCGGACGAGCCCGAGTGGTCGCGCGGCACGCTGGTCAGGCCGCTGCCGCTGGAATTCATCATCGCGTGCGGGACATAGACGCCGCCGGCCAGAACCAGCCGCAGCGCGCTGACCATGATCTGGACGCTGGACGACTTGGGGATGAAGCCCCCAGCGCCCTGGTCGATCGCCTGGCGGGCGTCGGCGCCGTTCTCGGACGCGGACACCACGACCAGGGCGGTCTTGGGCAGCAGGGCCTTGATCTGGCGGATGCCGTCGAAACCAGGCCAGCCCGGCATCTGGAGGTCGGTCAGGATGAGGTCCGGAGGCTCGGTCCCCGAGCACTGCGCCACGACTTCCTGGAAGGTCGCCGCCTGGATGTATTCAGCGTCGGAAAAAATCTGCTCGAGCAGCCGATTGATTCCTTCGCGAAACAGCGCGTGGTCGTCACCGATTAAAATACGCATCTTAGTCCCTTTCCCGTTTCTGGCCCGACGTCACATACGCAATTATGTGGTAGTCTCATTCGCTAGCATACTATTTTGTTCGTTAATAAAACCTACCATCGGTTTGGTTTCTAATTAATCATAGGAAGTTTGGTTAATGTTGCAAACCCAACACACCAAAACCAGACAGACAGGATAGGTAGAAAACCTGACGGCAGTCTGGCCTAGCTGATAAAATCCGAGTATCATATGCTTTAGGGCATATTGGATTACGCCAAAAGTGAGGTTGGGATAGGCTTGGAACTGGCAATGGCCCTGTGCGAAGGAGTCGAATCAGGGGGTTGGAAGCGCCGAGCCTAATCCGGACCCGACCACTGGAACGGCGAGACCGCCGCGACTCGGGATCGCGGCGGTCCGGGTGTTCCCATCCTTGACAAAAAGCGTGGGCCCTCCGTCAGAACGCGTCGGCGTCCATGTCCATCAGCACCCGCGAGCCCGCCATGATGCTGAGGAACAGCGCGTTGACCTGGGGCAGCGACTTCGTCATGAAGAACCGCGCCGTCTTGATCTTGCTGTCATAGAAGCCGGCGGCGCCATTCGCCTTCGGCAACCGCTCCCGCGCCACCTTGACCATCCGCAGCCACATGTAGCCCAGCGCCACCAAGGCGAACAGGCGCAGGTAGTCGGTGGAGGCGGCCCCCGCCTCGTCCGGGTTCTTCATGCCCTTCTGGGCGACGATGGCGGTCGCCTGCTGCAGCTTGCCAAAGGCCTTGGCGAGCGGAATCGCGAATTCCAGCAGCTCCGGATCCTCCTGGGCCTCCTCCAACAGCTCCGAAACGGGGTGGAAGAACTGGCGGAGCAGGCGCCCCATGTCCTGGGGCAGCTTGCGGCCGACCAGATCCAGCGCCTGGATCGCGTTGGCGCCCTCGTAGATCTGGGCGATCCGGGCGTCGCGGACGAACTGCTCCATGCCGTATTCGCGGATATAGCCGTGTCCGCCATAAAGCTGCATGCCCATGTTGGTCGCGTCGAACCCATGGTCGGTGAAGTACGCCTTGACGATCGGCGTCATCAGCGCGACCAGATCGTCGGCCGCGCGCCGAGCCTCCGGGTCGGGGTGCTTGGCCGCGATGTCGATGTTCATGCCGACCCAGCAGGCGAGAGCCCGGCACCCCTCGGTATGGGCGCGCATGGTCAGCAGCGTCTTTCGGACGTCGGGATGGACGATGATCGGATCGGCCGGCTTGTCCGGCGCTTTGGCGCCTGTCAGCGAGCGGCCCTGGAGCCTCTCGCGGGCGTAGGTCACGGCGTTCTGATAGCTGACCTCGGCCAGCCCGAGCCCCTGGATGCCGACGCCGAGACGGGCCGCGTTCATCATGGTGAACATGGCGCGCATGCCCTTGTGCGGCTGGCCGACCAGCCAGCCCTTGGCGCCGTCGAAATTCATCACGCAGGTCGACGACGCCTTGATGCCCATCTTGTGCTCGATGGAGCCACACATCACGCCGTTTCGCATACCCGGCGTCCCATCGTCCCGCGGCAGGAACTTGGGCACCAGGAACAGGCTGATCCCGCGGGTTCCCGCCGGCGCGTCCGGCAGCTTGGCCAGGACGAGGTGCAGGATGTTCTCGGTCAGGTCATGCTCCCCGGCCGAGATGAAGATCTTGGTCCCCGTGATCGCGTAGGCGCCGTCCTCCGCCTCGTCCGGAACCGCCTTGGTCCGGATCAGCCCCAGATCGGTGCCGCAATGGGGTTCCGTCAGGCACATGGTTCCCGCCCAGGTGCCATCCACCAGCTTGGGCAGGTAGGTCCGCTTCAGCTCGTCCGTGCCGTGTAGCGTCAGCGCGTTGTAAGCGCCATGGCTGAGCCCGGGATACATGCCGAACGACAGGTTGGCCGAGCAGATGAACTCCTCCATGATGAAGTTCACCACATGGGGCAGGCCTTGGCCGCCATAGTCCGGATCGCAGGAAAGCCCCGTCCAGCCACCCTCGATGAACTTCGCATAGGCCTCGGGAAAGCCCTGGGGCGTCCGGACGACGCCGTTCTCGTAGTGGCAGCCCTCCTCGTCGCCGGACCGGTTGAGCGGCAGCAGCTCGTTCTCGACGAACTTGGCGCCCTCCGCCAGCACCGCTTCGATCAGGTCGGGCGTATGGTCCTCGTGGCCCGGCAGTTCGGCCAGCCGAGCCACCGGAAAGACCTCGTTGAGAATGAAACGGACATCGTCCAGAGGCGCCTTGTAGGTCGGCATGGTTCAAGTCCCTCCCCAAAAATCCCGTGATGGCTCAGTTGCGGAGCGGCTTGCCGGTTCCCAGCATGTGCTCGATGCGGGCGATGGTGGCGCGCGACCGGACCAGCTTCAGGAAGGCGGTCCGCTCCAGCTCCAGCAAGCCGTCCTCGTCGATCTCCACCGTGATGTCGGTGTCGCCGCCGCTCAGCACGCCGGCCAGCGCCGACGACACCACCACGTCGTGCGGCGTCGCCTTGCCTTGCAGGCGGAAGCCGTCCACCGCCAGATCCAGCGCCGCGCGGGCGGTCGGGCCGGGCAGGCGGAGCGCCACCGGCTCCGGCGGCGCGTAGTCCTTGGCCAGTTCCAGCGCCTTGGCCTTGGCGTCGGCCAGCAGCCGGTCGCGGTTTATGGTGATGCCGTCGGTTGGGCGCAGGAACATCAGGTCGCGCGCCTCCTCCGCCGATTTCGCCACCTTGGCGAGGCTGATCGTCTCGAACACCTGGGCGATCGGCGGCATCGGCCCGCCCGGCCGCTTCTTGTTCAGCGTGGCGCGGGTCAGCATCTCCTTGCATCCACCCCAGCCGGGGATCACGCCCACGCCGACCTCGACCAGACCCATATAGGTCTCGACATGGGCCTGGACCGCGTCGCAGTGCAGCAGGATCTCGCAGCCTCCCCCCAGCGCCATGCCGGACGGGGCCGCGACGACGGGGAAGGGGGCGTATTTCAGCGCCTTGTAGGTCTCCTGGCCTTCCTGGACCGATTGCTCGACCTGCGGCCACATCGCGATGTTGATGGCGAACAGCGCCAACCCGAGATTGACGCCGACCGAGAAGTTGTCACCCTCGTTATGGACGACCAGCGCCTTCCATTCATTCTCGCCATCGCCGATCATGCCGATGGCCGTCTGGATCAGCGCCATCACGTCGCCGTCCAGCGCGTTCATCTTGCCCGTGAACTCCAGGCAGACCACGCCGTCGCCAATGTCCCACAGCGCCGCCGAGCCATTCCGCTTGATCGGCTTGGAGCCGAGCTTGATGTCGGACAACAGCAGCACGCCATCCGGCCGGACGATGTCGGCGTAATCGCCCGCCACCGTCAGGAATCGCCGCTTGCCACCCTCGGTCAGATAGAACCCCTGTCCGGCGGCCCGCTCCAGCAGAGCCGGCACCGGCTTGCCCTCCGCCCTCAGCGCGTCCGCCAGCCAGTCGGGGCCAAGCTGGTCGATCAGCTCGAACGGCCCGTATTTCCAGTTGTAGCCAAGTCGCATCGCCTGATCGACCGCCGTGATGTCGTCGGCGATCTCCGGCACCAGCG
The DNA here is from genome assembly GCF_000576635.1 of Skermanella stibiiresistens SB22. GTDB lineage: Bacteria > Pseudomonadota > Alphaproteobacteria > Azospirillales > Azospirillaceae > Skermanella > Skermanella stibiiresistens. The sequence continues at coordinate 247,439 of NZ_AVFL01000004.1, forward strand.
AGGCAGCGTAGCCCAACACGCCGGTCAGCACGCGCCGGGCATAGGTGCCGCCCTTGTCGGGATGCTCGACCAGCGCCCGAAGACCTTGCTTGGCGGCGCCGACACTCTCCAGCGTGGCCTTCTCCGAGGCCCGGTACTGGCCGGTCGAGAGGTCGATCGCCTCCTTGACCCGGGCGCCGCCGGACTTGTTCATCCGGTAGAAGCCGCCCTTGCCCTTGCGGCCGGTATAGCCCTCCGCGATCATCCGGGTGAACAGTTCCGGTTCGCGGTGGATCGAGCGGTACGGGTCGTCGGGCGGCAGGGTCTTCAGCAGCGACCGGCTGACATAGGGCATCAGGTCCAGGCCGACCAAATCGACCAGACCGAACACGCCGGTCTTCGGAATGCCCATCGGGCGACCCACGACGGCGTCGGCCTCCTCGATCGTCAGCCCCAGATCCATCGCCTCGTTGATCGCGGCCTGGATCCAATAGGTGCCGATCCGGTTGGCGATGAAGCCGGGCCGGTCCTTGCACGCGACCACGCCCTTGCCCAGCCGGGTATCGGCGAAGCGGCTCAGCCCCGCCACGGCGTCCGGCCTTGTATCCGGTCCCGCGACCACCTCCAGCAACCGCATGTAGCGCGGCGGGTTGAAGAAGTGGGTGATCATGAAATCTTCGGCGAACCGCGCGCTCTGGCCCTCGATCAGGTTTTTCAGCGGGATGGTTGAGGTGTTGGACGAGACGATCGAACCGGGCTTCCGCACCGCGTCCAGGCGGCTGTAGAGGGCCGACTTGACGGCCGGGTTCTCGACCACCGCCTCGACGATCCAATCCACCCCGGCCAGCTTTTCCAGGTCGTCGTCGATGTTGCCGGGCGTCACCAGCCGCGCGTTGCGCTTGTGGGTGAAGGCGGCCGGCTCGGTCTTCAGCATCCTCTCGATCGCCGCGCGGGCGACCACGCTGCGGTCGTTCCCCCGGCCCTCGATGACCTCCGGGGGCACGATGTCGAGCAGGAAGACGGGGATGCCGGCGTTGGCGATGTGCGCGGCGATGCCGCTACCCATCACGCCGGCGCCGATCACGGCGGCGCTGCGGATTTCCATGGTGGCTCTCCTCCGTTACCGCTCGGGTCTCAGACCGCTTCCAGGATGGTGGCGATGCCTTGGCCGCCGCCGATGCACTGGGTGGAGAGCGCGAACTGGCCGCCCTCGCGCTTCAGCAGCTGCGCCGCCTTGCCGGTGATGCGCGCACCCGTGGCCCCCAGCGGATGCCCCAGCGCCAGCGCGCCGCCGTCCAGGTTGACCTTGGCGCCGTCGAAGCCCAGCGCCTGCGCCACCGTCATCGCCTGGACCGCGAAGGCCTCGTTGCTCTCCACGATGTCCAGATCCCGCACCGTCAGCCCGGCGCGCTTCAGCGCCTTCTCGGTCGAGGGGACAGGCCCATAGCCCATGATGGTGGGATCGCAGCCGGACACCGCGATCGACTTGATCCGCGCCAGCACCGGCAGGCCATGGGCGCGGGCGAACTCCTCCGAGGTCACCAGCGTGGCCGACGAGCCGTCGGTCAGCGGGCTCGCGGTTCCGGCCGTGACGGTGCCCTCCGCCAAGAAGGCGGCCTTGAGCGACTTCAGGCTTTCGGCGCTGGTGTCGGCGCGGATGCAGCCGTCCTTGTCGACCACGCCGTCGGCCGTCTGGATCGCCACGATCTCGTCGTCGAAGCGGCCGGACTCCTGGGCGGCGGCCGCCTTGCGGTGGCTTTCGACCGCGACCGCCTCCTGCGCCTCCCGGGTGAACTGGTACTGGGTCGCCAGGTTCTCCGCCGTGATGCCCATGGCCATGTAGGCGCCCGGGTTGCTCTCGGCCAGCTTGGGGTTGGGCATCGGGTTGAACCCCATCATGGGAACCCGGCTCATGCTCTCGACGCCGCCCGCGATGAAGACGTGGCCGGCGTCCATCTGGATGGCGCCGGCCGCCATGTGGATCGCCTGCATGGACGAGCCGCAGAAGCGGTTGATGGTGGTGCCGGCGACCGACTGGGGCAGGCCGGCCAGCATGCCGACCAGCTTGGCGACGTTGAAGCCCTGCTCGCCCTCCGGGAAGGCGCAGCCAAGGATGATGTCCTCGATCTCGTTGGGGTCGACGCCGGTCTTCGCCAGCAGACCCTGGACCACTTGGGCGGCCAGATCGTCGGGCCGGATGCGGGCCAGCTTACCCTTGTTCGCGAAATGGAACGGCGACCGGACATATCCGGCGATGACCACGTTCTTCATGGTGCTAGCTCCTCACCGACTTTATTTGTTCTGCTTGGAAGTTTTGGCTGCCTCGATGCCCGCCGCGCGGAGATGGTCCAGGATCTGGCTTTCCAGCGCGCGAAGCTCGTGAAGAGTCTGCTTGACGTCCTCGAACTGCGTCTCCAGCGACTTGATCCGCTCGCGGCCCCGGCAGAGGGCGTAGCGCATCTGCTCGATCTGGCGGTCGTCGGTGTCGTAGAGGTTCAGGAAGTCCTTGATCTCCGCCAGGCTGAAACCCAGCCGCTTGCCCCGGCAGATCAGCGTCAGCCGCGCCCGGTCGCGATGGCTGTAGATCCGGTTGAGCCCGTCGCGCGTCGGCGCCAGCAGCCCTTGGTCCTCATAGAACCGGATCGTCCGCGGCGTCACCTGGAACTCCTCCGCCAGCTCGCTGATCGAAAACGTGCGAGCCTGCGACGGGCCATCGGGCGGGTCGATCATGCCAAGCATTGAAAACCACCACGCGCTTTTGACTAACGTTTACGTAAACGTAAGGTACGCGACGGCGGCTGGCGCGTCAAGAGGGTGGCGGCTCTCTGGGAACTGGGTATGGAACGGCTGTCACGGCGAAGGACGACCCTGCCGAAAAGCGTTATTGGCGGTGGTGTCCAAGACCGGTCCCAACCCCCCAATCGTCATCCACGGACTTGATCCGTGGATCCATTCGACCGGAGCCTTGTCGATGACGCGATGACTTGGGAAAGTGCTTCTTTAGCACAGATAAAGAGGATCCACAGGATGAACGCGGATCCGACGACGTCGATCCTCAATCCACCGCGATGATGAACGGGAGGTTCGAAAGATCCGTGTCCATCCTGTAAATCCTCTTCATCAGTGTTTATAACAACGCTCTCGACAGAATCTCCGGCACGAAGAAAACCATCACGCGATGGGCGGTCGGCGCGCCGTCACTGGCGCGCCGCTCCGTGCCCGTCCCCATGCTCGGCGGCGCCGCCGATTTCCCCGTCTCCCCAGTCCGAAACGATCGCCAGGACCGAGTCGTGATGGACCTTCCCCGACTTGGCACCAGTCGCCGCCAGTTCGCGCACCGCCGGATCGCGTCCGTGGATCGACGCGTGCTCGTAGCGATAGAACCATTCGTAATGATGGATCACCTGGGACATGATGTATTCCCGGTCGAACGCCGGGCCGGACAGCCCCTCCAGCCGATCGCGCGTCCGCCGCTGGACCGGCCCGACCGTCTCCAGCGGCGCCACGCCTTTGGCACCGGCGGTCCGCCGGAACCGCTCGCCAGAGCGGCCATGTTCCTCGACCATGCGGCGCGAGAACGCGCGGACCGGTTCCGTCACGGCTTTCTCCGCCGCCATTTCGCCCAGGCGCACCTGCGACAGTTCGACGTTCATGGCATAGACCAGGAACATCCGATCCTCCGGCGCCAACCCCTCCGGCTGGCCATCCGACTGGCCATCCGGCAGCCCGGCCCTCAGGTCCTCGGCGAGCCGCCCGGCCCGCTCCCGGAAAGCCTCGTTGGCGTCGATCTCCCCGGCGGCGGCACTCCGCACCGCGGGATCGGTGCCGTGCCGCGCCTCCCTCTGGTAAATCCAGCCCGCGGTGTAGAGGGCCGGTTCCTGAATGCCCACATACACGGCGTCGAAAGCGGCGCCGTCCAGGGTCCGCAGCCAGTCGATCGACCGTTGCGTGACCGGATCGATTTCCCGCACGGGCTCGACCCCGTTGCTTCCGGCAAGGCCAGCCAGCTCTTCCCCGATCTCCGAATGATGGGCGAGGATCCGGCGGGCCAAGTCGCGCACCCGCTCGTCCCCGGCCTGTTCCGCGGCGAGCGTGCCGATGGCGACCTGTCCGGCGCTGGTGGCCGTCGCCGAAAGAAGGTAGTTCACTTCCTCCGCATGGGGCGCCGCCGCCCGCGCGGAAGTCTGCGCCTGGGCCGCGCCGGCCAAGGCCGCTTGGGCGACCGACGCGAGGAGGGCGATGCCGCGGATCGTGGACGCGATCGTCGCTGGTTTGGCTTGGTGCATCGTGTTTTCCGATAAAAGGTTCATGCCCTGACCAGTGATGACCACCAAACGGCGTGTAAGTTCCAAACCGCGCAAGCCCTGGTCGGCTCCGCGGAAAAAGGCGGAATGATTTCCCGGCCGCGCTCCAGGGGAAAGCCGGCGTCCTAAAATGCGGCCCATGCGGCGCTCATGCGGCGCTCATCCGGCGGTCCATGCGAAGGCGCCTAGGACCCACCTGCACCCCCCACTCGTCATCCACGGACTTGATCCGTGGATCCATTCAACCGAAACGCCACCGGTGGCGCGACGCCCCCGCCGGTCCCGCGCCCGTGCGGTGGATCCACGAATCAAGTCCGTGGTTACGGGTAAGCGGTGGTTTTGCGAATAAGGCCAGATCAACCACCGCATCTTCAGCGCCCTTAAGCCTTATCACTTCGGTTCATATCCAATTGTTTCACTTGTGAGCAAGTAAAAGGTGTGGCGAAAATTCGCCATGCGCATCAGTTACTTGGCTTTAGCCCCCTTCATCTTTCTCGTCGCCAGCATTCCCAGCCTCGCCGAAGGACTGTCGGACGATGCGATCCGGCGTATTCTTGTTCAGCAGTCAATCGCGCGGTACTCCGGGAACTGCCCCTGTCCGTATAATTCGATGCGGAATGGCAATAGTTGTGGTGGAAGAAGTGCCTGGAGCCGGCAGGGTGGCCAGTCTCCCTGGTGCTTTCCCGATGACGTCCCTTCCGCCGATGTGGCGATCCATCGCGCCAACCGCGGCGAGGCCGTGGTTCAGGAGGTTCGCGGTCGTGGCCGCTCATCGAGTGGGTCAAGCCGATCCTATTCCTCCGGAGGTTCCCGGTCATCCCGTGAATGGACGTTCTCCCAGGGTGGTGGAAGGCGATCCGCCGGACCCGATCCGACCTACGAATCCGAATCGTCGGAACTGGGCGACATCGCGGCAACGCCGCCACCCGCGCGGCCGCCAGAAGTGAGCCAGCCCAGAGTGGAGGCCGAACCGCCGCCACCCACCAAAACGGCGGTCCAATCCAAGGCGATCAAGCCCAAGGAAGTGAAAGCCGTGCCGGACAAGCCAACGGCAACCAAAACCGCCCGGCGGACCGCCGCGCCGGAGGTGGAGCGCCTGCCCGACTGTCCGCCCGGAACATCGGCGGCACGCTGGAACAACAGGGATATCTGCGTCGGAACGCAGGAGACGCTCGCCAACGCGACGAGATCGGGAAGTTCTGGAGGGATGGAGGAAATCAAGGGCGACGGCGGTGGTGGAAGCCAGCAATCCGCGGACTTCGGTGATGTGCTGTCAAGGCTGCAAGCGAAGTCTAGCGCCACCGGTCAACCGGTCCCGCTCCCCCTGGCCGAGGCGCATGGACGCGCCTTATCCACACCGGCCGCAGGCCTGCTGAATTGCGCCGCGGGCATGAGGCCCAGTCATGTGGACGGCAGGATCGAGTGTCGGTAAGCGATAGTCGTCAGCAGCAAGAAGCATGAATTGAAGGCACGTTCCAAAACAAAACCCCCGCCACGAAGAAAACCCCACCTCACGCGACTTGGCGGCCCTTCGGCCGGCCGGTCAACCGGGGCCGATAATGGGCGAGGAAGGTTTCGTGGTCGTTCCGCATCGCCCGGCACGCGATCCGCCACGCGATGGGCAGTTGGCGCGCTTTGCGATACTCCTTGATCGTGCTTGGAGAGACCCCGAACAAGTCGGCGGTTTCCTGGATCGACAGTCCCATCTCCTCCTGTCACCTCATGAACTCGGCCCCTTCCATCTCGCGTTGCTCCTCCGCGAGATGGGCCAGTGAGTCGGAGGAATAGTCCAACCCATTCCGCCACTCGATCCCACTCCCCCAGTCGATCACCTGCGCGGTCGCGAAAAGGTCCGGGTCCTTCAAGGGCGCGAAGATATCCGATCCACTGACCACGCCGGTCATGTCGATGATGTCGGTCACGCCATCCCGCCAAGTCACGTGGAGTGAGTACGGGCGGGATGTCGCCAGCTTTTCTATCCTGAGAGACAAAAGCACGCGTGACGGGTTGCTTGCCCCGAATGGGGTCGGAATGATTTTATCCCGCCGCCGTGCGCCACCGTGTTCGCGATCTCCCGCTCCCTCTCGGTACCGACAGCCTTGGATGGTGACCAGTGCCGGTCGATTGACCGTGACGCGGCCGTGGAACCCGACCATCGCCGGAGGCCGTATCCCCGCCGAGGCCCTTCATAAGTGGACGGTAACGAAATGCTTCTAAGTATTTTGTAATTCGAAACCTGCATATTTCTTTATTGAAGGCAAAATTACCAAATGTAAATTTACATTACAACTTTTGGGTTTGAATACTATTTTAGGATAGGATAATCAATGAACTGGGATGGTGGAATGTTGGGCTTGCCATTATTGGTGTCGTCGAATGTTTTCTCCAGATCCTGATCTGTAATAATGTTTCAGTCATAGGGATGTATTCAAATGTCTGCTGAAGACCTTCAGGTCGCCGCGCCGTTGAGCGGTACCGCCCAATACGTCAAGGATTCCGAGGGCAACACGACGATCCTGGCTCTGTCCAAGACCAACGTCGGCATCGGGACCACCACTCCGTCGGTGGCCCTCGAAGTCGCCGGTATGATCAAGTGCCAGACCCTGAATGTGAACGGAACGCTGACCGTGGTCGGAGCGCTGAACGTGACCGGGACGCTGGCGATCAGCGGGGCGCAGACGACCATCACCAACATCACCGATGTCCGCTCCGCTCCGACGACCGCCGTCTTCCAGACGCTTCTGGTGGACAAGAACACCGGCAAGCTCTACGCCGCCTGATCGGCACGGCGCCGTGATGCGACATCACGGCGCCGGTTCGGGTATTCATCATGCTAAACGGGAAACGGGACTAGATGACGGACCTGATGCACGAACGGATGAGAGAGCGGCTCAAGGGTCTTCGCGAGGAGTGGAATCTGGGCAACCAACGATTGGTGGAGATGGAAGCGGAGCACGGGCGCCTCCGGGAGGTACTGCTCCGCATCGCCGGCGCCATCCAGGTTATCGAGGAAGAACTCGCCTCATCGGATGGCGAGGATCAGAACCAAGGCTGAGGCGTCACCGGTGCGCGTCTAACAGGCTTGGATCTATCCTTGGTCGCGGCCGCAAGGCGCCGGGCCATGCCCAATTATTCCTATCTCCGGTGTTATGGAGATTGATTTTTCAGTAAAAAATAGGATAAGATACGCAAAATTCTATTTCGCATGAACTCGGCTTTGATTTGGAGTGCTCCCGTTCCATGGGGCGAATGATGACATTTGCGGCCCTATGCGGCCATGCTCGGGGGGGTGATGGGGTGATCACCGCGTGTCGTTCACCGCCGGATGTCGACTTCCCCATCCAGGCTGGTCGAGAGCTTGTCGGTGATCCGAATGTCGACATGGGCGGTCCAGCGGCCGGGACGCGGGATCGTCAGATCGTCCACGCGCCAGATACCGTCATCGTGGCGCAGCGCTTGGCGGGTGATCGGTTCGGATCTGGCCCCGGCCCCAGCCGCGGGATCGGTCAGCGTCAGGGCCACGGATCGCGCGTCCAGGGGGCCGAACTCGCCGCTGAGGATGATGATCGACGCTTTGACCGGGCCGGCGTGGCCGGGGGTGACGGTCAGGTCGGCCATGGCCTCGGCGCTCGCCATGTGCGTCTGGGCCGGCTGGGCGGCGGCCAGTGCCAGGACGCGCGGCGGTGGGGTGAAGCGCCAGCAGGCGGCCACTCCCAGGATCATGACGGCCAGCGCCAGTTCGGCGGCGATGCTCCTGGTCAGGGGGCGGGTGGCCTCGGGCGCTGGCGACAGGGCCGGCCCCGTCAGGCGCCAGCGGTTGAGGGCGGCCAGGGCGAACAGGGCCGTCAGCAGCGCCAGCTTGACCAGCAGGACCCGACCATAGCCGGTGTCGAGCAGGGCGCCGGGGTGCTCGACCTGGATGACGGCGAGGATCACGCCGGCCGCCACCATCGGCGCGAGGACGAACGGTGCCGCTCGGGAGAAGCGGCATAGCGCCGGGACGCTTTCCGGTGACCGGCCGGCGAGCAGGACGCCCAAGGGAACCAAGGCTCCGATCCACGCCGCGATGCCGATGCCGTGGATCATGACGGCCGGGCGGGTCAGGGCTTGGGGAGGGGCGGCGCTGGCGTGCCCGCTGGCGGCCAGGGTCAGGCCGACGGTGGCCAGGGCCAGAAGCGAGACCAGCCGGGCCGGCCGGCGGGGCAGGGCGAGCGACGCGAGGGCCAGCGCCAGCGCGGCGGCCGCCAGGATCGCGGCGCGTCCTTGGGTGGTGTCGAAGCCGGTCCGCCAGACGATCGGCTCAGCCAGGGTGGAGACGGGCGCCCCCAAGGCGTCCAGCCCCTGGAAGGCGATCAGCGGCGGCAGCGACGCCAGACCGATGACGACGGCCGCCAGGGCGAACGTGCCGCCGGGGCGTGTCGCGGGGGCGAGCCAGACGGCGCCGAAGACGCCGCCAACTCCGAGGAAAAGGCCGAGATAAAGGCAGAGCTTCGCCGTCCACAACCCGATCCACCGGCCAGTGGATCGGGTCGGCGGGGGAGGTGGCGGCGGAGTCGGGCGCGCCGATCGAGAATGTGACGGTGCCGCCGACCGGGTGCCCGTCCTCCGAGACGACGCGCCAGGTCAAGACGTGGGTGCCGGGGCCGATGCCATCCGGCGGGACGATGTCGAGGACCGCCGCGCCGGACTGGCTGGGTACGGTGGAAACCGCGGTGCCGTCCAGCTTCAGCACCAGCGGCGAGATGGGTTCGCTGAAGGTCAGGGTGATCGCTGCGGGTGCCTTGGCGAGTACCGCGCCGTCGGCGGGTGTCGTCTCGATCAGCGAGGCGTGGCCCCACGCCGCTCCCGGTGCCGCCGCGAGGAACGGCAGGATCAGGAGCGCCGCGAGGAGCCACGCGGGCGCGCGGAGCGGCGGCATGGACGGGCGTCAGTGCGCCGGCGTGGTCGTCCCGAGCGACTCGACAGCGTATTCGACGGTGACGGTGCCGGCCTTCTCGAAGGTCAAGGTTCCGGCGAACGTCTCGCCCTGCTTCAGCGGGCGCTTCAGGTCCATGAACATCAGGTGGTAGGAGCCCGGCTTGAACTCGACCTTGTCCTTGGCGGGGATCGCGATCCCGTCGGGCAGGTGCCGCATGGTCATGATGTTGTCTTTGACCGCCATCTCGTGGATCTCGGTGGTTCCAGCGATCTCGGCGGTGGCTGACACCAGACGGTCGGGCGTGCCGCCGCGGTTGGTGATGGTGGTGTAACCACCGGCGACCTTGGCGCCGCCGGGCGTCGCGCGGGACCACGGGTGGCCGATCTCGATGTCGCCGGCCTTGGTGCCATGGGCGATGGCCGAGGGGGCGGCGAGGGAGAGGAGGGCGGCCGTCAGCAGGGCGGCGACACGGGGGAAATTGATCATGGCACTGTTCCACGCAAGGGATTGCCGCGCCGACGGTGTCGGCGTTTGGCGGCTGGGTCTGGACTCGGTCGGGACGGGGAGTTTCAGACCGCCACTGGCGGAGCGCGGGCCTCAAGGGGCGAGTGGTCGGAGGAGACGAGGATGACGACGGTGACACCGCCGATCGGGGAGGCCGAGCCCAGGACCGCCGGCGCCGCCACGGCGATGCCGGCGGGGGGCGGTGCCGCTCCCGGCGCGAACATCGCGCAAGCGGCGGTGCAGCAGGTCGGCAGGTGCGGCTGGTCGGGCGTGTGGCCGGAACCGTCGCTGGATTCGTCGGCGATGCCGGTCGCCGAGCAGATCGACGCGCCGTACAGGTCGGCCAGGGTCGGTGCGGCGGCGGCCCTGGTGGCGAAACCGATCGATGCGCCGGTCAGCAGCAGTTGCACGGCAAGCAGGCAGACGGCGGCCAAGGCCACCCGGATCTTCCATGCCTTTTGTCGCCGTGCTCTGGTCATGAGTGCCGTGTTCATCCAAGAAGGGCCGCTGGCACTAACATGCGGGTTTGTGTCGCGGAACCAGGATAGCCCGCCCGCGACATTTTGTCGCCAATCCGCCGCGGCCGGAAACGCCTTCGCTTCCCCGCGGCGAGGAAGCCGCCTAAACTGACCCGCGGCGGGTAACCCGCTGGATTGGCGAAGCCGATGCCGTCGCGATGGCACCATACTTGCCTCCGGAAAACGCGAAAGCACGCCTCAAGGGAGCATCATGCACAACCTTCAGATCAATCCCCAGCGGCTCTGGGACAGCATCATGGAGACGGCCAAGATCGGCGGCACGGCCAAGGGCGGCGTCTGCCGGCTGACGCTGACCGACCTGGACCGCCAGGTGCGGGACTGGTTCGTCCAGGCTTGCGAGGAGGCCGGCTGCACCGTCACGGTCGACGAGATGGGCAACATCTTCGCGCGCCGGCCCGGCAAGGACAATTCGCTGCCGCCGATCGCCATGGGCAGCCACCTGGATACCCAGCCGACCGGCGGCAAGTTCGACGGCATCCTGGGTGTCCTGTCGGCGCTGGAGGTGATGCGGACTCTGAAGGATACCGGGTACGAGACCAACGCGCCGATCGAGGTGATCGACTGGACCAACGAGGAGGGCTCCCGCTTCGCGCCGGCCATGCTGGCGTCGGGCGTCTTCGCCGGGGTCTTCACCCGCGACTACGCCGACAGCCGCAAGGATCGCGAGGGTAAGAGCTTCGGCGAGGAACTGGACCGGATCGGCTATCGCGGCACCGAGAGATGCGGCGACCACCCCTTGGGCGCCTTCTTCGAACTGCATATCGAGCAGGGGCCGATCCTGGAGGACGAGGAGAAGGTGATCGGGATCGTCACCGGCGTGCAGGGCATGCGCTGGTACGAGGTCACCGTCACCGGCTTCGAGAGCCACGCCGGCACCACGCCGATGCACCTGCGGCGCGACGCGCTGGTGGGGGCCGCCCGCATGGTGGACGCCATCAACAAGGTGGCGCTGAACCACCCGCCGCTGGCGGTGTCCACCGTCGGGCTGGTCGAGGTCAAGCCGAACAGCCGCAACATCCTGCCGGGCGAGGTCTTCTTCACCGTCGACCTGCGCCACCCCGAGGACGAGGTTGTCGTCGCGATGGAGGCGGAGGTCCGCGCCGAGATCGAGCGGATCGCGGCGGAGCTGAAGCTGGAGATCGCGATCGAGCAGGTCTGGGACTCGCCGGCGGTCAAGTTCGACGCGGCCTGCGTCGCCGCCGTCGGCGCCGCCGCGGTGGAGAACGGCTATAGCCACCGCGAGATCGTCTCCGGCGCCGGGCACGACGCCGCCTATATGGCGCGGGTGGCGCCGACCGCGATGATCTTCATCCCGTGCGAGAAGGGCATCAGCCACAACGAGGTCGAAAGCGCCGAGTACGAGCACGTCGCGGCGGGGGCCAACGTGCTGCTGCGGGCGGTGCTGGAATACGACAACCGCGAGAAGGTGGCTTGATGGTTTCGGCTCGGGCCGCCCATGCCGGGGACGTCGCGGGGGATGCCGTCGGGGACTCCGTGGTCGCGCGGGAGGTGGCGGCGGAGCGGGCGCCGGTGGTGGAGGCCAGGGACCTGTCGCTGGTCTTCCAGACGCCGGACGCGCCGGTGACGGCGCTGAGCGGGATCGACCTGACGATCCGGCGGGGCGACTTCGTCTCGCTGATCGGGCCGTCGGGCTGCGGCAAGACCACGCTGATGCGGGTGGTGGCGGATCTGGCGAAGCCGACCTCGGGGACGCTGCTGGTCAATGGCGGCACCGCCGAGCAGGCCCGGTTGGACCGTTCCTACGGCTACGTCTTCCAGGCGCCGGCCCTGTATCCGTGGCGCTCGATCGAGCGGAACATCATGCTGCCGCTGGAGATCATGGGCATGCCCCGGGCCGAGAGGAAGGAGCGCGCGGCGCGCTACCTGGATCTGGTGGGGCTGAAGGGGTTCGAGCGGAAGTTCCCGTGGCAGCTGTCGGGTGGCATGCAGCAGCGGGTGTCGATCGCCCGCGCGATGGGGTTCGAGCCGGCGCTGCTTCTGATGGACGAGCCGTTCGGGGCGCTGGACGAGATCACCCGCGACAACCTGAACGTCCACCTGCTGCGGCTGTGGGAGAAGACCGGCATCACCGTGATCTTCGTGACCCACTCCATCCCGGAGGCGGTGTTCCTGTCGTCCCGGATCGTCGTGATGTCGCCCCGGCCGGGCCGCATCCTGGAGGTGATCGACAGCGACCTGCCGCGCGACCGCGACCTGGACTCGCGCGAGACGCCGGAGTTCCTGGAGATCGCGCACCGGGTGCGGGTGGCGCTGCGGGCTGGTCACAGCTATGACTGACGCCGCCATACCAGCGTCTTGGAAGCTGGGCGCCCGCGAGGGGGTGGCGGTGCCGATCCTGACCGTGCTGGCGGTCGTGGTCGTGATCTGGTACGCGGCGGCGGTCTGGCTGAACGCGCCGCAGGTCGCTGAGCGGCTGGACCGGGCGGGACCGGACTGGACAGCCGGCGATCTGGTGTCCGGCGCCTGGGCGATGGAGCGGCCAGTGCTGCCGGCCCCGCACCAAATCGCGGTGGAACTGTATGATTCGGTGATCGGGCGGCCGGTCTCCTCCAAGCGGAGCTTGGTTTACCACGCCGGCGTGACGCTGTCGGCGACCGTGGCCGGCTTCGCGCTGGGACTGGCGATGGGGGTGGCGCTGGCGATCGGCATCGTCCATGTCCGCGTGCTCGACCGCTCGCTGATGCCGTGGATCATCGCGTCGCAGACGATCCCCATCCTGGCGATAGCGCCGATGATCGTGGTGGTGCTGGGCAATCTGGGGTTCACCGGGCTGCTGCCCAAGGCGATCATCTCGGGCTATCTCAGCTTCTTTCCCATCGCCATCGGCATGGTCAAGGGGCTGCGGTCGCCCGATCCGCTGCAACTCGACCTGATGCGGACCTACAGCGCAACAAAGGCCCAGACCTTCGCCAAGCTGCGCTGGCCGTCCAGCGTGACGTTCCTGTTCCCCAGCCTGAAGATCGCCATAGCACTGGCCCTGGTCGGCGCCATCGTGGCGGAACTGCCGACCGGGGCTCAGGCGGGCTTGGGCGCGCGGCTGCTGGCGGGCTCCTATTATGGCCAGACGATCCAGATCTGGGCGGCGCTGTTCATGTCGGCCTTCCTGGCGATGCTGGCGGTCGGGGCCGTCGGGCTGGCCGAGCGCGGGCTGACGCGGTACCGCGGGGGGCGGCTCTGATGGGGATGGAGCGTTTTCTGGTGACGGTGGTCGTGGCGGCGGCGATCGTCGCGGCGATGGTGGTGCTGGCGCGTGACGACCGCTGGCCGGCGAGGGTCGCCGTGCCGCTGCTGTTCGGGGCGCTGCTGCTGTGGCTGTGGGAGATGGTGACGGTCGGCTTCGACGTGCCGCGCATCCTGCTGCCGCCGCCCAGCATGATCGCGGCGGCGCTCGTCGGCCATCTCGACACGCTGGCGGCCGACTTCCACCAGACGGTGATCCGCTCCGTCATACCGGGTTATGTGATGGGCTGCGGCGCCGGCTTCCTGACAGCATTGGCGATCGACCGCTCGCCGTTCCTGCAACGGGGATTGCTGCCGCTGGGCAGCCTGATCAGCGCCATGCCGATCGTTGGCATCGCGCCGATCATGGTGATGTGGTTCGGTTTCGACTGGCAGTCCAAGGCGGCGGTGATCGTCGTGATGACGTTCTTCCCCATGCTGGTCAACACGCTGGCGGGGCTGCGCGACACCGGCGTCCTGGAACTGGACCTGATGCGGTCCTACGCCGCCAGCTACGGCCAGACGCTGATGAGGTTGCGGCTGCCCGCCGCCTTGCCTTTCGTCTTCAACGCGCTGAAGCTCAATTCCACCCTGGCGCTGATCGGCGCGATCGTGGCGGAGTTCTTCGGCACGCCGATCGTCGGCATGGGCTTCCGAATCTCCACCGAGGTGGCGCGGATGAACGTCGACGTGGTGTGGGCGACCATCGCCGTGGCGGCGGTGGTCGGATCGGCGTCCTATGGGATCATCTCGGTGATCGAACGGGGGGTGACGTTCTGGCATCCCTCGTTTCGAGCGTGAAACGAACGTGGTTCAACGACGAAACGGAACTGGGAGTACTGGGTGATGCGCAAATTGGCTTTGGCATTGGCGGGGGCCGCCGTCGCCGCCGCGGGCTTCGGTGGCATGGCGGACGCGCGGGCGGCGGATGCGCTGACCCTGCAATTGAAATGGGTGACCCAGGCGCAGTTCGCCGGATACTACGTCGCCGAGGCGAAGGGCTTCTACGAGGAGGCCGGGCTCGACGTGACGATCAAACCGGGCGGGCCGGACATCAACCCGTCCCAGGTGATCGCCGGCGGCGGCGCCGACGTGGTGGTGGACTGGATGCCGTCGGCGCTGGCGACCCGCGAGAAGGGCGTCCCGCTGGTCAACATCGCGCAGACCTTCAACAAATCGGGCATGATGCTGACCTGCCGCAAGGACAGCGGCGTCGCGACGCCGGCCGACTTCAAGGGCAAGACGCTGGGCGTCTGGTTCTCCGGCAACGAGTATCCGTTCCTGTCCTGGATGGACAAGTTGGGCTACAGCACCAGCGGCGCCAATCCCGACATCAAGGTGCTCAAGCAGGGCTTCAACGTCGATCCCTTGCTGCAAAAGCAGGCCGCCTGCATCTCGACCATGACCTATAACGAATACTGGCAGGTGATCGAGGCCGGCATGCCGCAGTCCGACCTGATCGTCTTCAAATACGAGGACCAGGGCGTCGCCACCTTGGAGGACGGGCTCTACACGCTCGACGCCAAGCTGAAGGACCCCAAGATGGTCGACAAGCTGGCCCGCTTCGTCAAGGCGTCCATGAAGGGCTGGGACTACGCGGTCAAGAACCAGGCCGAGGCGGTCGACATCGTGCTGGAGAACGACGCGTCCGGGGCCCAGACCAAGGAGCACCAGAGCAAGATGATCGGCGAGATCGCCAAGCTGCTCGAGGGCGGTACCAAGGGACCGGGCTATCTCGACCCCGCCGCCTATGAGCGGACCGTCGGCGTGCTGATAAATGGCAAGTCCGACCCGGTCATCAGCAAGAAGCCGGAAGGTGCCTGGACCCACGCGGTGTGGGAGAAGGCGGGGCTGTGATCCCTGGCGCCTAGCCGACGGGCGCCGGGAGGAATTGTTCGCCCAGCGCCCGCCGTGTCGGCTCGATCTGAGCCCGCGCCAAGGTGACGAGCCTAGTGACCTCGGCGGGATCGGCGGCGTTGACCTCGATCGCGCGGGCGATGGCGGACAGGCGGTGGGCGCCCAGGTTGGCGTTGGCGCCCTTCATGCCATGGGCCGCGCGTTTGACGGCGGCGGGATCGTCCGCCGCGTTGGCGGCCTCGATCTCGCCCGCTTGGATGCGTGCCTGATCGGGGAACATGCCGAGCATGTCGCTCAGGTCCTCCGGGTCCAGGCAATCGCGCAACTGGTCGAGCATGGTCTGATCCAGCAGCGGCAGGTCCGCGAGATCGTCTGGTGGGGCGGAATGGGGAGACGGGGCCGTGGCGAGGGGAGCGGGCTGGTCGGTGGGTTTGCCCATGACGCGCTCGATCGCGGCGAACAGGTCGGCTGGCCGCACGGGTTTGGAGACGTAGTCGTTCATTCCGGCAGCGATATAACGCTCGCGGTCACCCGCCATGGCGTGGGCCGTGACGGCGATGATTGGAATGCCGCCGGCGGGATCGGGCAGGGTGCGGATCGCCTCCGTCGCCGAGCAGCCGTCCATCACCGGCATCTGGATGTCCATCAGGACGAGGTCGTGCGGCGTTTCGGCGGCGATCACGGCGGCCAGCGCCTCGGCGCCGTTGGTCGCGATCTCGACGGTGTGATGACGGCGCGTCAGCAACGCCAGCATCAACGTGCGGTTGACGTCGATGTCGTCCACCACGAGGATATGAAGGGGGCTGCGGCCGATCGCTTCCGCCGGGGTTTCGGCCGGGCTTTCCGCCACGGTCTCGGCGATGTCGGGGCCGGGCTGGCAGCGGATCGTGAAGGTGAAGGTGCTGCCTTTACCGACCTCGCTCCGCACCGTGATGTCGCCGCCCTGGAGCAGGCAGAGCTGACGGCAGATCGCCAAGCCGAGCCCCGTGCCGCCATAGCGCCGCGTGGTGGACCCGTCGGCTTGGGAGAACCGCTCGAACAGGTGGGCCAGGAATTCCTCGGGGATGCCGATGCCGGTATCGCTGACCTCGACCACCAGCATCAGCGCCCCGTCCAGCGGCTGGGTCGAGAAGCGGATGCCGATGCGGCCGTTCTGGGTGAATTTGACCGCGTTGCCGACCAGATTGAACAGGATCTGCCTGATCCGTCCGACATCGCCGCGCAGCGAGAGGGTGGTACCCGGGTCGACCGTGTAGGCCAGTTCGTTACCGTTCTGCTGGGCCTTGGGGTGGAGGATCGACACCACGTCCTCGGCCGGTTGGGTCAGCAGGAAGTCCTCCGTCTCGACCTCGATCCGCCCGGCCTCCAGCTTGGACAGGTCCAGGATGTCGTTGACGATGGTCAGCAGGTTCTCGGCGGAGCGGAGAGCCGAGCTGGCGTGGGAGCCGGTCTCTCCCGTCAGGTCGCTGTCGACAACCAGGCCGAGCAGACCCATGACGCCATTCAGCGGCGTGCGGATCTCGTGGCTGATATTGGCGAGGAACTCCGACTTGGCGCGGCTGGCCGCCTCGGCGCCCTGCTTGGCGATGTTGAGCGTTTCCGTCAGCCGCAGCAGCTCGCGCCGGGAGCGGCTGCTTTGCAGGATGTACCAGCCGGCCAGCGCCGCGAAGATGGCGCAGAGCGCCGCCTGGATCACCGTCGCCAAGGTGGCGAGGTTCTGCATGGCGGTGATCTCCGTCCAGCGGCGGGCGGCCTCGTTGGCGCTGACGCCGATGATGCCCAGCATCATCGCCTGGATCGGCTCCCGCAGAGACGGCACCCGGTCGAGCAGTGCCGCCACCACGGTGGCGTCGAAGCCGCCGGAGGCACCGGCTAGCGCGTCCGTTTCGTCGACGAAACGAGCGAGTTCGGCGATCCCGCTGTCATAGAACGCCTTGCCGATGAACATCTGCTTGTAGGTGCCGGCGCGGACGATGTTCAGGCGACTGACGAAGACCTCGTAACGGCGCTCGGCGGCGGCGGGATCGCCGACGCCGGCCGATACCTCCAGCAGCGCCACCTGAAGCCGCTGGTGTTCGGTCGCGAGCTGGAAGAACGCCCAGGCTTGGTTGTCGGTGCCGCCAGCCAGGACGCCGGTCGTCTTGTTCGACAGGACGTATTGTAGCGCTCCGACGATCGAGAACGAGACGATCACCGCAAGGCCAAGTCCGGCCAGCGCGGCGCGGAGCCCCCGTGTCACGGCTCCACCTTGATCCGGTCGATCTGCCAGATGGCCCGGAAGTACCACGCGTCGTTCCGCAACTCCGGATGGTTGTCGAAGGGGAACATCAGCCAGAACGGTCCACGCTCGCGCGGCGGGATCGGCTTGTCGTTCATGCGGATCGCGATGATCGGCTGATACTTCAGGATGTCCGCGATCGACAGGTCGACCTTGTAGTCGTCCAGCGCGATCAGCGAGACCTTCGACGCCCGCGCGTCCAGCGTCCTCAGCACCTCGGTCAGGAGCGGCCCGGCGAAGCGCGCCTGTCCGGTCCAGGGCGTCGCCGTTGTGATCTCGACGGCGGGAAACGAGGCCAGACGCGCCGCGTCCAGCATGGCTGGCGCCGCGATGCCGGAGCCGGAGACCGCGATCCCGGCGGCCTTGGCGGCACCACCGCCGAACCAGACCACCAGGGAGAACAGGACGGCGGCGACGGTGCCTGCGAAACGTCTTTGGAGGAGTGCGGGCGATTGGGGCATGGGGTCACCGGTCCGGGCTGATCTATCTTGCCCGGACAGATTACCTCATTAGTATAAAAATTGTTCGAGCTTCGCGCGTTCGCCCCCGCGACGAACGCGCGCCTCCACTCAGGGGGTGACGGCGGTGGAAACCTCGCGGTCGACGCCGACCGCCTTGTGAAGCTCGTTGTACCTGTCGATCGCCCTGAACACCGGGGGATGGCATGGGCGGTCGATGTAACGGCCAGCCCCCCTGACGGTGCGCAGGTCGCCGTCGGTCCACACCAGATTGCCTTGAGAAATGGTGTGACGGGCGACGCCGGTCACCTCCATCCCCTCGTAGATGTTGAAATCGACGTTCTGGTGATGGGTCTTGGCCGAGATGGTGCGGGTACCCGCCGGGTCCCAGACCACCAGATCGGCGTCGGCGCCGACCTGCACCGCCCCCTTGCGGGGATACAGGTTGAAGATCTGGGCACAGTTGGTCGAGGTGATCCGGACGAACTCGTTGGGTGTCAGGCGGCCGGTGCCGACGCCGTTGTGCCACAGGATCGACATGCGGTCTTCGATCCCGCCAGTGCCGTTGGGGATCTTGGTGAAGTTGTCGCGTCCCGCCGCCTTCTGCGGCGCGCAGAAGCAGCAATGGTCGGTGGCGGTGGTCTGGAGTCCTCCCGAGGCGAGGCCGGCCCACAGAGCCTCCTGATGGTGCTTGGGGCGGAACGGCGGGCTCATCACATAGGCGGCGGCGGTCTGCCAGTCGGGATCGCGGTAGACGGATTCGTCGATCACCAGATGCTGGGGCAGCACCTCGCCATAAACCCGGTGACCGGCGGCGCGGGCGCGGGCGATGGCCTGGGTCGCCTGCTCGGTCGAGACGTGGACGATATAGACGGGGGCGCCGAGCACGTTGGCGATGGCGATGGCGCGTTGCGCCGCCTCGCCCTCGACCTGCGGCGGCCGGGACAGGGCGTGCCCCTCCGGTCCGGTGATGCCCTGCTCCAGCAGCGATTTTTGGAGGTGGAACACGGCGTCGCCGTTTTCGGCGTGGACGGTGCACAGCGCCCCAAGCTCCTGCGCCCGGGCGAAGCTGTTCAGCAGGACGCCGTCATCGACCATGATGGCGCCCTTGTAGGCCATGAAGTGCTTGAACGAGTTGACGCCGTGCTCGCGTGTCAGCACGCCCATCTCCTCCTTGACCTGGTCGCCCCACCACGTCACCGCGACGTGGAAGGAATAGTCGGTCGCCGCCTTCTCCGCCCAGCCACGCCACTGGTGGTAGGCCTCGATCAGCGACTGCTGGGGAGCCGGGATCACGAAGTCGATGATCATGGTGTTGCCGCCGGCCGCCCCGGCCGAGGTGCCGGAGAAGAAGTCCTCGCTGGCGACCGTCCCCATGAACGGCAGTTCCATGTGGGTGTGCGGATCAATGCCGCCGGGCATGACATACTGGCCGCCCGCGTCGACCACCTCGGCGCCGGTTGGCGCGTCCAAGCCGTCGCCGACCGCCACGATCATGCCGTTATCGCAAAAGACGTCGGAGCGGAAACTCTGCTCGGCGGTGACGACGGTACCGCCGCGGATCAGGATCGACATGACGCGTGTTCTCCCCGTTTCTTCATTCCGGCCCATAACTTCTTCGAGCCCATGCCTCTTCGAAAACGAGCCTACCGCAAGGGAGCCATGCCCCGAAACGCGAAAAGCCCCCGATGCGTCGGCATCGGAGGCTTTTCGGAGACCCGGCGTCACGCCAGAACGGTGGCGCGATCCCGGTGGACGGTTCAGTGCAGGCTGCGCGGCAGATCGGCGATGGCGTCGTCGATCAACTTGGCGGACTGCTTGGCGTCCATGTTCTCGGCGAGTAGGCGGCCGCTGGCGGCGATCGCCAGATCGACCGTCAGGCTCTTGACTTCCTGCAGGGCCAGCGCTTCCGCCTGGGCGATCTTGTCCATCGCCTGGGTTTCGCGCCGCTTCATCGAGGCGTCGAGATCGGCGGCGGCGTGGAGACGCAGCCGTTCCGCTTCCTCGCGGGCGTGGGCGATGATGTCCTCGGCCTCCTTCAGCGCGTCGCGCTGACGGCGCTGATAGGACGCGAGGGTCGCCTGGGCGTCCTCGCGCAGTCGCTGGGCCTCCTCCAACTCCTGGCGGATCTTGTCCGCCCTGTCGTCCAGCATCGCCGTCAGGGCTTTGGCACCCGGACGGAACGCGAAGAACAGGAAGATGAAGAAGGCGACGGCGACCCAGAATTCAGCAGCTTGAAACATCAGCCACGCTCCCGCATCACGTCACCGACAGCGGCGTCGGCTTTGGTGCCGTCGATCTTGACGCCACCGATTTTCTCAGCCGCCTGCTGGGCGATCTCGACCGCCACGGAGCGGACGCTGGCGAGCGCCGTTTCCTTGGCCGTGTTGATCCGCTCCTCGGCGGCGCGGGTCTTGGCCGCGAGATCGGCGTTGAACTGGGTCTGGCGACCCGTCGACGCCGTCGTGATGTCCGCGGTGGTGGCGGCCATCACCGACTGGGCGTGCACCCGCGCGTCGGCCAAGGCCTTTTCGTAACCCGCCATGACACCCGCCGACTCCTCGCGGAGCGTGGCGGCCCGGTCGAGATCGTTGGTGATCCGCTCCTGCCGCTCCTCCAACACCTCGGCGACCTTCGGCAACGCGACCTTGGCCATGAGGAAATAGAGGGCGATGAACGTGATACCCAACCAGATCAACTGGGGGGCGAAGACGGTGGGATCGAGCTGGGGCAGGCCGCCGCTGGCGTGTTCCGCGCCGTGGGCCATCTCGGCCCCGTGCGCGGCGCCGGCCGCTCCATGATCCGCCTGGGCCAGGGCACCGCCCGCCGTGACGACGAGCATCGTCCAGGCGAGACCAGCGCGCCCGGCCAGTCCGCTCACGAGCGGACGAGCCAAAAACTTGGGCATGATCGATCCCCTAAGCTTGCGGCGCCGGTCAACGGGATGGTGATCCCGTTGAGCCAGGCGCCGCATATGAGCGAAAACCAGCTTCGTTCAGGCTCGAGCTTAGGCGAACAGGATCAGGAAGGCGATCAGCAGGGCGAACAGCGCCACGGCTTCCGTCAGCGCGAAGCCCAGAATGCCGATCGGGAAGACCGCCGCGCGGGATGCCGGGTTGCGGGCGATCGAGCTGATCAGGGTCGAGAAGATGTTGCCGATGCCGAGGCCAACACCGAACAGGGCGAAAACCGCCAGACCGGCGCCGATGAACTTAGCGGCTTCTGCGTCCATGATTAGATACCCTTCTTTATGAGACTGATAAGAGGAACAGGTGAGGTGGTGTTTAGTGACCCGCGGCGCGGCATCGATCAAGGGGCCTGTTGGACAGGACGATCAATGCAGCTCCAGGGCGTCGCGGATGTAGAGGCAGGTCAGGATCGTGAACACGTAGGCCTGTAGCATGGCGACCAGGATCTCGAAACCGACCAGTGCGACGTTGATGGCGAGCGGCAGGATGCCGATCGTGTAACCGAGGCCGCCGAGACCGGCGCCGAGCAGGACCGAGAAGCCGCCGAACACCTTCAGCATCGTGTGGCCGGCCATCATGTTGGCGAACAACCGGATGGACAGGCTGACCGGACGCGACAGGTAGGACAGGACCTCGATCGGGATCAGGATCGGCGCCAGCGCGATCGGCGCGCCGTGCGGCATGAAGAGCGTGAAGAAGTGGAAGCCGTGCTTGATCAGCCCCAGCAGCGTCACGAACACGAAGACCGTCAAGGCCAACCCGAAGGTGACGATGATGTGGCTGGTGAACGTGAAGGTACCGGGAATCATGCCCAGCAGGTTGCCGATCAGGATGAACATGAACAGCGAGAAGACGAACGGAAAATACTTCCGGGCGTCGGGGCCCGCGTTCTCGCGCACCATGTTGGCGACGAACTCGTAGAACATCTCGGCGAGCGACTGCATCCGGCCCGGGACCAGCGCCCGGCCACGCATGCCGAACACGATCAGGCCGGTGATGATCGCGACCGCGACCACCATGTACAGCGAGGAGTTGCTGAACGAAGCGTCGAGGCCACCGACGTTGATCGGCACGTACCTCTGGATTTGGAATTGGTGAAGCGGATCCACGGTCGTCCTCGTTCAGCCAAACGTTTGCGTCTGGCGCTGTTATTGTTCCGGCCCGTCGTCGGTCGACCCCGGCTTCCGGTACCCCGGAGCGTAGCCAACGCCTGTGACGGCCCGGTAGACATTCACAATTCCCGCCCCGGCGCCAAGGAAAAACATTCCGATCAGGCCCCAGGGCGTCGTACCCAGCCAGCGATCCAGCAGCATGCCGCCGCCGACGCCGATGATCATCGCGGCAACCAACTCGGCGCCGATCCGAAAGGCGAGTCCGAGGGATTTCCTCGACAGGGCGTCGTCGCCGTCCGACTGGGTCGCCGGGGCGGCGCCGCGTTCCCGCGCCTTCCGCAAACGGGCGTCAAGATCGTCCAGCGAAGGTGGGGTGGACTGGTCTTCGCTCATGTCCGTTCCCATGTTCCCCCGCCAGCCGGGAAGCCACGCGAAAGCGGCGGCACCATACGGTTAGGGCAGTACCCTGTCAAGTCGCAAAACCCTTTGCTCAAGTGGTTGAATTGCTTGGGTTTCCGCCGCAACTGAGTGGTTTCGAAGGGGCCGTCGCGGGCGTTTCGAGAGCGTATGGCCACCGATGCGACACTATGTACGCGCCGACGCGTACGGCCCCGGCGCGTGTCGATGACGCTCTCATGACCTCATGTGGGAACCGATCGTCTCGGCCATCCTCTCCGGTGTCGTACCATGGGCGAAAGCCTCCAGGAACCGGCCATCCGGCCCCATCAGGTAAACGAAGGACGAGTGATCCATCGTGTAATAGCCGTCGCCGTCCTTGCCCGGGGCCTTGGCGTAATAGACCCGGTAGGCCCGGGCCGCCTGGGCGATCTGGTCCGGCGTGCCGGTCAGGCCGATCAGCCGGGGATGGAACTGGGCGACATACTCCGCCATCTGCGTCACCGTGTCGCGCTCTGGATCGACGGTGACGAACAAGGGCTGGACTTGATCGGCTTTGGCGCCGAGCCGGTCGAGGGCCGTCGCCATCACCTGCAACTCGGTCGGGCACACGTCCGGGCAGAAGGTGAAGCCGAAATAGATCAGGGTGTAGCGGCCTTGGTAGTCGGCCTGGGTGACCGGCTTGCCGGTGCTGTCGGTCAGCGAGAAGGGACCGCCGATCAGGGCGGTGCCGGTCTGGGTGCCTCCGGCGGAGCCCCCGGGTAGGCTGGAGACCTGCCACCAGACGATGCCGGCCGCTATCAGGAGGCCGACCAGCGTGCCGATGGCGAGGCGGATGAGGCGTTGGTTCATGGTTCGTGACCGCTGTTGCGGGAGGATCGTCCGGCCGATCGGCCGTCGGAGAATCCACATTCGGGTGGATTGCCTCCTTGACCGGGTTAACTGTTCGGATGGACGCTGGGCCGCGATGGGACCGAAGGTCGCGGCTCACGCGCGGGACCAGCCATCCGTCCAGATTCCTTTAGGGCACCGCGGTGTGCCAGTCCATGAGGATCGAGCCATGAAGATCGGAATAGTGGGAGCGGGTTTCGTCGGCAGCGCCGCCGCCTACGCTATGGTGATGCGCGGCGTCGGCACCGAGATCGTCCTGGTCGACCGCAATCACGATCTGGCGGTGGCCCAGGCAGAGGATATCCTGCACGCGACGCCATTCGCCTATCCGATGCCGGTCAACGCCGGCGACTATGGGGATCTGGCGGGCTCATGCGTCGTCGTGTTGTCGGCCGGCGCCAACCAGCGGCCCGGCGAGACCCGGCTGGAACTGCTGGAGCGCAACGCCGCGGTCTTCGGCGAGATCATCCCGCGGGTCCTGTCGAGCGCTCCCGACGCGGTTCTGCTGATCGCGACCAACCCAGTGGACGTCATGACACAGGTGTCGCTGGAGATCGCGCGCCGGACCACGCCCGACTTCCCGGCCGGCCGGGTGGTCGGCTCCGGCACCATCCTGGACACGGCCCGTTTTCGGGCGCTGCTGGGTCGGCACTTGGGCATCTCGCCCAAGTCGGTCCACGCCCATGTCCTGGGGGAGCACGGCGACAGCGAGGTGCTGCACTGGTCCGGCGCCGACGCTGGAGCCATGCCGGTCTCCGACTTCGCGGAACAGGTCGGCCGGCCCGTGACCGACGCGGTGCGGGCGGCTATCGACGAGGGCGTGCGCGGAGCCGCCGGCAGGATCATCAAGGGCAAGGGAGCCACCTGGTATGGCATCGGCGGAGGGTTGGCCCGGATCGTCCAGGCGATCTCCGACGACGAGCGCGCGGTCGTGACCTGCTCGATCGTCAATCCGTCGGTTGCGGGCGTGGAGAACGTGGCGCTGTCGCTGCCGCGCGTGCTGGGCGCCACCGGCGTCCTGGAAACTCTGCAGCCCACCCTGAGCCCCCAGGAGACCGCCGATTTGGCGCGCAGCGCCGGCATCCTCAAGGAGGCGGTGACCAAGTTGGGGATTGGGTAGACTAGGCGACGCGCTTCAGATCGTAAGGTTGGATCAGGATCTCCGGAGGAATTCGCAATTCCTCCGAGAGCCGACGGATCATCGGCAGCGTCAACGCCCGGCGTCGGTTCAAGACCTCGGACACACGGCCGCTGGAACCGATGATCGGTTCCAGGTCGGCGCGTGTCATGCCGCGTTGCTCCAACATGAACTCGATCGCCGCGATAGGGTCGGCGATTGGCATGGGATGGTGCCGACGTTCATACGCCTCCACCAGCGTCATGAGAACATCGAGCCGATCGCCTTCGGGGGTCTCCGGCTCGGCATCCCATAGTCGCTCGATCTCGGAGAGAGCGGTGCGGAAATCGGCGTCCGTTTTGATTGGCGTCACGTTCATTGGATGCTCTCCAGTCCACGCGCGCGGTTCAACTCGTCGTACTCGTGGAGGGAGCTGACGAAGCGTATGTAAACCATGCGCCACTTGTATTTTACGACCACCACAAGTCGGTACTTGTTGCCTGCTATGTTGAAGACGACTCGATCGCCCACAAAGCTGGCGCTTCTGAATTGATCCTTCAAAATGGCCGGGCCGGACCAGTCAGCCTTCTCCACAATGGCGTACCACTGCGCAAGGGCTTCACGGCTGTCGGAATGCCCCGGCCTTTCCCAGTGTTCGCGAAGCGTCTTGTAGGCGATGATCCTCATTTTCAAACATTAATCATCTCCCAAAATGGGAGCAAGCAAAACCTCCCAAAATGGGAGGTTTTGCGACTGGCGTCTTCGATCCGCCCGACTAGGGATTTTGTCGAATGCCCAGCGCCTCGCGAGGCGCTGGGCATCAACTTTCCGGAAAATCAGGCCAACAGGGGCATCATCGCGGCGACCAGGGGGTGGCGGACGATGTCCTGGGTGGTCAGGCGGACGATCGCGATGTCCTCCAAGGGGGTCAGGCGGCGGACGGCCTCCTCAAGGCCGGACATGCTGGGGAGCAGGTCGGTCTGGTCGGGGTCGCCGGTGATCACCATGGTGGAGTGCCAGCCGAGGCGGGTCAGCAGCATCTTGATCTGCTGGAACGTCATGTTCTGCGCCTCGTCGACGATCACGAAGCTGCGCGAGATGGTCCGGCCACGCATATAGGCCAGTGGGGCGATCTCGACCGTGCCGTCCTTGGTCATCTGGCGCACTTGGCGGGCGCCCAGCCGGTCCGACAGCGCGTCGTAGATCGGCCGCATCCACGGGTCCATCTTCTCGTTGATGTCGCCGGGCAGGAAGCCGAGGCTCTCGCCCGCCTCGACCACGGGCCTGGTGATCACGATGCGGGTGATCTTGCCCGCGTTCATCGCCTCGACCGCCTTGGTCACGGCGAGGTAGGTCTTGCCGGTTCCGGCGGGGCCGACCGCCAGCGTCAGGGAATGGGTGTCGATCGCCGCCATCAGCGCTTCCTGGTTGGCGGTGCGCGGCTTGACCGTCTTCAGATAGCTCTGGTCACGGAAGTCCTCGCCGGCGGCATCGGGGAGCGCCACGATACGGGCCTGTGAAGCGGTGCGTTTGGTCATCGCGCGTCGTCCTTTCCCTTCGCTGGTTTCCTGATTGAGCGGGTCCCACAGGGTGCATGTGTCGAATGGGGCTCTCATCAATCACCTCCTGCTGCCGAAGCGGCGTTGGGCCATGTCGTTCTCCTCAACCGTTGGGACGAAGACCGTTTTGAACGATGTCTGGTAGGCGGCTTGGTCGGGGAACCGGGAACGCGGGCACAAAAAAACCTCCCGGAGGGGAGGTTCGGTCGTGCGTGCGGCTGATGTCGTCGAAGCGGATGCCAACCGGGCGACGAGGACGGCTGGGGGCGCCCCGCTGGTTGGATCTGGAAGGCTTCTGGACGGGTCGGACAAGGTATCTGTTCTCCTGTCGTCTGTGTCAGCCGCGATGGTTGAAGGATAACCTCCGGACTTCGCCTTTGTCTCCGCTATTTCGTGTGTGACATCAAAGATTCATCTAGATGTTGCGGATTATCCACTTCGCGCCCGCGTTCACACTCCAATGGGCCACGAGAGCGTGGCGCCCGCCCGCGTGAATGCCTATGCTGGCGCCTCGTGCCCCGGATCCATGCTGGACGGAAATCATGACGAAAAGGTTCACGTCGATCTGGAATGAGAAGAAGCCGGTCTCGGCGTCGATCCGGACGGGCGGCCGCCCCGTGACTGGAGCCCCCCGGGGGCGGGCCGGGGTGGCGAGTGGGTCCGCCGACAGCGAGAGTGGCGATGACGGTGACGACTCGGTCGGGCGCTCGCTGCGGGCGCTCAAGGTGATGCTCGATCGGGGATTGATGACGGAGCGGGAATACGAGGATCGGAAAGCGGCGCTCAGGGCCGACGCGGCGGGCAAGCCGCCGGGCGCCGGTTGAGACCCGCGCCGCAGGGCGTTCAAAGACTTTGCCAAAAGGTGTGGGCGCCGTTACCATAATTTGTAGTTTTTGGGGCACAGACCCCAAGAATTGGGCTATCGATGGCAATCATGGCCAGCCGAAGGGCTGGTCGCGGAAATATCCGCGGGTTATGGTTAACTAGACGCTTGCACTTCGGGGCCATGGCTCGCTAGAAGGAGTAGCCATTTCTCGATTTTGGTGGGCTCGGCCGATTTCAACCCGATGCGCCAGGGCAGGGAGCGGCGGTGCCGGCCGCCTGCCGGGGCGGCGGACATCATGATAAGTGGTAGGGGTTTGTGAGAAGCACCAATCAGATTTCGGAGCGTGACGCGCCGTTCCAGCTCAGGGGCAACAGCTTCACCGTCATGGTGCTCAAGCTGATGGCTCCCGACGACCCGTCTTTTTTCCCCCAACTGCTCAGCAAGATCCGTCAGGCACCGAACTTCTTCAAGAACGCGCCGGTGGTGCTCGACCTGGAGGACCTGGATGAAGGCGCCGGCCCGGCCGACTTCATCGACTTCGTCGTGACCCTGCGCCAGAACAGCCTGATACCCGTCGGCATCCAGGGCGGCACCCCGACCCAGCAGGCGGCCGCCTTCGAGGCGGGCCTGACCATCATGCCGACCGGCAGGCCGAGCCGCGAGCCGGAGCGCGACTTCCAGCGCCCCGCGCCCGGCCGCGCGCCGACCGATCCGCTGCCGCCGCGGGCACCGATGCCGATGGCGGAGACCGCGGCCCCGGAATTCCAGAAGACCACCATGATCATCACCGAGCCGGTCCGCTCGGGACGCCAGATCTACGCGGCGCGGGGCGACCTGATCGTACTGGGCCCCGTCAGCGCGGGCGCCGAGCTGCTGGCCGACGGCAACATCCATGTCTACAGCTCGCTGCGCGGGCGCGCGCTGGCCGGCATCTCGGGCGATACCAGCGCCCGCATCTTCTGTCACAGCCTGGAGGCGGAACTGGTGTCGATCGCGGGGCTCTATCGGGTGAGCGAGGACCTGGAGAAGACGGTCTTCAAGAAGCAGGTTCACATATACCTGGATGACGGCTACCTGCGCATGGATCCCCTGGCATGAAACGTGGAAAACAAGCGGTTTCGCAATCAACTTCGAAGAGTGGAGAGGCTTCCTTGGCCAAGGTAATCGTGATGACATCGGGCAAGGGCGGCGTGGGCAAGACCACGTCGAGCGCCGCCTTCGCCACCGGCCTCGCCCTGCGCGGGTTCAAGACCGTCGTGATCGACTTCGACGTCGGCTTGCGGAACCTGGACCTGATCATGGGCTGCGAACGCCGCGTCGTGTTCGATTTCGTCAACGTGATCAATGGCGAGGCCAAGCTCAACCAGGCCCTGATCAAGGATAAGCGGGTCGAGAACCTGTACATCCTGCCGACCAGCCAGACCCGCGACAAGGACGCGCTGACCAAGGAAGGCGTCGAGAAGATCCTGGACGAGCTGAGGAAGGACTTCGACTACATCCTGTGCGACAGCCCGGCCGGCATCGAGAAGGGCGCCCTGATGGCGCTGTACTTCGCCGACCACGCGATCATCGTGACCAACCCCGAGGTCTCGTCGGTGCGCGACAGCGACCGCATCCTGGGCGTGCTGGCGTCGAAGTCGCGCCGGGCCGAGTTGAACCAGGAGCCGGTCCAGGAGCATCTGCTGCTGACCCGATACGATCCGGAGCGGGTCGAGCGCGGCGACATGCTGAAGGTCGACGACGTGCTGGAGATCCTGGCGATCCCCCTGCTGGGTGTCGTTCCGGAGAGCACCGCCGTGCTGCGCGCCTCCAACATCGGCATGCCGGTGACCTTGGACGAGAAGAGCAACGCCAACCAAGCCTATACCGACGCGGTCGCGCGGTTCCTGGGCGACACGGTCGAGCACCGCTTCATGAAGCCGGAGAAGAAGGGCTTCTTCGAGCGCTTCCTGCGGAGGACCGCATGAGCATCTTCAACTTCTTTCGGCCGCCTCCGCGCAAGTCGGTCGCGGAGGAGGCCAAGGAGCGCCTGCAGATCGTCCTGGCGCATGAGAGGGCGGCCGGGTCCAGCCCGGACTATCTGCCGATCCTCCAGCGCGAGTTGCTGGCGGTGATCGCCAAATACGTCCAGATCGACGAGAAGAAGGTCGAGGTCAGCTTCGAGCGCGGAGGCGACTACTCCACGCTCGAGGTCAACATCGAGCTGCCGCCGCCGTCGAACGACAAGGCGGCCCGGGCGCGGGGCACCGGTCCCGTCACCGGCGGCGACGCCAAGAAGCCGCCGGCGGCGGCCGCCAAGCGGGCGTGAGACCACGCTGGCCGGGTGATGCCGGCCGGTGCTGGATGGACCGGGCAGAACGCCGGGCCATGACGGGTCACCGCCTCCCCGAACGCGGCGTCCAGACCGCGACCCATCCAACCACGACCCATCAAACCGCTATGTTGTCGATCAATCTGGTCCGACCCAGGAAGGCCGCCGCGAGAACGCGCGCCGGACGGTCGGCGATCTCCAGCGGTTCGAGCGACGCGGCATCGCAGATCGCCAGATAGTCGATGCGGTCGAACCCCGCCGCGCGCAATCTCTCCAATCCCCATTCGATGGCGCTCCGGCACCGGGTCGGTTCCGCCGCGACATCCGCCGCGACGTCGAACAGCACGGTGTTGAGCTGGCGCGCGATGGTCAGCTGATCGGGCGTCAGGTAGGCGTTCCTGGACGATAGCGCCAAGCCCGCCTCGTCCCGCACCGTCTCCGCGCCCTCGATCATGACCGGAATGTCGAGGTCGCGCACCATGCGGCGAATGACCTGGAGCTGCTGATAGTCCTTCTGACCAAACACGGCGACATCGGGCAGGCATTGCAGCAGCAGCTTGGACACGACCGTGGCGACGCCATCGAAATGGCCGGGGCGCAAGGGGCCGCACAAGCCTTCGGTCAGTCCGGCGACATGGACCGTCGTGGAGAAGCCGTCGGGATACATCTCCCCGACATCGGGCGCGTAGAGCAGGTCGGCTCCGACGCTCGCCAGCTTGGCCGCGTCGGAGGCCTCCTGGCGCGGATACTTCGAGAAATCCTCGTTCGGGCCGAACTGGGTCGGGTTGACGAAGACGCTGACCACGACATGATCGGCGCCCCGGCGCCGCGCCGCCTGGACCAGACTGAGGTGACCCTCGTGCAGGGCGCCCATGGTCGGCACCAGTCCGACCTTCTCGCCGGCGGCCCGCCACGTGGCGACCCGGGCGCGCAGATCGGCGACGGTCCGGATTGTGGTCAGGTTCTCGGTCATTCCGTTGTGCTCCCACCGGGTTTGACGCCGCTCGGCCTGGCCGCGAAGACGTGCTCGGGGCCGGGGAACCGGCGAGCGCGCACGTCGTCGGCGTAGGCCCGTGCCGCCGCCGAGACTTGCTCCCCGAGATCGGCGTATCGCTTGACGAATTTGGGGGTGAAGTCGTTGAACAGGCCAACGATGTCCTCGGTGACCAGGATCTGGCCGTCGCAGGCGGGCGAGCCGCCGATGCCGATGGTCGGGACCGCGAGGTCGTTGGTCAATTGGCGGGCCAGCGGCTCGACCGTGCCCTCGATCACGATGGCGAAGGCGCCGGCGTCCGCGATGGCGAAGGCGTCGGCGGCGATGGCGTTGCTCTCCTGACCGCCCCGGCCGCGCGCGCGGTAGCCTCCCAGCGTGTTGACCGACTGGGGGGTGAGGCCGATGTGTCCAAGCACGGGGATGCCCCGCTTGGTCAGGAACGCGACGGTCGAGGCCATCTCGACGCCACCCTCCAGCTTGACCGCCGCGCAGCCCGTCTCGGCCATCACCCGCGCGGCGGCCCGGAACGCGACCTCGGGCGATTCCTGATAGGATCCGAATGGCAGATCGACCACCACGCACGCCTGCGACGCGCCGCGCGTGACGGCGGCGCCATGGGCGATCATCATGTCGAGCGTCACCGACAGCGTGCTTTCCATGCCGTACAGCACCATGCCCAGACTGTCGCCCACCAGCAGCATATCCACGTGGGCGTCGAGCTGACGGGCCATCGGCGTGGTGTAGGCGGTCAGCGAGACGATCGGCGTGCCGCCCTTCCTGGCGGAAAGTTCGGGCACGGTGACTCGACGTCGGCGGTCGGGGACACTCATGTCGCGTTTCTCCCCTTTCTGGGCGCGGCTTCAAATGGTGCGCCTAGATATAATGTTGGAACCCCCACGTCACGATGATTGGACGAATACGGTCGGTTTTGTCGTCGAATTCCCGCCATGCGGAAGTGGCGGGACTCTCTCCGGGAGGCACTCGCCGCGTGCTCCCGGCCGCCGTCTGTGGCAGCATGGATGGGCACGCACGCGGCGGGGAGAGGACGATGTTTCTTGATGAGACGGCGTCGATCGGCCGGAACGAGCCCCGGCTTGGCAATGGGGTGGCGGTCACCGACATCGACGGTGACGGAGCCTGCGAGTTCGTCGTCGCGGGCCATGGCTGCGCCAACCTGGTCCTAAAATGGGACGGTAAGCGGCTGGTCGACATCGCCGATCCGGTGATCGCCGACAGCCAGCGGAACGCCATCGGCCTGTGCGCCGCCGACGCCGATGGCGACGGCCGCGAGGAGCTTTACGTCCTCAACTCGGAAAGCGCCGCCGGGAGCGGACGGTTCGGTGACCGGCTGTTCGCCTGTTTCGGCAAGCGCTGGCTGGACCTGTTCGCGCAGCCGGAG
The DNA here is from genome assembly GCF_000576635.1 of Skermanella stibiiresistens SB22. GTDB lineage: Bacteria > Pseudomonadota > Alphaproteobacteria > Azospirillales > Azospirillaceae > Skermanella > Skermanella stibiiresistens. The sequence continues at coordinate 279,090 of NZ_AVFL01000004.1, forward strand.
AACTTCGCCGTGATCAACCAGACGGTGGGACGCTCGGTCGCCTGCGTCGACCGGGCGGGCACCGGCAAGTACGGTTTCGTCGTCGCCAACAAGGGCGGGCGCTTCCGGCTGTACGAGTTCGACCGGCGCGGCCACGTCATGGACATGGCGGAGGAGGTCGGCATCGACCTGGAGGGTGCTGGACGGGCGCTGGTCAGCCTGCCGCTGGTGTCGGAGCGGATGGACATCTTCGCCGCCAACGACCACGGTCCCAACTTCCTGTTCCGCAACCTGGGCGACGGGACTTTCGAGGAGATCGCGGCCGAATGGGGCGTCGCCGACCCGCTGGGGCAGGGCAGGGGAGTCGCGGTGCTGGACGCCGATGGCGACGGGCTGTTCGATCTGGTGTGCGGCAACTGGCAGGGACGGCACAGGCTGTTCATGCAGCGGGCCGGCGGCGGATTCGTCGAGTCGGCGCCGGAGGACATGGCGGAGCCTTCACGGGTGCGGACCGTCATCGCGGCGGATTTCGACAATGACGGGTACGAGGAGATCCTGTTCAACAATCTGGGCCAGCCCAACCGGCTGTTCGCCTGGACCAACGACCGCTGGACCGAGGCCGAGATCGGCGACGCGGAGGAGCCCCATGGCCATGGGACGGGGGCGGCGGTCGCGGATATCGATGGCGATGGCAGGCTGGAACTGCTGATCTCGCATGGCGGGACGGGTCCCCAGCCGCTTGGCTTCTACCGGCCTTATCCGAACGACAATGGCTGGCTGCGGGTGATGCCCCTGACGGCGGCGGGAGCGCCGGCGCGGGGTGCCGTCGTGACCTGCACGGCGCGCGGACGGACCCAGCGGCGGGTGATCTGCGCCGGCAGCGGTTATCTGTGCCAGATGGAGCCGGTGGCGCATTTCGGGCTGGGCGCCGTCCACTCGGTCGAGCGGGTCGAGGTGCGCTGGCCCGATGGCGCGACGCGGACCGTCGAGCACCCACACGCCAACCGGATGGTGCGGGTCGAGCATCCGGGCCACTGAGGGATTGGATGCCGAGGGATTGGTTCGCGCTGGTCAGCGCCGTTCAATGGACTAGACTGTGACCAATCGGCTTGTTCCGATCTGGACTACCCGTGATGGAGAAGACCCTTGGCGATTGCCCACCCCTACCTGCTGTTCCTTGGCGACGCGCCCGACGCCTTGTCGGCCAAGACCGCCGACGGCGTCGCGCGCTGGCGCCGTGACTGGTGCGTCGGCCAGTTGCGCCTGGACGGCTGCAAGGCCGACTTGGGCCTGCCCGACAAGAGCCTGGAGGAGGCGGCGGCCGAGGGCGCCAAGACCCTGATCATCGGCGTCGCCAACCGGGGCGGCAAGTTCGCTCCCGCTTGGCAGGAGAGCATGCTGAAGGCGCTCGACCTGGGCATGGACATCGCCAGCGGGCTGCACAACAAGATCACCGACCTCCCGGCGGTGGCGGCCAAGGCCAAGGAGTTGGGCCGGTCGCTCCACGACGTCCGGCATCCGACGCGCGAGTTCGAGATCGGCACGGGCGAGCGGCGGACCGGCAAGCGGCTGCTGGCGGTCGGCACCGACTGCTCGATCGGCAAGATGTTCACGGCGCTGGCGCTGGAGAAGGAGATGCGGGCGCGCGGCATGAACGCCGACTTCCGCGCCACCGGGCAGACCGGCATCCTGATCGCCGGCGACGGCGTCTCGATCGACGCGGTGGTGTCGGACTTCGTCTCCGGCGCGGTCGAGTTCCTGACCCCGGCGAACGACCCCGATCACTGGGACGTGGTCGAGGGGCAGGCGTCGCTGCTGCATCCGAGCTACGCGGGGGTGACGCTGGCGCTCGTCCATGGCGCCCAGCCGGACGTGATGGTGATGTGCCACGAGCCAACCCGGCCGCACATGCGCGGGCTGCCGAACCGAACGGTGCCGGACATCAAGGACTGTATCGCGGTCCACGAGGCGGCGGCGCGCGTGACCAATCCGCACGCCAAGGTGATCGGCTTCAGCGTCAACACGGCGGCGATGGACCAGGCCGAGGCGGAGAAGTACCTGAAGGACCTGGCGGACCAGTTCGGCATGCCGGCGGTCGATCCGGTCCGGATGGGCGTCGCCCCGATCGTCGACCTGCTGGGTTGACGGACATGGTGGGCGCATCCGCGAAACGCACCCTGTCCGTCCGCCGCGAGGTCTTTCCGATCCGCGGCACCTTCCGCATTTCGCGCGGCGCCAAGACCGAGGCCCATGTGGTGGTGGCCGAGATCGACGATGGCGGCGTCGTCGGCCGGGGCGAGTGCGTGCCCTATGCCCGCTATGGCGAGAGCATGGACTCGGTGGTGGAGCAGATCGAGGGCGTGGCTAGCGCCATAGCGGCGGGGCTGGACCAGGAGGGCCTGCTCGACGCCCTGCCGGCCGGCGCCGCCCGCAACGCGGTGGACTGCGCGCTGTGGGATCTCTCCTGCAAGCTGACCGGGCAGCCGATCTGGCAGGTGGCCGATCTGGAGGCGCCGCTGGCGCCGGTCGTGACGGCCTACACGCTGAGCCTGGACACCGTGGAGAACATGGCCGCCGCCGCGCGCGCCTCCGCCCGGCGGCCGCTGTTGAAGCTGAAGCTGACGGGCGACGGCGACCTGGAGCGGGTGACGGCGGTGCGGGAGAACGCTCCCGACGCCCGGCTGATCGTGGACGCCAACGAGGGCTGGACGCTGGAGCACCTGAAGCGCTACGGCGACGCCTTCGCCAAGCTGGCGGTCGAGCTGATCGAGCAGCCGCTGCCCGCGGGTCGGGATGACGACCTGCTGGGGTTCGAGTGCCCCGTTCCGCTGGGCGCCGACGAGTCCTGCCATGACCGCTCGACGCTGGACGAGCTGCGCGGCAAGTACCAGGTGGTCAACATCAAGCTGGACAAGACGGGCGGGCTGACCGAGGCGATGCGGCTGAAGGCCGCCGCCGAGGCCGCCGGCTTCGACATCATGGTCGGCTGCATGCTGGCGAGTTCGCTGGCCATGGCGCCCGGCGTGGTGATCGCCCAAGGCGCCAAGCTGGTCGACCTGGACGGGCCGCTGCTGCTGGCCGAGGATCGGAAGCCCGGGCTGCGGTTCGAGGGCGAGACGGTGTTTCCGCCGGAGCCAAGCCTGTGGGGATGAGAGGGTGGGGATGACGGGGCGGGGAGTGGGATCATGGGCGTGACGCGCGACGATCTGGGCCGCCGCATCGATCAGGCGTTGGGGCGGACCAAGGCCGATCTGGTGATCAAGGATACCCGGTTCCTCAACGTGGTGACCGGCGAGATCGCCGAGGGCGACATCGCCGTGTGCGGCGACGTGATCGTCGGCACCTATGAGAGCTACGAGGGCGAGACGGTGATCGACGGGCGCGATCTGATCGCGGTGCCGGGATTCATCGACACCCACGTCCATTGCGAGAGCACGCTGGTGACCCCGGCGGAGTTCGACCGCTGCGTGCTGCCGCGCGGCACCACGACGGCGATCTGCGATCCGCACGAGATCTGCAACGTGCTGGGCGAGGAGGGGCTGAGGTATTTCCTCGACAGCTCGACCGGGCTCGCCATGGATCTGCGGGTCCAGCTGTCGTCCTGCGTGCCCGCGACCGAGCTGGAGACCTCGGGCGCGCGGCTGGAGGCGGCGGATCTGATCCGGCATCGCGGCCACCCCCAGGTGATCGGGCTGGCCGAGTTCATGAACTTCCCCGGCGTGCTGCACAAGGACCCGGGCGTGCTCGACAAGCTGGCGGCGTTCCAAGGCGGCCACATCGACGGGCATAGCCCGCTGGTGACCGGCCGCGATCTCAACGCCTATCTATCGTGCGGCATCCGGAACTGCCACGAGACGACCAGCGTCGAGGAGGCGCGGGAGAAGCTGCGGAAGGGCATGCAGGTGCTGATCCGCGACGGCAGCGTGTCGAAGGACGTCAACGCGCTGGCCCCGATCATCGACGCGTTGACCTCGCCGTTCCTGGGCTTCTGCACCGACGACCGCAACCCGCTCGACATCGCCGAGGAGGGCCACATAGACCACCTGATCCGGCGCTCGATCGCGCTGGGGGCGCCGCTGGAGTCGGTCTACCGGGCGGCGACGTGGTCGGCGGCGCGGGGCTTCGGGCTGACCGACCGCGGGCTGATCGCGCCCGGCTTCCGGGCCGACATCGCGCTGCTCGACGATCTGGCCGATTGCCGCGTCAACTCGGTGATCCGGAGCGGCCGGCTGGTCGGTCCGGAGAGCTTCGAGGGACGGCGGATCGTGCCGCCGGTGGGACTTCGGTCACTCAAGCTCGACCCGGTGACGCCGGAGGTGTTCCGGACCCCGTCGGGTGGGCCGTCAGGGCCGGTGATCGGGCTGATCCCGGGCAAGATCCTGACCGAGCACCTGACCGCCAGCCTGCCGTACCGCGACGGCCTGCGCCATCCCGATCCGGACGCCGACATCCTCAAGGTCTGCGTGCTGAGCCGCCACGGCACCAACCGCAACGTCGGCCGCGGCTTCGTCAAGGGCTTCGGCTTGCGGCGCGGCGCGCTGGCGTCGAGCGTCGGCCATGACAGCCACAACGTCATCGTGGTGGGAGCGGATGACGGCGACATGGCGGTGGCGGTCAACCGGCTGATCGAGCTGCAGGGCGGCTTCGTCGCGGTGCTCGATGGGGTGGTGGTCGGCGAACTGGCCCTGCCGATGGCCGGCCTGATCAGCGACCTGAGCTTCGAGGAGGTCGAACACCAGTTGACGGCGTTGCGCTTGGCGGTCAAGGGCATGGGCTGCCCGTTGGCGGAGCCGTTCCTGCAATTGGCCTTCCTGCCCCTGCCGGTGATCCCTCACCTGAAGATCACCGACATGGGTCTGGTGGATGTCGACCGCTTCGAACTGATCCCGGCTTGAGGGGCGTCAACCCGCCCGTTCGACGGCCAGTTTGACGTCGGCGTGGAACAGGGGTTCCTCGACGCGGTTACCGCGCAGGATGTAGCTGGGGTGGAAGGTCGGGACGACGATGGCGCCGTCCAGCAGGCGGCAGGGGAGTTCCTGGCCGCGCAGGGCCGTGATGCCGCTCTGGCCGGTCAGCGCCCACAGGGGCGTGCGGCCCAGGGCGATTATCACCGCTGGCCTGATCTCCGCCAGGGTCTTCCGCAGGTGCTCGATCTCGCCGGCGTATTGGGCGAGGCAGTAGTCGGAGGTGCCCATCGGGCCCAGGTCCTCGGCGATCCCGACTCCCATCTTGCGCGCCTTGGTGCGCGACGAGAAGAAGTGGCCGACCTTGTTGCCGGGCGGCTGGTGGCGGAAGGTGTTGCCGACCAGACAGGTGGCGCGGTCCAGCCCGACGGATTTCAGGTTCTCGTCGAGCATGCGGCCGCTGACGCCGACGAAAGGCCTCCCGGTGCGGGCCTCTTCGGCGCCGGGGGCCTCGCCGATGATGGCGATCCTGCCCCCGGCTGAGTCTTTGGTGGGATACTGGTAGTCGACGAAGGGAAGTTCGCCGGCGGTCGGTAGATCGGTCACTGTGTCGGCTTTCGCAGCAGGTTGACGCGGATCGGCTGGTCGAACCAGAACGCGCCCTCCCGCCGTTCCGCGACACTGTCGAACAGCGCGCGCAGTTCCGCGTCACGGTCGCGGATCAACGTGGAGCGGGTCGGATCGACGCCGGCCATCCGGTTGGCGAAGCCCTCGTAGTCGTCGAGCCTCACCGGATTGAAGTAGAACAGTTCATCCGCCGATTCCAGCACGCGCACCGCCTTGATCGCGGCGTGGGCCAAGGCCCGGACCTCCGTCTCGTCGTCGACCAGCTTGGTGAGTTCGAAATAGCCGCCGGTCGGCTCCGGTTCATGCACGATGGCGATGCCGCCGGGCTTCAGCACGCGCGCCGCCTCCCGCAGGGCCTTGCCCATGTGGGCGCCCGGGACGTGGTGCAGGCTGTTCAGGAAGATGACGGCGTCAGCGTCGTTGTCGGGCAGCGGCAGGTCCTCGCCGACGCCCTTGAGGAAGCGCTCCCCGGCGACCGGCGCGGCGGCGCGGGCCTTCGACAGCGCCTCGTCCAGGATCTCGACGCCGGTGACATGGGCGCCCCGCTTGGCCAGGGCCCGCGCCAGCGCGCCCTCGCCGCAGCCGACATCGACGACCCGGGCGCCAGCCAGCGGGATGATGTCGGCGATCACATCCAACGTCTTCCGGCGCGGGTAGGGGGGGCGTGTCTGGTCGGCCATCTCGTCATTTCCTCTCGGCTCGGCGTTCCCTCCCTCGGACATGACGGGGGGATCATTGGAACAGCTTTTGGTCCAACGAAGCGGGATACGCAAGGTCGACGGGGAGGGGACCGTCAGGCGCTGAGGTCGAGGACGCCGCCTTGCGGTCCCTGGCCGATGGTGCGGGCACGGGCGGCGGCCGACGCCATGCTGTCGACGTTGCGCTGGTCGGATGACTTCATCTCGGTCACGAAGGCGCTGGTCGCACCGGTCAGCGTCGGGACGCGGGCACCGGGCTGGGTCGAGGCGTTGTTCCGCTCGAGCGCTTTCCTGTCGTCGCCGACGATGGAACTGGTGATGCCGGTCAGCGGCTCGGTCTTGGCGTTGACCTTCATGCCGTTGTTGGTGGCGGCGACCTGCCGGTTGACGTCCTGGTTGAACGCCTGGGTCTGTGGTGTCAGGTCCCGGACCTTCGGGGCCGCCCGCATCAGTTCGGGCGAGATCGGGGATGCGGCAACCACGGCGGAACTCCGGTGTCCAGCGAAGACTATCCTTATATTAGCCGATTCTTCAGGATTAATCCATACATCTTGATCGTGGTCGGTGCTGTCACTCTCGAGTTTGGGGTTGCGCGGTATGCAGTCGATGGGGTACACGCGGGCCAGCATCAAGAGTTGGGCTGGCGCCCAACACCAACCTGCCTTCCCGGGCAAGGTGGTGGCTTCCCGCGGGAAGCGATGCGGCCTGAACCGGCAATCATACGGGAACGAGCCGCCGCGTCAGCCCTCCTCGGCACCTGAGCCAGGAGGGTTTTTCCATGTCTGAACGTCAGCCCGTCGCCCCGGCGACCATCCCGCTTTGCGGTCCCGCCGACACGCTCGAACTGATCGCCGGCGGCAGCCGGGCCACGGCGCGCGAGCCGGATCGGTGCGAGTGGGTGTTTGGCGCGGTCCACCGGGGCTTCGGCACCTGGACCCACCTTTATCTCGTGATCGAGTCGAGCCGGCTGGGCCGCTCGGAGATCCGGCTGAGCCTGGTCCTGGAGGGTGATAGGCTGGACGAGGCGCGCCGCCGCGCCGTCGCCGGTTGGTGGCGACCTGTCGACTGAACTTCCGTCTTGGTCTCAGTCCCGGCCGGCCAGCGCCTCGACCAGCCGACCGATCTCCTCCTCGGTGTTGTAGTAGTGGACCGAGGCGCGGACCATTTCTGTCAAGCCGCGCGCGTCCATGTCGAGCCGGGTGGAGGGCGCCGCCGTGACGGAGACGTTGATGCCGCGCGCCGCCAGATCGCGCTTGATCTCCGCCGCGGGCCGGGGCGCCGTGAAGGTGACGATGCCGCAGCGGACCTCGCCCAGGTCGCGGATGGTGTGGCCGGGCAGGGCGGCGATGCGGCGGCGCAGGCTCTCCGCCAGTTCCGCGACACGTTCCCAAATGGCGTCCAGGCCCCAGCCAAGCGCGTAATCGACCGCGACGCCAAGGCCGATCTGGGCGGCCACGTTGCTTTCCCAGTTCTCGAAGCGGCGGGCGTCGGGGCGCAATTCGTAGCGGTCGGCCGAGACCCAGGTGGCCGCGTGGTTGTCGAGCATCGGCGGCTCCAGGCGCTCCAGCAGCGATTTCCGGACATGGAGGAAGCCGGTGCCGCGCGGCGCCCGCAGGAACTTGCGGCCGGTCGCCGACAACATGTCGCAGCCGATTTCCTGGACGTCGACCGGCATCTGTCCCACCGTTTGGCAGGCGTCGAGCAGATAGGGGATGCCATGCGCCCGCGCGATCCGTCCGACGGCCGCCGCAGGGTTGACCAGCCCGCCATTGGTCGGGATGTGGGTGATCGAGATCAGCTTGACCGTCCGGCCGGCGGGGTCGGGCCGCACCATGTTGGCGAGCGCCGCCACGTCGAGCTGGCCATGGGCGTCGTTCGGCACCACCTCGATCACCGCTCCGGTCCGCTTGGCGACCTGGAGGTAGGGGATGAAGTTGCTGGAATACTCCGACATGGCCGTGACGATCCGATCGCCGGGGCCGAACGGCAGCGAGTAGAACGCCATGTCCCAGCCGACCGTCGCGTTCTCCACGATCGCCACCTCGTCCCGGCCGCAGTTGATCAGGCTGGCGATGGCGTCGTAGGTTCGCTCGATCTTGGCGGAAGCTTGGGCCGCCGCCTCGTAGCCGCCGATCCGCGCCTCCAGTTCCAGGTGCGAGATCACGGCGTCGAGCACGGGACGCGGCGGTAGGGCGGCCCCCGCGTTGTTGAGGTGGATCACATGATCGGTTCCGGGCGTTTCGGCCCGCGCCCGTTCCACATCCAGTTTCATGATCTTCTCGGTCGCTCGCCAGGGGATGCCAAACCCAACTCCAATAGCGCACTGTCGGGCGCCCGACAAACGGGGCAACCGCGCATCGCCTTCATTTTCCGGAACACTGACCCGCCGATGGTGTTGATTTGCGGCAAATGGGGCATGGAGTTACCGGGATGAGCCGCGACAACGACGATTTGAGAGCCACCAAGGGACCGGAGCGGAACCCCGGCACCGCCGACGGTACGGGGGAGGGCGGCGCCGATCGCAGCCCGGAGGAGATCGAGCGCGACATAGCCGGCATCCGCGCGCGCATGGACCAGACCTTGGACGAGTTGGAGTTCCGCCTGTCGCCCGGCCAGCTGTCGGCGGGGGCCGTCGATCTGGTCAAGGACGTGATGCGTGGCAATCCGAGCCGGCTGGGTGACGCGATCCGCAACAACCCCATTCCCGTCGTCATGATCGGCATCGGCGCGCTGTGGCTCGCCATCGCGATGGGCAAGCCGCCCCGCGAGCGTGACGGCGGCGAGGATGGACGGGGAAGCCGGCTGACCCCGGCGGACATCTCCGACGTGCTGTCGCCATTGATCGCGGTGACGCGACAGGGTGTCGACGGACTGCGCCAAGCCGAGGGCAGGATCGGCGATCCCCAGGTCCAGGCCATGATCCGCGAGATCGCCCAGCAGCACGACCGCGCCGCCGCGGCGCTGGAGGAGGAGATCCGCCGCCATGGCGGGGCGCCGGGAATGGGCGTGCTGCCGCCCGGCCGGCCGCACCCGGCCTGGAGCGAGTTGCGCCGCGCCTTGGTCACCGGCGAGACCGCCGCCATCATCAGCGGCATCGAGAACGGCGAGGACTCGGCGCTGGAGGCGTTCCGCATGGCGCTCCACACGGATCTGCCGGAGGAGACGCGGGTGCTGGTCGGCGCCCAATTCCACGCGATCCAGCAGAGCCACAACCGCATGAGCGCGCTCAAGGGCGCCACATCCTGACGGGGGGAGCTGACACATGTTGGGATTGAGCAAGACCGCCCATCGGGAAGCCATGGCCGACCGCTATATCGGACCCAGCCAAGGCCGCGACAAGGGTGCCGGGCAGGACCGGCACCTCGCCCGCGAGAATGGCCGCGGCCGGAACGCGGAGCGGCCGAGCGAGCTGCGGCGCGCCGGCTGGCGCGACGTGCTGTGGCGGGTCAAGGAGGAGACCGACAAGGACAACATCTCGATGATCGCCGCCGGTGTGGCGTTCTACCTGATGCTCGCGATCTTCCCGATCCTGGGCGCCACCGTGTCGATCTATGGGCTGGTGGCCGATCCCGCCGACGTGCAGCGCAACTTCGAATCGGTGGCGGGCGTGATTCCGGATCAGGCGCGCTCGATCATCGTCGATCAGTTGAGCGCGGTGGCGTCCGCCTCTGGAGGGGAACTGGGCTTCAGCGTCCTGATCAGCATCGCCTTGACGCTTTGGAGCGCTTCGCGGGGCGTCAACGCGGTCATCACGGCTCTCAACATCGCCTATGACGAGAAGGAGGAGCGCGGCTTCATCTGGCTGAACGCCATCGCCCTGGGCCTGACCATCGCGATGATCCTGTTCATGATCGTGACCTTGGCGGTGGTCGTTGGCTTGCCCGTGGTGATCGGTTACCTCAACCTGGGCGAGACGGTGGAATGGACGGTTCGGCTGGCGCGCTGGCCGATCCTGGGTGCCGCCGTGATGCTGGCGCTGGCGGTGCTGTACCGCTACGCACCCGATCGCGAGACGCCGCGGTGGCGCTGGGTCAGTTGGGGAGCGGTGGTCGCGACGCTGATCTGGATACTGGGCTCCGTCGCCTTCTCGGTCTACGTCTCGAACTTCGCCGACTACAACAAGACCTATGGCACCATGGGTGCCGTCATCATCCTGCTGCTGTGGTTCAACCTGTCGGCCTACGCGGTGCTGCTCGGCGCCGAGCTGAACGCCGAGATGGAGCACCAGACGGCGCGGGATACGACCACCGGCCAGAACAAACCCCTGGGACAACGCGACGCCTATGTCGCCGATACGGTCGGCCACCGTCCCTGATCGCCGCCCCGGATTTCACGGCATCCGAAAATATCCGATCGCCTCGGTACGCCGCTCCAAAGCGAGGGGGCGGCGTACGGGGCGTTCGGGCAGGCGTGGTACTCCAATGACACGTACAAGGCATTGGGGGTGCCGCCCTCTCCCATGGCATCGGTCGCCTCCCCCAAGCGTTCGTTCCAAGGTAAACCTTCGATAGCGGCTTGATTGCAACAGCTTAATGGAACAAACGAGCTTAATCCGGAAAAGGAACTGGATGAATCTCGATATCGAGTAAAATATGGTGCCGAGATAAAGTGGTAGCACACTACAGAGTGAAACGAGAGAAAAGAAAATATCAAATTTTAAGTTCTCGTCGCCAGTCTGAAACCTGCCAACGGGCTTACGACGTTATTGTCCGAATGATAGGTGTAAATTGTGTTTACCCTTTACTATGTGCATGGGATTGTTGCAGTGCGATATTGGTATGCGCTATGCGGAAGTTCTCGATCTCACGTGTTTTGAGGCGACGTAAATCAGCCGGTTTGCTGACCCTCGGCTGCCGGTGCGGGGAATTTCAGAATGCTCAATGACTTCCAGATTTCCGTAAAATCTGGCCCAAATCATCGGACCAAGGGTCAACTTCGATCCTTGCAGCCCGCTTTGTTCCAATTTTTCGTCGATGTCGCCGCCGTCTTCCTGGCTGTCCTGATCGCCCATATCGGCATCGGCCTGTTCAGCAGCGCGCCGACCACCTTTCTGTTCAATCCGACCCTGCACGCCCAGGAGCTGGCGGTCGTCCTGCTCATCGTCCCCTCCATGAAGGCGATGGTCGGACTGTATCCCGGATATGGCATGTCGCCGGTCGAACGCCTGCGCCGCCAATTCATGATCCTGATCGGCACCGTCGTCGGCGTCACGGTCGTGGACCTTGAGTTCAACGAGGCGATCTGGTTCAGCAACGGTCTGCTGCTCTCCCTGCTGGTCCTGGCCGTCCTGATCTGGATCTCCGACGCGCTCGGCCGGGCCATCCTGATGCGGCTCCGGCTGTGGGGGCGCCCCTGCGTCATCGTCGGCACCGGCAAGGCGGGCATCGACATCGTCCGCCGGCTCGGCCAGAACGAGCATCTCGGCTACAATCCCGTCCTGTTCATCGACGAGAACCCCAATCTCTGGGGCACGACGGTCGAAGGGTTGCCAGTCGTGGCGCCGACGGTCGGCACCTCGACCGACGAACGGCTGGTCCGGTACGCCTCGGTCGGCATCCTGGCGGTTCCGCGCGACCAGCCCGAACGGCTGAACGAGATGATCGGCAACCTGCCGTTCTCGACGATCCTGGTGGTGCCCGAGTGGACCGGGGTCCAGACCGTCAACACGCGGATCCGCGACCTGTCCGGCATGTTCTCGCTGGAGGTGCGGCGCCCGCTGGGCGCCAGCGTCACGCCGCTGGTCAAGCGCCTGTTCGACATCGTCACGTCGGCCCTGCTGCTCGTCCTGGTGACGCCGCTCCTGCTGCTGATCGCCATCGGCATCAAGCTCGACAGCAAGGGTCCGCTGCTGTTCCGCCAAGCCCGCTGGGCGGGGGGATCGCGTTCGTTTCCCGCGCTGAAGTTCCGGACGATGCACGCCGACGCCGAACTGCGGCTGAAGGAGTTGCTGGCGACCGATCCTGTCCTCCGGCGGGAATACGAGATGTACCACAAGCTGACCCACGACCCGCGGGTGACGCGGTTCGGCCGCATCCTGCGGCGTCTCAGCTTCGACGAGTTGCCCCAGCTGTGGAACGTGCTGATCGGCGACATGAGCCTGATCGGCCCACGCCCCTACATGCCGCACGAGCTGATCAAATACCCGCACCAGCAGGAGGTGCTGGCTCGTGTCCGTCCAGGCATCACCGGTCTATGGCAGGTTTCCGGCCGCCATCGCACGACCTTCGAGCGCCGTATCGAACTGGATGTCTACTACGTCGAGAACTACTCGATCTGGCTCGACCTGCATGTCCTGATGCGGACGGTCTGGATCGTGGTCAAGGCCGACGGGGCGTGATCCGGCGGCGTGACCGTGTGTACGACCTGAAAGGGCGCCGGACTTACCAGTCCCGCGCCCTTTTCGTTTGTCGATCATCCGCTGCACGGTCTGCGCTGTCTGTTTGAAAAAGAACAGAGATTTTCCACTTTAGGTCGGATGGAGCGTAGCGGCACCCGACAAGCGGGCGAGTTGGTGTCGGGTGCCGCTACGCTCCATCCGACCTTATGAATCCGCACGCCTCGTCAAGCCACTTGGCGTCTTGAGGTGCCGATGAGTGCTATTGGGGCATCGTGAAATGCCATGTCTCGACGCCGCCAGCTGGGCCGCCTCGAGGCGCACAAAGAAAAACGCGGCCGGAGGCCGCGTTCTTGTAGTGATAGACTTCCGTGGTTCGCCTCAACGCTGGCTTCGGGCCGCGCGGCGGCGGCCGGCGCCGGTCATCAGGAGCCAGGCGACGATCCAGGGCTCGACCAGATAGCGGTGCCAGAAACGCTTGGGGTCGCTGAGCAGGCGGTACAGCCATTCGAGACCCAGGGGCCCCAGCCAGCGCGGCGCCGTGGGCACGGCGCCGGCGAAATACTCCATGCAGGCGCCGCAGGTGCCGATGCAGTTGGTCCGCAGGCTGGCCCTGTTCTCCGAGATCCAGTGCTCCTGCCGGCCCATGCCCATGCCGACGATCAGCATGTTGGGACGGAAGGCGTTGATGTGGGCGACCACGGCGGCGTTCTCGGCACTCCCCGGGGTGGCGTCGAAATAGCCGTCGTGACCGTCGATGGCGAGATCCGGGTATTCCCGGCGCAGGCGCGCCAAACCATCGGCCAGTACCTGGGCCGTGCCGCCCAGATAGTAGATCCGCCATCCGGAGCGCTGGGCGCGCTCCATCAGGGGAAGGAACCAATCGATCCAGCCGGTCCTGTGCCGCGCGTCGAGGTCGAGACCTGCGGCGCGGCCCAGCCAGACGATCGGCATGCCATCGATGTGGACGCACGTCTTGTCGTCGTCGTGCAAGGCGCGGAAGACGTCGTCCTTGAACAGCTTGTACATGCCGTGGAGGTTGAGGCTGGCGATCACCACCTTGTCGTCCGCGGCGATCGACCGATCCATGAGGGTGAACAGATCGTCCATGGTGGTCGGCGTCACCTTCACACCGAAGATGTCGTTCGACTTGAATCCCAGAGGCATGCTGTTTTCCTGATGGAGCTGTTCGGGTACCGGAATTCGATCGGCGGCGGGCCGCTCAGTTTTTGAAGTAGCTGCCGCGCCGGCCCATGTAGTACTCGGCCTCGCCCGAGCCGTACCGGGCCGCCTTGTTGGTGTCGACCTGGTTCAGCGTGACACCCGCGATGTTGGCGCCGGCGTCGAGAAGCTGGCGGATGGCCAGCTGGACCAGCTTGCGCGGGGTCTTGCGCCACTTGACCACGACCACGGTCTGGCTCGCCTTCTCCGCCAGGATCCGGGTGTCCGACACCGGCAGCACGGGCGGGGCGTCGAGCAGGATCATGTCGTACTGCGGACGCAGGTTGAACAGCATCTGGTCGAACAGCGGGTTCCGGATGGTCTCCTCCGGGTAGTCGGTCGGCGATCCGGCGGTGATCACGTCGGCTCCGGTCCGGGCGTCGGTCCGCATCACGTCCGGCAGCGTCACGTCGCCGTTGAGGAAATCGGCCAAGCCGCGCTGGTTCGGCAGGTTCAGCACCTTGTGGATGTTGGGACGGCGCAGGTCGCAGTCGATGATCAGCACGCGGCGGCCGGCGATGGCGATGACGCGGGCCAGCGTGGCGGCCAGCGACGACTTGCCCTCGCCCGGCACCGCCGAGGTCAGCATGATGATGTTGCCGCTGCCCTTGCGCTGGTGGGCGATGATCAGCGAGGTGAACAGGCTCTTGACCGCCTGCGAGTAGGCCGACGCCGGCTTGTCGAGCGCGTAGTCCTGCGGCGACTTGTTGCGGCTCAGCCGGCCCGAGCGCACCAGCGGGACCATGCCGAGCGACGGCAGGCGCAGCATCCGCTCGATGTCCTCCTGGGTCTGCATGCCGCGCTCGAGCTGCTCGGCCAGGAAGACCAGGACCAGGCCAAGGCCGATCGCCATGACGAGGGCCACCGCGATCAGCAGCGTCTTCTGCGGGTAGGACGGGGCGAGCGGGGCGTTGGCGGTCGAGACGATCCAGGCGTTGGGCTGCTCCAGGTCGACCGACTGGGTCTCCTTCGAGCGGGCCAGGAAGTTCTCGAACAGCGCCCGGTTGGCCTCGGCCTCGCGCTGCAGGGCGCGGATCTCGACATCGGACTGGTTGAGGCGGGTGGCCTCAGTCTCCAGCCGACCCATCGACTGCTCCAGCGAGGTGACCCGCTGCTGCGTCACGGCCGCTTGGTTGCGGAGAGCCCGAAGCCTGTTGTTGGCCTCGTTGTTGATCTCGCCCGCGATCGAGCTGATCTGGGACTTCAGGTCGACGACCTGCGGATGGCGTGGCCCGAGATTGTTCAGCAGCTCGGCCTCGCGCTGGCGCAACGTCGCCTCCTGGGCGCGCAGGCCATTGACCAGGGTGCTGTCGACCACGTCGAACACCGCCCGGGCGCCCCGCGCCTGGACCGCGTTCTCGACGCTGCGCAGCTGGGCCTGGACCGTGTTGTTCTCGGCCCGCGCCATCACCAGCTGGGTGTTGAGCTGGGTCAGCTGCTCGTTGACCAAGCCGGCGTCACGGCCCTGGACGACACCCGTCGCGGCGCGGGCGGTCTCGACCGCGCGCTCGGCCGTCTCGACCTCCTCGCGCAGCCGGGTCAGGCGCTCGCCCAGCCAAGTGTTGGCCTTCTGGCGCGCGTCGAACTTCTGCTCGAGCTGCTGGGTGATGTAGAGGTTCGCGATGGTGTTGGCCACGGTGGCCGCCAAGGCGGGGTCCTGCGAGGTGAAGTTGATCGTCAGCACGCGCGACCGGCCGACCGACACGACACTCAACCGGCTGAGGAAGGTGGTCAGGATCGTCGTTTGGAGGCGGGCCTCCTCGGCGGCCGGATCGGGCACCACCGGCTCCTCGGTGACGATCAGGCTCTTGAGCCATTGGACCGGCGGCAGGTCCCGGAGGCTCGGCATCTTGAAGGCGTCGGGGTTCTGTTCGGCCGCGACCTGGGGATTGAACTCGGCCAAGCGGTCGATGCCAAGCTGTTTGATCACGCGCGTCGCGAGCTCGTCGGACTTCAGGACCTCGATCTCGCTTTCCATCGTCGACTGGTCGGCGGGGACGCCCGCGACCAGGGATTCGATGTTGATGACACGCTGTTCGCGCGGGTCCACCATCACGGAGGTGTTGGCGGTGAAGAGCGGCGTCATCATGTAGACGTTGATGATGCCGAGCAGGGTCACGATCCCGATCGTGCCAAGCAACAGATACTTACGGCGGGACAGGACCATGAGCAGGTCGCCCAGCCCAAGCGTCGGAGCGCTCCGGGAGGATCCCTCCTCGTGTGTGGTCCAATCATGCCGCTCGATCTCTTGGCGGTCCGGCGTCAAAAGCTTGTTCATCGGTGATATCCGGTAGTTTTACACGCGCGTGTCGCACAGCGAAGAGAACATGCCCCTAGGAGGCGATGTTCATTGAAATGCCGGGTGTCTTCCACTGCGCAAGAAGGACTTTACTAAAAGGTGGTGGTCCATGGCCATATGAGGTAATGGATTATCACCAATGCGCAACAACCTTGCATGCATTATATTTGACGTCGCTTTCGTGAGTCCAGGGTGTTTTGCGGTGCGGCATAATTTCGGCTTAACTTTGACGCTCCGACACCCGAATATTGTAGTTTCTATATATGGCCGTTGCATGGCAAAAGGTCGCCGAAGGCTTGCCATCAATGGGTGCCCACTCCGGGTAGGGCTAAATTGCCGTGGCGCTTCGCTGAACAATGGGCACCATCACGCCTTTCGTCGGGACTTCGCGTCGACCCTCCCCATTCTTCAGCCGCTGTTTCAACTTGTCCGATGACCTCTGGAATCATGACCGCATCAGCGCCGATGGCGCCAAAGATCTCCTTGTTCCTCCAGGACCTTCATGGCGGTGGCGCTGAAAGGGTGATGCTGCGCTTGGCGGCCGGTATCGCGGAACGTTCGCACCCCGTCGACCTCGTGCTGATCCGGCGGGAGGGCGCCTTCATCGACGCCATTCCACCCGGCGTGCGTCCCGTGGTGCTCAACACCAAGCGGACGCTCAACAGCGTCGCGGCCTTGGCGCGGTACCTGCGGCGCGAACGTCCCGCCGCCCTGCTGTCGGCGCTGGTCCATGTCAATGTCGGCGCCTTGCTGGCCGCCACGCTGGCGCGGACGCGCACCCGCACGATCGTCACCGAGCATAGCCAGATCACGCGGAATTTCTCGGCCAACTCATCCACCACGGTCAGGCTGGCCTATCGGATGGTCCCTTGGCTGTACCCGAGGGCCACCAGGATCGTCGCCGTGTCGGCCGGAGTGGCGGACGACCTCGCCCAGTTCTCCGGCATGGCGGTGGATCGGATCAACGTCGTCCACAATGGCATCGTGACGCCCGATCTCCACGCCAAGGCGGTGGAGCCGTGCGACCATCCCTGGTTCCGGCCGGGCGAGCCGCCGGTCATCCTGGCCGCCGGACGGATGGTCGACGTCAAGGACTTCGCGGCCCTGATCCGCGCCTTCGCGCTGTTGCGGACCCGGCGCGACGCCCGCCTGATGATCCTGGGCGAAGGGGAGTTGCGGCCCGACCTGGAGCTGCTGGCGCGAACCCTCGGAGTCGCGGACCATGTCGCGATGCCCGGTTTCTTCGACAATCCCTACGCCTTGATGTCGCGGGCCGCCGTGTTCGTCCAATCGTCCCGCTGGGAGGGACTGCCGTCGGTGCTGGTCGAGGCGATGGCCTGCGGCACGCCGGTGGTGGCGACCGATTGCCCGGGGGGCACCCGCGAGATCCTGGACGACGGCAGGCTGGGCGCCCTGGTCCCGCTGGACGACGACCAAGCCATGGCCGACGCCATCGGCCACACGCTGGACAACCCCGTTCCGGCCAACGCCATGGCCAGCAAGGTGGAGCAGTTCACCCTCGAACGCGCGGTCGACACCTACCTGGAACTGGCGCTGGGCCGGCCGGGCGGGCAGGGGCTCCCGGAGCGGCGCCGATGATGGCCGCGGCTCCCCTGGCGGTATCGGAAGTGGCGTCCCGCTCGCGGCTGGTCCTGCTGATCACACACATGGATCAGGGCGGCGCCCAGGAGGCGCTGCTACGGCTGGCGCGAAGCCTGCGGGCACGTGGACACGATGTGGAAACGTGGTTTCTGTATGAGAAATCGGCGCTCTACCGGAACGAGGAGCGTATCCGGGTGGTCTTGCCGGAGAAATCTCCCGGCGCCCTGGGCTATCTGCGGATCGTCGGCAGGCTGTATGGCCTGCTGAAGGCGCATCGCCCCGACGCCGTGATCAGCTTCCTGCCGCTCGCCAACAGCTTCGGCCAGACGGTGGCGCGGGTGGCGGGTGTGCGCCGTCGGGTGGCGTCGCAACGCAATCCGTTCTGGACCTACACGCCGTGGATGCGGCGGCTGGACAAGCTGGCCGGAACACTGGGCTGCTACACCGCCAATGTCGGCAATTCCCAGGCCGTGGTCGACAGCTTCGTGGATTTTCCCAAGGCGTATCGTGACCGCCTGAGCGTCGTCCACAATGGGATCGACTGGCGCCCGTCCTCCCTCGACCCCGCCGCGGCGCGGGCGCGCTTCGGCTTGCCGGCGGACGAACCGGTGATCCTGAGCATCGGCCGGCTGGCCGAACAGAAGAACCAGTCCTTGCTGCTGCGGGTGCTGCCGTCCGTCTCGGCCGGCCATCTGGTGCTGGCGGGAGACGGCGAGGATCGCGCCAAGCTGGAGCGGCTGGCGGCTGATCTGGGTATCGCGCACCGCGTCCGTTTCCTCGGCGAGGTCACCCGCGCCGATGTTCCCGATCTGTTGCGCGCCGCCGACATCTTCGCGATGCCGACGCTGTTCGAGGGGCAGAGCAATGCCGTCCTGGAGGCGATGCACGCCGGTTTGGCGATCGTCTCCAGCGACATCCCGGCGCAGACCGAGACGCTGGGGGGGCCGGGAAATGGTCAGGGTCAGGGCGCCGCGGGATTGCTCCTGCCGCTCGACGACGACGGTGCCTGGGCCGCGGCGCTCGACACGCTGGTGCGGGACCCGGCGGCGCGCGCGGACTTGGCGGCACGGGCACTCGCGCGCGCCGATCTGTTCACCGTCGACCGGATGACCGACGGTTTCGAACGCCTGGTGGATACCTCGGCACCGGAGGGGCGGGTTTATCGGCCCCAGCCGGGCTGAGCCGTGGAGTGTGCCTATGTCCCTCGCCTTTATCATCACCGCCTATAAGCAGCCTTCCCAGTTCGCCAAGCTGATCGACGCCCTCTGGCATCCGGACGACCATTTCGCGATCCACATCGACGCGAAGACCCCGCCCGAGGTCCAGCGCGAGTTCGCCCGCGTCGCGGAAGGGCGTCCCAATATCCTGTTCGTGACGCCAGTGCCCGTCTATTGGGGCGGTTTCGGACTGTGCCAAGCCGAGTGGAACGCGCTGAACGCGCTGATCGCCAAGCCGGGCTGGACCCATCTGATCAACATCACCGCCCAGGATTTCCCCCTGATGCCGCGCGACGCGATGCTGGCCGAACTGGCCGCCAAGCCCGGCGTCAACCACATGCGCGTCCACAAGCTGGCGGAAACCAAGCCGCATTTCCGCAGGCGCTTCCGCTGGGTCTGCGTCGAATTCGGCGGCAAGCTGCGCCGCCTGCCGATCCCCTATCCAAAACCGCGGACCTTCCGCAACGATTGGTACGGCGACGGCTGGCACATCCTGACCCGCGAATTCTGCGAGTGGGCGGTCACGGCTCCCGTCGTCCAGGACATCCTGCGCTGGTTCCGCCGCGTCAAGCATCCGCACGAGTCCTGGTTCCAGGCGATGATGATGTCCGGCCCCTTCGCCGGCACGGTCGATCGCGACAACAAGCGGATGATCAAATGGGTGCCCAACTCGGGCAATCCCGCCGTCCTGACCTCGGACGACCTGCCGGACCTGCTGCGGTCGAGCGCGTTCTTCGCCCGCAAGTTCGACGAGACCGTGGATGCCGAGGTCCTGAGGACGCTGGCCGACCGGCTGAGGCAGCCGGTTCCGGCCTGACGCGCTTCTCCCCGGCCATCAGTCCAGCTTTTCTTGACGGTGTCCACGCGACTGGACCGCTCCGGATCGGGAGCATGGTGGCGGCGCTGGCACGGGGATGCCACGGCCATCCGCGACACCACTGGAACCGCGGATTTGATTGTTCCCGCCCCGATCCTCATGGGGGTAATCCGAAAGTGGCACGACGCTTGCTGTATGAGAAAGCACCAGCGGAGAAGCCGCCGGGCAAGCGAACCACTAAACCTTTCCAAGGTCGGGAGTCTCACATGAACAGCAATATCGGCATCGAGCAAAGCGGCAAGTCGGGCGGCGACGCTTCGGGTTTCTCGGGTTCGTCCTCGACCGCCCTGGGCGGCGGCGCCTCGGGTCTCGCTTCGGCCGGTGGCCTCGGTTTTAACACCGCTGGCGCCACCGCCACCGGCGGTGACTCCCTGTCCGGTTCGTCCTCGGCCGGCGCGCTGGGCGGCGACATCGCCGACAACACCCAGATCGGTGCGATCTCCATCAATTCCTGATGCGCGCACCCGGTTCTCCGGGCGTCACGCGAAGGGGCGCGGCTTCAAGGCCGCGCCCTTTTCGCGTCAGGCACCCAGCGCCGGGGTCGTGGTCGCGGTGTTCTCGGTGACGCCGTTGGTGGCACCTTCGCGGAACCGTTCCGCGATCCATCCGGCGGCGCAGATCCACGACAGGGCGACACAGGGCCAGATCGGCACGAGATAGCGTACCCCGCCGACATCGCCCAGCGCGGTCATCGTGATGGTGCCGCCATAGAGGATCGCGGACGAACCGATCATCTGGATCTCCCAGGACGCCGGCCGCCGCCGAACCATGGCCACGACCATGAAGAGCGCGCCGCCGATGCCGATGACGTAGAAGCCGAAATAGACCACGCGGAAGCCGATGACGGTCGCGGTGCCGCGCTGGTCCTCGCTGATCGCGACATCCATCTTGAGCAGGCGGGGTCCGGCCTCGTATTCCCAGCGCTCGTCCCCGTCATAGGGCCAAGGCGCTTGGCGCTCGACATCGGCGCGCGCGGCGTCCGCCTCCGCCGACGTCATGATCGGGGCCAGCGTCACCAGCGCCATGAACTCCCGGAACGAAAGCTCCAGATAGCCCGGCCAATCCTTGGACACGATGGCGTTGGCGATGTCGCGGACATACAGTTCGCGGTCCCAGCCATCGGTGTGGTGGAAGCGCTCGCGATAGGTCGGGAACAGCACGCCGAACCGCAGGTAATTGACGTAGGTCTGCGAGACCAGCACGCGGGCGCGCTCGTTCTCCATCCGGTCCAGCCGGGACACGACAGGTTCCATCAGCGCCGCCAGTTCTGTGACGCTGTCCTCCAGGGGAGTGCCGGTGAAATCGGCGGCATGCTTGGGCGCCAGCAGCATCGCCTTGCCCAGCAGGCCGGTGCCGTGGTTGCTGTTGGTCCCGGTGAAGCCGTGGACGGTGTAATTGACCGCGTTGATCGAACCATAGCTGACGACGGCCGCCGCGACGATCGCCAGCAGCATGCGGACCGGATTGACCCGCATCGCCAGCCAGGCGTAGACGGCGACGACCAGCAGGAACGGTAGATAGACCTGTCCGGCCGGCCGGATCACGATGTTGACGACAGCGACCACGCAGATCACCGCGAACCAGGACAGCTTGCGAGTCCGGTAGAACTCGATCAGGGCGCCCAGCGCCACCATGGCCGACGATGTCACCAGCGATTCGGTGACCGCCACGAAATTGTAGGTCGTGGTGACGATGTTGGCGTAGAGCAGCACGACCAGCGCCAGCGTCAGCGCGAGCGAGCGGGACGCCCGCAGCACGACCAGCGCCAGGAAGACGCTGGATGCCAGGAAGATCGCGGTCTGGACCACGACGGCGGTGACGCGGACATCGCCGATCGCCTGCATCATGACCAGGAAGGCCGGATATCCGAACACCCGAAGCGGAGAGAAGGCCAGATAATCGCGGGTGTCGGCGGCGATCACCTCGCGCTTGCCGGCCAGCAGCCAAGCCATGGCGAAGGTCAGGAGCAGGGCCAGGACGATGATGGCGATCCGCGCCCAGGGGCCGCGGGCGAGAGTGCGATCCAGTCGCAGCAGGCGGGTCAGCGGGCTCTCCGAGGGCGGCATGGCGGCTTTCGCGATGTTATTGCGGCAAATCGAACTATGAGGTGTTTTGGGATGTTGGACAGACTTCGCTGAGACTGTCGGGGGTATGGGTACCCTCTATGGCGACTCATGGAAAGTCGCCTCATGGAATTCTCACGGGGTAGTACCGCCGCCGGCCGCCTTCGCTCCACGCGGAAACGCGAAAGGGGCGCCACTGTCATGGCGCCCCTTGATGGATACCGGCTCTCCGACGGAAGGAAAGCGCAGGATCTTACTTCTTGCGGAAAGCGTCCAATGCCACGACTTGGCCCATCTTGGCGTCGTCGGCCGGCTTGGGGGTTCCGCCGGTCTTGGCGGTGTCCTCGTCCGCGACCTCGGCGACCTCGTCCTCCTCGGTCTCGTCGACGCCGACCGGACCGTCCTGGCCGCCCAGCGGCTGGAACTGGAGGGCGAAATTGACGGAGGGGTCGGCGAATGTGGTGATCGCCGCGAAGGGGACGATCAGCCGCTCATGCGAGTTGTTGAAGCTGAGCGTGACGCCGAACTTATCCTCCTCGACCTCCAGCCCATAGAACTGGTACTGGAGCACGATCGTCATTTCGGATGGATACTGGTCACGCAGGTAGTCCGGGATCTGGACACCGGCGTCGTTGGTGCGGAAGGTCAGATAAAAATGGTGATTGCCCGGCAGGCCGCGTTCGCCCGCCTGCCGCAACGCCTCGCGGACCACGCCCCGAAGAGCGTTCTCGACCATCTTATCGTATCGCAGATACTCGGTAGGCATTCCGGGCGCCGCCTCAACATCATGAAATCAGTGCGGATCACAGCACATAAATTAAAGTGGAAGGCTGTCGGAACAGCCTGACAACGACGGTGCCACGCGCGTTTGACACGACGTTAATCACTTGGGCCGGGAGCTACCCGACTGGTTGACTATAGACGCTGGCACCGGGATGTGAAAGAGGCGATCTGATCGTGCGGGCCGCGCCCCGCGGGACTGGAGGCCGATACGGGCAACTGGCATTGGCTTGCGAAGGTTCGAGACGCTAGAGTGCCGCCGGAAACGAACGCCGGAGAAACCATGCCGCTCACCCCGGATCAAAGCGACGAGATCGCCCATCTGCGCAGCCAGACCGTGCCGACCCGGCGCGCCACCGTGCCGGCGCTGGAGGAAATCCTGTACGAGGCTTTCCCGGCGCTTGACCACGGCTTCGTCCGCGTGATCGACTATATGGGCGACGACGCGGCGGTGGTTCAGGCGGCCCGTGTGTCCTATGGCCGCGGCACCCGCAAGGTCAGCGAGGACGCCGGCCTGATCCGCTACCTGATGCGCCACTGGCACTCGACCCCGTTCGAGATGTGCGAGATCAAGTTCCACGTGAAGCTGCCGATCTTCATCGCGCGGCAGTGGATCCGGCACCGGACCGCCAACGTCAACGAGTACAGCGCGCGCTATTCGATCCTGGACAAGGAGTTCTACATCCCGGCGTCCGAGAACCTGTCGGCGCAGAGCACCCTCAACCGCCAGGGACGTGGCGAGGTGCTGGAAGGGGCGGAGGCGGCCCGCGTACTCGACCTGCTGCGCGAGGATTCGGAGCGGGCGTACCGGGGCTATGCCGAGATGCTCAACCAGGACGAGGACGGCGCGCAGGCCGACCCGTCCCGGTCCGGTCTGGCGCGCGAGCTGGCGCGGATGAACCTGTCGCTGAACTATTACACGCAGTGGTACTGGAAGGTGGATCTGCACAATCTGATGCATTTCCTCCGGCTGCGCGCCGACAGCCACGCCCAATACGAGATCCGCGTCTACGCCGACATCATGATCGACATCATGAACCGCTGGGTGCCATCGACCGCCGAGGCCTTCCGGGAATACCGCTTAGGCGCGGCCAGCCTGTCGGCGACCGGCCTCGCCATCGTCCGGCGCATGCTGGCGGGCGAGACGGTGACCCAGCCGGACAGTGGGTTGAGCAAGCGCGAGTGGCGCGAATTGATGGAGCAACTCGGCCGCCCGGCGGACGTTTGAAGCGCTGAGCCGCACCCAAGGCGGCTCGTGGAGGAGAATAACGATGAAGATGCCCAGCCTCGCCGGAGCCGCCCTGGCTCTGGCGTGCCTCGCCGCGCTGTCGGCGGAGGCCGTCGCTCAAGCGAAGACCGTCCACGTCGCCGTGACCGCGATCGTCGAGCACCCGGCGCTGGACGCGGTCCGTGACGGTGTCCGCGACGAGTTGGTGGCGCAGGGCTGGAAGACCGGCGAGACCCTGCGTTTCGATTATCAGAGCGCCCAGGGCAATCCGGGCACGGCGGTCCAGATCGCCCGCCAGTTCGTCGGGCAGGCGCCCGACGTGATCGTGCCGATCTCGACGCCGTCGGCGCAGGCCGTGGTCTCGGCGGCGCGCGACGTTCCCGTCGTCTTCACCGCCGTGACCGATCCGTTGGGCGCCCAGCTCGTCCGCGACCTGGAGAAGCCGGGCCGCAATGTGACCGGTCTGTCCGACCTGTCGCCGGTGGCCGACCACTTGGCGCTGATCCGGGAGATCATGCCGGACGCCAAGCGGCTGGGCTTCCCCTATAATCCGGGAGAGCCGAACTCGGTCACGCTGCTGGCGCTGGTCAAGAAGCTGGCGCCCGAGCTCGGCTTCACCCTCGTCGAGGCGCCGGCCACCAAGTCGTCGGACGTGCAGGGCGCCGCGCGCGGGCTGGTCGGCCGGGTCGACGCCGTCTACACGCCGACCGACAACACGATCGTCTCGGCGCTGGAGGCTTTGCTGATCGTCGGCGCGCAGAACAAGCTGCCGATCTTCTCGGCCGACACCGACAGCGTCCAGCGCGGCGCCATCGCGACGGTCGGTTTCAACTATTACCAGGTCGGCCGCCAGACCGGACAGATCGTCGCCCGCGTGCTCAACGGCGAGAAGCCCGGCGACATCGCGGTGCGCTCGGCGGAGGGGACCGACCTGTACGTCAACCCCAAGGCGGCGGCCGCGATGGGCATCACCATCCCGGACGCCGTGACCGGGCGGGCCGCCAAGGTGGTCGGCCGGTGAGCGTGATCGCGCTGCTGGGTGCGGCCGAACTGGGGCTGGTGTTCTCGCTGGTGGCGCTCGGCGTCTTCTTGTCGTTCCGGGTGCTGGACTTTCCCGACCTCACGGTCGATGGCAGCTTTCCCCTGGGAGCGGCGGTCGCGGCGACGCTGATCGTCGCGGAGTGGAACCCCTGGGCCGCGACGGGGCTCGCCATGGTCGCCGGCGCCTTGGCCGGGATCGTCACCGCCACGCTCAACGTGCGCTTCAAGATCCTGCACCTGCTGGCCAGCATCCTGACCATGATCGCGCTGTTCTCGGTCAACCTGCGGGTCATGGGCAAGCCCAACGTGGCGATCATCACCCAGGACACCGTGCTGACGCCGTTCTACGGACTCGGCCTTTCCGACGCCGTGCTGCGCCCGGTCTTCGTGCTGGTCGTGGTGCTGGTGGTGGTGGCGCTGCTGGCGCGGTTCCTGACCAGCGAGTTCGGGCTCGCCATGAGGGCCACCGGCGTCAACGCGCGGATGGCGCGGGCGCAGGGCGTCTCGACCGACCTGCACATCTACGCCGGCATGGCGCTGAGCAACGCGCTGGTCGCCTTGGCCGGCGCGTTGTTCGCCCAGACCAACGGCTTCGCCGACGTGACCAGCGGCATCGGCACCATCGTGATCGGCCTTGCGGCGGTGATCGTCGGCGAGACCGTCGTGCGGAGCCGGGTGATCCTGTGGATGCTGGTCGGCTGCGTCGTCGGCTCGATCCTGTACCGGATCGCGATCCAACTGGCGCTCAACACCGATTTCATCGGGCTCCAGGCGTCGGACCTGAACCTCGTGACAGCCTTGCTGGTCGCGGGAGCGCTGATCCTGCCGCGGCTGGGCAATCCGCTGCGGGCCAAGGGCGGGACGGCGGCCAAGGGCGGGAGGGTCGCGGGATGATCGAGCTGCGCGACCTCCACGTCACCTTCGGCCGCGGTACGCCTCTGGAGAAGCAGGCCCTGCGCGGCATCGACCTGACCATCCCGGCGGGCCAGTTCGTCACGGTGATCGGCTCCAACGGGGCCGGCAAGTCGACGGTGCTGGGCGCCCTGGCGGGCGATGTCATCGCCGAAGCCGGCACGGTGGCGATCGACGGCACCGATGTCACGCGCTGGAGCACGCCGCGCCGGGCCGGGTTGGTCGCCCGCGTCTTGCAGGACCCCATGGCGGGCACCTGCGCCAGCCTGTCGATCGAGGAGAACATGGCGCTCGCGGCGGCGCGCGGCCGCAGGCGCGGGCTCGGCCCCGCCGTCGGGCCGTCCCAGCGCTCCGGCTTCCGCGACCGAGTCGCCGAGCTTGGACTGGGGCTCGAGAACAGGCTCGGGGACCAGATGGGCCTGCTGTCGGGTGGCCAGCGTCAGGCGGTCAGCCTGCTGATGGCGACCCTGGCGGGCTCGCGCATCCTGCTGCTGGACGAGCACACCGCGGCGCTCGACCCCTCCACCGCCGAGTTCGTGCTCGACCTGACGCGCCGGATCGTTTCCGGCCATGGGCTGACGACGCTGATGGTCACCCACTCCATGCGCCATGCCCTGGACCACGGCGACCGCACCATCATGCTGCACGAGGGCAAGATCGTGCTGGACGTCGGCGGCGCCGAGCGCACCGGCCTGGACGTCCCAGACCTGCTGGCGATGTTCAGCCGCGTGCGCGGGCGGGAGCTGGCGGACGATGGGTTGTTGATCGGCTGAAGAGCTCCCCGTTCCCGACGCTGTCGGCCACGGCCCCCGTGTGTCGAAATGGCGCTTGCCCGATTCCGCCATAGGATATAAGCCAAAAGGCGTGGGTGGTGGATAGCGGGGAATTTGGGATGGCCGGAGGGAGGTTCACGCGACTGCCCCGCCGTGCCGGCCTTCTCGTCGGGGCAGTCGCGTTCCTCTGCCAGATCCTGGCCTTCGCTTTCGCCGCGGCGCCGGTATCCGCCCAACTCCACACCATCGAGATCTGCACGGCCTCCGGCACGAAGACCGTCACTCTCGACGGTGCTGGCGAGCCATCCGCTCCCGCGGGAGCGACGCACGACGACGAATGTCCCGCCTGTCCCCTGGCAACTTGCCTGCTGGGACCGCCATCCGCACCGGGTACCGTCCTTCCGCCGATGCTTGTCCGTCGTGCCGCGGCCACACTGTCCGCTTTGGACATCGCGACGGTCTGGCTCCATTCCTCACCGCAAGCGCGCGCGCCACCAGTTCCCGCCTAACGAACCCGCCATCCCCCGCGTCCAACGCCCGACGGTCGATCCGTCGCGCGATCGCGCGGGTGTGGGCCCTGTTCCGCGCGCCTTTCAGCGCTCGTCTTCCGCTGGTGACGAGGATACCCGTCCGTGCCCTTTTCGTACCCCACCTTTTTCTCCTCGAAGAGCTTCCGCGCCCCGTCGAACGGCGGCGTCATTCTGACCGGCGCGGTCGCCGCGCTCGCGCTGCCGCTTTGCGGCGCCAGTCCCGCCGCGGCACTCGACGCCCGCCGATTGCCGCCGGTGCCGGTCGAAACCGCGCCGCCGCCCGAACTCTCCGGCGCCGCACCCTCTGGCGTCACGGCCCCGGAAGGCGGCCATCGCACCGGTGCGCCCGCAGCGCTTGCCTCCACTGGGGATGCACCCTCCACCCCGCTCGCCACGACCACGGTGGCTGGCGCGGCACTCGTCGCCAGACGTC
This sequence comes from Skermanella stibiiresistens SB22, assembly GCF_000576635.1. Taxonomy (GTDB): domain Bacteria; phylum Pseudomonadota; class Alphaproteobacteria; order Azospirillales; family Azospirillaceae; genus Skermanella; species Skermanella stibiiresistens. Next base: position 306,608 of record NZ_AVFL01000004.1, read on the forward strand.
TGTCATCGAGCGATGCCGCCGCTTTGCTGCGCGATGTGCCGGGAATGAGCCTCGCGGCCGGCGGGGGAGTATCCAGCCTGCCGTCCCTGGACGGGCTTTTGGGCGATCGGCTCAAGCAACTGGTCAACGGCGTGCCAGTCACCGCCGCGTGTCCCAACCACATGAACCCGCCTTTCTCCTACATCGACGCCGCCAATGTCGAAGGCCCAGGTGTTCGCCGGAGCCACACCGGTCAGCGTCGGCGGTGACGGCATCGGTGGGACCATCCTGCTGGAATCGGCACCACCGGCCTTCGCCTCCGAGGGCGCGCCGACGCTCGTCACCGGCGCCTTGTCGACCTATTACCGGAGCGTCAGCGGCGCCGTCGGCGCGTCGGGTACGGCCACCATCGCCAGCTCCGCCCTGAGCCTGCGCTATGATGGGGGTGGCAGCCGGGCGAACAACTACAAGTCCGGCGGCGACGGTCCGACCGTCCGCTCCACCGAATACGCGACGCAGAATCACGCGGTGACCTTCGCCGCCCGCGACGATCGCGACCTGTTGACCATCGAGGCCGGCGGGCAGGTGATGCCGTACCAGGGCTTCCCCAACCTGCCGATGGACTTGACCGACAACCGCGGCGTCTTCGTCAACGGCCATTACACCGGAGGTTTCGACTGGGGCACGGTGGAGGCGCGGGCTTATTGGCGTCGAACCCTGCACGAGATGAATTTCCTGCAGGACAAGGGCGGCAGCGCCAATGGCGGCATGCCGATGAACACCGACGCCACCGATGCCGGCTATTCGCTCAAGGCGACGATTCCCCTGTCGGAAACGGATACGGTCCGTGTCGGCACCGAACTCCACCATTACGCCCTGGATGACTGGTGGCCGGCGGTTCCCGGAAACGCGATGATGGGTCCCTTGACCTTCGTCAACATCAACGACGGACGACGCGACCGCTTGTCCAATTTCGCCGAGTGGGAGTCCAAATGGACGCCCGCGTGGAGCACGGTGCTGGGAGTCCGCAACGATGTCGTGTGGAGCGGCGTCGGTGAGGTCCAGCCGTACTCCTGGGAGGACGGCATGGGCATGGGCATGGGCATGATGGCCATGGCGAACCCCGACGCCGACGCCGCGCGCGCCTTCAACGGCCGCGACCGCGACAGGACCGACGTGAATGTCGACGCGACGGCGTTAATCCGTTTCAAGGCGAGCGAAACCAACTCCTACGAATTGGGCTACGCGCGCAAGACCCGCTCACCCAACCTGTACGAGCGCTTCGCCTGGGGGACCGGCGGCATGTCGAGCGCCATGATCGGCTGGTTCGGCGACGCCAACGGCTATGTCGGCGACCCCGACCTGAAGCCGGAGACCGCCCACACCGGCAGTGTCACCGCGTCATGGCACGACGCCGCCCATTCCGCGTGGGAGGTCCGGGTCACCCCCTATTACAGCTATGTCGAGGATTACATCGACGTGGACCGTCTGGCGAACCTACCCGGGGGCTTTACCCAACTCCGTTTCGCCAATCACGACGCGGTGCTCTATGGCGCCAACCTGTCGGCGCGGGCCATCGTGGCCGACGACCCGGTCCTGGGGCGTTTCGGGGTTTCGGGTTCGGTCGGCTGGGTTCGCGGCAGAAACCAGGACAGCGGCGACGCGCTCTACCACATGGCTCCCCTCAACGCGGCCCTGGGGTTGAACCACACGCTGGGTTCATGGTTCAGCGCCGTCGAGTTGCGTTTGAGCGTCGAGAAGGACCGCGTCTCGTCGATACGCGGGGAGCCGACCACGCCCGGCTTCGGCCTGCTCGATCTTCGGACGGGATACCAATGGGAGAACGTCCGGCTCGATTTTGGTATCGAGAACCTGTTCGACCAGCGCAACTACCAGCCACTGGGTGGTGTCGGCTACGCCGATTACCTGGCGGCGGGCGGCGCTTCGCCGATCGGCCCCTTGCCGGGTCCCGGAAGATCGTTCAACGCGGGCCTGACGGTGAAGTTCTGATAGCGGCGCGGTGTCGTGACCATCCCGCCCGACCGTCCAATCCAGTGCGAACGCCACGCGTCCGCTGGTCCCTGGGTATTCGGCGGCTTGGCCTCGATCACCGCCCACGCCCTCGTCCTCGCGTCTGGGCTGCTCACGGCCGCGCCGGAGCCCCTGGGCGACGCCGGCGTGCCAACGCGGACCATCACCATCTCGATCGTGACAAGCGGCGCCGCGGAGGCGGACGACCCGGCGGAAGCGGTGCCGCCGCTCATGGAGGAACCGCCCGATCCGCCGGAGGCCCCGGCAATCGAACCGCCTGTCCCGGAGACCATCCCGACGGAAGCCACGGCGCTGGAAAGCGGGGAGCCGGACGGATCGGTCCCATACCCCGACACGATCACGGTGCCAAAGCGGAAGCCTCGGGTTCCCACCCGGCCGCTTCGACCGGCCGCCAGGGCTGGCGATCCCCTGATCGCGCAGGCGGAGATCAGCGAAGGGCGGATCGCCGAGTACGAGGCCCTGATCTGGTCGCGCATCGCATCGAGAAAGCCCCCCGGCGTCACCGCTCAGGGCTTCGCGGAGGTCCGCTTCGCCTTGGCGGTCGACGGAACGCTTCTCGCCGTCGACCTCGCCACGTCGAGCGGCGACGCCGGTCTGGACGCGCTAGCCCTGGAGTCCGTCCGTTCCTCGGCTCCGTTTCCGGAGCCTCCCCCCGGTTCGTCGGCCCGCCAACTCGTCTTCATCGTGCCGTTCTCGTTCCGCTGACCCGCTTGGCGGGCGCCCGCCGAAGCGGCACGCCCATCACCCTCACTCGATCACGATCTTCGGCGTGCCGCGCTGGGGTCCGGCGACCTTGGCCCAGACCTTGGCGGCGATGGCGCGGTAGACCTTGGCGTGCTCGCTGTCGGGCTGGGACATGACGATCGGCTGGCCCTGGTCGCTGGTCTCGCGGATGGCGATGTCCAGCGGGATCTCGCCCAGGAAGTCCATGCCCAGCGCGTCGGCCTCGCGCTTGGCGCCGCCGTGGCTGAAGATGTCGGTGCGGTGGCCGCAATTGGGGCAGCAGAAATAGCTCATGTTCTCGATGATGCCGAGCACCGGCACGTCGACCCGGCGGAACATGTTGAGGCCCTTGCGGGCGTCGAGCAGCGCTATGTCCTGCGGGGTCGAGACGATCACGGCACCCGCCAGCGGGACCTGCTGCGCCATGGTCAGCTGGGCGTCGCCGGTGCCGGGCGGCATGTCGACCACCAGGATGTCCAGCTCGCCCCAGGCGACGTCGCGCAGCATCTGCTGGAGCGCGCTCTGCACCATCGGGCCGCGCCAGATCATCGGCGTGTCCTCGGCGACCATGAAGCCCATCGACATCACCTTGATGCCGTAGTTCTCCATCGGCTGCAGCGTCTTGCCGTCGGCCGAGCCGGGCTTGCCGGTGATCGCCATCATGCGCGGCATGCTGGGCCCATAGATGTCGGCGTCCAGCAGACCAACCCGCAGACCGTTGGCCTTCAGCCCGAGCGCCAGGTTGACCGAGGTGGTCGACTTGCCGACGCCGCCCTTGCCCGACGCGACCGCGACAATCGCCCGCACGCCGGGGACGAGCGCCTTGGCGCCCGTCCCACCGGCGGGACCCGCCTTCGCCGGAGCCGCCGGGGCGGTTGGAGCCTCGCGGTGGGCCGTGAGGACCGCCGTCACCGAGGTGACGCCCGGTATCGCCGCCACCGCCCGCTCGGCCGATTGGCGTAGTGGCTCGAGCTGGGGACCGCGCCTGGGGTCCACCTCGATCGAGAAACCGACGTTGGAATCCTTGACGACCAGCCCTGAAATCATGTTCAGACTTACGATGTCCGCCTGCCTGTCGGGATCGATCACGGATCGCAGAACGTCTAGTACCTGTGTCTCGGTAAGCTGCGCCATGGTTGAAAACTCCGATCTTTTCCCAATATTGGCGGATAACTGTCAGCCCGGACGGCGCCGCGCGTACCGGCCGTTATAAGACCGGACCCGCGGCTTGGAAAGAGCCGGGAGTCGGAACGAATCGCGAGAGAATACGAGAGAAAGGGACCGAGAGGCATGCCTTGGAGCAATCAGGGAGGGGGCGGTGGTGGTGGCCCCTGGGGTCCTCCGCCCGGCAATGGCGGCGGAAACAACCCATGGGGCAGGCCGGGTGGGTCCGGTGGCGGGGGGCCCCAGCCACCCGATCTCGAGGATCTGCTTCGCAAGGGACAGGATCGATTCCGCCGGGTCATGCCGGGCGGGTTCGGGAGCGGCAAGGGCATCGCCATCGCTGGCGCCGTCGTCGTCCTGATCTGGCTGTTCAGCGGCATATACCGCGTCGAGGCTGACGAACAAGGCGTCGTCATGCGGTTCGGCGAGTGGGTGCGGACCGAGCAGCCGGGCCTGCGCTATCACATTCCCGCCCCGTTCGAGACCGCGCTGACGCCCAAGGTGACGCGCGTCAATCGCATCGAGATCGGCTACCGTTCCGGCGTCGGCGACAGCCGCCGCACCGGCTCCGACCGCGATGTGACGGACGAGAGCCTGATGCTGACCGGCGACGAGAACATCATCGACATCGACTTCACCGTCCTGTGGGTGATCAAGGACGCGGGCGAGTACCTGTTCAAGATCCGCGACCCGGAGACCACGGTGAAGAAGGCGGCCGAGAGCGCCATGCGTGAGGTGATTGGCCGCACCGACATCCAGCCGGCCCTGACCGAGGCCCGCCAGGAGATCGAGAACAGCACGCGCCAGCTGCTCCAGGCGATGCTCGACGATTACCAGGCTGGTATCGAGATCACCCAGATCCAGCTCGCCAAGGTCGATCCTCCCGCTCCCGTCGTCGACGCCTTCAACGACGTCCAGCGCGCCCGCGCCGACCGCGAGCGCCTGCGCAACGAGGCCGAGGCCTACCGCAACGACATCATTCCCCGCGCCCGAGGCGAGGCCGAACGGCTGATCCAGGAAGCGTCGGCGTACCGCGAGCAGACCGTCAGCTTGGCCCAAGGTGACGCGCAGCGCTTCCTGTCGGTCTACGACGCCTATTCCGGTTCGCGCGAGGTCACCGCCCGCCGCATGTACCTGGAGACGATGGAACAGGTCCTGCGTGGCACCAACAAGGTGATCATCGACGGCAATGGCGAGAATGGCGGCAACGGCGTCGTGCCCTACCTGCCCCTCAACGAGTTGCAGCGGACGCAGCGGCCTACCTCGGCCCCGGCGTCGACCACGGCTCCCGCCCCCAATCGGCCGGCGCAGTGAGGAGCTGAGACATGAACAAGAAACTCGCCATCATCGGCATCGTCGTCGTGGTGCTGGGCATCCTCGCCTCGGCCAGCCTGTTCACCGTCAACGAGACCCAGCAGGCGCTGGTCTTGCAGTTCGGCGAACCGCGCCGGGTCATCCAGGAGCCGGGCCTCAAGGCCAAGATCCCGTTCATCCAGAACGTCGTGCTGTACGACCGCCGGGTGCTGGACGTCGATCCGCCGGTCGAGCAGGTCATCCTGGCCGACCAGAAGCGGTTGGACGTCGACGCCTTCGCGCGCTACCGGATCACCGATCCGCTGCGATTCTTCCAGTCGGTCGGGTCCGAGCTGGTGCTGGAACAGCGGTTGAGCACCGTCGTCGTCTCGGCGCTCCGCCGCGTGCTCGGCAATGTCACCGTGCTGTCGATCCTGTCGGACGAGCGGCCGCGGGTCATGGCCGATATCCGTACCCAGGTCAATGGCGAGGCCCAGCGCTTCGGCATCGAGGTGGTGGACGTCCGTATCCGCCGCGCCGACCTGCCGGAGGAGACCAGCCAGTCGATCTTCGCCCGGATGCGGTCCGAGCGTGAGCGGGAGGCCGCCGAGTTCCGCGCCCAGGGCCAGGAGCAGGCCCAGCAGATCCGCTCGCGGGCGGAACGCGAACGCACGGTCATCATCGCCGAGGCGCAGCGCGACAGCCAGGTGTTGCGAGGCGAGGGCGACAACCAGGCGTTCCGGATCATCGCCGAGGCGACAGGCCGCGACGCGGAGTTCTACTCGTTCTATCGCACGCTCCAGGCCTATCGCGACAGCCTGCGGAACGAGGACACCACGATGGTGCTCTCGCCCACGGGTGACTTCTTCAAGTATTTCGGCAACCTCGGCGGCGTGCCGAGCGGCGCCGTGGCAAATGGATCCGGCGCTGGTGGCTCCGGCGCTGGCGGGGGCAACGGAGGGAACGGTGGTCCCGCCGGTGCCTCCAACCAGGGTCCCGCCGCGATTCCTTCGGCTCCGGCGACCCAGGGCGCCGAGAATACCCAGCCGGCCCCAGCCAACTAGGCCGGCACCTATCGCCGCGACGCCGAATCGGCGTCGCGGCTTTTTCTTTTCCCGCCGTGTCCTATCTCACGCACTTCCCGGCAAGGCTTCCTTGTGACCACTGAACTGTTGACGGCTTTGGCACTCGTGCTCGTGCTCGAGGGAGTGGCCTATGCCCTTTTTCCGGATCTGATGCGCCGCATGCTGGCCGTCGCCCTTATGACCCCGGTCGGCCAGTTGAGGATCGCGGGCCTGATCGCCGCCACCTGCGGTGTTGGATTGGTCTGGCTGATGCGCGGCTGATCGGGATGATTCGACCGGTATCGGGTTGAAGCGCTAACGGCCGGTCTATGTCCAATGGGGTCCAATGGCGGGCTCCCTGGGTTGACGATCCGGAACCCGGGTCGATCTTTGGCCGGATGCCCATGCAATACCTTACTTTCAGGCCTCAAGAGCGGCTAAGATCGACCAGCACGGCTCAGCCCGTCCGCCGTTGACGCGGAGGGCGCATAATCGAAGCAAGGAGAGAGCTTCCGTGACGAACAGTGGTCAAAGGAATGCCGCGGCGACCGCCGGAAGGAATCCACGGGCACCGGTTGGCGAGGCGTCGAGCGGTGTTCCGGCGCGTTCCCGGTGGCTGGAACCCGCCTTCAAACTGATCGCCGGCTTGCCCGTGATCGCGGCGCTGCTATTCGCCTCTCCCGATGTGGCCCATGCGCAGGGACGCTCCAATGCTCCGGAGAGTTTCGCGGATCTGGCGCAGAAGCTGCTCCCCGCCGTGGTCAACATCTCGACCACGCAGAATATTCCCGAGCGCCGCGGTGCTGGCCCGCGCCCCGGTCCGGAGATGCCACAGTTCCCGCCGGGCTCGCCATTCGAGGAGTTCTTTCGGGACTTCTTCGACCGTCAGGGCCGTGAGCAGAACGCGCCGCCGCGCCGCTCGACCTCGCTCGGCTCCGGCTTCGTGATCGACGCCAGCGGCTTCGTGGTGACCAACAACCACGTGATCCAGGACGCCGACGAGATCACCGTCATCCTGCAGGACGACACCAACATCAAGGCGGAGCTGGTCGGCCGCGACACCAAGACCGACTTGGCGCTGCTGCGGATCAAGACCGACAAGAAGCTGACCGCCGTTCCGTTCGGCGATAGCGACAGCATGCGGGTCGGCGACTGGGTGCTGGCGATCGGCAATCCGTTCGGCCTGGGTGGCACCGTCACCGCCGGCATCATCTCGGCGCGCGCCCGCGACATCAACGCCGGTCCCTATGACGATTTCCTCCAGACCGACGCCTCGATCAACCGCGGCAACTCGGGCGGCCCGATGTTCAACATGAAGGGCGAGGTGATCGGCATCAACACGGCGATCTTCTCACCGTCGGGCGGATCGGTCGGCATCGGCTTCGCCATTCCGTCCACGCTGGCGCGCAGCGTCGTGGCGCAGCTGAAGGATTTCGGCCGGACCCGGCGCGGCTGGCTGGGTGTGCGCATCCAGGGCGTCACCCCGGAGATCGCCGAGAGCCTGGGCCTGCGCTCGGCCACCGGCGCGTTGGTCGCCAGCGTCACGCCAAACGGCCCCGCCGCCGAGGCCGGCATCCAGGCGGGCGACGTCATCCTGACCTTCGATGGCAAGGAGGTCAACGAGATGCGCCGGCTGCCGCGCGTCGTCGCGGAAACCGCCGTGGACGAGAGCGTGCCGGTCAAGCTGTGGCGGCGCGGCCAGCAGCAGACGGTCCAGGTCAAGGTCGGTGAGCTGGAAGCCGCCGAGGAGTCGGGCGCCGTCGCCGCGATCCCCGACGAGGCGACTCCGACGGAGCCCGAGACGGTCGAGGCGCTGGGGCTCAAGCTGACCGGCATCACGCCGGAGCTTCGCCAGCAGTTCGACCTCAACGAGCAGCTGAAGGGCGTGCTGGTCACCGAGGTCGCCGGCAACAGCGGCGCCGCCGAGAAGGGACTGCGCCCCGGCGACGTGATCGTGGAGGTTGCCCAAGAGGAGGTGTCGACGCCGCAGGATGTCGCCGCCAAGGTCAAGGCCGCCAAGGACGCCAACCGCAAGACCGTCCTGTTGCTGATCGACCGCCAGGGCGACCTGCGTTTCGTGGCGCTGAACGTCAGCTGACGGCGCCACTCGGTCCATCTTGTCGAAGGGAAAAACCCGGCGCCCCACAGGCGCCGGGTTTTTCTTTCAGGGTGTGACGCCGGGCACCTGACGCAGTTCGAGGGCCGCCGCGATGCCGCTTTCCAGAATCTCGCCCGACCGTCCGCTGTCCACCTCCGCGCGGGCGAGTTGCAGCGTTCCCACCAGGAGCGCGAAGATCGCCGTCGCGCGCCGCCGGATCGCCAGCGGGTCGCCGGGACCCAGCCTCGACCCGAGCATGTCGATCATCTCTCCGGCCCGTCCCGAGAAGGCCGCCCGCGTCTCGTCCGAGTGACGGGCGATCTCGGCGGTCAAGCACGCCGCCACGCATCCCTTTTCCGGATTGTCCCGGTGTGGCGGCGACAGGTAGTGGCGGACGATGGTTTCGAAATCCCAATCCTTGTCGTTGATTTTTTCCCCGTAGGCCTTGGTGGTTTGACCAAGGGCGTCGGTCACCGCCTCGCGGATCAAGTCCTCCTTGGATTTGAAATGCGCGTAGAAGCCGCCATGGGTCAGGCCAGCGTCCGCCATCAAGCCGGCCAAGCCGACCGCATCGACGCCATCCCGCCGGAACCGCCCTGACGCGACGTCGAGGATGCGCCTGCGCGTCGTCTCCTTGTGGCCCTTCTCGTATCGCATGGAACCAGAACCCTCAGTGTTCGAACCGCCACGACGGCGATGATAGCCGCGCGGCCTTCGACAAACCTCATTGAATTACGATCAACATATATTATGTTGATCGTAATTCAATGAGCCACCGGCAGCTTTGGCGTTTCCGGCACGGGCTTGACCCAGGAGCATCGCATGTCCAACACCAGTCCCACGGTCGATCCGATCGTGATCGTCGCCGCCGCGCGAACGCCGCTTGGACGCTTCCAAGGCGACCTCGCCGCCGTCTCCGCCCCCCAGCTGGGCGCTCACGTCATCCGCGCGGCCTTGGCGCGCGCCGGGCTGGCGCCCGATCGGATCGACGAGGCTCTGATGGGCTGTGTCCTTCCGGCGGGGCAGGGGCAGGCTCCCGCGCGGCAGGCGGTCCGGGGAGCGGGGCTTCCGGACCAAGTGGGCGCCACCACCGTCAACAAGGTCTGCGGCTCCGGCATGAAGGCGACCATGCTCGCCCATGACCTGATCCGCGCCGGCTCCGCCGATATCGTGGTCGCGGGCGGCATGGAGTCGATGTCCGGCGCGCCTTATCTGCTGGCCAAGGCGCGGGCTCGCTACCGCGTTGGACACGACCGCATCCTGGACCACATGATGCTGGATGGGCTGGAGGACGCCTATGAGGCGGGCCGCTCCATGGGTGATTTCGGCGAGGCCGCCGCTCATGAGTACCGCTTCAGCCGGGCCGATCAGGACGCCTACGCGGTCGAGACGCTGACCCGCGCCCGGTCGGCCATCGCCGAAGGCGCCTTCAAGGCCGAGATCGCGCCCGTCACGGTCGCGGCGAAGGGTGGCGAGCGTGTGGTCGATACCGACGAGCACCCGCTCAAGGTCTCGCCCGAGAAGATACCCGCCTTGAAGCCCGCGTTCCGGCCCGACGGCACGATCACGGCGGCCAGCGCCTCGGCCAACGCCGATGGCGCGGCGGCGCTGATCCTGACCCGGCGGTCGATCGCCAGAGCCGACGGGCTGCCGATCCTGGCGGAGATCAAGGCGCACGCGACCCATTCCCAGGAACCGGCTTGGTACACGACCGCGCCGATCCCGGCGATCCGCAAGCTCCTGGACAAGACCGGCTGGACGGCGGCTGATGTCGATCTGTTCGAGATCAACGAGGCCTTCGCCGTCGTCGCCATGGCGGCGGCGCGCGACCTCGGCATTCCGCGCGACCAGCTGAACGTCCATGGCGGGGCCTGCGCGCTCGGCCATCCGATCGGCGCCACGGGCGCCCGGCTGATCGTGACCCTGCTCCACGCGCTGGAACGCCGGGGTCTGAGCCGGGGCGTCGCCGCCCTGTGCATCGGCGGCGGCGAGGCGACCGCCATCGCGGTCGAACGCGTCGGCTGACCCGTCTCTCATCCTCCCTTGAATCAATCATCCACCGAAGAAGGAACATCCCCATGACCGATAAACCCGGTACCGCCCTCGTCACGGGCGCCTCGTCCGGCATAGGCGCCACCTATGCCGACCGCTTGGCCCGGCGCGGCCACGACCTGATCCTGGTGGCGCGCGACAAGACGCGTTTGGAAACCTTGGCCGAGCGCCTCCGCGCCGAGGCTGGCGTCACGGTCGAGGTGCTGGACGCCGATCTGACGGCCCCGGCCGATCTCAGGCGGGTCGAGCGGCGGCTGCGCGACGATGCCGCGATCACCCTGCTGGTCAACAACGCCGGCATGGCGGTCACCGGCCCGCTGGCTGGCGCCGACATGGACGGCTTGGAAACGATGATCCAGCTCAACCTGGTCGCGGCCACGCGGCTGGCCGGTGCGGCGGTCGATGGCTTCCTGCCGCGTGGGCGGGGCGTGATCGTCAACATCGCCTCCGTCCTGGCGCTGGCGCCGGAGATGTTCAACGCCGTCTACAGCGCCACCAAGGCCTATCTGCTCAGCTTCACCCAGACCTTGGACACGGAGTTGCGGGACAGCGGCGTGCGGGTGCAGGCGGTGCTCCCCGGCATGACCCGGACGGAAATCTGGGAGCGCTCCGGCATCGATGCCGCGACGCTGCCGCCGGAGATGATCATGGGTGTCGACGACATGGTGGACGCCGCCCTAAAGGGCCTGGACATGGGCGAGGTCGTCACCATCCCGGCGCTGCCCGATATCGCCGACTGGGAAGCCTTCGTCACCGCCCGCCGCAAGATGGGCCCCAACCTGTCGCGCAGCCATCCCGCCGCGCGCTATGGGATCGGTGGAGCTGGTTGAGGTTCCATCACTCCGTCGAACGACGGGCGAGATATCCTTTGGCGATGCGGGCGAAGACTTCCTCGCCCCAATCGCCCAAGGCGACATTCATGGCGGCACATACGAGCCGCACATTGGGGCGGGTATAGCCCTTGGAATTGTCGATCCGATCGATCGATGCCGCGAAGGGTCTACGGTACCCCTGTCCCGATAGGGTCCGGTCGAACGGTATACCCGTCAGTTCACATTCACCCTTGGCTCGGGCGATAATATCTTGAAGATCGGCGTCCGTAAGGTCGCAGTGTATGCCATCCCTCCGCGCGCGGTGCCGCGTCAGCCACAAGAGCCTGTAATATGGGCTGCGGTTTTTCTCCTCACCACGCGGAAGCTTGCGTCTGTCGACATCGGCTTGCCGGGTGTGACGGCTCCGGTCCAACTCCCGCGTTCTCTCGGGGTTCTCCGACCTGAAGGCGGTATTGCGAGCTTGGATACGGAGTTGGCAAGAACCCGTGTTGGTGTACCGCTTGGAAATGTGACCGTTCTTGCACGGTTTTCCCGTGAAGTAAGTTGCCTGTCCAGCAGCTTGGGCCTTGATGCGCGAAGAAGGGAGAGTTGCCGTATCAGCGCCAGTGGAACAAGCGTCATCGACCAAGTCGAACGCGTTCTCGATCTGACCATCAACTGCGGGCATCCTATCGACACCCTGCGGTTGGAAGGCGGGGGTTTAGGAAAGTCTAAAGCCGTTCCTGGCGAGGAATGGTGGGCGCACAAGGACTCGAACCTTGGGCCCGCTGATTACATACCACCACGATTTTCATCGCCACCGGAAGCCGGTGTTTGCGGTCTGGACTATACCATCACCATGGGCCGAAGCCGTTAGGTGGGGGCCGTCTAGTCTCTACACCTTCAAGGTTCTTTCGAACCAAGCTTGGCTCGGGATTGGCAAGGACGGAAGTCCGTAGCGTTCCCCGAATTTGACCCCTTATTCACCATGACGTTTCCATCATGGGCTCCCATCGAGAGTCAGCTGCTCTACCAACTGAGCTATGCGCCCTCAAGTGCCAGTAACAAACCTCAGAAGATCCTAAACACCTCCTGCCAACAAAACATCGCCACCGCGATGCCCGTCACCATGTTCCGTTCGTTTCCGACCGTCGTCCGGCGACGAGGGGTAGATAGCAAAGCGAACATGCCTTGTCGATGGCAAAAAACCGCCCGCGTGACAGTTTTTTGCGATTGGGATCAAGCATCCCGCTCACATCTCGCCGGCCATCGTCCGCCGCGTGATGCGGACGTCGCGGTGGATATAGACGGACATCACGAGGCCGAAGCCGAACAGGACGGTCAGCATGGCGGTGCCGCCATACGAGATCAGGGGCAGGGGGATGCCGACCACGGGGATCAGGCCCATCACCATGGCGATGTTGATGAAGACGTATAGGAACAGGTTGGTCGTGACGCCCAATCCGACCAACCGGCCGAACTGGTTGCGGCAGCGCAGCGAGATGATCACGCCGTAGGCCATCAGCAGGGTGTAGAGCAGCAGCAGGCAGACGCCGCCGATCATGCCCAGCTCCTCCGCCAGCATGGTGAAGATGAAGTCGGTCTGCTTCTCCGGCAGGAAGTTCAGGTGGCTCTGCGTCCCCATCATGAAACCGCGGCCGGAGATGCCGCCGGACCCCAGCGCGATCTTCGACTGCGTGATGTGGTAGCCGGCGCCGAGCGGGTCGTTCTCCGGGTTGAGGAAGATCAGCACCCGGTTCTTCTGGTAGTCGTGCAGGAACTGCCACGCGATCGGAACGGAGCCGCCGCCCGCCGCGATGATGATGGCGAACTTCCACAGCCGGACGCCGACCAGGAAGAAGAGGGCGCCGCCGACCATCATCACCATCAGCGCGGTGCCAAGGTCCGGCTGCTTCATCACCAGCCCGACCGGCGCCAGTACCATCAGCAGCGGGGCGATCAGGAAGGTCGGCCGCCCGACCTCCTCCAGCGAGGCGCCGTGGAAATAGCGGGCGAGCGCCAGCACGATGGCGATCTTCATGATCTCGGATGGCTGGATCTGGATGACGCCCAGGTCGATCCAGCGCTGCGCGCCCATGCCGATCTCGCCGACGATCTCGACGGCGATCAGCAGGACCAGCGCCACGCCGTAGATCGGATAGGACAGGCGGAGCCAGATCCTGAGATCGATCAGCCCGACCAGGATCATGACACAGATGCCGGCGCCGAACCGCACCGCCTGCCGTGACGCCCAGGGGTCGATGTTGCCATTGGCGGCGGAGAACAGCATGGCCCAGCCGATGCTGGCGATCGCCGTCAGCAGCAGGATCAGCTTCCAATTGATTTGCCAGAGCTTCTCGGTCAGCGTCAGTTCGGGTTGATGGCCCAGCAGGTCGCCGCTCATCCGCCGACCTTCCGGGGAGAAGTGTTGGGGACCGTCGGGGAGGGCTCGGGGGCTCCCTCGGCGCTGGAGACCTGGGACGCTCCGCGCGCGCTGTCGCGGCGCTGGACCTCCAGCAGCAGATCGCGCGCGATCGGGGCCGCCACGGCCGAGCCGCCGCCACCGTGCTCGACGATCACCGCGCAGGCGTAGCGGGGTGCCCGCAACGGCGCGAAGCCGATGAACAAGGCGTGGTCGCGCTGGCGCCACGGCAGCTGGTCGTTCTTCAGCACGCCGGTGCTGCGTTCCGCCATGGTGATGCGGCGGACCTGGCTGGTTCCCGTCTTACCACCCATCTCGAAGCCGGGTTCGGTGATCCGCATCTTGTAGGCGGTGCCGTCCGGCTGGTTCATCACGGCGTTCATGCCCTGGATCACCATCTCGATATGGGCCTTGTTGACGCCCATCGGTGGCCACGCGGTCTGTTCCGCCGGGCCGCGCTCGACTTGGCGGGTCAGGTGCGGCTTGACCGCGAAGCCGCCATTGACCATCCGCGACAGCATCACCGCCAGCTGGAGCGGCGTCGCCAGCACATAGCCCTGGCCGATCGCGGCGATCAGGCTCTCGCCCTGCGTCCACGACTTGCCCAAATTGGCCTGCTTCCAGTCGCGGCTTGGCATCAGTCCGGGCCGCTCGCTGGGCAGGTCCAGCTGGGTGCGCTGGCCCATGCCGAACCGCTTGCCCATGTCGTGGATGCGGTCGATGCCGATCCGGCGTGCCAGATCGTAGAAGAAGGTGTCGCAGGAGTGCTTGAGCGCGCCTACCAGATCGAGTGTGCCGTGGCCGCCCCTCTTCCAGCAATGGAACCGGTGATCGCCCAGATCCATGTGACCAGGGCAATGCACGGTATGCCGGGGTCCGATGATGCCGCTGTCCAGCGCGGCCAGGGCCACCAGCATCTTGAAGGTCGAGCCCGGCGCGTATTGCCCGGCGATCACCTTGTTGGTCAGCGGAGTCGCCGGGTCGGACAGCAGGTCCTCCCAGGTCTCGGCGTTGATCCCCGTGGTGAACAGGTTCGGATCGTAGCTGGGGTTCGACGCCATGGAATAGATGCCGCCGGTGTGGACGTCCATCACCACCGCCGCGGCGCTCTTCTGATCCTTCAGCCGATCCTGCGCGTATTGCTGCAAGCCGATGTCGACGGTCAGCGTGATGTCCCGGCCGGGCTGACCCTCCTCGCGAGACAACTCCCGGATCACCCGGCCAACGGCGTTGACCTCCAGCTGGCTTGTGCCGGCGACGCCGCGCAGGTTGGCGTCATGGAACTTCTCCAGCCCGGACTTGCCGATCCGGAAGCCGGGCAGCGCCAGCACCGGATCGCCGTTCAACTCCGATTCCGACACGGCGCCGACATAACCCAGGAAATGGGCGGTCGAGGTCTCGTAGGGATAGCTGCGCAGCTCGCCGACCTCGATCGACACGCCCGGCAGGTCGGGCGCGTTGACCTCGATCATGGTGACCTGCTCCCAGGACAGGTTGTCCTTGACCGTGACCGGGACGAAGGCGCGCTTCCGCTGGATCTCGCGGGTGATCCGACGCCAGTCGGCGTCGGTCAGCGGCACGATTTCCGAGACCAGGGTCAGCACCCGGTCGATCTTGCGCGCCTGCTCCGACACCATCACGACGCGAAAATTCTGCTGGTTGACCGCCAGAGGCACGCCGAAGCGGTCCAGCACCTGCCCGCGCGACGGAGCGAGCAGGCGCATGTTGATGCGGTTCTCGTCGGCCAGCGTGGAGTAGCGGTCGGATTCCAGGACCTGGAGATAATACATCCGGGCGACCAGCGTGGACAGCAATCCAACCTGCATGCCGCCCAGCATCAAGGCCCGTCGGGTCAGTCCGCGGTAGCGGTCGGTATCGCGCTCCATGGCGTTCGAGCTCCCCGTCAGGCCTGGAGGAACGCGCGGTGGATGCGGATGAACAGCCATCCGAACACCGGGAACACCGCGACCGTCATGACCGCCTGCATCAGGGCCGGATCGGGCGACAGCAGGCGGAGGTTGAGGATCGACCAAGCGAGCCAGCCGACGACGCTGGCCCCGAACGCGATCAGCGCGAAGCCGAACCACAGCATGGTGAAGGAGGTCCCCAGGAAGAAGCGGCGCTGGGTCAGCACCACCCAATAGACCAGGACATAGATCAGCGGCGTCATCCCCAGCGGCGTCCCGCTCAGCAGGTCCTGGAGCAGCCCCAGGCCGAAGGCGACGCTGGGCCTGAGCAGGTCGGGCCGGTGGATCACCCAGTAATAAAGCGCCATCAGCGGCAGCATGGGCGCCACCGCCGCGTAGCTCGGCAGCCGCAGCGGCACCATGCCGAACAGCATCAAGGCGACGGTCACCGCGAAGGGCGCGATGTTGCGTCCGGTCTGGTCGAGCCTGCTCCAGAAGCCGCCGGTCATGGCACGGATCCCGGCGGGGCTATCGCAGGCCGCCGGCGGGATCCGCCGGGATATTGGCGCCCAGTCCGCCGGGCAGCCCGAAATTGACCAGTTGCAGGTGCTCGACCCGGTCGGGATCGACGAAGGGCTGCACCCGGACGCGGCTCTCGCCGACCTCGGACACCAAGCCGACCGGCAGGCCGGGCGGGAAGATGCCGCCATGGCCCGAGGTGACGACCCGGTCGCCGACCGCCAGTGCCGTGTCGCCCGACAGGTAGAGCAGGCGCGGCTGGCCCGAATTGTCGCCGCTCATCACGGCCCGCTGGCGCGACGGCTCGATCAGGACGGGGATGCGGGAATTGAGGTCGGTGATCAGCAGCACGCGCGCCGACCACTCGCCGGCCTGGACGACGCGGCCCATCAGCCCGCGGCCCGACACGGCGGCCTGACCGGAGCGGACGCCGTCGCGCTGTCCGGCGGTGACCACGACGGTGCGGACGAAGGCGCCGCCGGGATCGGCCACGACGCGGGCGGTGACATAGGAGGACGCCAGTTCCGGCTTGTAGTTCAACAGGCTGCGCAGGCTGCGGTTCTCACCGTCAAGCCGCTGGGCCGCCTGCTGCCAGCGCAGCAGGGCCTCGTTCTCGGTGCGTAGCCGCTCGTTCTCGGCGCGCAGGTTGACCACCTCGTGGACGCTCTCGACGAAGCGGGCCGCCGTCGCGGCCGGGCGCGAGATGGCGTCCAGGATCGGCGCGAAGGCGTCGGTCACCCGGCCGCGGATGCCATCGACCAGGACGGTATCGACCTTGCCGACCATCATCAGCGCGATGGCCGCCAGCACCAGCAGCAGAAACGAGAATCGCTGGGCCAGCGCGCGCAGGGGTGCGGCGAGACGAACCACGGATCCGGTGGCGCGTGTCTTCACGGGGCCTTTCCTGTGCTGTGCGGGGCCGAAGCCGGGGGCGGGAAACAGCTTGGCGGTGACCCCCGATCAAGGATACTGCCGCGTCGGGGATGAATATCAGGTGTACATTTGGATGAGGACGTGCTTGAGCGTCTTCATCTCTTCGAGAGCCCGGCCCGTGCCCAACGCCACGCAGGACAGCGGGTCGTCCGCGATCGAGACCGGCAGGCCGGTGGCGTGGCGCAGCACGTAGTCGAGGTTGCTCAGCAGGGCGCCGCCGCCGGTCAGGACGATGCCCTTGTCAACGATGTCGGCGGCCAGTTCGGGGGCGGTGTGCTCCAGCGCCACCTTGACCGCCTCGATGATCGCGCTGACCGGTTCGGACAGGGACTCGGCGATCTGGCGCTCGCTGATGATCAGTTCCTTGGGCACGCCGTTCATCAGGTCGCGGCCCTTGATCTCCATGATCCGGCCCTCGCCATCCTCGGGCGGGCAGGCGGAGCCGATCTCCTTCTTGATCCGCTCGGCCGATCCCTCGCCAACCAGCAAATTGTGGTTGCGCCGGATATAGCCGATGATCGCCTCGTCCATCTTGTCGCCGCCGACGCGGACGGAGCGGGAATAGACGATGCCCCCCAGCGAGAGCACGGCGACCTCGGTCGTGCCGCCGCCGATGTCGACCACCATCGACCCGGTCGGCTCGGTCACCGGCAGGCCGGCGCCGATCGCGGCGGCCATCGGCTCCTCGATCAGGAAGACGCGGCGGGCGCCGGCGGACTCGGCCGATTCCTGGATCGCGCGCCGCTCGACCGCGGTGGAGCCCGACGGCACGCAGATGATGACTTGCGGGCTGGCGAAGCTGCGCCGGTTGTGGACCTTGCGGATGAAGTGCTTGATCATCTCCTCCGCCACGTCGAAATCGGCGATGACGCCGTCGCGCAGCGGCCGGATCGCCTGGATGTTGCCAGGAGTGCGTCCCAGCATCATTTTGGCTTCGTCGCCAACCGCCAGCACCTGCTTCTTGCCGCGGATGGTGGCGATGGCGACGACCGACGGCTCGTTCAGGACAATCCCCCGGCCCTTGACGTAAACCAGGGTGTTGGCCGTACCGAGATCGATCGCCATGTCGGCCGACAAGACGCCGAGCAGTTTGGAAAACATGGAGTTGGCTAACTCTTCATCCGGTTGACGAGGCCCATCCGAGACAACGGCGGCTCAAGCGGGAGCCGCCGTCGGGGTAACCTGGATGGTGGCCCGGGCAGGGGGGCCACCATCCGTTTGAATAAAGCAACGCCGTGGGTCACTCAAGCGGAGAGTGCTTCCGGCGCGGTTTTCTGACGCTTGGTCAGCAGCTTGTTCAGGGCGTGGACATAGGCGCGGCAGCTGGCGACCAGGGTATCCGTGTCGGCGCCCTGGCCGTTGACCGTCTTGCCGTTCTCCTCCAGCCGGACGGTGACCTCGGCTTGCGCGTCGGTCCCCTCGGTCACGGCGTGGACTTGATACAGTTGCAGCTTGGCCTCGTGGGGGAACAAGGCCGAGATGGCGTTGAAGGTGGCGTCGACCGGACCGGAGCCGGTCGCGACCGTGGTCACCAGCTCGCCGTCGATCTCCAGCTCCAGCTCGGCCCGCTGGGGACCCTTGGAGCCGGCGACCACCATCAGCGAGACGAAGCGGATGCGCTCGTTGGTGCTGCCGATGCTGTCGTCGACCAGGGCGATGATGTCCTCGTCGAAGACGTCCTTCTTCTTGTCCGCCAGATCCTTGAAGCGGACGAAGGTCTCCTCGATCGCGTTGTCACCCAGCGCGTAGCCCAGATCCTTCAGCTTGGCGCGGAAGGCGGCGCGGCCGGAATGCTTGCCCATCACCAGCGTCGAGCGGTTCAGGCCGACCGACTCCGGCGTCATGATCTCGTAGGTCTGGGCGTTCTTCAGCATGCCGTCCTGGTGGATGCCGGACTCGTGCGCGAAGGCGTTCTTGCCGACGATCGCCTTGTTAGGCTGGACCACGAAGCCGGTCACGGCGGATACCAGCCTGGACGCGGTCATGATCTGCTCGGTCTGAATGCCGTTGGAATAGGGCATGGCGTCGGCGCGGGTGCGCATCGCCATGACGATCTCCTCCAGCGCCGCGTTGCCGGCCCGCTCGCCCAGACCGTTGATCGTGCACTCGATCTGCCGGGCACCGGCGGCGACGCCGGCCAGCGAGTTGGCGACGGCCAGACCCAGATCGTTGTGGCAATGGACCGAGAAGATCGCCTTGTCGGCGTTGGGCACGCGGTTGAACAGCATGGTGAACAGCGCGCCGTATTCCTCCGGCACGCCATAGCCGACGGTGTCGGGGATGTTGATCGTGGTGGCGCCGGCCTTGATCGCGGTCTCGACGCAGCGGCACAGGAAATCGTGCTCGGTGCGCGAGCCGTCCTCGGCGCTCCACTCGACGTCGTCGACATAGCTCCGGGCGTGCGAGACGCTGTCCCAGATCGCCTCCAGCACCTTCTCCGGCTCCATCTGCAGCTTGTACTTCATGTGCAGCGGGCTGGTGGAGATGAAGGTGTGGATGCGCTTCCGCTCGGCGAACTGCAGGGCCTCGGCGGCGCGGTCGATGTCGCGGCGGTTGGCGCGCGACAGGCCGGCGATGACCGAGTTGCGGACGACCTTGCCGACCTCGCGCACCGCCTCGAAATCGCCGTTGGAGGCGATCGGGAAGCCGGCCTCGATCACGTCGACGCCCATCTCCTCCAGCACGCGGGCTATCCGCAGCTTCTCCTCCAGGTTCATGGAGGCGCCGGGCGACTGCTCGCCATCGCGCAGCGTGGTGTCGAAGATGATGACGCGGTTGGCGTCGTTGACCTGGGCCGGAGTGGGGGCTGGGGTCGGGGCGGAGTTGGCGGCGGTGGAATTGGTGGTGGCGGTCATTTGGGACTTCATCCTTCCGTGCTTACCGGCACCCGCGACCGTCTTGGACGATCATCACGCGGGCGAAGCCGAAATCAGTTTCGCGACGTCAACGGATGGCGCGAGCGCCATGATCCCCCTGAACACCTGTCGATGACGACGGCGGCGCTCAGGGGCGCATAAGTCGCGGAAGGAGAGCCCCATGCGGCCCACGGGCAGACGGCAGCGCTTCCGGCAGGATCGTGCTGGCGATGTTGGTCAGGGCGCGCGCATCCATCCGGTCCCCGCGAGGGGCCTTCCTGATGTCGGTCGTGCGAGCCTGCGTTATCACCAGTGTCTCTGCCTTCGGTCAAATGGCCCTGGAGTTTCCCTGTCCGCCCAAGAGGCGTCGGCCGATGAGGCGTTGGGAAGTGTGGGGCCAGCTGCTGGTGCCAAGGTGGCGCCGTTATGGTTAAATTTGCGTTAAGGCACTTGGCCGGATACTGTGATCCTGTCGATGCCCTAGCCGCTATCTCTAAAGCAAGGGTAGGGTGTCCCGCAACCGTTTTCGGCCATGGTGGCGGCGACGTTCCGGATATTCCGCGCATCCGTGCGCACAGCGAACCGTCCTCGAAATAAAAAGGGTTACCGAACGTCACGCTATGACGTTGGAGGTAGCGATTTGTTTCTTAAAGATAGGTCGTGTTGCGAGACCGCGGTGCCATATCCTAGATGTCGCGATGACGGCCGGAACGTTTCTTTGCGGGTCCAGCGATCCCGCAAACCGCTGAAATCGTGAAAAGTCATCTGGGATAGGCTGGAAGGCTGGCGGAAAAAAATTTTAGTGGGACGTGGGAACCAATCGACGTTTCAGGTTTTCATCCATTGGGGCTCCGTGTGATCGGTCGATGCCGGTCACAGGGTCGAATGCCCGGGTGGTGGTTCATCCAAACAGGCCGGCACCGTCGTTCTCGGATGGTTGGAGCCGGTCAGGAAGTGGAGAAATGATGTTGCGCTCATCCATCCCATCCTTACTCAACAGCGCGAAGTCGGAAATGTCCTGGGAGGCTGTCACAAATGGCTGAAAATACGCTAGACCGGTTGGAACAGGAGATTCCCGCACTGCGCCGTTTCGCGCGCGCCTTGGTGGGACATCCGGAACGGGCCGACGATCTGGTCCAGGACACTCTGGAGCGGGCTTTGACCCGGCTCGACAGCTATACTCCGGGCACCAACATGCGGGCCTGGCTGTTCACGATCCTGCGTAACGCGCATATCAACGAATTGCGTCGCGCCCGCACCACCGCGACACCGGACGAAACCCTCGAAGCGCTGAGCCCTCCGGCTCCGGCCGCTCAGGAGCATGGTCTGGCGGTCCGTGATCTGGAACGCGCCCTGGCCCGACTGACCCCCGAGATGCGGGAGGTGCTTCTGCTGATCGGTCTCGAGGGCATGAGCTACGAGGAAGCGGCCGACGTGCTCGGCGCCAAGGTCGGCACCGTCAAGTCCCGCCTGTGCCGTGGCCGCGAGGCGCTGCGCCGCCTGATGGACGGCGAAGTCGGCGAGGACGGCATCACCCGCTTGCCCGGCCGTCCGCTGACCCCGGCGACCAGCCGCGAGATGGCCGCCGTCGTGCTGGCCTTCCAGCGCTCGGCCGCCGCCGCCGCCCGGACGGTCCAGACCAGCATGGACCTGGAAGCGCGAGAGCTTCGCACCGGGACCTGATTCGCAGGCGGATCGCCTCGGAAAAGAAAAGGCCGCCGCCCCGTGACAGGGCGGCGGCCTTTTCTTTTGTGCGCCTCCGTTCCGCCGCGTCGTCCGGACCTCTCCCATCTGTGGAAGGCCCGGAGACACCGGTAAAGCGGGGAGCTTAGTTCTTGGTCTTGTCGACCAGCTTGTTGGCGGCGATCCACGGCATCATGGCGCGCAGCTTCTCGCCGACTTCCTCGATCTGGTGCTCGGCGTTGCGGCGGCGGGTGGCCTTGAAGCTGGGCTGGCCGACCTTGCACTCCTGGATCCAGTCGCGGGTGAAGCGGCCGGACTGGATGTCCTCCAGGATGCGCTTCATCTCGGCCTTGGTCTCGGCGGTGACGATGCGCGGGCCGCGGGTGTAGTCGCCATACTCGGCGGTGTTGCTGATCGAGTAGCGCATGTTGGCCATGCCGCCCTCGTAGATCAGGTCGACGATCAGCTTGACCTCGTGCAGGCACTCGAAATAGGCCATCTCGGGCGCGTAGCCGGCTTCCACCAGCGTCTCGAAGCCCGCCTGGATCAGGGCGGTCAAGCCGCCGCACAGCACGGCCTGCTCACCGAACAGGTCGGTCTCGCATTCTTCCTTGAAGGTCGTCTCGATCACGCCGGCGCGGCCGCCGCCGTTGGCCGAGGCGTAGGACAGCGCCACTTCGAGCGCGTTGCCCGACGGGTTCTGATGGACCGCGACCAGCGAGGGAACGCCGCCGCCGCGCACGTATTCGCTGCGCACGGTGTGGCCGGGACCCTTCGGGGCGATCATGAACACGTCGATGTCGGCGCGCGGCTCGATCAGGCTGAAGTGGATGTTCAGGCCATGGGCGAAGGCGAGGGCGGCGCCCTCCTTCATGTTCGGAGCCAAGTGGTCGCGATACAGGTCGGCCTGCAGCTCGTCGGGGGTCAGCACCATGATCACGTCGGCGATCTTGGCGGCTTCCGCCGGGGTCATGACGGTGAAGCCGGCCGCTTCCGCCTTGGCGCCGCTCGGGCTGCCGGGCCGGGCGCCGACGATCACGTCCTTTACGCCGCTGTCGCGCAGGTTATTGGCATGGGCGTGGCCCTGGCTGCCATAGCCGACGATGCAGACCTTCTTGCCCTTGATCAGGTTGACGTCGGCATCACGATCGTAATAGACGCGCATGGTGGTATTTCCTCGGTTTTCGCTACAGTCTGGTTGCTTCAGGCGGGTTGTTCCCGGCAGGGTACGCCGGGTTTGGGGCTGGGAAAAGTTCCGCTCTTTCGTTGTTACAGGCTGGCGGCGCCTTTGGAGATGGCGGCGGCGCCGGTCCGGCTGACGTCGACCAGCCCGAGCTGACGCATCAGCCCGATGAAGTCGTCAAGCTGGGCCGCCGTGCCGGTCATTTCGAACACGAACGAGTTGAGCGTGGCGTCGACCACGCGGGCCTTGAAGATGTCGGCGATGCGCAGGCTCTCGATCCGGCGGTCGCCGGTGCCGGCCACCTTGATCAGCGCCAGCTCGCGCTCGATGAACGGGCCTTCGTCGGTCAGGTCGCGGACGCGGTGAACCGGAACCAGCCGGTCGAGCTGGTTCTTGATCTGCTCGATGATCATCCGGGTGCCGCTGGTCACGATGGTGATGCGCGAGACTTGCTGTTCGGCATCGACCTCGGCGACGGTCAGGCTCTCGATATTGTAGCCGCGGCCGGAGAACAGGCCGATGACGCGCGCGAGCACGCCCGGCTCGTTGTCGACCAGGACCGAGATGGTGTGTTTTTCAATCGTGCTTTCCACGGGACGGGCTCCAGGAGGGACTTGGTTGGGTGGTGTCTGCGCAAGGTGCCGCCGGCTCCGCCAGGGTGCGGAACCGGCCGGATAACCGCCGGGAAGCGGCGCGCTTATACCAGGACCATGCCCTCTTCGGGAGTGCTGTCGCGCGACATGCTCTCGCCCAGCTGATCCGCCGGGCCGAGCAGGATCTCGTTGTGCGCGCGGCCGCCCGGGATCATCGGGAAGCAGTTTTCCTTCTGGTCGACGCACATGTCGACGATCACCGGACGGCGAATGTCGATCATCTGGTTCAGCACGTCGTCGACCTCGGACACCTTGGTGGCGCGCAACCCGACGCCGCCGAACGCCTCGGCCATCTTGACGAAGTCCGGCAGGGCCTCGCTGTAGCTCTGCGAATAGCGGCTGCCGTGCAGCAGTTCCTGCCACTGGCGGACCATGCCCATGTACTGGTTGTTCAGGATCAGGATCTTGACCGGCAGATTGTACTGCACGGCGGTCGCCATCTCCTGCATGTTCATCATGAACGACGCCTCGCCCGAGACGTCGATCACCAGGCTGTCCGGATGGGCGATCTGGGTGCCGATCGCGGCCGGCAAGCCATAGCCCATGGTGCCCAGCCCGCCCGAGGTCATCCAGCGGTTCGGCTCCTCGAACGGCAGGAACTGGGCGGCCCACATCTGGTGCTGGCCGACCTCGGTCGTGATGTAGGTGTCGTGTTTCCGGGTCAGTTCGCGCAGGCGCTCAAGCGCGTATTGCGGCTTGATGATCGGGTCGGTGTGGATGTAGCGCAGGCAGTCGCGCTTCCGCCACTCCGTGATCTGGCCCCACCAGTTCTTGAGCGCGGCCTGATCGGGCCGCTTCTGGCGCGCCTTCCAGATGCGGATCATGTCCTCCAGCACGTGGGCGCAGTCGCCGACGATCGGGATGTCGACCCGGACGTTCTTGTTGATCGAGCTGGGATCGATGTCGACGTGGATCTTCTTGCTGCCGGGCGAGAACTCCGACAGCTTGCCGGTGACGCGGTCGTCGAACCGCGCGCCGATGTTGATCATGACGTCGCACCCGTGCATGGCGAGGTTCGCCTCGTAGGTGCCGTGCATCCCCAGCATGCCCAGGAACTGCGGGTCCGACGCCGGATACGCGCCAAGGCCCATCAGCGTGTTGGTGCAGGGATAGCCGGTCATGCGGACGAACTGCGTCAGCAGCTTGGACGCCAGCGGGCCGGAGTTGATGACGCCGCCGCCGGTGTAGAAGATCGGGCGCTTGGCGTTGGCGATCAGTTCCACCGCCTCCTCGACGCGCGACAGCTCCGCCTTGACCTGCGGACGGTAGGTCTTGTGCTTGACCTCGGTCGGCGGGACATAGGGCCCTTCCGCGAACTGCACGTCCTTGGGGATGTCGATCACGACCGGGCCGGGACGGCCGCTGCGGGCGACATAGAAGGCCTCGTGCATCGTCCGCGCCAGATTGGCGACGTCCTTGACCAGGTAGTTGTGCTTGGTGCAGGGCCGGGTGATGCCGGTCGTGTCCGCTTCCTGGAAGGCGTCGTTGCCGATCAGGTGGGTGGGGACCTGACCGCACAGGCAGACGATCGGGATGCTGTCCATCAGCGCGTCGGTCAGGCCGGTGACCGCGTTGGTGGCGCCGGGGCCGGACGTCACGAGAACCGCGCCGACCTTGCCGGTCGAGCGCGCGTAACCTTCCGCCGCGTGGACCGCCGCCTGTTCGTGCCGCACGAGGATGTGGCGCAGATCGTTCTGCTTGAACAGGGCGTCATAGATCGGAAGTACCGCGCCGCCGGGATACCCGAAAATTACGTCCACGCCCTGATCCTTCAAGGCCTTGATGACGATCTCCGCACCGGTCAGCTTGTTCTCGGACATCTCTCTCTACCTTCGTCTATACGCGCCCGCGCGTCGGTGCGGGCGTCGCGTCCCTATCCGTGAAAATCTCGCGGAATGTCAGGAATTTCAGCGAGTTATCCCAGCGGTCCGGGGGTGACCCAGGAGCCGGGAAGTCGCAAACTAATCAAAACATTTTCCATGGTCAACCCATTTTGCGAATTAAGTTGCCAACGCCTCGCCGCAGGCTTTCCGAATATTGCGCGTTAATCACATGGCAGCCATGCATCGGGGCCAGTTGGTGGCGGAACCAAGTGCCCTGCCGTTTGGCATAGCGCCGGGTCGACATGCGGGCGGCGGCGGCGGCCTCGTCCAGGCCCATGGAGCCCCGAAGGTGGGCCGAGAGTTCCGGCACGCCAAGCGCCTTCATCACCGGCAGGTCGGCCGGCAATCCCAGGCCATCCAGCGCCCGCACCTCGTCGAGGGCGCCACGGTCGATCATGACGCCGAAGCGTCGGTCGCAGGCGGCGTACAGGACGTCGCGCGGCGGATCGACCACGATGGGCAGGAAGCGGAGACCTTCGGGCGGCCCGGCCGCCGGGTCGGACTGCCACTCGGTGATGGACCGGCCGGTCGCCTCCAGCACCTCCAGCGCGCGGCCCAGGCGCTGTGTGTCGCCCGGCTTCAGCCGCGCCGCCGTGGCCGGGTCGCGCTCCGCCAGCAGGGCGTGGAGGCCAGGGCTGCCGAGGTCGGCGTGAAGGGCGCGGATGGCGGTGCGGATCTCCTCCGGGATCGGCGGGATGTCGGCCAGTCCCTCCATCAGCGCCTTGATATAGAGCCCGGTGCCGCCGACCACGATCGGCAGCCGGCCGGACGCGTGGGCCGCGGCGATCTCCGCCAGGGCCAGCCCGCGCCAGCGCGCGGCGGAACAGCGCACCGACGCCGGCATGACGCCATAAAGCCGGTGCGGCACGCGGGCCTCGTCGGCGGCGCCGGGACGGGCGGTCAGGACCGACAGCTCGGCGTAGACCTGCATGCTGTCGGCGTTGATCACGGTGCCGCCGAACTCCTCGGCGAGGTCGAGCGCCAGGGCGGACTTGCCGCTGGCGGTCGGACCCCCGACGACCACGACGGGTTTGGTTCTGGTTTCGGTGGACGTGGCTTGATCGGTCATGGACAAGGCTTGGTTCGACATTTCATAAAGGCACGGCTCATAAAGGCGGCGGAACGTCGCCTCCCGGTTGATTAGCCGGTTGATTCAATTGAACCCGGATATTTCAGATGATCAATGTTCTGACCCTCATCGCCGATCCCGCCGCCGCCGACCTGGACGATAGCACGGTCGCCGCCGCGCGCGCCGCCCTGTCGGCGCTCGGTGCCGAGACGGGCGCGCCGGACTGGCTGGCGCCGGGGATTGCCTGCGACGTGCCGTTCGACGGCCTCAACTGCGATCAGGCCGACGCGGCGCTCCACGCGGCGCTCCCCACCCGTCCGGTCGACATGATCACCCAGCCCGTGGAAGGCCGCCGCAAGCGGCTGCTGGTGGCCGACATGGAGTCGACCATCATCCGCCAGGAGATGCTGGACGAGTTGGCCGAGATGGTCGGGCTGAAGGACCTGATCGCCGGGATCACCTATCGCGCCATGAACGGCGAGATCGATTTCAAGGACGCGCTCCGCGAACGCGTCGCCCTGCTCAAGGACCTGCCGGTCGACGCGCTGGAGCGGGCCCATCGCCGGGTCGAGCTGATGCCGGGTGCCGTGGAACTGGTCGCGACCATGAAGGCGAACGGCGCCTATTGCGCGCTGGTGTCGGGCGGCTTCAAGTTCTTCACCGAACGGGTGCGGGTGCTGGTCGGCTTCGACGAGGATCAGGCCAACGACCTGGAGATCGTCGATGGCAAGCTGAGCGGCAACGCCATCGAGCCGATCCTGGACAAGGATGCCAAAGTTGCGGCCCTGATCCGGGTCGCCGGCGCCAACCGCATCCCGTTGCGGGAGTCGATGACCGTGGGCGACGGGGCTAACGACCTGCCGATGCTCCAGGCCGCCGGGCTTGGCGTCGCGTTCCACGCCAAGCCGGTGGTGGCGTCGCAGGCGCGGGCGCGGGTCGAGCGGTCCGACCTGACGGCGCTGCTCTACGCCCAGGGTTACCGGGCGGACGAGATCAGGAAAGCCTGATCCCCGATCCCTCCCGCGCTCAGGCTGTGGTGGCGAGCGCGGGGGCCGCCACCGGAACGGTCACGGCTTCGGCGGGCCCTGGCGCGTCGGGCGCTGGTGCCGCGTCCACTCCGGCATCCGGAACAGCCGCGCCGTCGGGTGCCGTCTCGCCGAAGTTTTGCGCCGCCGCGGCGGCCG
>NZ_AVFL01000005.1 GCF_000576635.1 Skermanella stibiiresistens SB22
GCGTGTCGGCGGCGTCAGCCACCAGCGCTTCGGTGAGGCGGTATATAGACCGGCGAATTTTGCCTCGCAACAGAAAAGTTCATCGCCCTGAAACTTTTCTGACGTGATGGTCAAGATTGGGTGCGATGCCCGACTCGTCCCATTGGAGGGTCGGGCAAGCCGCCACACCTACCCTGCGGCAAGCTTTCCCGGTCGCGAGAAAGGCGTACCAGATCAGCCGCTTGGATGCCGATCTTCAGAGACCACGGTAGCGTTTTTCACTTGACGAAAAAGAAATGGCGATCTTGCGCGATTCCGTATCCATACGGCGTTGACAGCCAATACCCCCCTCGCGCATGGTCCGGCCACCAGCTTCGTGGATCCTGACGATCTCCCCACTACCGAAACCGGGCGTCGGACGCCCGGTCGCAGCAAGGAGGACACCCGGTGCGTCTAAGGGTTGCCGCCATACCCGCCCTCGCCGTCTGTCTCGCAGGCGTTCCCACCTTCGCCCTGGCGGATTGGGAATATCCTTATAACGCTCCCATCGACACCTCCAGGCTGTCCAGCCCCACGCCGCAGCCACCGGTCGACCTCGACCAGGAGGCGGCCCGTTTGAACCTGACCGCGGCCACCTCGACCGCGGAAGAGGCGGAGACGCCGCTCGTGGCGGACGCCGACAGCGATGATGGCGGGCAATCGGTCGCCAAGGCGTTGAACGAGCCCCTGCCCGACGAGGGTCAAACGGAACTGCTGGCGGACATCGACCGCAAGGTGGTGGAGGTCGGACGCGGCGACACGCTGCTGGGTCTTCTGGTCAACGCCTCGGTTCCCCGGCTGGACGCACATGACGCCATCGAAGCGCTGAGAAGTGTTTTCGATCCCCGCCGTCTTCAGGTCGGACAGGAGATAGCCCTGCTGTTCCAGCAGGAATCCGGAACCGACCGCCGCTTCGTCGGCATGGAGCTGCAGCCGGATGTCGATCGCGCCGTATCGGTCGCCCGCCTGGAGGGCGATGCCTACGAGGCCGTGTCGGTCGACAAGGAGTTGCGGCGCCACCAGGCGGCCGCCTCGGCCGTGATCGACAGCAGCCTGTTCGAGGCGGGCGCCAGCGTCGGCGTTCCGATCCCAGTGATGGCGGCGATGATCCGGGCCTATTCCTACGACGTCGACTTCCAGCGCGATGTCCAGCCCGGCGACGAATTCCAGGTGATGTACGAGCGCTACCTCACCGACAAGGGTGCTTCGGCCCGCGACGGCGACATCCTCTACGCGGCGCTGACGCTTGGTGGCAGGCGGATGGACCTGTACCGCTACAAGACGCGTGACGGCATCGTCGATTATTTCAACCGTCGGGGTGAAAGCATCCGGAAGGCGCTGCTGCGCACGCCGATCGACGGCGCGCGGGTATCATCCAAGTTCGGCATGCGCCGGCACCCCGTCCTGGGCTTCAGCAAAATGCACGCGGGCATGGACTTCGCGGCCCCCAGCGGCACTCCGATCTACGCGGCCGGCAACGGCGTGATCGAGGAGATCGGCGGCAAGGGTTCCTACGGCAATTACATCCGGATCAAGCATAACCAGCAGATGGCTACCGCCTACGCCCACCTGTCCAAGTTCGGCTCCGGCCTACGGCGCGGCGGACGGGTCCAGCAGGGTGATATCATAGGTTATGTCGGCACCACCGGCCGCTCGACCGGCCCGCACCTTCACTATGAGGTCCTGCGCGGCGGTCGTCAGGTCAACCCGATGAGCGTCGACCTGCCGACCGGCGTCGCCTTGCAGGGGCGTGAACTGGTCGCCTTCCAGCGTCACGTCGAGGACACCGACCGCCAATTCGCGGAGAACCTGCAAAGTGCCGCGCAAGTGGCCCAGACCGCCGCCGCTTCCGGCGATGAACCCCACCCCGAGGCGTGCCGCGGCGAACGTAGCTGCTGAGTTAGCCCGATCGCGGTCTCCCCCGTCACTCCACCTTCCCCATTGAAAAAGGCCCTCCCCACCGCACGGTGGGGAGGGCCTTTCATTTCCAAGCAAAGCTTGTGATTGACCGTGGTTAGTGGACCGTGGTCCTGCTCCCCCAGCCCGACGCTCCCCCAGCGGCGGCGGCCGCCGCCGCACCGGGGATCTGGCTCGACGCCGGGATGCCGTCGATCGTCAACCCATGCTCGCCGGCACTGACCTGGACCTTCTGCCCATCGGCGATGCGGCCTTCCAGCAGCATCGTGGCGAGCGGGTTCTGCAGCGCCCGCTGGATCACCCTCTTCAACGGCCGGGCGCCATAGACCGGGTCGTAGCCGGCATCGGCCAACCACGCCAACGCCTTGTCGTCGATCTCCAGCGTGATGTCGCGATCCTGCAGCATCCGCCGCAGGCGGCCGAGTTGGATCTTGACGATACCGCCCATGTGGCCGCGGCTGAGGCGGTGGAACAGCAGGATCTCGTCCAGCCGGTTCAGGAACTCCGGCCGGAACGACGCTCGGACGATCTCCATCACCTCATCCCGCACGGCGGCGCTGTCCTGCCCCTCCGGCTGGTTCGCCAGGATCTCCGACCCGAGATTGGATGTCATGACGATCAGCGTGTTGCGGAAATCGACCGTCCTGCCCTGCCCGTCCGTCAGCCTGCCGTCGTCGAGCACTTGGAGCAGCACGTTGAAGACATCGGGGTGGGCCTTCTCGACCTCGTCGAACAGGATCACCTGATAAGGCCGCCGCCTGACCGCCTCGGTCAGGGCGCCGCCCTCCTCGTACCCGACATAGCCGGGAGGAGCGCCGATCATGCGGGCGACCGCGTGCTTCTCCATGTATTCCGACATGTCGAGCCGGATCATGGCGGTCTCGTCGTCGAACAGGAACTCGGCCAAGGCCTTGGTCAGCTCTGTCTTGCCGACGCCGGTCGGACCCAGGAACAGGAAGGAGCCGATCGGCCGGTTCGGGTCCTGCAATCCGGCGCGGGCGCGCCGCACGGCGTTTGATACCGCGACGATCGCCTCGTCCTGGCCGATCACCCGGCCGCCGATCTTCGCCTCCATCGCCAGCAGCTTCTCGCGCTCGCCGGTCAGCATCTTGTCGACCGGAATGCCGGTCCAGCGGCTGACGATGCCGGCGATGTCGCTCTCGCGCACCTCCTCGTTCAGCATCCGGTTGCCCGCGACCTCCTCGGCCGCCTTCAGCTTCCGTTCCAACTCCGGAATGATGCCGTAGGACAGCTCGGCGGTCTTGGCCCAATCGCCGTTGCGCTGGGCCTGCTCCTGCTCGACGCGGGCGTGGTCCAACTGCTCCTTCAGCTTCTGGGCACCCGTCAGCTGCTCCTTCTCGGCCATCCAGCGCGACGTCATGTCAGCCGACTTGCCTTCGAGTTCATCCAACTCGCCCGCCAGCTTCTCCAACCGGTCACGCGACGCCTGATCGCTCTCGCGCTTCAGGGCCTCGCGCTCGATCTTCAGCTGGATGATGCGTCGGTCCAGCTCATCGATCGCTTCCGGCTTCGAATCGACCTCCATCCGCAGCCGGGAAGCGGCCTCGTCGATCAGGTCGATCGCCTTGTCCGGCAGGAAGCGGTCGGTGATGTAGCGGTTGGACAGTGTGGCCGCCGAAACGATCGCGCTGTCGGTGATCCGCACACCATGGTGCAGCTCGTACTTCTCCTTCAGGCCGCGCAGGATCGAGACGGTGTCCTCGACCGTCGGCTCGGACACGAAGACCGGCTGGAACCGCCGCGCCAGCGCTGGGTCCTTCTCGACGTGCTTGCGGTATTCGTCCAGGGTCGTGGCGCCGACGCAATGCAGCTCGCCGCGCGCCAGCGCCGGCTTCAGCATGTTGGACGCGTCCATCGCGCCATCGGCTTTGCCGGCACCGACCAGGGTGTGCATCTCGTCGATGAAGACGATGATCTCGCCCGCCGCCGAGGTGATCTCCTGCAGGACGGCCTTCAGCCGCTCCTCGAACTCGCCGCGGTACTTGGCGCCCGCCACCATGGCGCCCAGGTCCAGCGCCATCAGGCGCTTGTCACGCAGGCCCTCCGGCACGTCGCCCTTGATGATGCGCTGCGCCAAACCCTCGACGATCGCGGTCTTGCCGACACCGGGCTCGCCGATCAGCACCGGATTGTTCTTGGTCCGCCGCGCCAGCACCTGGATGGTGCGCCGGATCTCCTCGTCGCGGCCGATCACCGGGTCGAGCTTGCCCTCGCGCGCCGCTTCCGTCAGGTCGCGGGCGTACTTCTTCAAGGCGTCGTAGCCCTGCTCGGCCGAGGCGCTGTCGGCGGTGCGTCCCTTGCGGACCTGATTGATCGCCTGGTTGAGCGACTGCGCGGTCACGCCCGCCGTCTTAAGGATGCGCGACGAGGGGCTGCCCTCGGCCAGGGTCAACGCCAGCAGCAGGCGCTCCGCCGTGACGAAGCTGTCGCCGGCCTTGGTCGCCAATTCCTCGGCGGTCTGGAACAGGCGCGCAAGCTCGGGCGCCATGTAGATCTGACCGGCCCCGGAGCCCTCGACCTTGGGCTGCTTGTTCAGCTCGGCCTCGACCGCCGACAGCGCCAGGGCGGGATCACCGCCGGAGGCGCGGATCAGGTTGGCCGCCAAGCCTTCCTTGTCCTCGAGCAGCGTGCAGAGCAGATGTTCGGTCGTCAGCCGCTGGTGCCCGCGCCTCAGCGCCAAGCCCTGCGCGGCCTGTACGAAACCGCGGGACCGTTCGGTGTATTTCTCGAAGTCCATGAGGACGCTCCTTATCTTTTCCGGTCGCCCGCCAGGCAGCACGACCGATTTCCGACCCACGTGATGTGCGATCCAGAAGGATGCCGAACCCTATATGGCGAGGGGTTATTCGGGGAACAAGCAGGCACCCGTAGGCATTTCGCGATGACCTCCCCATGTTGCCAGGGCGTCCCTCCGACGAGGCGGAGCCGCCCCATCTCCACCCCACCCTATCCCCACTTGGAGTTTTCCCGATTGAAGAAGCTGCTGGCCAAGTCGAGGCTGCTGCGCACCGCCCATCTGGCGCGGGTTGGCTGGTTGACAGTGGCCAGGCCGCTGACGATGGGAGTGCGCGCCATCATCCGCGATCAGGACGGCGCCGTCCTGCTGATCCGCCACAGCTATGTCGCCGGCTGGCACTTCCCCGGCGGAGGGGTCGACCGGGGTGAGACGGTTCATCAGGCGATGGCGCGCGAGGTCCGCGAGGAGGTCGGCGTCGAGGTGACCGGCACCGCCCGCATGCTGGGCCTCTATGGCCGGTTCCGCCACCGCTCCAGCGATCATGTCAGCGTCTTCGTGGTGGAGACGTGGCGTGGCACCCCCAAGGTCGATGGCTTGGAGATCGTGGAATGCCGCTTCTTCCCCTTGGAGGCCCTGCCCGACGACATCACTCCCGCCACCCGCCGCCGCCTGACGGAACTGACGGGTGGCGCCCCGGTCACCGAGCTTTGGTGAGGCCCGATCGGCGACGCTCGGCACGAAAAAATGCCCCCGCCGGAATGGGCGGGGGCGGCCGGACAGTCTGCGAGGTTTCGGATCACGGAACAGGAGAGAGTGTGTTTGTGACCGGCTGAGATCGGTTATAACCGAACATCGGCCCGTTGCAAATGCAAATCGTTCTCATTCGCAGGAAAAAATGGGGGAGCGACTCCGCCTTACGGATCGTCAGCCCTCGGAACATTGCGGCCTTGAACCAACGTGGGATTGACGCGCCGCAAAGCCCCCTGCATAACATCAGGCATGAATACCGCAGTTGCGAAGATATATCGTTATCCGGTCAAGGGCCTGAGCGCCCAATCCCTGGGCGGCGTCACGCTCGCCCCTGGGGAGGGACTGCCCGAGGACCGGCGGTTCGCCATCATCCATGGCGCGTCGGGTTTCGACACGTCGGCGCCGGAGTGGCGTCCCAGAAAGGACTTCCTGATGCTGGCCAAGAACGAGCGATTGGCCGCGCTGGAAACCGATTACGACGCCGGTACCGGCATCCTGACCGTCAAGCGCAACGGCAGGCAGGTCGCGAGGGGCCAGATCACCAGCGCCACCGGGCGGTTGCTGATCAACCAGTTCATCGCCGCCTATATGAAGGGGGAGATTCCGGGGACGCCAAGCCTCGTCGAAGCGCCGGGCGTCATGTTCACCGACACTCCGGAGAAATACGTCTCGATCGTCAATCTCGGCAGCGTGTTGGACATCGAGCGGGTCGTGCAAGCCCCCGTCGACCCCATCCGGTTCCGGGCGAACCTGTTGCTGGACGGTCTGGAGCCCTGGTCGGAGGCCAAATGGATCGGCCAGTCGATCGCCATCGGCGATGTCGTCCTGAAGGTGGTCGAGCCGATCGAGCGATGCGCCGCGACCGAGGTCAACCCTGTCACGGCCACGCGGGACATCAACATCCCGCTCCACCTTCAACGCGGATATTCCCATCGGAACTGCGGTGTCTATGCCAAGGTGATCCGGGGCGGCGCAGTCGCGGTCGGGGATCCGGTCCAGCTGATCGGCTGAGACCGCGGAAAAGCCGCGGCTTAACCGCGATCCGGAAAATCACGCGTTCATCTGGGCGCGTTCCTCCTCCGTGTCGGCATCCTCGTCGTCATCCTGATCGTCGCCGTACTGGTCTTGGCCATCGCCATTGACCCCGCCATTGATCCCATCATGGCCATTGGAGTGACCGTTGGGCGCGCCGTTGCCGTTCCGGCCATCGCGACCACGCTGGTTCTCGCCACTCTGCTCGTTGATCAGACCGATAATGCGGAAGTAATGCTCGGCGTGTTGAAAGTAACTTTCCGCCGCGATACGATCCCCAGCGGTCTGAGCATCCCGTGCCAAAGTGACGTACTTCTCGTACACTTGGAACGCGTTGCCTCGGATGCGGACATCCGGACCATTGCTGTCGAAGGTTTGGTGGCGCAAAGGGACGTTGTTCTGACGGCGGTTACCATTATTGCTGCCCCGGCCGCGAGAACGCCTGGTGTTTGGTCCTTGTCTCATTCGGCTATTACGAGCCCCACTTTGAGATTTTGCGCGCCCCGATCCACTTGGCGGCTAGTCAAAGGGCCACCAAGCATCCGCGGAGCGATGCTGCGCGGTGGAATGTCGGGGGTTCGTATCACGCAGGCCGCGCCAATCATGCAGCGGTCCTTCGTCCTGTAAGACCCTAGCGGGGAAACGACTGTATTCCAACCCTTTTCTTGTGTGCAAACGCGGAATCACGCGCCCAAATGGCCAAAAACAACGCGTTCGATACCGGCGAGATCCTTCCGGAAGCCGATTTGGCTTAATCCGGCCGCCTCAAGCAGTGCCGCCACATCGTGGGATTGCCCGAATCCGACCTCGAAGATGATTCGCCCACCCGGTTTTAACACGCCGCCCAGCCCCGCCGTGATGGCGCGATAGGCGTCCAACCCGTCGGCTCCTCCCGCCAGCGCCGCGCGCGGATCGAAGCCGGTGACCTCCGGCGACAGCGTGGTGATCTCGGCATCGGGGATGTAGGGCGGATTGGACATCACGATGTCGAAACGATCCTCAAGCCCAGTCATCCAATCGCCGACGGCGAAGCGGGCGCGCGGCCCCAGTCCCAGCCGGCGGGCGTTGGCGGTGGCCGTGGCGACCGCCTCGGTCGATTGGTCGACCCCAAGCCCCATGGCGGCCGGCAATTCGCTGAGCACCGCCAGCAGCAGGCAGCCGGTGCCGGTCCCCAGGTCCAGCACCGACAGGGGAGCCCGTTTGTCGGCGACGCCGGCCAGCGCCTCCTCGACCACCGTCTCGCTATCCGGCCTAGGATCGAGCGTGGCGGCGGACAGGGTGAAGTCGAGGCTCCAGAACTCGCGCCGGCCCAGGATGCGGGATACCGGCTCGCGCGCGACCCGCCGCGCGATGAAACCCAGCACCCGCGCCACCTGCGGCTGGTTGAGCCGGGCGGTGGCGTGGATCAGCATGTGCTGCCGCGTCATGCCCAGGGCGGCCCCCGTCAGCAGGCGCGCGTCCAGATCCGGCGTGTCGACGCCGGCGTCGCGCAGCAACCGCTCGCCGTGGCGGGTCACCTCGCGAAGCGTCGGCGTGCCTCCAAGTTCCGGAGGAATTTCCACGGTTCCTTCCGGGGGCGCGCCGGTCATCGCAGTTCGGAAAGGCGTTCCGCCTCGTCCGCCGCGATCAGTGGATCGATCACCTCGTCCAGCGCCTCGCCATTCATCACCTTGTCGATCTTGTAGAGCGTCAGGTTGATCCGGTGGTCGGTCACCCGCCCCTGCGGGAAATTATAGGTCCGGATGCGTTCCGATCGATCGCCGCTGCCAACCTGGCTCTTGCGGTTGGCGGCACGCTCTGCGTCGATGGCGCTCCGCTGGGCGTCGTACAGGCGGGAGCGGAGCACCCGCATCGCCTTGGCCTTGTTCTTGTGCTGCGACTTCTCGTCCTGCTGCGACACGACGATGCCGGTCGGAAGGTGGGTGATCCGCACCGCGCTGTCGGTCGTGTTGACCGACTGGCCGCCCGGCCCGCTCGATCGGAACACGTCGATGCGCAAATCCTTCTCGTCGATCTGGATATCGACCTCCTCCGCCTCGGGCAGCACGGCGACGGTCGCGGCGGAGGTGTGGATGCGGCCCCCCGCCTCGGTCGCAGGCACCCGCTGGACACGGTGGACGCCGCTCTCGTATTTAAGCCGGGCGAACACGCTGCGTCCGATGATCGAGGCGGTCGCCTCCTTGTAGCCGCCCAGCCCCGTCTCGGACACGTCCATCGTCTCGAACCGCCAGCCGCGCAGGGCGGCGTAGCGCTGGTACATCTGGAACAGTTCGGCCGCGAACAGAGCCGCCTCCTCGCCGCCGGTGCCGGCCCTGACCTCCAGGATCGCGTTCTTCTCGTCGGCCTCGTCCTTGGGCAGCAGCAGGATCTGGATGCCGCGCTCCAGATCGGGCAGACGCCGGTCCAGCGACTCCAGTTCGGCCTCGGCCAAGTCCCTCATCTCCGGGTCGTCCATCATGGCCGCCAAATCCTGGCGCTCGGCGCGCGCCTTCCGCAGCCCGGCGATCGCCTCCGCGATGGGGGTCAGTTCGGCGTATTCCTTCGACATCCGGGCGAAGGCCTGCGGCTCCACCTGACCGCCGGACAAAGCGTCGCGCAACTCGTCATGGCGCGCGGCGACGCGGTTGAACATATCCTCGAAACTCACCGTACCTCACCCTCACCCAGCCCCGGAACGGAGCCCGCGGTCAAATTTCCATCCAACTTACCGGCCGAGGCTCCACCGCCCTCGCACTGGGCCTCGTCCAGCCGGAACAGCCGCCGCAGCAGCCGCTCCGCCTCCACCTGTTCCATGTCGTGCGACGCCGCCATCGCCCGCAACGTCCGCGACGGTTCGTGCAGCAGCCGGTTGACCAGCAGGCGGGTCGCCTCCGCCGGGTCGGCGCCGGGATGCTCGGCCAGAAGCCGGCTCCTCACCGCCTCGAAATGGCCACGCAGCGCCGCCACGGCTGGAACGGCGGCCCGCTCCGCCCGGCCCCGCGCGAAGGTGGCCACCGCCTGATCGACGATCGCCCAGGCCGCCGCCGCCGCCGCCTCCCGCGTGGCGCGGCCTTCCAGCGCCACCCGCTCCAGATCGGCCAGATCGTAGACGAAGGCGCCTTCCAGCCCGCCGACCGCCGGATCGACGTCGCCGGGTATCGCCGTGTCGATCACGAAGACAGGACGCCGCCTGCGCTTCCGCAGCACCGCCGTCATCCGCTCGGTGGAGAGGATATAGCGCCCCAACCCCGCCGCCGTCACCACGATATCGGCGGAGGCCAGCGCCGTGTCGAGGTCGGCGATCGGAACATGATGGCACCCTAGCCGGCGGGCCGCCGCCTCCGCCCGCCGGTCGACCAGCGCCGCGACGGTCAGCCGCGGCAACCCGGCCTCGCGTAGCGCGTCGACCATCAGCTCGCCCATGTCGCCCAGCCCGATCAGCAGGGCGGCGGAGCGGTCCAGATCGCCGTGGATGTCGCGCGCGGTCTGGACCGCCGCCGCCGCGATCGACACCGGCCGCTCCGCGATGGCGGTCTCGGTCCGGACCCGCTTGGCGGCGGCGTAGGCCGCCTGGAGCACAGCCTCCAGTTCCGGCCCGCTGGCATGGGCCGCGACCGAGGCGCGGTGGGCCGTCTTGACCTGCCCCAGGACGTGCGGCTCGCCGACCACCTGGCTGTCGAGCGAGCAGGCGACCGCGAACAGGTGGCGCACCGCGTCACCGCCGGTCAGGGTGTAGAGTTCGGGAGCCAGCGCCTCATGCGTCATGCCGGCGCGCTCGGCCAGGGCGGCGGCGGCGGCCTCGGCGGCGGCGGCGGGATCGGGAGACGCCGTCAGCACCTCGACCCGGTCGCAGGTCGACAGCCACAGCATCTCCGACAATCCCGCGTCCTTGAGGCGGGCGAGGACGCCCGGAACCTCGGACTCCTCGGTGCAGATCAGGTCGCGCAAGGCGCCGGAACTGGAGCGGTGGTTCGCACCGACCAGAACCAGTTCGGCGGAGGCGTGGCCCCCTGGGTGATCCCCCGACGGGGGCCCACAGGTCGCGGGCGTGCTTGGGGGCATGGTTCGGGCGCTAGGAGAGCGCGGGGCGGCGTCGGAAGGCCGCGATCACTCCGCCGCTTCCACCGCGGCGCCGGTCTCGGCCTTGGCAGCCTCGATCCGGGCCTCCTCGGCCTTGGCGGCCTCGATCAGGGCGGCCTTGCGCTCGACCAGACCGACGAGGTGGCCGACGATGTCCTCGTCCTTCAGGCGGTGGTCGGGTTGGCCCGCGATGTAGACCTGATGGGTGTTGCCGCCGCCGCCGGTGAAGCCGATGTCGGTCTCGCGCGCCTCGCCCGGACCGTTGACGACGCAGCCGATCACCGAGACGGTCATCGGGGTCGTGATATGGGCCAGCCGCTCCTCCAGGACCTCGACGGTCTTGATCACGTTGAACTGCTGGCGGGCGCAGCTGGGGCACGAGATCACGGTGACGCCGCGCCGGCGCAGGTTCAGCGACTTCAGCATCTCGTACGCGACCCTGACCTCCTCGACCGGATCGGCCGACAGGGAGACCCGGATGGTGTCGCCGATCCCCGACCACAGCAGCATGCCGAGGCCGATCGACGACTTGACCGTGCCGGACCGCAGGCCGCCGGCCTCGGTGACGCCGATATGGAGCGGATAGTCGCAGGCTTCCGCCAAACCCTGGTAGGCCGCGACCGCGAGGAAGACGTCCGACGCCTTGACGCTGATCTTGAAGTCGAAGAAGTCGTGGTCTTCCAGGATGCGGGCGTGATCCAGGGCGCTTTCGACCATCGCCTCCGGGCAGGGCTCGCCGTATTTCTCCAGCAGGTCCTTTTCCAGGGACCCGGCGTTGACGCCGATCCGGATCGAGCAGCCGTGGTCCTTGGCCGCTTGGACCACCTCGCGGACGCGGTCGGCCGAACCGATGTTGCCGGGATTGATGCGCAGGCAAGCGGCGCCGTTCTGGGCCGCCTCGATCGCGCGCTTGTAGTGGAAATGGATGTCGGCGACGACCGGGATGGTGATCTCGCGGGTGATCGCCTTCAGCGCCAGCGCCGATTCCTGGTCGGGGCACGAGACCCGCACGATGTCGGCGCCGGCCTCCTCGATCCGCCGGATCTGCTCCACCGTCGCCTTGACGTCGGTCGTCGGCGTGTTGGTCATCGTCTGCACCGAGATCGGCGCGTCCCCGCCCACCGGGACCTTGCCGACATGGATCAGGCGGCTCTTGCGGCGCTCGATGTGGCGGTAGGGGCGGACGGTCATGAACTGGCTTTCGGAGTGGTGTGTGGGTGCGGCGGCGCGCTGACGCGCTCGATCGACGAGGTGCCGCCTGACGCTAAAGTGCGGACGCGGGCCGGACAGGTCAAGTGCCGAGGAGGAGGATCCCCGGCTGAGCCCGCGCCCGGCCATCGGAATCGGTGTCCGGAATCAGCGCGGAGCGCCGCCCAATCTTTGCGGATCGAGCTGGACGTCGCGCATCACTTGACCCTGCGCGCCCAACGGCCTGTCATGCCCGCCATCGATCGACACCATCAACCCGCCGGCGTTGCCGGTGACCATCCGCAGGCCCGGCTGGTCGGGCGCCCGATAGACGTCGCCCGGCCGCAGCACCCGGGTGGTCAGCAGATCGCCCGAGCCGTCGCGCACCTGGATCCAGCTGTCCTGGGTGGCGCGGATCTGGATGCGGGACTGCCCCGTCGTGGCGCCGAAGACCCGGCTGTCGCCCTGCCCAGCTTCAGGCACCGCGGGGGGAGCGGGCGGTGCCGGCAGGCCAGCGACTTGCCCAGGCACCGGCGGCGGCGCGGCACCGGGTTGGACCGGCTGCTGGAAGGCTTGGGCCGCGCGCGGATCGTTGAGCGGCGTCGATTCGACGATCGGGCTCTCCTCCTCCTCGCTCTCCTCGGCGGCGGTCGCGGCTGGCGCCGGGGCTGGATTGACGACGGGCGCGCGGGCCGCGGCAGACGGCGGCGGCGTGGGGCTTGGCGCCGGATTGGCTGGCACGACCGGCACCGGGGTGACCGCCTGCGGCACCTGGGTGACCGCCTGCGGCGCCGGGGCTGGCGCCTGCGGTGCGGTCGCGACGGAAGGCGGCGCCGGTTCCGCAGGCGTCACCGGCACGACCAAGCCGGGCGACGGCGCCGCTGGCGTGATGTTCAGCGCGGCGGCGATCCGGTCCGGCAGTTCCGGGACGAAATCGACCAAGTCGCGTCCGGTGGAGTTGGCATAGTACCAGCCGCCATAGGCGGCGCCCGCCAGCAGCACGGCGACCAGGAGCAGCGCCCCGCCGGGAATGCGGCTCTCGGGTACCGGCTTCGGCAGGTAAAGCTCCGGTTTGCTGTTCGGCGCCCCGGAGGTTTCCTCCTTGAAGCGGCGCAGCACCACCTGCGGATCGAGTCCCAGATGCTCGGCGTAGGTGCGGAGGAAACCGGAAACATAGGTGGCGCCAGGAAGATCGTTGAACCGCCCCTCCTCGATCGCCTCGAGATAGGCGTAGCGGATGCGCAGGGCGACCGCGATGTTCTGGAGATCATAGCCGAGTGCCAGGCGCCGGCCGCGCAGCAGGTCGCTGACACCGGGATCGTTGGAGCCGGAACCGGTGAGCCGAGGATCGCCTGGGCCCGTGAACGAGCGTCCGGAAGCTCCCGCCCCGCTCCGGCCCTCATCGACGATGTGGAGTTTCCTAGGTCTGGTGTCGCCCATACCGTCAACGTCTTCCCACACAGAGGAGATGACGGGAAGCTCCCTCGATCAGAGCTTTCCCATGATCAAACGGCGAGCCACGTCAGACTAAATCGCCCGCCACTGTCGCCGAAGTTGTAACAAACTTTGTGAACGGAATGCAACGAATTAGATCACGACGCCATGATCTATCGCATAGGACCTTAGCTTTTCGCGCAGGCTGTGATCACGTCCCGGATACAACGTTTCAATATACGCGCGTAATTGAGACACATTGAGACTGCGCAGCATCGTCTTGACCGGACCCACCGCCGGTGGCGACATGGACAAGCTGCGGAACCCGACGCCGAGCAGGGTCATGGCGTCCAACGGGCGGCCGGCCATTTCGCCGCAGACACTGATCGGGACCCCGGCCGCCTCGCACAGTTCCACCAGATGCCGGAACATCGTCAGCATCGGCGGCGACAGCGCGTCGTAGCGGGTGTTGATCCGGGGGTTGCCGCGGTCGGCGGCGAACATGTACTGCATCAGGTCGTTGGACCCGACGGAGATGAAGTCCAGCCGCGGCAGCAGCGCCGGCAGATGCCAGATCAAGGCCGGGACCTCCAGCATCGCTCCAACCAGCACCCGCTTGGGCGCCACCCCGCCCCGGCGGACCAGCCGCGCGATTTCCAGGTCCAGCACGGCGCGGGCGTCGTCGAACTCGGCGCACTCGCTGATCATGGGGAACATGACGCGCAGATCGTGTCCCGCCGAAGCGGACAGCAGCGCCCGCAACTGCTTTCGCAGCATGGCGGGACGGTCCAATCCGATCCTGATCGCGCGCCAGCCCAGCGCCGGGTTCTCCTGTTCCTGATCGGCGAAATACGGCAGGCTCTTGTCACCGCCGACATCCAAGGTCCGGAAGATGATGGGTCGGTCGCCGGTCAGTTCCAGCACTCGGCCATACAGTTCTGTCTGCGCCTCGACATCGGGATATTCCGACCGGATCATGAACGGGATCTCGGTCCGGTAGAGCCCGACACCATGGGCGCCGGTGTCGTCCAAGTGCTGCAGGTCGATCAGCAGTCCGCAGTTCAGGTTGACCGACACGTCGACCCCGTCCAGCGTGATGGCCGGCTGGTTGATGGTCTCGGCGTAGAGGCGCTTCCGCTGCTCCCGCACGGTCATGCTGTTGTGGAAGGCGTCCTGGATATCCTCGGCCGGGCGGACCAGCACCTGGGCGTTGTCGCCATCCACGATCAACTGATCCAGCGGCTCTATCCGGGTCAGCACGTCGATGCACTGGCCGACCACGGGAATATCCAAGGCGCGGGCCACGATCGCCACATGGCTCGACGCCGACCCCTCCTCCAGCACCAACCCGCGCAGCCGGCGCCGGTCGTAGTCCAGCAGTTCGGCCGGTCCCAGCGAACGGGCCACCAGGATGACGTCGTCGGGCAGCGAGGACGAGGCCTGCGACTCCTTGCCGGCCAAGTGCTGCAGGATCCGGTTGGTCAGGTCGTCGAGATCCAGCAGCCGTTCCCGGAAATACGGATCGTGCATCTGGCTCATGCGGGCGCGGGTGTCGTTCTGGACGCGCTGGACCGCCGCCTCGGCGGTCAGGCCGTTGCGGATCGCCTCGCGAATGCGCGACAGCCAGCCGCGGTCCTCGGCGAACATCCGGTAGGTCTCCAGGATGTCGTGATGCTCGCCACCCTCGACGCCGGACACGCGCAACAAGTCATCCAGCGCCGTGTGCATGCCCTCCAGCGCCTTGCGGAACCGCTCGATCTCGACGTCGGGGTCCTCGGCGACCATCTGCCGGATGGTCAGCTGGGGACGGTGCAGCACCGCCAGCCCCATGGCGAGTCCACGATTGAGGCTGACGCCGTCCAGCCGCGTCGGCAGCAGGGCGGCATCGGCGACCGCCGAGATCTCCTGCTGGCTGACCAGTTCGCCGCCGGCGGTCAGTTCCGCCACCACCATGCCGATGGTCTGGAGGGTTTCGACCTCCTCCTCGAAATAGACCCGCTTGTCCTTGTGCTGGATCACCAGCACGCCGCGCACCCGGCCACCCCGCAGGATCGGCACGCCCATCAGCGACAGGAAGGCCTCCTCGCCCGTCTCGGGGCGGTAGGCGAAGTTGGGATGCGACGGGGCGTTGGCCAGCGCCACCGGGCGGGCATGGGCCGCGATGTCGCCGACCAACCCCTCGCCCACCCGCAGGCGCGTCTTGTGGACCGCCGACTGGTTCAACCCGACGGTCGCGAACAGTTCCAGGATGTCGCCGGCGCGCATGACATAGCAGGAGCAGACATCCGCCCCCATCTCCGCGCCGATCAGCGTCACGATCTTGTCCAGCCGGTGCTGCGCCGACCCCGAACCGGCCATCACATCGCGCAGGCGCGCCAACAGACGCCGGGACGTTATGCCAGGCATGGTCCCTCCCTGTTCGGCCCCGTGGTACTTCTGATCCATCGCCTGACCCGACCCTGGTGCGTCCCGCGCCGGGGTGACGGGCCCCGGAGCGTCAGCCATCTACTCCGCCGCCCCCATCATGCCGGATTGGCCCCTGCCCAAATCACTCCGACCCAAGTCGCCCGGGCCGGAGTCGCGCCACTCCGGTTTTTCCGGGCCACCCAACCGGACCATCAGCGAGCGGATCGCCTGATCGACCAACTCGC
Source organism: Skermanella stibiiresistens SB22 (assembly GCF_000576635.1). Taxonomy (GTDB): domain Bacteria; phylum Pseudomonadota; class Alphaproteobacteria; order Azospirillales; family Azospirillaceae; genus Skermanella; species Skermanella stibiiresistens. The sequence goes on from NZ_AVFL01000005.1 coordinate 15,808, forward strand.
CCAGGATCTCGGCGGCGGGTTGCTCGCGCGTCACCATGCCGACGCTCTGCCCGGCCATCAGGGAACCGTTCTCCACATCGCCCTCGATCACGGCCCGCCTCAGCGCGCCGGCCCAGAAATGCTCGATCTCCAGCTGGGCGTCCTTTTGGCTGACCTCGCCCCGGTTGAAGCGGTCGATCACCTCGCGCTGGAAGACCTGGAAGCGCCGGGTGCCCTCGTTGTTGAGCGCCCGGACGGGGATCACGGGAAAGCGCGGGTCGATCTGCACCGACGGCACCGCGTCGCGCGCCGCCGCGTTGATGAAGGCCTGCTTGTAGCGTGGATGCGCCACCGATTCGGTGGCGCAGACGAATCGGGTTCCCAGTTGGACGCCAGCCGCCCCCATCTCCAGATACGAGAGGATCGCCTCGCCCCGGCCGATGCCGCCAGCGACGAAGACGGGGACGTCGTTGACGACCGGCAGGATCTCCTGCGCCAGGACCGATGTCGCGACCGGTCCGATATGACCGCCGGCCTCCATGCCCTCGATCAGGATCGCGTCGGCGCCATTCTTGACCAGCTTACGCGCGATCGAGGCGGCGGGCGCGAAGCCCACGACCTTGGCGCCGCGATCCTTGGCCCGCCGGATCGACGCGGAGGACGGCAAGCCGCCCGCCAGCACGATGTGGCTGACCCGGTGCTCGGCGCAAACGTCGATCAGGTCGTCCAGCCGCGGATGCAGGGTGATCAGGTTGACGCCGAACGGGCGGCTGGTCAAAGCCCGGGTCCCCAGGATCTCCGCCTGGAGCTGGTCCGGCGTCATCGATCCCGACGCGATGACGCCGAAGGCGCCGCCGTTCGAGATCGCCGCGACCAGGTTGCGTTCCGAAACCCATGTCATGGCACCGCCCATGATCGCCAGCTCGGTGCCGAGAAAGGCGCGTCCGCGGCTCCACAGCCGGTCCAGACGCGCGCGGGCGGCGCGCGTCCTGTCGTCTTCCGGCGTCGGAGCGGTGGCTTGTGTCATGACATGGCCTTCATCGGGGCTCAGGCCGCGTCCAGACCATAGGCGGTGTGGAGCGCGCGCAGGGCCAACTCGGTGTACTCTTCCGCGATCAGGACGCTGACCTTGATCTCCGAGGTGGAGATCACCTGGATGTTGATGCCCTTCTCGGCCAGCGAGCGGAACATCCGCTGGGCCACGCCGGCGTGGCTGCGCATGCCGACGCCGATCACCGACACCTTGACGACGTTGCTGTCCGCCAACAGGCGTCCGTATTGCAGGTCGGCCCTGGCGGTCTCCAGGACGTTGCGGGCCCGTTCCAGATCACCCTTGGGCACCGTGAAGGTGATGTCGGTGCTGGCGCCGTCCTCGGACACGTTCTGCACGATCATATCGACGTTGACCGACGCGTCGGCCAGCGGACCGAACACGCCGGCCGCGACTCCCGGCCGGTCGGCGACGCCGATCAGGGTGATCTTCGCTTCGTCACGGCTATAGGCGATGCCGCTGACCAGTTCCTGTTCCACGATTTCGTCCTCGTCAACAACCAGAGTACCGGGCAGGTCGCTACCCGCCGCCTTTTCGAAGCTGGAAAGCACCTGCACCCGCACGCCGTGCTTCATGGCCATCTCGACCGACCGGGTCTGCAGGACCTTGGCGCCCAGCGACGCCATTTCCAACATTTCCTCGTAGGTTATCTTGGACAGTTTGCGCGCTTTCGACACGATGCGCGGATCGGTCGTGTAGACGCCGTCCACATCGGTGTAGATGTCGCAGCGATCCGCCTTCAACGCGGCGGCCAGCGCCACCGCCGAGGTGTCCGAGCCGCCGCGGCCCAGCGTGGTGATCCGGCCGTTCGGCGAGACGCCCTGGAAGCCCGCCACCACGGCGACCTCGCCGGTCGACAGTCGGCGTTCCAGCTCCTCCGTCTCGATCGAGCCGATCCGCGCCTTGGCGTGGACGTCGTCGGTGCGGATCGCGATCTGCCAACCCTGCCAGCTCCGCGCCGGAATGCCAAGCTCCTGCAACGCCAGCGCCGTGAGGCCGCTGGTCACCTGCTCGCCCGACGCGACCACCGCGTCGTATTCCCGCGCGTCGTGCAGCGGGCTGATGCTGGTGCAATACTCCACCAGCTTGTTGGTCACGCCGGACATGGCCGAGACGACCACCGCGACCTGATGGCCGGCGTCCACCTCCGCCTTCACCTTGCGCGCCACATTCTTGATGCGGTCGATGTCGCCGACCGATGTGCCGCCGAATTTCAAAACGATCCGCGCCATTGCCTTGAAGCCCCACCACCTGACCAGTATGCCTTCCGCCGGGCGGCCCTGCCCCAGTTCAAGACGGATCTGATCGGGGACCGGAGAACAGGCGGTTCCATTGCCGCGGCAAGGCGGGGTATCCATACTATCTCGGGGGGAGCGAAGCAAGCTTGCCCCGACTGACTTCCAGTCGCATTCGGCGGCAGACGGCACCCAGGAACATACCCATGTCCACCACCAGCACCGCTTCCACAATCTCCCGTTCAACAGCCCCTTCGGCCGCCAGCCCCTCCGGTGGAACGGTCGACGCGGGGGAGATCGCCCGCTTCAGCGCCATCGCGGCCGAGTGGTGGGACCCGCGCGGCAAGTTCAAGCCGTTGCATAAATACAACCCCATCCGCATCGCCTACATCCGGGACGCCGTCTGCGCCAGGTTCGGCCGCGACCCCAACGGGCCGCTGCCGCTCAAGGGTCTGCGCTTCGTGGATATCGGCTGCGGCGGCGGATTGCTGGCGGAACCCCTCGCCCGCCTGGGCGCCGAGATGGTCGGGATCGACGCCGCCGGCCGCAACGTGGCGGTGGCGGCCCTCCACGCCGAGCAGTCCGGTGTGGACGTCGATTACCGCCACACCACGGCGGAGGATCTGGCGGCCAGCGGCGAGCGCTTCGACGTGGTGCTGGCGCTGGAGGTGGTCGAGCACGTGGCGCATGTGCCGTTGTTCCTCCAGTCCCTGACCACCCTGATGAACCCGGGGTCCGAACCGGGCGCCATGCTGTTCCTTGCGACCATCAACCGCACGCCCAAGGCTTTCGCCTTGGCGATCGTCGGCGCCGAATACGTGCTCCGATGGCTGCCCCGCGGCACCCACGACTGGCGGAAATTCCTCAAGCCGTCCGAACTGGCCGCCGGCTTCCGCCCCCACGGCGTCACGGTCCGCGACATCACCGGCGTGGTCTACAACCCGCTCCGAGACGAGTTCTCCCTCAACCGCCGCGACCTGGACACCAACTACATGCTCTGGGCCGCCGGAACAGAGTGACTGGAGGCGGGCCCAACCCGAAAGAGCGAGGGCGTCGGAGGGTTCTCTCGTAGGTCGGATAAAGCGAAGCGGCATCCGACAAGCAGACGCGTCTATGTCGGATGCCGCTTCGCTTTATCCGACCTACAGCGGGACTTTGGGGGGGATTGGCCGATTGCTGATAACTCGTGGAACGGATCCCCGAATCCATTCCGCCAAACTCGTCGGGAACTCGCGGCCCCTCACATCCCCTCCCCGGCCGCCGGCAGCGTCAGGGCGAAGCAGGCGCCGTCGTTTCGGGAGATGTCCAGCTTGCCGCCGACTTGGTTGACCATCGCCATCACCACCTGAAGCCCGAGCCCGTCGGCTTGGGACGGGTCGAAGTCGGGGGCGAGGCCACGGCCATCGTCGGCGACGACGAGTTCCAAGCCGCCGTCCCTGCGGTGGAAGCGCACCCACACCGTTCCCGCCGTCCCATCGAACGCGTGGCGAAAGGCGTTGGTCACCAGTTCCGTGGTGATCAAAGCCAAAGGAATGGCTAGATCGGGGAGCAGTTCGACTGTTTCCGCCTCCACAAGCAGCTTCCTTCCCCTGACATTCGCGCCCAGCGTGGCGCCGAGGAAGGAGCAGATCTCGTCCAGGTATCGGTCGAAGGCGACCGCCTCGACATCGCTCCGCGCGTAGAGCATGGTGTGAACCTGCGCGATGGCCTGGATTCGCACCATGGCGGTCTGGAGCGCCCGGCGCGTCTTGGGGTCGCCGACCTTGGCGCTTTGGATCCGCAACAGGCTCATGACCATCTGAAGGCTGTTCTTGACCCTGTGGTCGACTTCCCGGATCAGCAGGTCCTTGCGGCCCAGCGCCGCGTCCCGCTGGGCGAGCGCCGCAGCGAGGCTGGCGGTCCGCTCGGCGATCTGACGCTCAAGCGTTTCGTTGAACTCTCGCAACATGGTGTTCGCCGTTTCCAACTCCTCGGCGGTGACCTGAAGCTCCTCCAGCGAGACCCGCAATTCCTCGTTCAGGACATTCAACTGCCCCTCAAGATCGACCGGCCGATCCATCGTGTCTGGCCTTGCCGCGACCTGCGCTTCCAGCAAGCGGGCCTGAGACTGGGCCAGCAGATGGCGCAACCGCCCATTCTCCGCCGCGAGGCCGGTTTGCCGTGCCTGGAGAGTCCCGATCTCGTCCGCGAATAGTTGGAGCCGCTGCTCCGTATCCTCGAAGGACGCCTGAAGCTGTTCGCGTTCCTGCTCGCTGATTGTCAGCCGACGTCGAAGTTCCTCCTCCACGCCGACAAGCCGTCGCTGACACGTGCTCATCACAGAACAACCCTTTTAACTATTTCCGTGAGTCAAAGTCCTTGAACGCCAACCCCACTCTTGGCCGACAGTCTCAACCGGGAATCGGACCAAGTCCACCCCTCACCCTTCGATCTCAATGGTTTCTGCCGCCCGCGTGGGGCTGGTCCAGTTCTGCTCCAGGAAGCGCCGCAGCACCGTCGCCCTCTCCCGCGCCTCGTCACCAGCGGCTTCCCAGCGGTTCAGGGAGTACGTCTGGCCGTTTCCCCGCGCCATCTCGGCCATGCGCCGGCAAAGCTCGGCACGCTCGTTCAAGGTGCGCATCGCCACTGAAAACGCCTCCTCGATTTTGTCGAGCTGCCCGGCGTCCATATCCGCGACCGCGAAACGGTGGCCGATATGGCACGTGTAGTAAGGAGACGTGTCCAAGGTCGTTTGGCGCAGGGCACCGCCGCAACTTGGACAGGTCAAGGCATCCGGTCGGTTCAGCTGATAATGGCCAGTCACGTCTCGGTGCTCCTGTCGCGGCGATGGATCCCAATGGCTCCCGGCATCCGGCGGGAAGATCTCGGACGGACCCGTCCCCGATAGTTGGACGAGCAGGTCGGACATGGCCTTGGTCGGGAGGCGGTGGTCCGCTCCGGCGTGGAGCAACGCGTTCTGGGGCATGCCGGGATACTTCGCGTCCGACGGTTCCTGTACGACGGCCACGCCACCCTGTTTCCGTATGGCGGCCAAACCGGCGGTCCCATCACCGAGCGTACCGGAAAGGATGATCCCCACGACGCGTGAACCGTGGTTTTCGGCGGCGGTACGGAATAGGGGGTCCACCGACGGACGCGTGCCATTCTCACGTGGTCCGCGCGTCAACCGCATGCAAGCCTTTTCGAGCACGAGGTGATGGTCGGGTGGCGCCACATGAACATGCCCGGTGCGGATCGGCGCGCCGTCGGCCGCCTCGACGACCGGCATGCGGCTGAAGCCGTCCAGGATACGCGCCGCCTCGCTGCGGCGGGCGCCAATGTGCAGGACGAGGAACACGGCGGCGGCGAGATCGGGGGATAGTCCCGTCAGCAGGGTTTTGATCGCGCCAAGCCCACCGGCCGAGGCTCCGACGACGACGATGTTTCGATGGGTCATGACAGACGGTGCCGGTTGTTCATACCCGGCGGAAACAGGCTCAACCGCTATTTGTGACGACAGGGCCGTTGAATTCTGTGAAGATCACCATCGTGAACGTTTCACCCCGCGTGATGGTCGAGGTAAATCTTCATGAACGACGTCGAAAAGCGCGACATCGTCGTGATCGCCGCGTCGGCGGGTGGTGTCAGCGCCCTACAAACCTTGTGCGGCGGGATGTCACCTGATTTCGCTGGCGCCATCTTCGTGGTCCAGCACGTCAGCCCCGGCGCCAAGAGCATGTTGCCGGCCATCCTGGGCCGGGCGGCGGCGCTGCCCGTGGTCCATCCGGCGGAGGGCGACCCGATCCTGCGCGGCCACATCTACGTGGCCCCACCCGACCGTCACCTTCTGGTCAAGCGCGGCCACATGCTGGTCCGGAAAGGGCCCAAGGAGAACAGGACGCGGCCCGCCGCCGATCCGCTGTTCCGCTCGGCCGCCGTCTCGTATGGCCCCCGCGTCGTCGGCCTCGTGCTGACCGGCACCCTGGACGATGGCACCGCTGGGCTGCTCGCGGTGAAGCGGTGTGGCGGAATGGCCGTCGTGCAGGATCCGGACGACGCCGAGTGGTCGGACATGCCACGCCACGCCATGGCGAAGGTGGCGGTGGACCACTGTCTTCCGTTGACGAGCCTCGCGGACCTGCTCACCCGCTTGGCGCTGGAACCCGCCGGTCCCGGCATCCCCGTGCCGTCGGACATCGAATTGGAGGCTCGGATCGCCGAGCAGGAGATGATCGCGATGATCGAAGAGAACCGCCAGAATTCCATGGTCGCCAGTCCCGCCCTGGTCACCTGCCCGGATTGCGGCGGAGCCATGATGGAGGTGGAGGACGGTCCGCTGCTGCGCTTCCGCTGCCACATCGGTCACGCCTTCAGTCCCGCGACCCTCGCCGAGGCCCAGGGCCAGGCGTTCGAACAAGCGCTCGCCATGGCGCTCCGCACCCATAACGAGAGGATCAGATTGTTCGAACGCATGGCCGACAACGCCGCCACCCAAGGCCATCCGAACATCGCCGCCAAATGGACCGCCGCCGCGATCGAGGCGAAAACCCATGTCGACCTGCTGCGCGCCATCCTGACAACCCAATCACCCGCCATGGGCGACATCCCCGCCGCGGATTGAGCCGACCCACCTCACCCCAAGCCATCCCGCTAGGGCCCGCTTGCCTCGGCGACGAGTTGCTGGCGCTCGGTCGTGTCGTGAACCATGACGATCAGGATGGTCGGTTCCTGATCCTTCAGGTGCTGCACGCAGATCTCCGCCGGATAGGGGCCGCGATCCCTGCTTTCCAAGCGTGTTTCAAACACGATCTCATCCTTCTCGCCGCCGATCAGCGGCGAAAGCAGATCGCGGAAGCGCCGCTCCGAAACATCTGGCATCAGATCCGGCAACGTCGTCCGCCTCAACTGGTCCAGCGTGTAGCCAAGCTTCAGCTCCGCCCCCCTGTTGACCATTTCGAACATCAGGCTGTCAGGCGAGAGGATGTAAATCTCGTTGAGGGATTGGCCAACGATGCGACCCAGATAGGAGTTGAAGTCCTCCGCGCGGCGCAGTTCGCTCAAGTCGTCGAACAACAACAGCAATCCGCGCGGATCCTGGTTGCCATAAAGCAGCGGCAGCACCTGGACCCGGCAGGTGATCGACCTGCCGCGGCGGTCGACCGCCTTGAACTCGATCGTCGAGGACGGCGCCTCCAACTTCATGACGCGCCGCATCTCGCCGTTGAGCCGGAACAACGGCAACTCGATGTCGAGATCCGATAGATGCCGGCCGATGGTTTCCTCGCTCCGCAAGCCCCAGACGTTCTCATTCCAACGGTTCCAGGACTGGATCCTCATTTCGTGGTCCAGCACGACGATGCCGTTATCCATGCTGCGGAGGATCGATTCGGCATGGAGCCTGAATTCGGCGGACTCCTCCGACTGACGGCGCATGTCCTCGTTGGTCGTCTCCAACTCCTCGTTGATCGAGCGCAGCTCCTCGTTGGTCGTCTCCAACTCCTCGTTGGTCGACTCAAGCTCCTCGTTGGTCGTCTCCAACTCCTCATTGGTCGACTGAAGCTCCTCGTTGGTCGTCTCCAGCTCCTCGTTGGTCGACTGAAGCTCCTCCACCGTGGTTTCCAACGCTTCCTGGGTCGACTCCAATTCCCGTTGCAGCAAGTGGGCCCGTGTCGTGTCGTTGAATCCCAGCAGCACCGCGAGGAGTTGGCCACCCTCGCCATGGATCGGCAAGACGTCGATCGATAGCCAGACCGGCTCGGCCGGCGGACGATGATAGTTCTGGTTGTCCAAGCGCAGCGGCCGATTGGTCGCCTTGACCTGATCGATTCGGCTGCGCAATTCGGTCGGCCGGTACGACACGGCGAGATCCTGGAACGGCTTGTCGATGTCGGCCGGTCCAATCTCCAGCAGACGCCGCGCCATGGTGTTCGCGAGCATCAGATGACCATCGGGGCTGATCGCGACATAGGCCGTGGCGCTGCCCTCGACGATCGCCTCGAGCAGCCGGTTCTGTCCGAGCGTTCGGACCGGATGGTTCTCCGTCGCCACGCTCAGGCTCCCTCCACGGCTGCGTTGCCACTCCTGGCCGATCTTGCGGAAGATCCGGCTCTTGAGGTTGACCGCGTCGAACAGCTTGGACCTGGCGAGCTGGGTCTCGGCCTTGCCCAGGAACAGGTAGCCGCCGGTGTTCAGCGCGTAGTGCAGTCGCGGCAGGACGATGCCCTGCGTCCGCCCATCCAGGTAGATCAGCAGGTTGCGGCAGATCAGCAGGTCGGCGCGGGAGATCGGCGCGTCATGGACGATGTTGTGCCGTCCAAAGATGATGCACTTGCGAAGTTCGCGATGGAAGACGTAATGGCTGTTGATCCGATCGAAATATTTCTCCAGCAGGGGCGGCGGCACGCTCTCGACATCGCGGGCCGTATATGTCGCCAGCCGCGCGACGCGTAGCGCGTCCTCGTCAAGATCGTTGGCGTAGATCTTGACCGAACGGCAGAAATTCTCGATCCCCAGCACCTCCGCGAACACCATCGCGACGGAATACGGCTCCTGGCCGGACGCGCAGCCGACGCTCCAGACCCGGATCGGGCCACTGTCCTTCTTCTGCTCGACGATCCGGGGCACCACCTCCTCCCGCAGAACGGTCCATGCCTCCGGATCGCGGAAGAAGGAGGTGACGTTGATCAGCACCGTGTTGAGCAGGTTGGCGACCTCCTTGGGATCGCTGTCGACCAGGGCCCGGTAGGTGGTGTAATCCGCGCAGCCGGCCTCCTCCATGCGTTGCCGGATGCGGCGCTGCAGGCTTGTCCGCTTGTATCCGCGGAAATCGAGTTGCCGGATCTCCTGGAGATGGCGGATCAAATCCTCGAGTTCGGGATCGGCGGCCTTGTCGTCAACCATGATTGCCCCAGAGGTATCCAAGAACGGCGATCATAGCCCATGGCTCCCGGACGACCAAACCCACATTGTATCAAGCCATTGACTTGACCAAGCGGGCTCCGTCACAGTCGATCCAGCGAAGACGAAGCCAACGAAAACGAAGAATAAAGATGACAGGGGGGATCATGGCGCGTCAGGCATCGCATGTGCTCGCCATCGACCAGGGCACGACATCGACCCGCGCGATCGTGTTCGACAGCGGCGGCGTGCCGGTCGCCACCGCCCAGCGGGAATTGCGGCAGTTCTATCCCCATGATGGCTGGGTCGAGCACGACCTGGAGGACATCTGGCGCGACACCACCGTGGTCTGCCGGGCGGCGCTGGAACAGGCGGGCCTGGGCGCCGCCGACATCTCGGCGATCGGCATCACCAACCAGCGCGAGACCACGGCGCTGTGGGACCGGGCCACCGGCGAAGGGCTGCACAACGCCATCGTCTGGCAGGACCGGCGCACGGCGGAAACCTGCCGTAAGCTCCACGCCGATGGCGCCGAGCCGCTGGTGGCCGACCGGACCGGCCTGATCATCGACCCCTATTTCTCCGCCACCAAGCTGGGCTGGCTGCTCGACCACGTGCCCCACGCCCGCGAACGGGCCGAGCGGGGCGAGCTTTGCTTCGGCACCATCGACAGCTTCCTTCTGTTCCGGCTGACCGGCGGCGCGGTCCACGCGACGGACTCCAGCAACGCGTCACGCACGCTGCTGTTCGACATCAACACCCAGGATTGGGACGAGGAGTTGCTCCGGCTGTTTGGCATCCCGCGCGCCCTGCTGCCCCGCGTGCTCGACAACAGCGCCGATTTCGGCGTGGCGCAGGCGGAGTTCCTGGGGGCACCCGTGCCGATCACCGGCATGGCGGGCGACCAGCAGGCGGCCACCGTCGGACAGGCCTGCTTCGAGCCGGGCATGATCAAGAGCACCTACGGGACCGGCTGCTTCGCCCTGCTCAACGTCGGCGACAAGCCCGTCCGCTCGACCAACCGGCTGCTGACGACCACGGCCTATCGGCTGGACGGCAAGCCGACCTACGCGGTGGAGGGATCCATCTTCGTGGCGGGCGCCGCGGTGCAATGGCTGCGCGACGGGTTGCGGGTGATCGCGGACGCGGCGGCGTCGGAACGGCACGCCAACGACCTGCCCGACACCCAGGGCGTCTACATGGTCCCGGCCTTCACCGGCCTTGGCGCCCCCCATTGGGACCCGGACGCGCGCGGTGCCCTGATCGGGCTGACGCGCGACACCGGCGTCAGCCATATCGTCCGGGCCGCCCTGGAGGCGGTCTGCTACCAGACCCGCGACCTGATGGAATGCATGGCCGCCGACGGTGGGACCCCACCGAGCGCGCTCCGCGTCGATGGCGGCATGGTCCGCAACGACTGGCTGATGCAGTTCCTGGCCGACATCCTGGGCATCCCGGTCGAGCGGCCGGTCGTGACCGAGACGACCGCGCTGGGTGCCGCCTACCTCGCCGGGCTGCGCACGGGGGTGTACGCCTCCCTCGACAGCGTGTCGCGCGCGTGGCGCCGGGAGAGGCTATTCGAACCCGCCATGGACGAGGCCGACCGCGCCCGCTTGTATGAGGGCTGGCGCCGCGCCGTGCGGCGGGTGAGAAGCGATCTGGCGTAAGGCCTTGATGAAGATTAGAGTGCGTACTAACCGGCGGACGGTAATACAACGTTAACCAAACCGTCACGGCGGAGACATAGCCGGGGGCTAAGCATGGGCCCACCGTACAGTAGGGAGACGAGACAAATGCAGCGCATCCACGCGACGATCGCCGTTTCGGCGTTCGCCCTCCTAGCCATGACGCTGACCACCGCCACGCCCGCGCGGGCGCAGACCGAGATCCAGTGGTGGCATGCCATGTCGGGCGCCAACAACGAGACGGTCGAAAACCTCGCGAAGGAATTCAACGCCACCCAGACCGAGTTCAAGGTCGTCCCGGTTTACAAGGGCACCTATCCCGAGACCCTGAACGCCGGCATCGCCGCCTTCCGCGCCAGACAGCCACCCCACATCATCCAGGTGTTCGACGTCGGCACCGGCGTGATGATGGGTGCCCGCAGCGCCATCAAGCCGGTCGCCGACGTGCTGAAGGAAGCCGGGCAGAACTTCGACAAGTCCAACTATCTCTCCGGCATCGTCTCGTATTACAGCGCCGCCGACGGCACCATGCTGTCGTTCCCGTTCAACAGCTCGTCCCCGATCCTGTACTACAACAAGGCCAGCTTCCGGAAAGCCGGCCTCGACCCCGAGGCGCCGCCCAAGACGTGGCCGGAAACCTTCGAGGCCGCCAAGAAGATCAAGGCGTCGGGCCAATCCTGCGGCATGACCACCACGTGGCCGACCTGGATCCACCTGGAGAACTTCTCCGCCTGGAACAACCTGCCCTACGCGACCGGCGAGAACGGGCTGACCACCCTGACGCCCGAGCTGAAGATCAACAGCCCGCTCAACATCCGCCACTTCCAGACCTTGGCGGAACTGCAGAAGGACGGCACCTTCCAGTACGGCGGCCGTACCTCCGAGGCCAAGTCCAAGTTCCTCAGCGGCGAATGCGCCATGATGCCGGAATCGTCCGGCGGCATCGGTGACATGGTCAAGGCCGGCATGGATTTCGGCACCGGCAACCTGCCCTATTACCCGGAGGCGACCGGCGCGCCGCAGAACACCATCCCCGGCGGAGCGTCGCTGTGGGTCTTCGCCGGCAAGCCCGCCGCCGACTACAAGGGCGTCGCCCAGTTCTTCACCTTCCTGTCGACGACCGAGGTGCAGTCGCGCCTGCATCAGGTTTCCGGCTACCTGCCGGCGACCATGGCCGCCTATGAGGCGACCAAGAAGTCCGGCTTCTACGAGAAGAACCCCGGCCGCGAGATCCCGATCCAGCAGATGATGGGCAAGGCACCGACCGAGAACTCCAAGGGCGTCCGCCTCGTCAACATGCCCCAGGTGCGCGACATCCAGAACGAGGAGATCGAGGCCCTGCTGAATGGCAAGCAGGACGCCAAGACCGCCCTGGACAACGCCGTCCGCCGCTCCAACGCGGCGATCCTGGAAGCCGCCAAAGCCTACCAGTAACAAAAGCCAAGCCACCGGCACACACCGGCCCCTCCCCACCCGCGGGAGGGGCCGCGTTCCCCTTTTGACGGACCCCCCCACCGGACCCCCATGTCAAGACGCGTCGTCTTTCCCAACCGGGTGCTGCCGTACCTGCTGCTGGCTCCGCAGGTCGCCATCACCCTGGTCTTCTTCTTCTGGCCCGCCTTCCAGGCGGTGCGCCAGTCGCTCTACCGCGACGACCCGTTCGGCTTCAGCAGCCGCTTCGTGGGGCTGGCCAATTTCGAGCTGGTGCTGTCCGACCCCAACTACATCAACTCGCTGAAGGTCACCGTCATCTTCAGCCTGTCGGTCGCCGTCCTGGCCCTGGTCGCGGCCCTGCTGCTGGCGGTGATGGCCGACCGCGTGGTGCGGGGGAAGCGCATCTACCAGACGCTGCTGATCTGGCCCTACGCCGTGGCGCCGGCCATCGCCGGCATGCTCTGGCTGTTCCTGTTCAGCCCGGCGATGGGCACGCTGGCGGTGATGCTGCGCGATACCGGCTATGACTGGAACCCGCTGCTGAACGGCGATCAGGCCATGGCGATGGTCGTTGGCGCCGCCGCCTGGAAGCAGATCAGCTACAACTTCCTGTTCTTCCTGGCCGGCTTGCAGGCGATCCCGAAGTCGCTGATCGAGGCCGCCGCGATCGACGGCGCTGGCCCCGCCAAGCGATTCTGGACCATCGTGTTCCCGCTGCTGTCGCCGACCTCGTTCTTCCTGCTGGTGGTCAACACCGTCTACGCCTTCTTCGACACCTTCGGCATCATCCACGCCGTCACCGGCGGCGGGCCGGCGCGGGCGACCGAGACGCTGGTCTACAAGGTCTACAACGACGGCTTCGTCAACCTGAACCTGGGCGCCTCCTCGGCCCAGTCGGTGATCCTGATGGCGATCGTCATCACCCTGACCGTCATCCAGTTCAAATATGTCGAGCGCAGGGTCCACTACGCATGATCGAAAAGCGTCCCATCGGCGCCCTGCTCGCCCATTTCATCCTGATCATCGGCATCCTGATCGTCGCCTTCCCGATCTACTACACCTTCGTCGCCTCCACCCTGACCAGCCCCGAGATCATGGCGCCGCCCATGCCGCTGCTGCCGGGCGGGCACTTCCTGGAGAACTACGGCGGGGCGTTTGGCGGGATCGGCACGATCGGCGGCGTCGGCGTCGGCCGGCTGCTGCTCAACACCACCATCGTCGCGCTTACCATCGCGATCGGCAAGATCATCATCTCGATCCTGTCGGCCTACGCGATCGTGTTCTTCAGCTTTCCCGGCCGGATGCTGTTCTTCTGGATGATCTTCATCACCCTGATGCTGCCGGTCGAGGTCCGCATCCTGCCGACATACCAGGTGATCGTCGACCTGGGGCTGATCGACACCTATACCGGGCTGACGCTGCCGCTGATCGCGTCGGCGACCGCCACGTTCCTGTTCCGGCAGTTCTTCATGACCATACCGGACGAGCTGATCGAGGCGGCGCGGATCGACGGCGCCGGACCGGTCCGGTTCTTCAAGGATATCCTGCTGCCGCTGTCCTACACCAACATCGCGGCGCTGTTCGTCATCCTGTTCATCTATGGCTGGACCCAATACCTGTGGCCCCTGCTGATCACCAACGACAACAACATGAACACGATCATCATCGGCCTCCGGAAGATGATCTCGTTCGTGGACGCGGACACGCAATGGAACCTGGTCATGGCGATCACGATCCTCGCGATGGTTCCGCCGATCGCCGTCGTGGTGCTGATGCAGCGCTGGTTCGTCAAGGGTCTGGTCGATTCGGAGAAGTGAGTTTCCATGGCTGAAGTCGGTATCCGCGGCGTGCGGAAGACCTACGCGGGCGGTTTCGAGGCGATCAAGGGGATCGACTGCGCCGTCGGCGACGGCGAGTTCCTGGTCATGCTGGGGCCGTCCGGGTGCGGCAAGTCCACCCTGCTGCGCATGGTCGCCGGGCTGGAGACGATCAGCGCCGGCGAGGTCTCGATCGGCGGGCGGGTCGTCAACGATCTGGAGCCCAAGGACCGCGATATCGCGATGGTGTTCCAGAACTACGCGCTCTACCCGCACATGACCGTCTACGACAACATGGCCTATGGGTTGAAGATCCGGGGCATGTCCAAGGCCGACATCGAGAGCCGCGTCCACAAGGCGTCGGATATCCTGGAACTCCGCCCCTTCCTGGACCGCAGGCCGCGCCAGCTGTCGGGCGGCCAGCGTCAGCGCGTCGCGATGGGCCGCGCCATCGTGCGGGAGCCCAAGGTCTTCCTGTTCGACGAGCCGCTGTCGAACCTGGACGCCAAGCTGCGCACCCAGATGCGGGTGGAGATCAACAGGCTCCAGGACCGCCTGGGCATCACCAGCCTCTATGTCACCCACGACCAAGTGGAGGCGATGACCCTGGCCGACCGCATGATGGTGATGAACGGTGGCGTCGCCGAGCAGATCGGGACGCCGATGGAGGTCTACCATCGCCCGGCCAGCACCTTCGTCGCGGGCTTCATCGGGTCGCCCGCGATGAACTTCCTGCCCGCCCGCCTGACGGCGTCGGGCGTCGAGCTGAACGGCGGCCACGCCGTTCCCCTGCCCGCCGGCAGCGGCGGCGCGTCGGCCGCCCGCGAGATCACGCTGGGCATTCGACCGGAGCACCTGACGCTGGAGAGCGGCCAGGGCATCGGGGATATCGCCGTCAAGGTGGAGTTGATCGAGGCGCTGGGGGCGGACACCGTTGTCCACGCCCGCCTGACGTCAAGCGGCGATCCGCTGCTAGCCCGTCTTCCCGGCAGTGCCCGCGTCAGCAACGGCGACACGCTGCACTTCGCCATCACGCCGGGGGAGGTTCACCTGTTCGACCGCCAGACCGGCCGGAGGCTGTGAGCCTCCGGCCGATGCGTCGGTAGTTCGTTGGCTAGCTCCGCCGAGGCGGAGACTCACTCCGCCGCGGCGGTCCGCTGGACCGGCTGGGGGAAGCGCCCCGAGGTGTCGTGGGTCAGCATGAAGTCGCGGACCTTCGGCAGGATCTGCTCGCGCCACCGGCGTCCGTTGAAGATGCCATAGTGTCCGACGCCGTTCTGAAGATGGTCGGCGCGCTTCTCGGCCGGCAGGCTGGACACGATCTGGTGCGCGGCGCGGGTCTGGCCGGGTGCCGAGATGTCGTCCAGCTCACCTTCCACCGTCATCATGGCGGTGTGGGTGATCGCGGACGGAACGACCCGCTGGCCCTTCCACTCCATGGTGCCGCGCGGCAGCGCGTGCTTCTGGAACACGTTCTCCACCGTCTGGAGGTAGAATTCCGCCGGCAGGTCCATGACGGAGAGGTATTCGTCGTAGAACTTGCGGTGCTGGACCGCGCTGTCGCCGTCGCCCTTGACCAGATGCGAGAACAGCTTGACGTGCTCGCCGACGTGGCGGTCCAGGTTCATCGACATGAAGCCGGTCAGCTGGATGAACCCCGGATAGACCTGACGCAGGCCGCCCGGATGATAGACCGGCACGGTCTGGATCACGTTCCGCTCGAACCAGCTGAGCGGCTTGTCCTCGGCCAGCTTGGTCACGACGGTCGGAGCGGCCGTGGTGTCGATCGGGCCGCCCATCAGGATCATGCTGGCGGGCTGGTTGGGATCGTCGTTCTGCGCCATCAGCGAGACCGCGCACAGGACCGGGACCGTCGGCTGACAGACCGCCATCACGTGGGTGTGCGGACCCAGATGGGTCATGAACTCGATCAGGTAGCTGATGTAGTCGTCCACGTCGAACTTGCCGCGCGACAGCGGGATCTTGCGCGCGTCCAGCCAGTCCGTGATGTAGACGTCGTGCTCGGGCAGCAGCGCCTGGACCGTACCGCGCAACAGCGTGGCGTGGTGGCCGGACATGGGCGCCACGACCAGGACGGTCGGATGGACCTTGTCTGTGTCGCGCTCGAAATGGATCAAGTCGCAGAACGGCTTCCGGATAACCGGAACCTCGCGGACAGCCACCTCGGCTCCATCCACCTTGGTCGTGGGAAGGCCGAATTCCGGCTTGCCGAAACGGCGCGTCGTTCGCTCGAACAGCTCGGCACCGGCCGCGATGGATCGGCCCATGCGGGTGTACGAGGCGGGCATGAACGGGTTCTGGAATGCGGTCTGCGTGGCTTCCGCCATCAGTCGCACAGGATACCAGGCCGCGTGCTGGAGATCATAGAGCTGGTAGAGCAAGATTCCCCTCACATTCACCGTTTTTGGACGACGCCGCGGCGCTTTTTCAGCTGCGCTGCGAAACTGCGGCTTAGTGCCGCTTACACTTGCGAACAGCTTGATGTAGCAATTGTTTCACGTTGGTAAATAGTGGACTAAGGAACTATCCGTGTCGGCACCGCACACCCAACAGGCGGCGGGGAAGGAAAGTTGCGCGTCAGGATAACGCGGCGCAACAAAAAAGTTTGGCATTTGATCGGTCTTAATGCCGCATGGTCACATCGTTGCCACATACCTTATCACCAAAGGGTATGTGGTACTGTCAAGCGGTTCACGGAATCGCCGATCCTTGTCGCGCGCGGGGGATAATCCAGTCGGGATCGACGGGTTTGGAAATCAGGCGACCATGCGCCAAGCCATGTAGCCAAGCACGCCCGCGTTGGCGGCCATGATCACGGGAGCCACGCGGGCCACCACGTCCCGGAAGCCGCGTCCCGCGACATGCCCGGCCAAGCCAACGGCCAGCAGGCTGGGCATGGTTCCCGCCGCGAACGCCGCCATGCCGAAGGCGCCGGAGGCCGCGGACCCGCTGGCCGCCGCGACCGCGACCGCGCCATAGAGAAGCCCGCACGGGATGAACCCCAGCGCCACCCCCAGGCCATAGCCACGCCAGCCGACCGGCCGTCCGAACAGCGGACGGGCCAGCCGGCTGACACCGTCGGCCCACCAATGGCTGAACCCACCCCGCTCCCCGCCGACGGACGTTGGCGCGCGTCCCATGAGCCCGTTGACCGCCTGCCCCAGGAAGAACAGCGCCGCGAAGATCAGCAGGGCCACCCCGACCCAGCGCAATCCAGGCAGCGAGCCAACGCCGCCGGTCAGCATGGCTGCCATCCCGCCGATGGCGGCATAGGTGGTGGCGCGTCCGACATGGTATGGCAGCACCGCGGCGCCGCTCAGGCGGTGGAGCTCGGTCATGCGGCTGGCGGGAACGCCTTCCAACCGCGTCGCGACTTGGGCCAGCACGAACGGACCGCACATGCCGGCGCAATGCGACCAGCCCCCCACCAGCCCCGCCATGAACAGCGAGACGAACAACCCGCCATCGCGGGCGAAATCCACCCCGCATTGGCGCAGGCCGGCGTCGATCAGGGTGACTACGGTATGCTGGTCCATGGCCGCATGATGCGGTGCCGCCCTCACGGGCGACAATGACCTAAGTCAAAGGCGTCTTCATCGGGAGGAGCCGGCGGAAGATCGCCACCAGGACCGCTCCGGTCAGGAACCCCCCGAGATGGGCCCACCAAGCCACGGTGTTGTCGGGTCCTCCCGTCACCGCCTCCATGATCTGGATGCCGAGCCAGCCGCCGAGCGCCACGTACACCGGCACCGGCAGGCGGAAGCGTACGCCGCCCGGCAACGGTATGCTGAGCGGCGAGCGCGGATGCAGCACCACGGCGGCGGCCAGGACGCCCGAGATGGCGCCGCTCGCCCCCACCACCGGCTCCAGCGATCCGGGATCGGACAGGATCTGGCCGGCGGCTCCCCCCAGCCCGCACAGCAGGTAGAACAGGGTGAAGCGGAGATGCCCGATCGCCGTCTCGACGCTGTCGCCGAACAGCCACAGGAACAGCATGTTGCCGATCAGATGCCACGAGTCGGCGTGCAGGAACATGGCGGAGAACAGGCTGAAGACACCGCCGAAGGTGGGAATGCCGGCCGGTAGCGGCCGGTCCCCCATGACCACGCCCGGGATCATCGCGAACCCCAGCACGAAGTTCCAGGCCGCCGGTTCGGACAAGGCTCCCTGCGCCGCGAACAGGACGACACACAAGGTGACGATCGCGACCGTCGCGTAGGGAGCGGGCGCCGCGGGCGGTGGAACGCTGGTCACGCCAACTCCCCATCATCCTCATCCAGATCGAGCGCCTCGCGGCCCAGCGCGGTCAGCCGCCATCCCGCGCCATCGTCCTCTATCAGCTTGGCGCGGCCGGTCTCACGCACGGTCGCGCGGACGCGGTGCAGCGGCACTCCGGTCTCGCCAGCCAAGTCCTCCGGCACGGCGAAGGCCGCCCCCCTGCGCGCCATGGCTCCCAGCACACGGCGCGCGACCTCGGTCAGGGTGCCGTCCGGATTGATGCAGGCCATCGGCGCGGACGCCCGGTCAACCCTTCCGCTCCGCGGCCGATACAGCATTCGGTACGGTGGTCTCGCAATACCACCAGTCGACGCAGTCATAGCCCAGCGACTTCCGCGCCTCCGCGTCCTCGACCGTGCGTGGCGGCGGCACGATCACCTTGTCGCCGGGGTTCCAATTGGCGGGGGTCGCGACCTTGTGCCGGTCCGTCGTCTGGAGCGCGTCGACCAGCCGGACCACCTCGTCGGTGTTGCGCCCCGTCGTCAGCGGGTAATAGATCATGGCGCGCAGGATGCCCTTGTCGTCGATGACGAACAGGCAGCGGCTGGTCTCGGTCGAGCTTTCGTCCGGATTGATCATGCCATAGAGGGACGCCACCTCCCGGTTGCCATCGGCGATCACCGGAAACGGGATTTCGACGCCGAACTTGTCGCGGATCGCGTTGACCCAGGCCAGATGGCTGTAAATGCTGTCGATCGACAGCCCCAGCAGTTCGGTGTTCCGCTGTTTCAGCACCGGCGCCAGCTTGGCGAACGCCACGAACTCGGTCGTGCAGACGGGCGTGAAGTCGGCCGGATGCGAGAACAGCACGACCCAGGTCCCGCGATAATCCTCCAGCGCCAGCCGTCCATGGGTGGTCTCGGCCTCGAAGGCCGGCGCCAAGGCGTTCAGCCGGGGCAGGATGCTCTGGATGCGCGCCGGCTGGATGGGATGGTCGCTGGGTGAGTTGTATTCCACGATGTTCCTCCGCGAGGCTCTGGTCGGACGGGAGAATGGGGGCGCCCGTTCCTATCGGAGCCCACTCTTACCGGAGATGGGCGCAGGAAGGTATGACGATATGGAACAGCCCGGACGGGATTGGTTCCCCGGACCTCCAGTCAGGTCGGGAACTTGGGAGCCGGCCACAGATAATAGACGGCGGCGGCGATGATCGCGATCTTGACGATCAGCGCCACGGTCACCTTGAGCACCACCGCGCGCAAAGGAAGCGAGGGATTCGACATGGCGGCATCATCGCGGCGGGTTGGGTCACCCGCTTTGATCCTCGTCAATCCGACGTCGAAAACCACAGGCCAATCGGTGACCGCGCCGTGGATTTGACTAAATCGGGCATTCATCTACCCTTCCTCGCGACCGTCCGACGAAAGCAGAGATGCCCAGCGCCTCAAGAACGATCCTCCTCGCCATCGGGTTCCTGCTCTCCTGGGCCTATCTCGGCCTCGCGCTGAACCTGCCCAACTGGGCCGGCGGCCTGTTCGGACCGAACCATCTGCGCCCGTCGCTGGAGGTGGCGTTCCTGTTCGGCCTCATGGCGCTGGCCGCCGCGGCGGGCTGGCGGGTCGGAACGGCGGCGCGGCTGGCGCTTTCCTTGTCCGTCCTGTTCCTGATCATCCTTCGGCTGGCGGATTTCGCCTGCAACACGCTGATCGGGCGTCCGGTCAACCTGTCGCTCGACCTGATGCTGCTGCCGGCGATCCTGGAGGTGCTCAACGGATCGGCCACCCTGGCGCAAACCGCCGCGGCCTGCGTCGCGGTGCCGGTGGCGCTGGTGGCCCTCCTCCTCCTCAACCTGCTGGCTTTCCGGACGGCCGCCCGCTTCCTGGACCGGCGTCCAAACCGCCGGCTGTTCGGCGCGGCGCTGGCGGGCCTGGGGGCCCTGACCCTGATCGGCGTCCGCCCCTTCGCGCCGGTGGACGAAGGGGCGGCGTCCCTTCTTGCCGGGCAAGCCTCGGTGATGGCGCGCGCGTCCACCCTGCGGGCGACCCATGCCGAGCGGTTCGGGAACGACCCGTTCGCCAGCCTGTCCGACGAAGACGTGCTGGCCCATCTCGGCCGCCGCGACGTACACCTCATGTTCTTCGAATCCTATGGCGAGACGGTGCTGGCCAATCCCCGCTACCGCTCGGTGGTCGAACCGACGCTCCAGGACTTCGACAGGGCGCTGGCGGCGGAGGGGTTCGGCGTCCGCTCCGGCCTGATCGAGTCCCCCATCCGAGGCGGTCAATCCTGGCTCGCCCATGGCACCTTCCTCAGTGGCGAGCGGCTGGGCGACCAGGGTCTCTACGACCTGATGCTGACCAGCGGCAGGCAGTCGCTCGCCCGCTATTTCAGCCGCGCCGGCTATCGCACCCTGGCGGTGATGCCGGCGCTGACGCGGCCTTGGCCGGAGGGCGAGTATTGGGGGTTCGACCGGATCTGGCGAAGCGAGGACATGGAATACGCCGGCCCCGCGTTCGGCTGGGCCGCCATCCCCGACCAGTACACCCTGGACTTCATCCACCGCCGCGAACTGCGCCAGCGCGACCAGCCGCTGTTCATCGAATACGCGCTGATCAGCAGCCATGGGCCGTGGGAACCGCTGCCCCCGCTGCTCGACGATTGGGACAGCCTCGGCGACGGCAGCGTGTATCGCGGCCTCAAGAACCCATCCGCCGCTCCGCCCTCCGGTCCGGCCTGGAACGACATCACGCGCAAATACGCCGATTCGGTCGACTACACGCTGAAAACCTTGCGCGACTATATCACCCACCACATCCACGATGACTCCCTGATCATCATCCTGGGCGATCACCAGCCAGCCCCGCTGATCACCGGCGAAGGCGCGTCGCGCTCGGTGCCGATCCACATCATCAGCCGCGATCCGGAACTGCTGGCCCCGTTCGAGGAATGGGGCTTCACCTCCGGCATGGTTCCGGTGACGGAACAACCGACCACGCCCCCTTTACCGATGGAGAGTTTCCGCGACCGCTTCCTGGCGGCGTTCAGCGCCCATCCCGCCGGCTGACGACATCGCCCCGCCCCCTTGCCGACCGGAATGATGGCGGGGTAAACCATGCCATCATGGCCAGCTCACTCGAATACGCCCCGCTCCAATCATCCGATCTCGACCGGATGCCGCACCTGTTCCGCCACGCCTTCGCCTCCACGGCCGACGGTGTCCGGCACTACATGTCAATCATCGGTCAAGCCAACTTCCGGGTGATGCGACGCTCCGACGTCGCGGTGGGCACGGTCGCCCTGCTGGACATGGGGCAGTATTTCGGCGGACGCGCCGTTCCCTGCCGGGGCATCGCGGCGGTCACGATAGATCCCGCCGAACGAGGCCAAGGAACGGCCACCCGCATGATGACCGCCATGCTGGAGGAGGCCCGCGCCGACGGCCTGCCGATCTCGACCCTCTACGCCGCCACCCAGCCGCTCTACGCCAAGGTTGGCTACGCCAACGCCGGCACCAGGATGGTCTACCGCGTGCCGCTCGCCATGCTGCGCGGTCAGCGTCCCGACCCGATCCCCCAACTGGCCTCGGCAACGGACGCGCCCCTGATCGCCGCGCTGCAATCGGAACAGGCACGCAGGACCAATGGCCTGCTGGAACGCGGCCCCCTGATGTGGCAGCGGGCGCGGGGAACCTCCGACCGGCCGTTCGACACCTATCTGATACCCGGCGACAAAGGTCCCGAAGGCTATCTGACCCTGGGACCCAAATCGCCCGACCGCTCCCTGCACGTCGAGGACTGGGCCGCCCTGACCCTGCGGGCGGCCCGCGCGATCCTGGCCTTCCTGGCCGGCTGGCACTCGCAGGTCAACACGGTCTCCTGGACCGGCAGCCCGGAAGACCTCCTGCTCCACCATCTCCCCGAGGTCGGCGTCACCATCGCCTCATGGGAGCAATGGATGCTCCGCGTCACCGACGTCGCCGGCGCCCTCCTGGCGCGTGGCTGGCCGCTTGGCGTCAGCACCGCCCTGACGCTGAACGTCACCGACACCCTGCTCCCCGACAACGCCGGCCTGTACCGATTGGAAGTCGAGGATGGCCGCGCCTCCGTCGAACGCCTCGGCTCCTCCGGCGACGCCGATCTGGAACTCGGCGTCGACGCGCTCGCGACCCTCTACACCAGCCACGTCACGCCCCGCGTGCTGGCCGACCTGGGCCGCATCAAAGCCACTCCCCAAGCCCTCGCCGCGGCGACCACCCTCTTCGCGGGTCCAAGGCCTTGGCTGGCCGACATGTTCTGACGGTGGCCGGGATATGAGGCGCGTTCAGCGGAGTGCCGCCTCGATTTCCCGTACGGTGTCACGGGCGCCGCGCATGACGCCGATCAGCGTCGCCGACGCGAAACCCGTCCACTCGCCATAGCCGACAAGCCACAGGCGGGGTTCCGCCACGGAGCGGGTCCCCTCGACCCGCACCCGGCCTCCGGGCTCGACCAGCCCCAGCCGGCTCAGGGGAGCGAACGCCGGTTGGAACCCCGTGCACCAGATCACCGCGTCGATCCTCGTCCCGGTACCGTCGCGCCAAACCACGCCGGTTCCGGTGAAGCGTTCGAACGGCCGCACGGAGCCGAGCACGCCGCGTTCGCGGGCGTCGATGACGGACGGCACCATGACGATATCGCCCAATCCGCCCTTGGGTGTTCCGGGTTTCCGTCCCTCGAGGTTCGCGTGCAACCGATCGGTGGCGCGCTCGAACAGCACGTGCCCATCGACGTCGTCAGGCAGGAAAGTCGGGGCCTCCAGCGTCACCCAGAGGGTGTTGGCGACCTTCGAGACCTCCGCCAGGATCTGCGCGCCCGAATTGCCGCCTCCGACGACCAGTACAGTCTGGCCCGCGAAGCCGTCCGGCCCTCGGTAATCGGCGGAATGGATCTGGGCGCCCTCGAAATCCGCGGCGCCTGGGTAATCGGGAACGAAAGGCTGGCTCCATGTTCCGGTGGCGCTGACGACCGCCCGCGCCCGCCAATCGCCGCCCTCCGTCCGCACCACGAGTTCATCGCCATCACGGTCAACCGTCTCGACCCGGACCGGGCGGACGATGGGAAAATCATAGCGGGCCTCGTACCGGACCAGATAGTCGATCACGTGGTCGCGGCCTGGAAACTCGCCTTCCGACGGTGGCATTGGCCAACCGGGAAGCGAATTCCATTTCGCGGGCGAGAACAAGGTCAACGTATCCCACCCATGCCGCCAAGCGCCGCCCGAGCCAGCCTCCTGGTCCAGGATGACGTATGAGAGTCCCGTCCGGCGCAGGAAGTAGCCGACGGCGAGGCCGGATTGTCCGCCACCGATCACCACGACATCGTGTTTCCGCCCCTGTTCCGACATCACGCCGCTCTCCTCACCCCGCCGCGATCACCGCCCTGATCTCCCGCAGCACCAAATCGATGTTTGGCTGGCTTAGGAATGACAGCGGCATCGCGGTGGAGATCGCCGTCGTCGTGCCTCCACCGCGTTCGCGGATCGGGATCGCGATGCCGCCGCAGCCGGGGATGATCTCGCCCAGGTCGATGCCAAAGCCCTGCTCGGCCGCCCGCTCGACCATCCGCCGCACGATATCCTGACCAATGGCGCGCTGGGCGAAACGGTCGGCGTTGGCGGTCAGGATGAAGTCGCGGGTGCCGCCGTCCTGCATGGCGAGGATGCTGGCGCTGCCCGGCCCCAAACCCATCGGCAGCCGGCCGCCGACCCCATTGGTCAGCGCCTGGATCGGGGCGGTTCCCATGTGCATGTCCAGGACGACCGCGTCCATGCCGGCGCGCTCCATCAGGTAGACCCCGTGGCCCAGCCGTTCGGCCAGCGCCATCAGGGCCGGACGCCACTTCCGCACCTTCTCCGCCGCCGTGTTCTGGCGGCAGGCCAACGCGTAGATCGACGGCCCCAGCCGATAGCCGCCGCGGTTGCGCGCCTGCTCGACGAAGCCGTGCTTGGCCAGCGCCACCAGCGTGCGGTGGACGGCCGGTTTCGCCTCGCCCATGCGGGCCGCGATGTCCTTCAGCGCCAACCCGTCTGAACCAGCCTCTCCCAGGACCAGCAGCACGGCGGCGGCGCGTTCGGCGTTGGATGATGAGCTTAGTCCCGTCATGGCCCCGTCACCCCAGCGTCATGTTCCGATTATTCGAACAGCAATCTTTATATACTCTGATAATAAGAATTGTGTTGACCATCAAGAAAAAACACGTTGAGCTTGGCCCAGCATCGGAACGGGCAGAGACAGTCAATGCTCATCAGGTCTCCCGCCGGATATCTCCCGATACTCAAATACGAGGTAGACCCGACGCAGGTTTGCCCCCTAACGAACGTGAGGGGTCATGAATCAGAGAGACATCGAGTACTTCGTCAAAGTCGTTGAAGCCGGGAGTTTCTCTCAGGCGGCCATTCTCCTGGGCAAGACGCAACCTGTTTTGAGCCGCCATGTCCGCGATCTGGAAACCGATCTGCGCGTTCCATTACTCTACCGCAACGGGCGTGGCGTCGTCCTGACCGAGGCGGGCGAACGGCTCTACGCCCGGGCGACCTCCATCCTGGAGCAGTTGGCCGAAGCCCGGACCGAGATGCTGAACCTGTGCAAGGGCGGCATCGACAGCGCCAACATCGGCATGCCACCGACCGTCGCCCGCATCCTGACCGTGCCGCTCGCCCGAACCCTCTACGCCGCCTATCCAGACATCAAGCTGCGCTTCACCGAGGCGTTCAACGGCCATCTGCTGGAATGGCTGACCAATGGCCGCATCGACCTGGCGGTGCTCTACGCCAACGAGGCCACGCAACGCCTCAACGCCGAACCGCTGCTGACCGAGCGGATGCACCTGGTGGCGTCGGCCGAGCGCGGGCCGCTGCCGCCGCGCACGCCGTCGCGCGAACTGCCCGACCTTCCCCTGGTGCTGCCAAGCCGCAACCATGGCCTGCGCCAGCAGGTCGAGACCTGGGCGACGCGCCAGGGCATGACCCTGAACGTGCACGCCGAATGCGATTCCATCTCGTCCATGCTGCGGCTGGTCGAGGGCGACATGGGCTGCGCCATCCTGCCCGAAGCCGCCATCCAGGGCGAGATCGAGGCCGGCAAGCTGGTCAGCTCGCTGATCGTCGAGCCCTTCCTGGAACGCTCCCTGGTGCTGGCGACGCCAACCAACCGTTGCGTCAGTTCCGGCATGGGCGAGTTGGTCCGCCTGATCAAGCGCCAGATGCGCGCGCTGGAGACGCCGGCGGAGCCCGCCTTCGCGCCTCCCGGCCCGCCATCCAGGATCACCCCCGCCGAAATCCTGATGACCGCCTGACGCTTGGGAACCCCCTATTCACATGTTTACAGGGCCTGTGATCGATCATGACTGATGTTATCGTCGTCGGAGCCGGGATCAGCGGCGCCGCGAGCGCCTACGAGCTGTCCCGGCGCGGCTTCAAGGTCACCTTGCTGGACCGCTACTCGCCGGCCGCGATGGCGTCGGGATGGACGCTGGCGGGTGTCCGCCAATCCGGCCGCCACCCCGCCGAACTGCCGCTCGCCACAGCCGCCGTCGAGCGCTGGATCGGACTGGCCGGGGAGTTGGACGGCGAGACCAGCTACCGCCGCAACGGCAACCTGCGCCTCGCCCGCACCGTCGACGAGGTGCCGGTCATCCAGAAACTGGTGGCCGAGCAATCCGCCGCCGGGCTGGAATTGACGCTGCTGACCGACACCGCCGACATCGCGTCCGTGGCGCCCGCCGTGTCCGACCGGGTCATGGCCGCGTCGTGGTGCCCGACCGACGGCTCCGCCGATCCCAAGGCGACGGTGCTCTCCTACGTCCAGGCCGCCCAAAGATTAGGCACGGTGACGCGGTTCGGCGAACGGGCGCTGCGGATCGAGACGGCCTCCGGCCGCGTCACCGGCGTCGCCACCGACAAGGGCTTCATCCCCGCCGACCATGTCGTCGTCAGCGCCGGCATCTTCGGCAACGACCTGCTCGACCCATTGGGGCTGGCGGTTCCCCTCCAGGTGCCGATGGTGACCGTGCTGCGCTCGGCGGCCCAGGCGCCGACACTCGGCCCGGTGATCGGCGTGGCCAACGCCGATTGCGCCGGTAGGCAGGAGGTCAACGGCCGTTTCCGCGTCACCAGCGGGCTGGAAACATGGCACGGCGACATGGAGAGCGGCCCCAGGGATAATGGTGAGATTCGTCCAGCGGTGCGCCCCAGCATGAATAGCGTCGCCGAGGTCGTACGCCTGTTCGGAACCGTCGTGCCGGCCTTCAAGGACGCCCGCATCGACGAGGTCTGGGCCGGACTGATCGACCTGACCCCGGACGGCCTCCCCGTGATCGAGGCCTCGGCGGACTTCGAGGGATTGACCATCGCGATGGGCTTCTCCGGGCATGGCTTTTGCTTGGGGCCCGTCACCGGAACCATCGTCGCGGATTTGGTCGAAACCAAGCGGACGGCGATGCCGATCACTCCCTTCACCCTGTCGCGCTTCAGGAGACAAGGGGCGGCGTTCGAGCCCCTGGCCCTGCATGGTTGATGAGGCATAGGGCCAACCACTCCACCAAAGAGACCCAACAATCCCCGGACAAGCGGACGAAACCCAAACAAGCCGCGCCGGTACGACTTCTACAGGGAAGGCTATCCGTGAAGAAACTTAGGCACACCCATCTCCGCACCGCCCTGCTGGCGGGCCTCGTCCTCGCCGCCGGCGTCTCCGGCGCCCACGCCCAGGGCACGTCGCTGCGCATCGCGGCCGCCGGAAACGACCTCGGCACCATGGACCCGTTCCGCGCGACCTCGACGCCGGACATCGGCGTCGTGTCGATGATGTTCAACGGCTTGGTCCGCATCACGCCGGGCAAGGCGACGCCCGAGGCGATCGAGCCCGATCTGGCGACCAGCTGGACCAGCACCGACGACAAGCTGTCCTGGACCTTCTCGCTGCGGGACGACGTCCAGTGCCACGACGGCGCCAAGCTGACGGCCGACGATGTCGTGTTCTCGCTGAAGCGCGCGGCGTCCAAGGCGTCGTCCAGCTTCTTCGCGGAATACGCCGCCTTCCAGACGATCGAGGCCGCCGACCCCAAGACCGTCAAGATCGTGCTGTCCAAGCCGGTGCCCGGTTTCCTGGGCCTGCTGGCGCCGTATCATGGCGGCAACATCATCTGCAAGGCGGCGGCGGAGAAGGCCGGCGACGATTTCGCGCGGCATCCGGTCGGCACCGGCCCGTTCCAGTTCGTCGAGTACCAGCCGCAGCAGTTCGTCAAGCTGAAGGCCAACGAGGCCTATTTCCGGGGCGCGCCGCACATCAAGGAGGTCACCTACCGCTACATCCTGTCGGACAGCAGCCGCGACCTGGCCTATCAGTCGGGCGAGATCGACCTGTCCTATGGCAGGCAGGATCCCAACTGGATCAACCGGATGAAGCAGCTGCCCAACACCAAGGTGGTCGTCCTCGGGCCGGGCGAGCTGTTCAACGTCCACCTGAACATGACCCAGAAGCCGCTGGACGACATCCGCGTCCGCCAAGCCATCGCGGACGCCATCCAGCGTCCCGCCCTGGTCAAGTTCAAGGGTGCCGAGATCGCCCGCGAGGCGACCTCGATCGTTCCGGCGGGCTATCTCGGCCACGCCGATGTCGGCCTCGCTCCCTATGATCCGGCCAAGGCCAAGAAGCTGCTGGCCGAGGCGGGATACCCCGACGGCATCACGATCAATTCGATCCAGACCACCCTGCCGTCGATGATGAACACGATGCAGGCGGTCCAGGCGCTGCTGAAGCAGGCGGGCATCACGCTCAACCTGGCGCCGGTCGACCACCCGACCTTCCATGCCCAGATCCGGCAGGACCTGTCGCAGGTCGTGCTCTATGGCGCGGCGCGCTTCCCGGTCGCCGACACCTACCTGACGCAGTTCTTCGAATCCGACGCCATCGTCGGCAAGCCTAGCGCCGTCACCAACTTCTCCCACTGCGACATCGCCGACGCCGAGATCAAGGCCGCCCGCGTCGAGCCCGATCCCGAGAAGCAGAAGGCGCTGTGGGCCGAGGCCCAGAAGAAGATCGTCGAGCAGGTCTGCGCGGTGCCGATGTTCGAACTGCTCCAGCTTTGGGCCTGGAAGGACACGCTGGACTTCGGCTATCCGGTCGAGGCCTCGCTCAGCCTGATCCCGCCGGTGACCGAGAAGACCCGCTTCACCAACTGATCCCCGCAACCCGGAGCTGGCCATGACAGCCTTCGTCCTGAAAAGGATCGGCTTCGCCGTCATCACGCTGTTCGCGGTGCTCACGCTGGTCTTCTTCATCGTCCGGGTGCTCCCCGGCGACCCGGCCTCGGTCGTGCTGGGCGATCAGGCGAGCGCCGCCACCATCGAGGCGCTGCGCCACAAGCTGGGGCTCGACCAGCCGCTGATCGTCCAGTACCTCGACTTCCTGGGCGGCGTGGTCCGGGGCGACTGGGGCGTCTCCATGGCGACGGGCCGTCCCGTCGTCCAGGAGGTGCTGAACGTCCTGCCCTACACGATCGAGCTGACACTGGCGGCCCTGGTGCTCGGGCTCGCTTTCGGGGTGCCCCTGGGCATCTGGGCCGCGGTCAACCGCAACCGCATCCCCGACTACCTCACCCGCATCGTGTCGCTGCTGGGCTTGTCGGCCCCGGCCTTCGTCTCGGCTGTCATCCTGCTGCTGCTGTTCGCCATCCAGCTGCGCTGGTTCCCGGTGATCAGTTCGGGCCAGGACACCAGCCTCGCCGGCAAGCTGCGCGACCTCACCCTGCCCGCCGTCAACCTCGGCCTGATCATGGCCGCCTACATCACCCGCGTGACCCGCTCGGCGATGCTGGAGGTGATGAGCCAGGACTATGTCAGGACGGCCAGGGCCAAGGGGGTGCCGCGCAACGTCGTGATCTGGCGCCACGCCTTCCGCAACTCGCTGATCCCGGTGGTCACGGTCGTCGGCCTCTATCTCGGCATCCTGATCGGCAACTCGGTGCTGACCGAGATCGTCTTCAACCGGCCGGGGCTGGGCAAGCTGATCGTCGGGGCGCTGGGCCAGCGCGACTACACGATGCTCCAGGGCATGATGGTGATCTACACCTTCATCGTCGTGGTCATCAATCTTCTCACCGACCTGGTCTATGGACTGGTCGACCCCAGGGTACAGTATCGATGACCGACGGCTCGGAGAAACGCATGGCCCCCGGCGGCTTCGCCCAATCGGAGTTCGGCGCCGTCGCCACCATGGCGTGGCGCGCGGTCGCCCGCGCGTTCCGGATGAACGCCACGACCTGGGTGGGCGGATTGGCCCTCCTGATCATCATCGCCGCCGCCGTGCTGGCGCCGTGGCTGGCGCCGCACGATCCGCTGGAACAGAACATCCTGGAGACGCTCCAGTCGCCTTCGGCGTTGCACTGGCTGGGCACCGACTCCTATGGCCGCGACACCTTCTCGCGCATCATGTACGGGGCGCGGCTGTCGCTGCTGATCGGGCTGTGCTCGATCCTGGTGGCGGTCGTGGTCGGGACCCTGATCGGCCTCGTCTCGGGCTATTTCGGCGCCAAGCTGGACATCGTCATCATGCAGGTGATGGACGTCATCCTGGCCTTCCCGTCGCTGATCCTGGGCCTGATCCTGGTGGCCATGCTGGGCGCCAGCGTCACCAACCTGATCCTCGCCATCGCCTTCACGGCGGTGCCGGCCTTCGCCCGCATCGCCCGGGCGCCGACCATAGCGCTCCGCGAGCGGGAATTCGTCCAGGCCGGACGGGCGCTGGGCTATTCCGACAGCAGGATCATGTTCCGCCACCTGCTGCCCAACATCATCCCCGACGTGCTGGTGATGGCGTCGCTCTGGATGGCGACCGCCGTCAGGGTCGAGGCGTCGCTGGCCTTCATCGGGCTCAGCGTGGCGCCGCCGACGCCGACCTGGGGCGGCATGGTCCGCGAGGGTTTCGAGAACATCCTGGACAGCTACTCGCTGGCCCTGTTCCCCAGCCTCGCCGTCCTGATCCTGGTGCTGGCGCTCAACCTGATCGGCGACGGCCTGCGCGACGCGATCGATCCCAACCTGAGGACCGAGTCATGACCGGTGCGCCTCCCTCCCAAGCGACCCCCGTCCTCTCCGTCGAGGACCTGCGGATCGACTTCGCCGGGCGTAGCGTGGTCCAGGACCTGGGCTTCACCGTCAACGCAGGTGAGACCGTCGCGGTGGTCGGCGAATCCGGTTCCGGCAAGAGCGTCACCGCATTGTCGATCCTCCGCCTGCTGCCCTCAACCGCCCGCATGACCGGCGCCATCCGGCTCGACGGCCGGGACATCCTGTCCCTGTCGGAAAGCCAGATGCGCGAGGTCCGGGGCGGACAAGTCAGCATGATCTTCCAGGAGCCGATGACCAGCCTCAACCCGGTGCTGCCGGTCGGTTTCCAGGTCAAGGAGGCGCTGCGCTACCACAGCCGGGGCAACGACCGCGAATGCGAGGCCGAAGCGCTCCGCCTGTTCGACCGCGTCCGCATCCCCGACGCCAAGCGGCGCTTCAACCAGCACCCGCACACCTTCTCCGGCGGCATGCGCCAGCGGGTGATGATCGCCATGGCGCTGGCCTGCCGGCCCAAGCTGCTGATCGCGGACGAGCCGACCACCGCCCTGGACGTCACCGTGCAGGCCCAGATCCTGGATCTGCTGCGCGAGTTGCAGCGCGAGACCGGCACGGCCATCCTGTTCATCACCCACGACATGGGCGTGGTCGCCCAGATCAGCGACCGCGTGCTGGTGATGCGGAACGGCAGGCTGGTCGAGGACGGCACGGCGGAGGCGGTTTTCGCCGCCCCCGAGCACCCCTACACCCAGATGCTGCTGGCGGCGGTGCCGCGGCTTGGCGACATGGCGGGCTCGACCGGCCCGCGCCGCTTCGCCGACGATGCCGGCGACCGGATCGAGACGGTCAAGCCCCAGCGGAAGCCGATCCTGGAGGTCCGCGACCTTGTCACCCGCTTCCCGGTCAAGGGCGGCTTCCTCAGCCGGCACGTCGGCAATGTCCACGCGGTCGAGCGGGTCTCGTTCACCGTCCGCGAGGGCGAGACGCTGGCCCTGGTGGGCGAGTCCGGCTGCGGCAAGTCCACCACCGGGCGAAGCATCCTGCGGTTGGTCGAACCCGCAGCCGGTTCCGTCCGGTTCGACGGGCAGGACATCCTGACCCTGGACAAGAAGGCGCTCCAGGCCGCGCGCCGCAAGATCCAGATGATCTTCCAGGACCCGTTCGGCTCGCTTGACCCGCGCCAGACCGTCGGCTCGGCCATCGCGGAGCCGATGCTGCTGCACGGCGTCGCCACCAAGCGCGAGGTGCGGGAGAAGGTCGCCTATCTGCTCCATCGCGTCGGGCTGGAGCCCGGCCACGCCACCCGCTTTCCCCACGAGTTCAGCGGCGGCCAGCGCCAGCGGCTTTGCATCGCCAGGGCCTTGGCGCTCCAGCCCAAGCTGGTCATCGCGGACGAGGCGGTTTCGGCCCTCGACGTCTCGATCAAGGCTCAGGTGATCGACCTGCTGCTCGACCTCCAGGACGAGTTCAACCTCGCCTACCTGTTCATCAGCCACGACATGGCGGTGGTCGAGCGGGTCAGCCACCGGGTCGCCGTGATGTATCTGGGCGAGATCGTCGAGATCGGCCCGCGCGCCGAGGTGATCGGCAACCCGCGCCATGACTATACCCGGCGCCTGCTCGCCGCGGTTCCGGTCCCCGACCCGCGCCGCCGCTCCCACGACCCCATCCCGCCCGGTGACGAACCGCGCAGCCCGATCCACCCCCTGGACCACGTGGCGCCGCCGCGGAACTTTGTCGAGGTCGCGCCGGACCACTTCGTGCTCGCCTCCTGACCCCCAAGAACAAACAAGATAATCCAAGCAAGAAGAACGAGGAATCCATGAGCCAGACCATTTCCTGGGGCGTTCTCAGCACCGCCAAGATCGCGCGCGAGAAGGTGATCCCCGCCCTCCAGCGCGGCGAGTTCAGCCGGGTCGACGCCATCGGGTCCCGCGACGCGGCCAAGGCGGCCGAGGTCGCGGCCTCCCTCGGCATTCCCAAATCCTATGGAAGCTACGAGGAGTTGCTGGCCGATCCGGACATCCAGGTCGTCTACAACGCGCTGCCCAACCACTTGCACGTGCCCTGGACCCTCAAGGCGCTGGAGGCCGGCAAGCACGTGCTGTGCGAGAAGCCGGTCGGGCTGACCGCCGACGAGGCCGGCCGGATCGCCGAGGCGGAGGCCCGCTCCGGCCGTATCGCCGCCGAGGCCTTCATGGTGCGCCATCACCCGCAATGGCGCCGCGCCCGCGAGATCGCCGCGAGCGGCGCCATCGGCGAGGTCCGCGCGATCCAGACCTTCTTCTCCTATTTCAACGCCGATCCCGAGAACGTCCGCAACAAGGCCGACATCGGCGGCGGCGCGCTCTATGACATCGGCTGCTACGCCATCGCCACGGCCCGCCACATCTTCGACGCCGAGCCCGAGCGGGTGGTGGGATTGATCGACCGCGACCCGGCGATGCACACCGACCGGCTGACCTCCGCCTTGGCGGAGTTCCCCGGCCACCGGCATCTCGGGTTCACCTGCGCCACCCAGCTCAATCCCCACCAGCGCGTCACGATCAGCGGCACCAAGGGCAGGATCGAGATCCAGATCCCCTTCAACGCCCCACCCTCCGAGACGACGCGCCTGTTGGTCGACGACGGCCGGGACCTCATGGGCGGCGGCGCCGTGGTCGAGGAATTCCCCCCCTGCGATCAGTACACGCTGCAAGGCGACGCCTTCTCCCGCGTGGTCCTGGGCCAGGAGCGACTGGAGCACCCGATCGCCGACGCCATCCTGAACATGCGCGTGATCGACGCCCTGTTCCGCTCGGCCAAGGCCGGCGGCTGGGAGAAGCCGTGATGCCATCGCCCACCACCCCAAACCGCGTCGCGATGATCTCCGGCGCCAACCGCGGCATCGGCCTCGCCATCGCCCGAACGCTGGCGGACCAGGGCTGGGAACTCAGCCTGGGTGTCCGCGATCCGGCCAAGCTGACGGACGCGCCTGAAGGCGCCCTGGTCCACCGCTTCGACGCCACCGACCCGAAGTCCGAGAAAGCCTGGGCGGAGGCGACGGCCGAGCGGTTCGGCCGGATCGACGCCGTCATCGCCAACGCCGGCATCATGATCCCAAAGACCGTGATCGAGGCCGACGATGGCGACATC
The DNA here is from genome assembly GCF_000576635.1 of Skermanella stibiiresistens SB22. Taxonomy (GTDB): domain Bacteria; phylum Pseudomonadota; class Alphaproteobacteria; order Azospirillales; family Azospirillaceae; genus Skermanella; species Skermanella stibiiresistens. The sequence continues at coordinate 49,361 of NZ_AVFL01000005.1, forward strand.
GACGCCCTGATGCAAGTCAACGTCAAGTCGCCGCTCCGGCTGGTCCAGGCGGCGTGGCCGTGGCTGACCGCGTCCGGCCAGGGACGCGTCGTCACCATCGTCTCGCTGTCCGGCAAGCGGGTGAAGAGCGCCCGCTCCGGCACCTACGCGCTCAGCAAGTTCGCGGCCATGGCGCTGACCCACTCGATCCGGCACGCCGGCTGGGACCAGGGCATCCGCGCCACCGCGATCTGCCCCGGCTACGTCGCGACCGACATGTCCGCCAACCTGACCAACCGGGCGCCGGAGGACATCACCCAACCCGCCGACATCGCCCGCACCGTCGCCTTCGTCCTCGACCTCCCCAACACCTCCAGCATCACCGAGGTGCCGATCAACTCGACGCTGGAGGACATGCTGTAAGGATCGCGGGGGCGATCAACTCCTTGGAGGTTCTTGGGTTTGTGGGTCGGGTGGAGCGTGGTACGGTTTCGGTCGGCCGCCATGGTTGACTTGGCCGTTCCGCGCGACGAACGGCCGGGCATGGGGCCGCGGACGAGGATGAGGCCACGCCATGACCGGTCCCGCCTTCATCATCGGTATCCAATCCATGGAACTGGACGAGCCATGCCCCAGGGCCTAGACCGCGGCGAAACCGCCATCGACAAAAAGCTCATGTCCAGCGACAAAGCTACTCTCGCTCGATGCCAGGAAGAGGACTGCCCACGCCACCTCGTTCGGTTCCCCCAACCGCCCAAGCGGAACGCTTTTACTGAGCTCCTCCTCGACTTCCGGTTGCGATTCGAGGTAACTCCGTATCATGCGTGTTTCCGTTCCACCAGGTGAGACCACGTTCACGCGGATGCCTCGCTCCTTGAGGTCATTCGTCCAGCTTCGGGCGAATGAACGCACCGCCGCCTTGCTGGCGTTGTAAAGAGACTGGCCTGGCAGGCCTTTACCGCCAGCGACGGAGCCATTGAGGACGACGGCACTTCCCGCCGCCATCAGCGGTAGTGCTTTCTGCACGGTGAAAACCATGCCTTTCACATTGACGTTGAAGGTCGCGTCGAAACGCGCGTCGTCGATCGCATCGAGTGGAGCGGCCTCGTAAATGCCCGCATTGGCGAACACGACATCGACCTTTTGGTGGTCGCGTTGGATCCGTTCGTAAAGCCGGGCGACGTCGGCGGAGTTGGTGACGTCACCTTGCACGCCGACCGCCCCATGGCCGATCTCTTTCACGGCCTCGGCGAGTGGTTCTTGCCGACGCCCTGTGATGTACACGCGCGCGCCTTCGAGGGCGAAGAGTTTCGCCGTCGCGAGGCCGATGCCGTCGCTGCCTCCCGTTATCGCCACGACTTTGTTTTCGAAACGTCTCGTCATGTCACAATACCCTTCTCGACAAGTGGAGGATTGCTCCACATAGGATATGGAGGTAGCCTCCACTTGGCAAGCGATGAGGAAAAAATTGAGCGATGAACCTACCCTCCGGGCTGACGCGCGGAAAAACCGCGAACTCATCCTTTCCGCCGCCGAGGAGCTTTTCCTGGAAAGAGGAGCGGATGTTCCGTTGGAGGAGGTTGCCAAGCGCGCGGGCGTCGGTATCGGTACGCTTTATCGTCGCTTTCCCACACGCGAGGCGCTCTTGGCCGCCACCAGCAATGAGCGTTTCTTATCGCTGGCGGAGGCCAGCCGCGCACGCGACCCAGATCTCGCTCCTGGCGACGCGGTGCGAGCTTATCTTGAGGAGCTTGCCAGGGACGCGAGCACTTATCAGAGCCTCGCCGCTTCGATTGGGACTGTGATCCAATGCGGGACGCCCGGATGTGATGCGATCACGGCGGAAGGACATCGACTGCTTCGGCGTGGACAAGAAGCAGGCACCATCCGCCGCGATGTCACCTACGCGGATTTCATTTACGTGATAACCGCCATTTCCATAGCGATCGAAAATGACAGTTCATCGAAAACGCGCATTGGGCATCTGGTGGACTTGTTCCTGAATGGCATAAGCGTGAAAGGTTCGGATTAGCCACCGATATGCTTCGCTATATTCAGTAGCCGTTCAAGCGAACCAAGCCGATTTGATCGATCGGTCCGTCCCACGACCATCCGAAGGCAATGGCGCGACCATCATTCCCGAAAAAACAGACTGAACGTTTCGTCCTTCGGCCTCAGCCGGTTAGTATCCCGCCACCCCCAAGTCCCCGAGCAGGGAAGCCCGCGTGCCTCACGACGTCACACTGATCGCCACGGTTTCGATCGCCTTCGTCCTCGCCTTCGTTTTTGGATATCTGGCCGACCGGCTGCGGCTTCCGCCTCTGGTGGGTTATCTGGTCGCCGGCATCTTCGTCGGTCCCTTCACGCCCGGTTTCGTCGCCGATGGCGGGCTCGCCAGCCAGCTGGCCGAGATGGGGGTCATCCTCCTGATGTTCGGCGTCGGACTGCACTTCTCGGCGTCCGACCTGTTGGCCGTCAAAGGTGTCGCCATCCCTGGCGCGATCGGGCAGATCGTCCTGGCGACCTTGCTGGGCGTGGGCCTCAGCTCGCTGTGGGGCTGGGGTATCGGCGCCGGCGTGGTGCTCGGGCTGAGCCTGTCGGTCGCCAGCACGGTCGTGCTGCTCAAGGCGCTGGAGGAGAGGAACCTGCTCAACACGCCCGATGGGCGCGTCGCCATTGGCTGGCTGATCGTCGAGGATCTCGTCATGGTCCTGGCGCTGGTGCTGCTGCCCGCCTTCTCGGAGGCGTTGGGCGGCCACGCGCCGGGAGCGGCGGATGGTCACGGCCCCGGCGCCGACGGCCCCATCGCGCTGACGCTGGCGATCACGCTGGGCAAGGTCGGGGCCTTCGCGGCGCTGGCGATCATCCTGGGTCCCAAGGTCGTGCCCTGGCTGCTCGCCAAGGTCGCCCGCACGGGCTCCCGCGAGTTGTTCACCCTGTCGGTGCTGGCGGTGTCGCTCGGCATCGCCTATGGCTCGGCGGTGGTGTTCGGCGTGTCCTTCGCGCTGGGTGCCTTCTTCGCCGGCGTGGTGTTGAGCGAATCACGCTTCAGCCACAAGGCGGCGGAGGACAGCATGCCGTTGCAGGACGCCTTCTCCGTCCTGTTCTTCGTCTCGGTCGGCATGCTGTTCGATCCCTCGATCCTGGTCCGCGAACCCCTGGCCGTGATCGCCGTCGTCGCCTTGATCGTGCTGGGCAAGTCGCTGATAGCCTTCGGCATCGTGCTCCTGCTGCGCTATCCCGCCGGAATGGGCCTGTCGGTCTCGGCGAGCCTCGCCCAGATCGGTGAATTCTCCTTCATCCTGGCGGGGTTGGGCCTATCGCTGGGCCTATTGCCGACCGAGGGCCGCGACCTGATCCTGGCCGGCGCGATCCTGTCGATCATCCTGAACCCGCTGGTCTTCCTGGGCGTGGACGCCATCCGGAAAAACCTCCAGGCACGCCGGCCCGCCGGCGCCGTCCCCTTTGGATCGGAGAACTTCGCGTCCCTTCAGGAAAGCCTCGCCGAGGCCAAACGCCGTGGCGAAGAGCGCGAGCAGGCCCATAGCCTCCAGATCCAGGCCCTGGCCAACACCTTCCCCGTCCTGGGGATGCTCGACAGCCACGACCAGGAACGGCTGCTCCTGCTGTTCCAGCCGAAAACGGCGGCGCCGGGCGACCGGCTGATCCGCCGCGGCGACCGCGCCAACGGAGTGTTCTTCATCTCCTCGGGCGCCGTCGAGGTCCACACGGACGGCCGGACCATCCGGCTGGAGGCGGGCACCCTGTTCGGCGAGATGGCGCTGCTGAGCGGCAGGCGCCGCAACGCCGACGTCACCGCCGTCGATTATTGCAAGCTCCTGATCCTGGAACGGCGCGACTTCAACCAGTTCACCGCCCACCACCCGAAACTCCGCACCGCCTTCATCGAGATGGCCGCCCGTCGCCGCGAGATGAACCAACAAGCATCGGAGGAAGCGGCGGCGGCCGTGTGAGGCGCCTTCGGTCCTCCACTCGCCCTAATCCGCGCACGGGGAACGGCCTTGGCACCCGTTTCGCCGGACGATTCCTCCTCGAACCTTTCTTGATCGCCCCCCTCCGATCGCATCGGCCGCGACGGAACCCCACGCCCCCCACCCTGTTGGCGACAACGTTCACGACAACCTGAGCGGTTACCGAGGAATTGGGAAATGACGATACGGCAGCTTGCCGTCATCACTGGCGGATCGAGTGGCATCGGGCTTGAACTGGCCCGGCAATTCGGCCGGAATGGCCATGACCTCGTCATCGGTGGACGGGATCCCAGCAAGTTGGAGGGCGCCGCCGGCCTGCTCCGGCGCGAGACGGGCCGGGATGTCACCGCCGTTCCGGCAGACCTGACCAAGCCGGAAGGTGTCGAGCGGTTCCACGACGCCGTCGTCAGGCTGGGACGCCCCGTCGATGTCTTCTGCGCCAACGCCGGTGTCGGCGTGGGGGGTGGCGACTTCAGCCAGACGGATCTCGACGCCGAACTGGCTTTGATCGACCTCAACGTTCGAAGCCAGGTTCACCTGACCAAGCTGATCGTCCGCGACATGGTCAAGCGTGGCGAAGGCCGGATCCTGTTCACCGCGTCGATCTCCGGTTTGATGCCGGGTCCGTTCGAGACTGTCTATTCCGCGTCCAAGATGTTCATCCGCTCCTTCGCCGAGGCTTTGCGGAACGAGTTGGCGCCCAAGGGCATCGTCGTCACCGCCCTGTTGCCGGGACCAACCGAGACGAACTTCTTCCACCGCGCCGGCATGGAAGGCACTCCCGTCGGCGACGGTCCCAAGGACGACCCCGCCGAGGTCGCCCGCCAGGGCTACGAGGCCCTGATGGCCGACAAGCATCACGTGATCGCCGCCAGCCTGAAGACAAAGCTGCAAGGCGCCGCCACCAACCTGATGTCCGACCCGATGCTGGCCCAGGTCCACCGCGGCATGAGCGAACCCAAACCCGCCCGCGACGGCCAAGCGGTCTCGTCGGTCGGCGCCGTCGCCCTGATGGGTGCCGGACTGGCGCTGGTGGCCCTGCTGGCATCGTCGGCGGCGAATAGGTCCGGTAGGCGCGGAGACTATTACCGCACCTGACGGGTCAAGCCACCACCACCTCCACGCACAACCGTAGGTCGGCTAGAGCGAAGCGGCAGCTGACATCGACGCGCCTGTCTATCGGCTGCCGCTTCGCTCTAGCCGACCCACAAGAGAACATCCAATCTCTTTTAACAAGCTGATTCCCCAGGAACCACTTGTTTCGTTCCTAGATCGCGGATAGGTTTAAGGTATATTTTCCTTTTCCTGGAACCTCCACGCGATGCTCTCCCAATCCAACACAGGCCCCCAGGCCCCCAGGTCATCATCCACCTCCTGGAGTGCCCCCCGGGTGGAATGATGACCTTTGATGACCAAATCAGGGTTTTTCCACCCCCTCAGGCGGCTTTGCCAGCCTTGCCGCCGCGCAGGAAGCGCTCATACCGGAAGGGCGTCGGGTCGGCGATCGGCACGTCGCCGGTCACCAGATCGGCCGCCAGCCGTCCGGTTCCCGGCCCAAGCCCGAAGCCGTGACCCGACATGCCGCTGGCGATCACCAGACCGGGCACGCCCGGAACGTGGGAGATGACGGGCACGGCGTCGGGCATCACGTCCACCAAGCCGCCCCAGCTTTCCGCGATCTCCATGTTCTTGAAGGCGGGGAAATTGCGGGACAGGTTGACGCGGGCCTCCTCCAGGATCGAGTCCGCCGGCGCCGGGTCGAGCACGCGGACGGTCTCGAACGGCGTCGCCTGATCCAGCGACCAGCGCTTGGGGATCTTCCATTCCTCGATGAAGCGTCCGTTCACCCGCAGCCGCAACTCGTGCCACTGCTTCCGCAGGGCCGGCAGGAAGTCGAAGAACAGGCGGAAGCTGTCCGGCACGATCGGCGCGATGTTGGCGCCGCGCTGGGCCACCGTGTAGCCGCCGTCCAGCCGCTTGCGGAACGCGAAGTCCGACGCGCCGACCGCCTGTTCCGGCAAGCCGGCCAGCGGCTTGGTCCGCATCACCGAGCCCAGCGTCTTCAGCTGGGGGAAGGGCAGATCCATGTTGCCGAGGAACAGTCGCGACCAGGCGCCGCCCGCCACCACCACGGTATCGCAGGCGATCGTGCCGCGCTCGGTCACGGCGCCGGACACCTTGCCGGCCGCCGTCTCGATGCCGCGCACGGCGCAGCCGGTCAGGATGACCGCCCCCTTGCGCCGGGCGGCCGCCGCGATGGCGGGTGCCGCCTTCTGCGGTTCGGCGCGGCCGTCGCTGGGGGTGTACAGCGCCCCCTTCCACTTGCGGGTCGAGCCGGGCAGCAGCTTGTCCACGCCATCCGGCGTCAGCAATTGGCTGTCCAGCTGATAGGGTCGGGCGTGTTCGAGCCATGCCGCATGCTGGTCGATGTCGTCCTGGGTCTCGCACAGATAGACGACGCCGCCGGTGCGGAAGCCGGTTTCCGCCTCGACGCGGCTGTTCATCTGCTCCCAGAACCGCAGGCTCTCGATCGCCAGCGGGATCTCGGCCACGTCGCGGCCCATCTTGCGGCACCAGCCCCAGTTGCGGCTGGATTGCTCGCCCGCGATGTGGCCCTTCTCGCAGAGCGCCACCGACACGCCCTTCTCTGCCAGGAACAGCGCCGTGCAGACGCCGACGATGCCACCGCCGATGATGACGACATCGGCGCGTTTGGGGAGGATTTGATCCGTCTCTATGTGATCGATGCGGGGTGCCATGGTTCGGCGAATTCCTTGGTCGTGCCTGGATGCTGGATGTTGGAAGGACTGGATGCCCGCCTGAAACCGCCCTCAGCCGATGTCGTGCCGGATGCAGGCGACGCGGTGGCCGGGGGCCTCGCGTGGCTCCAGCGGCGGCGGCTGGGCGGCGCAGGCCTCGATGGCGTGGGGGCAGCGGGTGCGGAAGACGCAACCCGAGGGCGGGTTGGCGGGGCTCGGCGGTTCGCCGCGCAGGACGACGCGCTCGCGCCGGGACTCCGCGTGCAGGCTTGGCGCCGCCGACAGCAGGGCGCGGGTATAGGGATGGTGAGGTGCCCGGAGAACCTCCGATACGGGGCCCTCCTCCATCACGCGGCCAAGGTAGAGCACCACGACCCGGTCGCACAGGTGGCGGACCACCGGCAGGTCATGGCTGATGAACAGCATCGCCAGACCCAGCCGGGAGCGCAGGTCGGCCAGCAGCGCCATCACCTGCGCCTGGACCGACACGTCCAGCGCCGAGACCGGCTCGTCCGCCACCAGGAAGTCGGGATTGGTCGCCAGCGCCCGCGCGATGGCGACGCGCTGGCGCTGCCCGCCGCTGAACTGGTGCGGCGTCCGGGCGGCATGGTGCGGTTCCAGCCCGACCTGCGCCAGAAGTTCGGCGACGCGCGCTCCGCGCTCGCCCCTCGGCACGATGCCGTGGATCGACAGGCCGTCCTCCACCTGCGATCCCACCGTCCGGCGCGGGTCCAGGCTGGAATAAGGGTCCTGGAAGACCATCTGCATCCGCCGCCGCAGCGCCCCGCGGCGCTTCTCGTCCAAAACAGCCAGATCGTCGCCGTCGAACAGGATCCTGCCGCCGCTCAACGGCATCAGCCCGAGCATCAGCCGGCCGATCGTGCTCTTGCCCGATCCGCTCTCACCGACCAGACCGACCGCCTCGCCGCGCGACAGCGAGATCGACACGTCGCTGACCGCCTGGATCGACCGGCCGCGCCGGAAGAAGCCGCCTCCGTGGAACGACCGGCTCATGCCCTCGCCCCGGATCAAGCACTCACTCATAACGAAGCCCACCGCAAACAACGGGACGACCGGCCGGGGCCGATCCTGAACAGGGATGGCCGGGTCTCGTCACAGATCTCGATCCGCTTGTCGCAGCGGGGCGCGAACACGCAGCCCGCCGGCAGGTCGCCCGGCACGGGCACCGTTCCGGAAATGCCCTCCGGCGCCGGTCCATCATCCTGGGGGGCGCTCCGCAGCAGGGCTGCCGTGTACGGGTGGCGCGGTTTGGCGAAGATCTCGGCGGTCGGTCCCTCCTCCAGGATCTCGCCGGCATACATCACCGCGACGCGGTCGGCGATCTCGGCCACCACCGGCAGGCTGTGGGTGATGAAGAGCAGCGCCAGCCCGCCGTCGCGCTTCAGGGCGGCCAGCAGGTCCAGCACCTGCGCCTGGATGGTCACATCAAGCGCGGTGGTCGGCTCGTCCGCGATCAGCAGCCGGGGACCGTTGGCGATCGCCATGGCGATCATCACCCGCTGCCTCATGCCGCCGGAAAGCTCGTGGGGATACGCCCGCGCCCGCCGTTCCGGATCGGGGATTCCGACGTTCCGCAGCATCGCCACCGCCCGCTCCCGAGCCTCCGCCGCCGACACCGGCCGATGGGCGCGGATCGCCTCGGCGATCTGCGCGCCCACACGATGAACCGGGTTGAGGCTGCTGCCGGGGTCCTGGAAGATCATCGCGATGCGGTCGCCCAGCAGTTTCCGAAGCTCGCCCGGAGCCAGCGCCAGCAGGTCCGCGCCGTCCATCCCGGAGGTTCCAGCCGCGACCTCGACCCCAGCCGGAGCCATGCCGATCGCGGACAGGCTCATCAGCGACTTGCCGGACCCGCTCTCGCCGACGATCGCCAGCGTCTCGCCCGCCTTGACCTGGAACGACACGTCGCGCACCGCGTACCGACCCTCCGCCGGATCGCCGATCGCCACGCTCAGGCCCCGGACGTCCAACACGGTATCCGGCTCGACCCGCGCCAGCGGGGCGGTGGGCGCCCTGCGGCGGAACCGGGAGAACCACGACACCCGGCGCGCGGCTGGATGCGGGTCGAGCATGTCGCGCAATCCGTCGCACAGGGCGTTCATCGCAAGGATGGTCACCGTCAGCGCCAGGCAGGGCCACAGCAGCAGCAAGGGCGCCTGGACCATGGTGCCGCGCGCGGCGCCGATCATCAGCCCCCAGCTTGGTGCCGGCGGAACGACCCCCAACCCCAGGAAGGACAGACCGGATTCCAGCACCACCGCCGACGCGGCGGCCAAACTGAACTGGACCAGGATCGGCCCCGCGATGTTGGGCAGGATGGTCCGCGTCATGATCCGAAGCCGCCCGGCGCCCAGCACCTTCATGGCCGTCACGTATTCATGCCCGCGCACCGACAGCACGCCGGCATAGGCGACGCGGGTGAAGCTCGGCAGGTAGACGATCACCAGCACCGGAACCAGCGTGCTGGCGCCCGGTCCCAGCAGCGTCACGACCAGCAGGGCCAGCAGCAGCGGCGGGAAGCACAGCACCACGTCCATCGAGCGAACGGTCAGCAGCTCGGCGATCCCTCGGACATAGCCGCCTACCACGCCCAGGATGGTGCCGATGACGCAGGAGATCGCCGCCGCGGCGAAGGCGATGCCCAGCGAGGTGCGGGCTCCCCACAGCAGGCGGGACAGCACGTCGCGGCCATATTCGTCCTGTCCTAGCGGATGCGTCGGCGACGGTCCCGCCAGTCGGTGCGCCACGTCCATCCCGACCGGATCGGCGAGCCCGATATGGGGCGCCAGCACCGCCGCCAGGATGATCAACCCGACGGCGCCGGCGGAAACCCATGGTAGCCGCCTCATCCGTGCCTCACCCTGGGATCCAGCACCGCGTAGAGCATGTCGACCACGAAGTTCAGCGTCACGAACAGGATGGAGATCACCAGCACCACGCCGACCACGGCCGGATAGTCGCGGGCGTTGACCGCGTCCACCAGCAGCCCGGACAGTCCAGGCCAGTTGAAGACGTATTCGACCAGCACCGTTCCCCCCAGCAGCGTCCCCAGGTTGAGCGCCAGGACGGTCACCACGGGGATCAGCGCGTTCCGCAGGATGTGCCGCGTCAGGATGCGCCGGAACGACAGCCCCTTGGACCGGGCGGTACGGACATGGTCGCGCATCGTCACCTCCAGCACGGCGCTCCGGGTCACCCGGAACAGCGTTGACGACAGCCCGACCGCGATGGTCCCGGCCGGCATCGCCAGCATGATCAGATGCTGGACCGGGTCTTGCGAGAACGCGACGAAGCCGCCCGCCGGCACCCATCGCAGGGTTTGGGCGAATCCCAGGATCGCCAGCGTCCCGATCACGAAGACCGGCACCGACAGCCCCAGCCCGGCCAGGGCGGATGCCACGCGGTCGAACGGGCCGCCGGCGGCGACGGCGGCCAGCGTGCCGGTCGAGACACCGATCAGGACGCTGATCAGCGCGGCGGCGCCGATCAGCTCCAGCGTCCGCGGCAGCCGCGTCGCGATCTCGCCGGCGATCGGGGCGCCGTCCATCAGCGAGTTGCCGAGGTCCCCCCGCAGCAGGTTCGCCATACTGTGGAGATACTGCTCCAGCACGGGACGGTTCAGCCCGAGCTGGTCGCGCAGGTCCTCGACGATCGCCGGATCGGGCGCCGCCCCACCCTGCGACAGCAGAAGCTCGGCGGGGTCGCCCGGCACCAGATGGATCGCCAGGAAGACGATGCTGGCGACGATCCAGACCAGCAGCACCGATATGCCCAGGCGCTTCGCGAACCATTCCATGCGTGGACCTCGATCTCCCCGCCCGCCTCAGGCGAGGAAGGCGTTCTCCAGGGTGGTGGCCGAGTAGAACGACAGCGGGCCGGGGATGTTGGTGAAGCCCTGGAGGTTGGCCTTCATGGCGAACCCCTGCGAGCGCCATGCCAGGCCGACGATCGGCGCCTGCTCCAGCACCAGATCCTCGACCTGGGCGTAGATCGCGCGGCGCTTCTCCTGGTCGAACTCCGCCCGGCCCCGCTGGAGCAGCGCCGACAGTCCCGGCACCGTGATGCCGGTGCTGCGGATATACGAGGGAGCCGCCGCGTCGTCGATCAGGGCCGACAGGCTATCGGGATCGGCGCTCTCCATCGCCGTGCCGTTAACCGAGAACTCGTACTGGCCGCGGTTGCCGACCGCCACCCGCGTCGCCCAGTCGGGCATGTTGAGCGCCACCTGGATGCCGAGATCGGCCAAGTTCTGCTGGACCACCTCGGCGGTGTTCTTGTGCATGCCGTATTGGGCCGTGGACAGAAGCGTGCAGGAGAAGCCGCCGGCCATCCCGGCCTCGGCCAGCAGCGCCTTCGCGGCGTCCAGATCACGGCGCCAGCCCCGCGACCGGGCCTCGTCGTAATAGGGCGTGCCTTCCGGCAACGGCAGCCCCTCCAGGGCGCCGCCCCGGCCGAAGAAGGCGCTCTGCACGATGTCGTTCCTGTTGACCGCCAGCGCCACCGCGCGGCGCACCCGCGCGTCGGAGAAGGGACCCGACCTGCCGTTGAAGGTCAGGTACATGAAAGGCCCCAACGTGGTGTCCAGCTTCAGGTTCTTGTCCTGCTCGATCTGCCCCATGGCGGCCCAGGGGACATAGTCGATCAGGTCGACGTCGCCGGACTGCAAGGCCGCCACCCGCAGGTTCTCGTCCGGATAGGCCACGATCCTGACCGTCGCCAGCTTCGGCATTCCCGGCTTGTAGAAGCCATCGAACGCCTCCAGGTCGATCGAGACGCCACGCTCCAGCGACTTCAGCTTGAACGGTCCGGCCCCGACCGCGATGCTGTCGCGGCTGACCGTGCCCGGCGCCACGATCGGCATGTAATATGTCGCGAACCAGTCCGGCACCGTGACCGTCGGCTGCTTCATAATGAGGCGGACGGTTCGGGCGTCCGGCGTCTCGATCTTCTCGACGCCCTGGAACTGGTTCCGCATATAGGCGGTCGACTTCTCACCGGCGATCTGGTCCAGGTTCCACTTGACGTCCTCCGCCGTGACCGGGGCGCCATTGTGGAACTTGGCGTCGCGCAGGTGGAAGACCCAGCCGGTGTCGCCGTCCCGTTCCCAGCTTTCGGCCAGCTCGCCCTGGAGCTGGCCCTCGGCCGAGTAGGACAGCAGGCCGCGGTGGATCAGCGACGTGACGCTGCCGGTCGCGGCCCCGGCGTTGACCCAGGGCTGCAGGTTGGGCGGATATGTGGACAAGCCGATCGTGAGGTTGCCCGCCCGGCCCCCGGCACCCGCCGCTTGGGCCATGACCTTGCCGGCCATGCCGACGAGCGGCAGGCTCGCTCCTGCCACCAGAAAACCGCGACGGGACATCCGCATGGGAAAACCTCTTCTGAGCATAAGGGGATGGGATCGGGGTCAGCCCGTGAATTTGTAGATGTCGCGCGCCGTCTCGGGACTGATGCGGCGGTCGGCCAGATCGCGCTGGACCAGGGCGCGGTCGCGCAGCTCGGGCGGGCCATAGCCACCGGCGCCCGGCGTAATGATCTCGATGATGTCGCCCGCCCGCAGCAGGCCGGCGCCATGGTCGAACGGCTCGATGCCGGAGCTGAACTTGCAGTCGCCCCGTCCGCCCTCCTTGCCGCCCATCAGCCCCCAGGGCGACGACATCCAGCGGCCGCCATCCATCGCGACCCGGCATTCGGCCTCGGCGCGGTAGACCCGGCGCAACCCCATGCCGCCCCGCGTGGTCCCCGCCCCGCCGGAACCGTCGACCAGCTCGTAGCGCAGCAGCGTCAGAGGGTATTCCAGCTCCAGCGCCTCGCAGGGCAGGTTGGAGGTGTTGGTCATGTGGACGTGGACGCCGTCCAATCCGTCCTTGGTCGCCCGCGCGCCGAAGCCGCCGCCGATGGTCTCCAGATAGACCCAGGTGTTGCCGCTGCGGGGATCGACGCCGATGAAGGTGGCGGAGGCGCAGGCGCCGTTGCCCGCCGCCGTCAGCCGCTCCGGCACCGCTTGGGCCAGCGCGCCGTGGATCAGGTCGGCCACCCGCTGGCACGCGGCGATGCGGCCATTGACCGCCGCCGGATGGGAGCAGTTCAGGATGGTGCCTTCCTTGGCCGTCACCTCCAACGGGCGGGCCAAGCCGGCGTTGGGCAGGATGGTCGGGTCGACCACCGTCTTGACCGCGTAGTAGACGGTCGAGAGCAGCGCCGTGTAGACCATGTTCAACCCGGCGCGGACCTGCGGCGGGCTGTCGAAATGAAGCTTCATGGCGTCGCCCGCCACCGTGATCTCGACCGAGAATTCCAGTTCGCCGTCGATCTCCGGATTGTCGAACATGTCGGTGAAGCGGTAGACGCCGTCGGGGATCGCGGCGATGCCGGCGCGCATCTTGCGCTCGGCATAGTCCTGCAACGCCTCGCCCGCCGCCAGCACGGTGGCGCGGCCGTATTTGGCGCACAGGTCGCGCATCCGCTGGACACCCAGCCGGTTGGCGGCCACCTGCGCCCGCAGGTCCGACAGGCGCTCGCGCGGGACCTGGCAGTTCAACAGGATCAGTTCCTGGACGTCGGCCTGCAGCTCGCCGGCCTTGTACAGCCGGATCGGCGGGATGCGCAGGCCTTCCTGGTAGATGTGGGCGTGGCCGCGGTCGGCGAAATCGGCGTGGTGGGCGGTGTTGACCGCCCAGCCCACGATCTGGTCGTCGAAGAAGATCGGCTCGGCCAGCACGATGTCGGGCAGGTGCGTCCCGCCGCCCTCGAAGGCGTCGTTGCCGATGAAGATGTCGCCGGGCTGGATCCGGGACAGCGGGTTCCGCCGCATGATGTGCGGGATGATGCCGATGAAGCTGCCGAGATGCATCGGGATGTGCTCGGCCTGGCACAGCGTGTTGCCCCGGATGTCGAACAGCGCCGTCGAGCAGTCGCGCCGCTCCTTGATGTTGGTGGAATAGCTGGCGCGGACCAGCGCCTCGCCCATCTCCTCCGCGATCGACGAGAAGGCGCTGCCGATGACCTCGACGGTGATCGGATCCACCGGGGTGGCGGCCGGCGAGGATTCTTGATCCTTCGGGAGGGGCGTGCTCATGGCAGTTCCAGGACAAGGTTGAGGTAGGGCTCGACATGCGCGACCATGCCAGGCAGCACGACGGTGGTGGCGTCCATCTGCTCGACGATCGCCGGGCCCGTGATCCTGTTGCCGGCGTCCAGCTTGGCGCGGTCATAGACCGGGCACGACACCATGCCGTTCGCCTCCGGCAGCCAGACATCGCGCTTGCCGATGATGGCGCCGGACGCGTCCGGTCCGGCATCCGGGCGCGGCTTGAACGACGCCTTGGCGACCAGCCCGGTCGCCTCGATCCGGAAGGTGACGATCTGGATCGGCTCCTCCTCGGCGATGAAACCGTACATCCTCTTGTGCGCCGCCTCGAACCCGGCCACCAGCGCGTCCAGGGTCGCGGTGGTGACGGGACCGTCCGGCAGGGCCACCGCCAGCTCATAGTTCTGGCCGGCGTAGCGCATGTCGACCGTCCGTGTCGTCTGGCGCGCCGCTGGCAGCACCGCCTCGTTGACGAACCACTCCTCGGCCCGCCCGGTCAGCGCGTCGAAGGCGGTTTCGATGTCGGAAACCGCCTCGCCCGCGACCAGGGTCAGCCGGGTGACGGCGAAGTCGGCCCGCAGGTCGGTCAGCAGCAGGCCCATGGCGCACAGGATGCCAGGGGTGCGCGGCACCAGGATGCGCTTCATGTCCAGCTCGCGCGCCAGCCGGGCGGCGTGCAGCGGACCGGCGCCGCCGAACGCCATCAGGGTGTAGTCGCGCGGGTCGTGGCCGCGCTGGACGCTGATCACCCGGATCGCCTTCGCCATGTTGGCGGTGACGACGGACAGGATGCCCTGGGCTGTCGCCATGGTGTCCATGCCCAGCTTGTCGGCCAGCCGGCCGATGGCGGCCTTCGCCAAGTCCTGGCGGACGGCCATGCGGCCGCCGAGCAGATGCGTCGGGTTGAGCGTCTGGAGCACGACGTTGGCGTCGGTGACGGTCGGCTCCTCGTTACCCCTGCCATAGCAGACCGGGCCTGGATCGGCGCCGGCGCTGCGCGGCCCGACCTTCAGCAACCCGCCATTGTCGACATGGGCTATCGACCCGCCGCCGGCGCCGACCGTGTGGATGTCCAGCATCGGCGCCTTGATCGGATAGCCATGGACCACCGCCTCGCTCGCCAGCCGGCACTGGCCGTTCGCCAGCAGGGCGACGTCGCTGCTGGTACCGCCCATGTCGAAGGTGATCAGGTTGGGAAATCCCGCCACCTGCCCGATCACCTGTGCCGCCACCACGCCGGTGCTGGGACCGGACAGGACGGTGCGAACCGGCAGTTCCGCCGCCGCCTTGAAGCCGATCACGCCGCCATTGCTCTGGGTCAGGTGCGGCTTGGGCTTGACGCCCAACTCGTCCAGCCGATTGGCCAGCCGCTCGATATAGCCGTGCATGACAGGGCCGAGATAGGCGTTGACCACCGCCGTGGACATCCGTTCGTATTCACGGAACTCGGGCGCCACCTCGTGCGAGGTGCAGATGAAGGCCTCGGGGAACTCCTCCGCCACGATGCGGCGCACGGTGGCCTCGTGATCACCGCGCACGAAGCTGTAGAGGAAGCAGATCGCGACCGACTTCGCCCCGCTGGCGCGAAGCTGGCGGGCCGCGGCGCGAACCGCCTCCTCGTCGAGCGGAATCTCGACCGAGCCGTCGAACCGGACCCGCTCCGGCACCTCGATCCGCAATTCGCGATCGACCAGCATCTGGGGCTTGTCGGCTTGCAGGTCGTAGAGGTCGGGGCGCTTCTGGCGGCCAATCTCCAGCAGGTCGCGGAAGCCGTCGGTGGTGATCAGCCCGGTGCGCACGCCGCGGTGCTGGATCAGCGCGTTGGTGCCGACCGTGGTGCCGTGGCCGAAATAGGCGATATCGCCGGCGCTGGCGCCGATCTGGGCGATCCCCTCCTCGACTCCGGCCGCGATGCCGCGCGACGGATCGTCCGGGGTCGATGGCACTTTCCACACCTCGACCCGTTCCGTCTCGTCGTCGAACAAGCAGACATCGGTAAAGGTACCACCGGAATCGACACCGATACGCCAAGCCATTCCAAAAACCCCCTGTCGTTGGCACGATGCTACCGACAAGCGGGGAGAGGACGGAACCGTCTGTCCTCCGATATCAGTTATGCCAATGAGGCTCCAGTTTGCATGATCAGCTTTCAGCCATCGACGCCGTCCGCGGCCGCCGCAGCATCCGCGCCTTCACCTCCCAGCCGGTGCCGAAGGAGACGGTCGAACTTATCCTGGAGATCGCCAGCCGGGCGCCGAGCGGCACCAACATGCAGCCTTGGAAGGTCCACGTCGTCGCGGGTGCCGCCCGCGACGCCCTGTCGGCGGAACTGGTCGCCGCCCACCACGACCCGGCGGGAGCCGAGGCTGGGGAGACAGGGGCGGAATACCGCTACTATCCCGCCGACTGGTTCGAGCCCTATCTCGGCCGCCGGCGCAAGGTCGGCTGGGACCTCTACGGCATGCTGGGGATCGCCAAGGGCGACAAGCCGGCGATGGCGCGCCAGCACGGCCGCAACTACGACTTCTTCGGGGCGCCGGTCGGCCTGTTCTTCACGATGGACCGCAAATTGGAGCGGGGAAGCTGGCTCGACCTCGGCATGTTCATGCAGAACGTCATGGTGGTGGCGCGCGGTGTTGGTCTCGACACCTGCCCGCAGGCCGCCTTCATCAAGTTCCACGGCATCATCCGCCGCCACCTGGACATCCCCGAGGGCGAGATCCTCGTCAGCGGCATGGCGCTGGGCCACGCCGACCCGGACGCTCCGGAGAACAAGCTGGAAACCGACCGGGCGCCGCCAGCCGAGTTCGCCCGCTTCCACGGCTTCTAGATGGAGGGTCCGCACCGTATTGGAGCCGATCCCGAGGTGAGTTATCTTTAACACAGATAATGAGGATAAGAAGGGATGAGCACAGATAGTGAACTATGATCCGGCTGCCGGGCAATCCTCAGCTATCTTGGTTTCCGTGTCCATCCCTTCTTGTCCTCTTTATCTGTGTTAAGATAAAATTTTCATTAAAAATACCTGGAGAGTGACTTGAGATCTCCAAACCCCAGGAAGCATCATGCTTAAGCGGATCCTGCTCATCGCCCTGCTCACCTTGGGACAGACCCCGGCCCTGGCGGAGACGGCGCGGCATGGCTTGGCGATGTATGGCGAGCCCAAGTATCCACCGGGGTTCCAGCGCTTCGATTTCGTCAATCCCGACGCGCCCAAGGGCGGGTCGCTGGTGCTGTCGGCCATCGGCGGGTTCGACACGCTCAATACGTTCACCATCCGGGGACAGCCGGCGGCGGGTGTCACCAACACCTTCGACACGCTGATGGTGGAATCGCAGGACGAGCCGTTCACCCAATACCCGCTGGTCGCGGAGACGGTCGAACTGCCGCCCGACCGGGCTTGGGTGGCCTTCAACCTGCGGCCGGAGGCGCGGTTCCAGGATGGCCGACCGATCACGCCGGACGACGTGATCTTCAGCTTCGACATCCTGCGCCAGACGCACCCGTTCTACCGGGCCTACTACGCCAATGTCGCCAAGGTCGAGCGGACCGGCGACCGGACGGTGCGGTTCACCTTCGCTCCGGGCGACAACCGGGAACTGCCGCTGATCCTGGGACAGCTGCCGGTCCTGCCCAAGCATTACTGGGAAGGCCGTACCTTCGACCGGACGACGCTGGAGCCTCCCGTCGGCAGCGGCCCCTACAAGATCGCGAGGGTCGATCCCGGCCGGTCGGTCACCTATGAGCGGGTGGCGGATTACTGGGGCAAGGATCTGCCGGTCAATGTCGGGCGGTTCAACTTCGGCACGATCCGCTACGACTACTACCTCGATCCGACCGTGGCGCTCCAGGCGTTCAACGGCGGGCTGGTCGATTTCCGGGCGGAGAACTCGGCCAAGAACTGGGCGACCGCCTATGACCAGCGCTTGGTAGAGTCCGGCCGGATCAAGAAGGAGGAGATCAAGGTCGAGACCCCCGCCGGCATGCAGGGCTTCGTGTTCAACACGAGACGCCCGATCTTCGCCGACCCGAAGGTCCGTTACGCCATCGCACACGCCTTCGACTTCGAATGGGCCAACGCGGTGATGTTCTATGGCGCCTATCAGCGCTCCGACAGCTATTTCGAGAACTCGGACCTGGAGGCGGAGGGCCTGCCCAGCGCGGCGGAGCTGGAGATCCTGGAACCCCTGCGCGGCCAGATCCCCGACGAGGTCTTCACCGAGCGCTACGAGCCGCCCTCGGCCGGCGACCGCCGGGTGGTGCGCGACAACCTGCTGAAGGCGCGCGAGTTGCTGGAGGAGGCCGGCTGGGTCATTCGCGACGGACGGCGGGTCAACGCCACGACCGGCGAGCCCCTGACCTTCACCATCCTGCTGGACAGTCCGTCGTTCGAGCGGGTGGCCCTGCCCTTCGTCGCCAACCTGCGCCGGCTTGGCATCGACGCCCGCGTGCGGACCGTCGACGCCGCGCAGTACCAGAACAGGATCAGCGATTTCGATTTCGACATGACGACGGCCATCTGGGGCCAGTCGCTGTCACCGGGCAACGAACAGCGCGACTACTGGACATCGGCGGCGGCCGACCATACCGGCAGCCGCAACCTCGCCGGCATCAAGAGCCCCGCCGTCGACCACTTGGTCGATCTGCTGATCTCCGCCAACACCCGGGAGGAACTGCGAGCCCGCGCCGCCGCCCTGGACCGGGTGCTGCTGTGGGGACACTACGTCATCCCGCAATGGTACGCCGGCGTCTCGCGGGTCGCCTATTGGACCAAGCTGGAACACCCCCGCGACCTGCCACCCTACGGCATCGCCTTCGACGCGTGGTGGATCGCGGGAACGTCACAGGCGGCCAGGTAAGTCGCGTCAGCTTGCGGATCAACTTTGGGGAGCGTCGGTCGGCGGCGGCCACTTGCCGGCGGCGTCGCCCCACAGCTCGGTCAAGCGCGCGTCGCGGCCACAGGCGTAGCGGTAGTACTTGTATTTGAGGCTATTGGTATTGTGGTAGTCCTGGTGGTAATCCTCGGCGGACGTGAAGCCTTTCGGGTCCAGCGTGATCACCGGGGTCACGATGGCCTTGCCCAGGACCTTCTCGGCTTTGGCCTTGCTGGCCTCGGCCTGTCCGGCCTGCTCCGGCGTCAGCGCGAAGATGGCGGTCTTGTAGCTCTCACCCCGGTCGCAGAACTGACCGCCGGCGTCCACCGGATCGACCGTCCGCCAGAAATACGAGATCAACTGTCCATAGCTGACCTTGGCCGGATCATACGTCACCTTGACCACCTCGAAGTGACCGGTGCCGCCCGCCGAGACCTGCCGGTAGGTCGGGTTCGGCGTCTGGCCCCCCGCGTAGCCGGAAACCGTCTCCAGCACGCCGGGCACCTTGTCGAAGTCGGACTCGACGCACCAGAAGCAGCCGCCCGCCAGGATGACGCTCTCGGTCGGCCCGCTGGACGCACCAGCCGGCTTGGCCGCGGTCTGCGCGGCGCTCTCCCCCGTCAGGGTCAGGCCACCGGCGGCGCCGAGCGCCAGTAAACCCAGGGCGAGCGCCATGCGCCGCCCGGTGGGTGGCATCGCGAACTTGAACTTCATGGCGTGACCTCCGCGAGGGTTGGAACCGTTGGACTGGAATCTGGTGGATCGCCCCACCCAATGCCAGTCACGGTCGATCCCCGCGTGGTCACATGCTCGTGAGCCTCGGTCAGATCGCCTTGGCCGCGCGCAGCCGGTCGATGTCCTCCCTGGAAAGCCCCAGCGCCATCAGGATGGCGTCGGTGTGCTCGCCCAGCGCTGGCACCGGGTCCATGCGCGCGTCGGCGTCGCCGGGTATCCCCGGCGGCAACAGCGCCGGGATGGGGCCCTGTTCCGAGCCGACCTCGCGCCAGCGGTTCCGCGCCGCCAGCTGCGGGTGGCTCCAGACATCGGCCATGTCGTTGACCCTGCCATTGGCGATCCGCGCCTCGTCCAGCCGGGTGATCACCTGGTCGGTGTTGAGCGTGGAGAACGCCTCGGCGATGATCGCGCGCAGCTCGTCGCGGGCGCCATGCCGGCGGGAGTTGCTGGAGAACCGCTCGTCGGTGGCGAGCGCCGGCTGACGCAGCACGGTCTCGCAGAAGGCCAGCCATTCCCGTTCGTTCTGGAGGCCCAGCAGCACCGTCCCGCCGTCGCCCGCCGGGAAGGGGCCATAGGGATAGATCGTCGCGTGGCTGGCCCCCGCCCGCACCGGCGGCGGCGCGTCTTGGTAGGCGTAGTAGAGCGGGTAGTTCATCCACTCCACCAGCGATTCCAGCATCGAGACGTCGATATGCCGGCCTTGCCCGGTGTTGGCGCGGTGGAACAGCGCCGCCAGGATGTTGGAATAGGCGTACATCCCCGCCGCGATGTCCGCCACCGAGGCGCCCGCCTTCGACGGCGTGTCCGGCGTGCCGGTGACCGACAGGAAACCGGCCTCGCCCTGGATCAGCAGATCGTAGGCCTTGCGGTCCCGGTGCGGTCCGTCGTTGCCATAGCCCGAGATGTCGCAGACGATGATCCCGGGCTTCTCGCTGGCCAGCGCCTCGTACGAGATGCCGAGCCGGGCGGCGGCGCCCGGCGCCAGGTTCTGCACCACCACGTCGGCCTGTTCGAGGATCAGGCGCTTGAGGACCGCCTGGGCCTCCGGGTTCTTGAGGTCGAGCGTCAGGCTCTCCTTCGACCGGTTGGTCCAGACGAAGTGGGAGGCCAGACCCTTGACCCGCTCATCGTAGCCGCGCGCGAAGTCGCCGACGCCGGGGCGCTCGACCTTGATGACGCGGGCGCCCAGATCGGCCAGCTGGCGCGTCGCGAAGGGAGCCGCGATGGCGTGCTCCAGGGTGACTACCGTGATCCCCGCCAGGGGCCGTGTGGATGCCGTGCTCATCGGATCACCGCCGTCGCGTCCATGGTCAGCCAACCCTCGTGATCCATCGCCCATAGGTGGAATGTCTTGCCGTCGTCCAACGCCTCGCCGCACACCGAGAAGGGATTGATGTCGAAGGTCGGCCGCACCGCGCGGAACTCGTACTTGACCACCTCGGCGTTGGGAAGCCGATGGCGCAACTGGTCGAGCAGCAGCGTGGCGATCAGCGGGCCGTGGACGACCAATCCCGGATAACCCTCCGTCTCGGTGACGTAGCGGCGGTCGTAGTGGATGCGGTGGCCGTTGAAGGTCAGGGCCGAATAGCGGAACAGCAGCACGTCGTCGGTCCGCCACTCCCGCTCCCAAGCGCTGGATGGCGGGCCGCCGGGTGACGTCGCGGCTTTCGGTGGCGGCGCCACGTCGTCGGGCTTGGGCGCGTCGCGGTAGACGATGTCGTGGAATTCCGTGATCGCCAGGGTGTCTCCCCGGCTGATCTTGTGCCGGACCTTGACGAAGACCAGCGTGCCGGTCCGTCCGGACTTTTCCGTCACGTCCTGGATGGTCGACGTCCTGGTGATGGCGTCGCCGATCCGGAGCGGTTCGTGGAATTCGAACTGGCTGCCGGCCCACATCCGGCGCGGCAAGGGAACCGGCGGCAGGAAACCGCCGCGCTTGGGGTGTCCGTCGGGACCGATCTTCGACTGGCGTTCCATCGGGAGGAAACAGAGCCAGTGCCACAGGGCCGGCAGCCGCGTGCCCTCGGCCGGTCGGCCGGCCGGGCGGTCGAGCGTCGCGGACAGGCCGGCATAGGGCGCCGCCGTCACCGTGTCCGACATCGTCTCGCTTCGGCCGATCCATTCACTGAAATCCACGGTCAACTCCCTGTTATTTTTTCCGCCGGTGGTGTCCAGTTATAACCCGTCCAGACCTTCGCGCATCCCCCCGCCCGAGGAAAAGTGTTTTCAGCCCACGGCACGAACCATCCCAGGAGACCCACAGTGCGGATCAAGGTGATCAACCCCAACACCACCGCCGGCATGACGGCGAAGATCGGCGAGGCGGCGCGCGCCATAGCCGCTCCCGGCACGGAGATCCTGGCGGTCAACCCAGCCTCCGGCCCGGTCTCGATCGAGGGACATTACGACGAGGCGATCAGCGTGCTCGGCGTGCTGGACGAGATCCGGAAAGGCGAGGCCGAGGGCTGCGACGGCTATGTCATCGCCTGCTTCGGCGACCCCGGCCTGCTGGCGGCGCGCGAGGTCGCGACCGGCCCGGTGGTCGGCATCGCGGAGGCGGCGATGCACGCGGCCAGCTTCATCTCGACCGGCTTCTCGGTCGTCACCACGCTGACCCGCACCTGCGTCATCGCCGAGCATCTGGTCGAGCGGTACGGCATGGTCCACGCCTGCCGCAAGGTGCGCGGCACCGACATTCCCGTGCTGGAACTGGAGGAGACGGGTGATGTCACGTTCCAAACCGTCGTGGCCGAGTGCCGCCGGGCGGTGGCGGAGGACCGCTGCGGCGCCATCGTGCTGGGCTGCGCCGGGATGGCGGATCTGGTGGCCCGGGTCCAGGACGAGATCGGCGTGCCCGTGATCGACGGAGTCGCCGCCGCCGTCGTCCAGGTCGAGGGGCTGGTCCGGCTGGGCCTTGGCACCAGCAAGCACGGCGACCTGGCATGGCCGCTGCCCAAGACCTACACGGGCGACTTGGCCCGCTTCACGCCGACCCGTCGGTGAGAGGGTCGCGTGATCCAGGTGCCTAATCCGCCTTGGGCACCCCGACCTTGGACAGCACGTCCACCAGCCGCTCCATGTGGTCGGCCAGATCCTCGATGTAGGGTTTGCGGCTGATGGCGCGCTCGTCCATGTAGAGCGCTCGGTTGATCTCGATCTGGAGCGCGTGGATACCCATGCGCGGCCGGCCATAGTGCCGGGTGGTGAAGCCGCCGGCGTAGGGAGTGTTGCGGTTGACCACGAACCCTTGGTCGCGCAGCGTCCGCTCGGCGGTTTCGATCAGCTGCGGCAGGCAGGAACTGCCGTAGCAATCGCCCAGCACGAAATCGACCTTGGACCGGGCGGACGGCCCCTCGCCCGGCGCGCCACCGGACGGCATAGAGTGGCAGTCGATCAGCACGCAATAGCCGAACCGGTGGCGCGTCTGGTCGACCAGGCGCTTCAGCGCCGCGTGGTAGGGGTGGTAGAACCGGTTGACCCGACCCAGCGCGTCGGCGAAACGCAGCTTGCCGCGATAGATCTCCTCGCCGTTGGCGACCACCTTGGCGATGGTGCCAAGGCCGGCGGCGACGCGCGGCGACCGGGTGTTGACATAGGCCGGCAGCGCGTCGGCGAACATCTCCGGGTCCAGTTCGAACGCCTCGCGGTTGGCGTCGAGGAAAGCGCGGGGAAACAGCGCGCGGATCAACGGCGCGCCCAGCAGCGGGGCCGCCAAGAAGATCTCGTCGACGAAGCTGTCCTCCGACTTCCGAAGGGCGAAGCCGTCCAGCTTGGCGGCCGCGAGGAACTCCGGCGGATACAGTGATCCACTGTGCGGCGAGGCCAGCACCAGCGGAAGCGTTTGGACCGGCGGCGCCAGGATCTCGAAAACCTGGGCCCGGTCCGCATCGGCGTCGAAATGGCGATCCATAGCTAATCTTCTGTATCCGAACTGGACCGATCTGTCATCTGATGATGCTTCGGCGATGATGATGACACGCTCCGGCGGCCCCATGGATCCTGTGCGGAAGGTTTTTGCTTTTTCGTGAATGAGAGAGCTTGCGAGCCCGACGGAGGTTTGCTAATCACCCGTCCACCGCAGCGAGGCACCGCCTCGCGGGTTCGGGACAGAGCGCGGCGCTCCATTCAAGGACGTGGCGTTGACATCCTGGACAGCGGTGTAGTACTGACGACCTCGCGGACTTCCAACCACCGAAGTCCGCACGAGAATGGGCGCTTAGCTCAGCGGGAGAGCACTTCCTTGACATGGAAGGGGTCACAGGTTCAATCCCTGTAGCGCCCACCATTCTCGATAAAGGCGTCGATCATCCTCCGGACCATGGTCCGTGAGCGAATGCTTCCTCAGCCTATCCCCACCCCTACCTGTCCAACGTTTTGACGGGGGCCTCAACGCCACCCCGGCCATGCCGCGTTCCCGGCAGCCGCCGATCGGCATGCCCGCCAACTCCTCCACACGGCGGCCCTCATCTCGTTTTGGCAAAAAAAAGGCCGTGGCGAAAGCCACGGCCCAAGTCTAGGGAGGAAACGCCCAAGAAGTGCGTTACAGGATCAACCGCGTCAGTGACACCATCGATCCCGCACTGCACAATATGATCGAGTGTTTTCCTGAAATCAAGGGAAAAAAGAAATCCGCATTAGGACAAGCGGTTAACCAACTCGTTGAACCTGCAACTGTCCTGATTGCGAACAATATATGCTGCGGTGCGACATAAAGCGCACCGGTCCATGGCGGTTTGGCGGCGGATAAATCCCGGATGGGCCTGCTCGGCGTGCGATCGGGAATCGTCCAAAAGGTATGACCAATTTGCCAGAACTCAAGGCCTGTCCGATGAAAAATCAACCGCGATCGTGGCTTACGGAAAGGCCGCTGGCCGTTTTCTTCCACGTCCGGAAGGTCCGCGACGCCGTCTCATGCGTTTAGCCCTATGCCGACACCGGTGGCACCTCTGGATGGCGACCCTGGGGCAAGTGCCGGAAACGACGGTTTTTCATGTCGGCATAGGTTGAACGAGGCAGGCGGCCAGCATGGACGATAAAGATAACCAGACCCAAATCGACCACACCCTAACCGACTTGCCAGACGCCTCATCGAATTGGGCGCTCTTCCTGGATTTCGACGGCACGCTCGTGGAGATCGCGAGCCAGCCCGATGGTGTCGAGGTCGCGGCGGGATTGCCTGAACTGCTGACACGGCTGAACGACGCGCTGGGTGGCGCGGTGGCGCTGGTCAGCGGACGCGGCCTGGACGACATCGACCGCCTGCTTGGCGCCAATTCCTTGGCTGCGGCTGGCCAGCACGGATTAGAACGGCGGGACTCCGCCGGCCAGCGCACGACCGCGACCATCGACCGCGGGGCCTTGGCGGACATCACCGAAGCCTTGGAACGGTTCGTGGCCACCCACCCCGGCACCCGGCTGGAGCCGAAGGGCATGACGGTGGCGCTCCACTTCCGCAACTCCCCGGCGGCGGAGGCCGAGGCGCGGGCGGTGACCTCCGGGTTGATGGAGCGGCACGGCGCGGCCTTCCACGTGCAGGAAGGCAAGATGGTGCTGGAGGTCAAGCCGAAGGGCTCGACAAAGGGCACCGTGGTGGAACACCTCCTGTCCGAGCCGCCCTTCGTCGGGCGCGTCCCCGTGTTCATCGGCGACGACGTGACCGACGAGGATGGTTTTCGCGTCGTCAACGATCACGGCGGTCTGTCGATCCAGATCGGCACACGCCTGCCGACGGCGGCCCGCGCGCGCATCGCGTCGGTCGGCGAGTTGCATGCTTGGCTTGGGGACATCGCCGACCGGCTCGCCCCGGCGGCCATTCGTCCCGGTGACGAAGCCGGAGACGCCTGACCGATGGGCGATCTCAATCTGGCACTGATCGGCAATTGCAGCTTCACCGCCCTACTCGATACCAACGCCCGCATCGTCTGGTCCTGCCTGCCGCGTCCCGATGGCGATCCCGTCTTCTGCAGCCTGCTCAACGGCGCTGGCGGCGCCACCGGCGACGGACCGCCACCCGACTGGGGCTACTATGAGATCGACCTGCTGGGCCACGCCGGGTCCGAGCAGCGCTACCTTCCCAATACCGGCATCGTCGAGACGATCCTGCACGACGGTAACGGATCGGCGGTGGAGATCCTCGATTTCGCGCCACGCCACCAGCACCATGGCCGGTCCTACCGGCCGACCACGATCATCCGCTTGGTCCGCGCCCTGCGCGGCAATCCCCGCATCGTCGTCCGGCTGCGGCCGCGCTTCGACTATGGCGAGGTCGAACCGGCGATCACGCGCGGCAGCAACCACATCCGCTACGTCTCCGCCGACAAGGTGCTGCGACTCAGCACCGACGCGCCGATCGCCTATGTCCTGGACGAGACGCCTTTCGTCCTGGATGAACCGATCACCCTGATCCTCGGTCCCGACGAACCGTTGCGCGCCCCAATCGACGAGACCGGCCGCCGGCTGCTCGACCTGACGCGCGACTACTGGCGGCAATACGCCCGCTCGCTGGCCCTGCCCTTCGAGTGGCAGGAGGCCGTGATCCGCGCCGCCATCACCCTGAAAATGTGCACCTTCGAGGAGACCGGCGCCGTCATCGCGGCGGTCACCACCTCGATCCCGGAGGCGCCGGGAACGGCGCGCAACTGGGATTACCGGTTCTGCTGGGTGCGCGACGCCTATTTCGTGATCCAGGCGCTCAACAGCCTGGGCACCACCGTCACGATGGAGAACTATCTCCACTACATCACCAACATCGTGGCCGGGGCCGCGAACGGGGCGCTGCAGCCGGTCTACGGCATCGCGCAGGAGATGAGGCTGATCGAGCGCGAGGCCTCCGGTCTCGCGGGCTATCGCGGCATGGGTCCCGTCCGGGTCGGCAACGCCGCCTACGCGCAGCTTCAGAACGACAGCTATGGTGCCGTGATCCTCGCCTCGGCGCAGGCCTTCTTCGATCAGAGGCTGGCCCGGCCGGGCGGCATGGACCTGTTCCATCGGTTGGAGACGCTGGGTGATCAGGCGGTGCGGCTCTACGACAAGCCCGACGCCGGGCTGTGGGAACTCCGCACCACCGAGCATGTCCACACCTTCTCGTCGGTGATGTGCTGGGCCGCCTGCGATCGCCTTTCCCGGATCGCGGCGCAGCTTCGGCTGGACGAGCGGGCCGCCCATTGGCGCGAGCACGCCGACACGATCCGGCAGACCGTGCTGGAGCGGGCCTGGAGCCCCAATCTGAACAGCTTCGTGGACGCCTATCGCGGCGGTGACGGGGCCGACGAGGACGAGGATCCCCATGTCGTCGGCATCGGCAAGATCGACGCCAGCCTGCTGCTGATGCACGAGCTGCGCTTCATCGAGGCGCGGGACCCCCAGTTCCTCGGCACCCTGGCGGCGATCGAGAGCACGCTGAAACGGGGCACCATGCTGTACCGCTACGTCGCCAAGGACGACTTCGGTTATCCCGAGACGGCTTTCACCATCTGTACCTTCTGGTATATCGACGCCCTCGCCGCGATCGGCCGCAAGGACGAGGCGCGCACGCTTTTCGAGCGGATGCTGTCCCACCGCAACCACGTGGGACTGCTGTCGGAGGATATCGACCCGGCCACCGGCGAACTCTGGGGCAACTATCCCCAGACCTACTCGATGGTCGGCCTGATCAACTCGGCCATGCGGCTGAGCAAACCCTGGGAGGAAGCGTTTTGAGCAGACTGGTAGTGGTGTCGAACCGGGTCGCTCCGATCGACGAGGGCAAGCAGTCGGCCGGCGGCCTCGCCGTCGCCGTGCTGGCCGCCCTCAAGAAGACGGGCGGCATCTGGTTCGGCTGGAGCGGCGACGTCGTCGCGGCGCCGCCCTCCGCCCCCAGCCTGACGCCGGTGGGACGCCTGACCTACGCGACGCTAGACTTGGCGAAACGGGACTACGAGGAATATTACAACGGCTACGCCAACTCGACCCTGTGGCCGTTGTTCCATTTCCGGCTCGGACTGACCAATTTCAGCCGGCGCAACTACGCTGGATACCAGCGCGTCAACGCCCTGTTCGCCTCCAAGTTGGCGCCGTTGCTGGAACCGGACGACATGGTCTGGGTCCACGACTACCACCTGATCCCCTTCGCCGAGCAGCTTCGGCTGATCGGCTTGAAGCACCGGATGGGCTTCTTCCTGCACACGCCGTTCCCAGCACCCGAGATCCTGGTGGCGTTGCCCAATCACGAGGATATCGTCCGCGCGCTGTGCGCCTATGACGTGGTCGGGTTCCACACGCTGTGTGATCTGCGCTGCTTCATCAACTACATCCGGTTCGAGGCGCGGGGCACCGTGACCGACCGGGGTCCAGGCGAAGGCTATTACATCCACGCGTTCGGCCGCACCCTGGTCGCCCGATCGTTTCCGATCAGCATCGACACGGAACCGCTGGTGGCGCTGGCGGCGCAGGCCGCCCACACCCGCCAGACCCAGCGGCTGCGTGACAGTCTGGTCGGGCGCGACCTGATCATCGGCGTCGACCGGCTGGATTATTCCAAGGGCCTGCCGCAGCGGTTCGAGTCGTTCCACCAGCTGCTGGAGAACTATCCGGCCAACCGGGGCCATGTCTCGTTCCTCCAGATCGCCCCACCGTCACGCGCCGACGTGCCGGAATACATCGCGATCCGCAAGGAGCTGGAAACCCTGAGCGGCCACATCAACGGCCGCTTCGCCGAATTCGACTGGGTCCCGATCCGTTACCTGAACAAGAGCTTCACCCGCAGGTCGCTGGCCGGGTTCTTCCGCGTCAGCAAGGTCGGACTGGTGACGCCGCTCCGCGACGGCATGAACCTGGTCGCCAAGGAATACGTCGCCTGCCAGGATCCCGAGGACCCCGGCGTTCTGGTGCTATCCCGCTTCGCGGGGGCGGCGGAGGAACTCGGCTCCGCGCTGATCGTCAACCCCTATGACATCGAATCGGTCGCCGACGCGCTGCAGCGGGCGCTCAGCATGCCCTTGGCGGAGCGCCAGCAGCGTCATCAAGATCTGATGGCGGTGCTGCGCCGGAACGATATCTCGCATTGGCGCGAGAATTTCGTCAACGCGCTGAGCAAGGCGCCTTACGATAGCTGAGTGACGACGGCCGAGACGCGCCGAATACCAGGCTTGGCGGCAGACGGAGGGGAATGGATGACAGGAACACGCTATCTCGTCGCCGATATCGGCGCGACCAACGCCCGGTTCGGCTTGCTGGACGCGACCGGCCGCCTGCTCCACACCCGCACCCTGCCTTGCGCGGGCTATCCAACCCTGCAGGCCGCCGGGCTGGCCTATCTGGCGGCGGCCCAGCCGGACACGCATCCGGTGGAGGGCGCCATCGACATCGCCGGCCCCGTCACCGGCGACGTGCTGACGATGACCAACCATCCCTGGACCTTCTCGGTCAAGGGCACCCGCGACGCGCTGGGGCTGCGCCGGCTGGAGGTGGTCAACGACTTCACGGCGGTCGCCATGTCGATTCCGCTGCTGACCGAGGCCGACCGCCTTCAGATCGGCGACGGCTCCCCGGTCGCGGGCGAGGTCATCGGCGTGATCGGCCCCGGCACCGGCCTCGGCGTCTCCGGCCTGATCCACGGTCCCGGCGGCTGGACTCCCCTCGCCGGGGAGGGCGGCCACGTCACCATGGCGCCGGTGTCCGACCGCGAGGGCGCCGTGCTCGACCTTCTGCGCAAGAAGTTCAACCATGTGTCGGCGGAACGGGTGATCTCGGGCCAGGGGCTGGTCAACCTGTACGAGGCGCTGTCCCTGCTCGACAACCGGGAACCCGAGGCGCTGGAGCCGGCGGACATCGCGGGCCGGGGCTTGGACGGCACCGACAAGATCTGTGTCGACGCGTTGGAGATGTTCTGCGCCATGCTCGGCACGGTGGCTGGCAATCTGGCGCTGACCCTGGGCTCGCGCGGCGGCGTCTACATCGCGGGCGGCATCGTTCCCCGCCTGGGCTCGTTCTTCACCCACAGCCGCTTCCGCAAGCGTTTCGTGGAAAAGGGCCGCCTCCGCGACTACCTAGGCCCAATCCCGACCTATGTGGTGACCCACGAGCTGCCGGCGTTCCTGGGACTGATGGCGGTGCTGGCGAAGGGGTGATCCGCGACCCTAGCGCCGCAGGTCCTTGACCACCGCCAAGGTCACGCCGAAGCGCTGGACCTCGGACACCACTTGGCCGAACATGGTGAAGTTGCAGCCGGCTTGGGTCCATGAGACCAGGAAGTCGGCCTGCTCCGGTTCGCTGACCAGATGGAACTGGCGCGGCAGGAAGTACATCACCGAGGTTGGATGGCCGCAGACGAAGACGGAGATCTTCTCCGTGCTCTCCAGCCGGCCGCCGCTTTCGTTGGCGACGTACTCATCGAGGTCGTAGGCCGCCTCGCGCAGCGCCGCCCCCCAATAGTCCAGCTCGTACCGCCACTCGGCCCCGGCGATGCCACCGGCGATCCGGTTGTAATAAATGTACTCGTACGGGTGCAGCGCCGCCATGGTCCAGAACTGCGCCACCACCGCCGCCGTGAAGGGCAGCGCCAGCATGCGGGCGCGGAGGCGGGAGCGGTGGTCGGCGACCGCCGCCCATAACCGGTCGAACCCCAGACCGGCCAGGATCGCCATGGGAGGCAGCACGAACAGGAAGTGGCGGAAGCCGTTGTACAGCACCGGGTGGCTGATCAGCACGTAGACGATCGGGAAGACCGCGGCCAAGGCCACCAGCGCCACCTGCAGCCGGTTGGTGCCATCCACCAGGAACGGCGGCCTCACCAGCGCCCGCCCACCGAACCAAGCCGCCAGTCCCAAGCCCACCAGCACCAGTTCCGGCAGTTGAAGACCCAGCATGGTCGTCAGGTATGTCACCGGCAGATCGTCGGCCGAGATCCACCTTCCGCCGAACAGCACCTCGTTGGGCCAGGGAAACGCGGAGAACTTCAGGAAGGCGCGCAGCGGGTTCAAGGGCTCCAGATGGGCCCAGGGCCAGATCACGACCATCACCAGCCACGCCACCGGCAAGGCGGGAGCCAATCGCCCCAGGATGACGAGAGCTTGCCATGCCGCCGATGAGACGTCGCGGCGCGCCCGCGCGACCTGCCAGAGATGGCCGCCAATCGCGGCCGCCAGGAAGAAGACCGCCAGCACGCCGCCGATCCGCGTCCCCAGCGTCAGTCCCAGCACCACTCCGAACCCCACGATCAAGCTCCAGCGTGGACGGGGCAACTCACCGAGGATCAGCGCCGAGAGATGGAGGCACCAGATCATTCCGCAGGCGAACGGGATGTCCTTGGGATTGGAGAACATATGGCCGTAATAGGCCGGCAGCAGCGCCAGCAGCAGCAGCGCGAAGAAGCCCGTCCTCTCGCCGCCGATCAGGCGCGCCAGCCTCCAGACCCCCGCCATGCCGAGCAATCCGATGGCGCCGCCCAGCAGATGCCTGGTTTCATAGGCGCCGAACGGCGAAACCCGTTCCAGCAGGCCCGCCGCCATGTCGAAACCACCACCATAAAGGTAGAGATTGTCGAAGTTGAAGGCGGAAAGGTCTTGGAGGCCCGACGTGTAGTACTTGATCAGCAGCAGGCCATATTCCCGCTGGACCTCCTCATCCCAAATGATGCCGTAATTGGGGAAAGTCAGGAAGATCAGGATGCCGATGGAGAGCAGCAACCCCAGCGCCAAGTCGTCGAACAGGCTGCGGGGGAGCACTCCCGCAACCACCCGATCGAAGGTGGATTGCGGAAGCCGTGGATCGATCGCGGTCATCGGCGCGGAACCGGTCAGGCTTCGCCGCGTCGCGCCGCGGACAGGTCCGCGCCGCGTCTGGTTTCAGCCTCGTGCGCCAGTGGGGCCGGCGCCGCGCGGCCGTGGATCGAGCGCACGATATAGAGCGGCCGACCCTTCACCTCGTCGAACACCCGGCCCAAGTAGTCGCCGATGATGCCCAGGGTCAGCAACTGGACGCCGCCCAGGAACAGGACGGTGACGATGATCGACTCATATCCGGGAACGTCGATGCCGTAGAACGCGGTACGCAGCAGGCGCAGCACGATATAGCAGAACGCCAGGGCCGAGATCGCACCGCCGATCAGGCCCCAGACACGGAGCGGGAAGGTTGAGAACGCGGTCAGGCCGACCATGGAGAAGCGGAGCAGTTTGAGGAAGCCCCACTTGGTCTCGCCGCTGGCCCGTTCACCCTGGAAGAACGGCACCGTCGTCTGGCTGAACCCGACCCACGCGAAGATGCCCTTCATGAAACGGGTGCGCTCCGGCATGCGGTTGATGACGTCGACCACGACCCTGTCGAGCAGGCGGAAATCGCCAGCCTCGCGCGGCAGCGGCACTTCCGACATGCGGTCGAACAGCCAATAGAACATGCGGGCGCCCAGCCGGTTACCGGTGGACTGACCCGTCCGCGCCTCGCGGATCGCGATCACGACGTCGAAGCCCTCGCGCCACTTGGCGACCAAGTCCGGCAGCAGTTCCGGCGGATGCTGGAGATCGGCGTCCATCGGGATCACCGCGTCACCGTCGGCGATCGACAACCCGGCGGACAGCGCCGCCTCCTTGCCGAAGTTGCGCGACAGGTCGACCACGCGCACCCGCGGTTCCCGCGCGTGGACGGCGGTCAACCGCTCCAGCGTGTCGTCCTTGCTGCCGTCGTTGACGCAGACGACCTCCCAATCCATCGGCAAGGTGTCCAGCACCGCGAAAAGGCGGGCGAACAGCGGCTCGATGTTGGCGGACTCGTTGTAGCAGGGGATGACCAGCGACAGCAGCCGGCGTCCCGCCCGGTCGCGCTCGGGCGCGGGCGGACGGGCTTCGAATTGCTTCACGACCGACGATACCGCATCCAGGGAAGACATGATCTCGAATGCCCGCCATGGCGGAGCGCCGTTCAAGTTTGGCCGCCCGCCGTCAAGGTTGTCACAGTAATACCGATGCGTTCTATATCACGGCCAAACGCCGTATACCAAACACTCAATTATTACTATTTGTTAAGGAATGTGACCACTTACCTACCTCGATTTCGCCATGATTCTGCCTTTTTCCTCGACCTGGGAGGAAGAGTCCGCGACGCTGATGACTCGGGCGGGATTACCTCCGACCACCTCTCCATTTTCCACCGGACGCGAAACGACCGCGCCGGCGGCGACCACGCAGCCCTCGCCAACATTGGCCATGACGATGGCCCCCTCGCCGATCCAGGTGTTCCGCCCGATCGTCACGAAGCGCGCCCGATCCCGGGTGAACGGAACAAGCCGCCCTTCGGCGTCGAAGCCATGCTGCCTTTTGCCGCTAAGGATGCTGACACGCGTCGCGATCAGTGAACCGTCACCTATTTCGGCGTCGCCGATCACCGACATCGGACCGATATAGACCCCTCTCCCGATCCGCGCGTGGCGGCTGGAGAACCACGTCAGAAAGCCGATCTCGCAGTCCGGCGGGCATTGATCCAGGGTGAGCCTCGCGAAGGCCCGCCGCAGGAAATTTCCCGGTAGTCCCGGCACCAGCGAGAACGCCTGCCCAGCCAGCGTGAACACGTCGCCGCGCTGGCTGAACCGCGCCTCGATCAGGCACAAGCCTGCCGCCGGCGCCGCCATCAGGAAGCACGCGCCGTCGATCAGCGACTTGACCAAGGTTCTCGGACCGGACCCACCCATCATGGCGCTGTTGGAGCACGGCGCCGGGCGGGCGGCAATTGGCCATAACGGGTAAGCCTGGAGCGCGAAAACGGGGACCGTCTTGGCCTTCCCGCCTGAAAAAAGGTCTTGGCCGAACCCACCCGGCTGTCGGAATGTGCCGGATGATCCGAAGTGGGGACGGTGTCACCGGGTTCGGCGTTGATGGAAGGAATGGGAACTTGGCGCATTACGATCTGGCGGTCATCGGCGGCGGCATCGTCGGCCTGTCCCACGCGCTGGCCGCCGCGCGGCGGGGGCTCCGGGTCTGCGTCATAGACCGCGAGCGGCGCTCCAACGGAGCGTCCATTCGAAACTTCGGCTTCGTCACCGTCACCGGCCAGCGCGCCGGCGTGACGTGGCGCCGGGCGATGCGCAGCCGCGACATCTGGGCGGAGGTGGCGCCCCAGGCCGGCATTCCCGTCCTGCACCGCGGAACCGCCGTCATCGCCCACCGGCCCGAGGCCATGTCGGTCCTGGAACAATTCGCCGCCGGAACGATGGGCGCGGATTGCCGCCTACTCGACCCCGCCGAGGTGGCGCGCGCGATGCCGGTGGTCAGGCCGGGCATCCAGGGCGCGCTGTGGAGCCCGCATGAGCTGCGGGTCGAACCGCGCGAGGCCTTGCCGAAGCTGGCGACTTTCCTGGCGGCGGCGCATGGCGTCGATTTCATGTGGGGCGTCCAGGCGCGCGGGATCGAGCCCTCGGGGCGGGCGGCCGGAGTCGACACCACCACCGGCCGTGTCGACGCCTCCCGCGTCGTCGTCTGTCCCGGCGGCGACCTGCTGACCTTGTTTCCCGAGACGCTGGCGAAGCGCCAGCTTACCCTGAGCAAGCTCCACATGCTGAGGTTGGCACCCCAGCCATCCGGCTGGACGCTTCCGGGCTCGATCATGCAGGATCTCAGCCTCGTGCGGTACGAGGGCTACACCGATCTGCCCGGCGTGCCGGCCCTGGCGGCGCGACTGCGGGCGGAAGCCGGGGACGCGCTGGACAATGGCATCCACCTGATCGTCGTGCGGAGCGCCGACGGCTCGCTGGTGGTGGGCGACAGCCACCACTATGACCAGACGCCCGACCCCTTCGCTCCCGCCGAGGTGGACGACATCATCCTACGCCACGCGGCAGAGACGCTCGACATACCCAACATGACCGTGACCGAGCGGTGGCTTGGGACCTATCCGTCGTCCGCGTCGGAAACCGCCTTCGTCGACAACCCGGACCCCGCCGTGCGGATCGCGGTCGTCTCCAGCGGCACCGGCATGAGCACCGCCTTCGCGATCGGCGAAGAGGTAGTGGCCGATCTGTTCGGCGACCAATCCGCCGCTTGACGGTTGCTTGGGGGCGATGATCCACCCGTCATCCCGGCAGGATCATCCAGGCTCCCGCTCCGGCTGGTCCATCCGCTCCTCCATCCGCCGTTCGAACCGGGTCAGCATCTTCAGGAGCATGGCGATCTCCTGCTCCCTCAGGAGGTCGATCTTCTGGTGCAGCAGTTCGATCTCCAACTCGGCCTTGGTGTTGACCTCGTAGTCGTGCTGGGCGTTCATCCGGTCGATATCGCTCTGCCGGTTCTGGCTCATCATCAGCACCGGGGCGGTGAAGGCCGCCTGGAAGGACAGGACGAGGTTGAGCAGGATGAAGGGATAAGGATCCCATGCGCTCCACCAAGCGAATAGGTTGGCGAGTATCCAGATCGTCAGCAGGACGGACTGGACGATGATGAATCGCCAGGAACCGACCACGCTTGCGACCGCGTCGGCCAACCTGTCACCCAGCGCCGGCTTGGCCAGATCGGAGGGGGGGATGCGCGCCGGCTTGCGATGGCGCAGACGCGACAGGAGCTTGTGCTCCTCCTCGGTCAAGTGAGCCCGTAGGCTCGCCGCCTTGCCATTGGCTCCGGATGTGGCCCCCGGAATGGCATCTTCCGACATGTTTTCCTCCAGCGATCCGCCCGCCTGACGCGGGCGGCGGATCATGGGTCCTCCCGCCGCCTCCGCGCAATCGCCCGTCGTCGTGACACAGCCATCCACCATGCGTCATCCTCGTCATGCGCGAACTATGGCATGGACGCGAATGCGGTGATCCAAAGCCTCTCCGGCGAAGTTCTATGTCTTCAAGGTCGCCACCCTGATCCAACGCTCCCAAGCAATCGGTGATTCCCTGTGCCAGCATCCGCCGCGCGGCTAATCCGGAGGCTGGAATGGCGACGATCAACGGAACGAGTGGAAACGACACCAGGAACGGCACCGCCGGAGCGGATGCCATCCGCGGTCTGGCGGGCAACGACACGCTCAACGGCAAGGCCGGCAACGATCAGGTCTGGGGCGGCACCGGACTCGACAAGCTGTGGGGCGAGGCCGGCAACGACACCCTGTGGGGCGACGATGGCGACGACTTCGCCTATGGCGGCGACGGCAACGACCTGATCCACGGCGGGAACGGGAACGACACGCTTTACGGTGACGCCGGAACCGACACGATCTGGGGCGACGCCGGAAACGACATCCTCAAGGGCGGCACCGGGATCTCGCGTCTCGATGGCGGAACGGGAAACGATAGCCTCTACTATGACCCGACCAGCGACAACATCTCCAATGTCGGCAATTATCTCTCGAGCACCGCATTGAACGGTGGCTCGAACTACGACACGCTCAACATCGTCAACAACGCCAAATATACCGTAGGCGGAGTGACGAGGCCGGCGATGACCGAAGTCATCATCGATGAATACGGCGACGATCACCTCTACTTCGAGGGGCCGAATTGGTCCGATCCCTTCATCAACGTCGGCAGCTTCAAGAACATCGAGAAGATCACCGTCTCCGGTGCCGGCGGATTGGACTTCTTCGGCTCGACTGGCGGCGGAGATGGCGTCAACATCACGGGGACCAGCACCCTGGACTATTTCTCCAGCTCATACGCCATCGATACGATGACCGGCGGCGCTGGCAATGATGTCTTCTATCTCGAGGAAGGCGCCGGGATGGATAGGATCATCAGCGAGACCAACGACGCGGACTCGTTCCATTTCGATGTCCTCGACGGCTCGGCGGCCAACATCACCGGCTTCAATGGCGCTGGCGCCCCGGGCGGCGACAGGATCTACATCGACAACATCGATGGGCTGGGCATCGACAATCCACGGCAGCATCTGACGATCACCACCTCCGGCGGGACCTCGACGCTCCACTTCGACGACAGGGTGGAGGTCAGGGTCGACAAGGTCGGTCTGGTCGAAAACGTCGACTACTTCTTCGTCCTATAGGTCCAGACGCCGGTCACAGCGCCAGCTTCATTCCCTCGTGGCTGGCGACGAAGCCAAGCTGCTCATAGAACCGCTTGGCGTCGGACCGGCTCTTGTCCGTCGTCAATTGAACCACTCCGCAGCCGCGACTCCGGCACTCGGCGATGGCCCACTCCAACATCGTCCGGCCCATGCCGCCACCGCAATACCCGGCGGCGATCCGCACGCTTTCAACCTGCCCGCGCAGCATTCCCAGGCGCGAGAGACCGGGGATGAAGGTGATCTGAAGACATCCGATCACCTGTCCCCCGCGCTCCACCACCGTCAGCATCTGGTTGGGATCGCGGTCGATCGCTTCGAACGCCGCAGCGTAGCCGGGGTTCAAAGGGCTGCCGGTGTCTTCCCGCGACTTGCCAAGATGGTCGTCGGCGAGAAGAGCCACGATCACCGGCACGTCGGCCAGGGTGGCGCGTCGGAACTGGATATCGCTCATTCCCGAGCCATACCACAACCGGACATACGACGCACCACCCAACCCCCGACCGGTTTACGCCTCGCCAGCGCCCATCACCTTGTCGATCGTGATCGGCAGGTGGCGGATGCGGCGGCCGGTCGCGTGGAACACCGCGTTGGCGATGGCCGCCGCCGTACCGACGATGCCGATCTCACCCAATCCCTTGACGCCAATCGGGCTCGCCTTGTCGTCGTGCTCGTCCACGAAGATCACGTCGATCTCGCGGATGTCGGCATTCGCCGGGATGTGATACTCGGCGATGTTGTGGTTCATGAAGCGGCCGATCTCCTTGTCCATCAGGCTCTCCTCATGGAGCGCCATGCCGACGCCGAACACGACGCCGCCCAGGATCTGGCTGCGCGCCGTCTTCGGGTTCAGGATCCTGCCGGCGGCCACCGCGTCGACGATCCGGGTGACGCGGATCACGCCCAGATCCTCATCGATCCGGACCTCGGCGAAGACCGCCGAATGGGTGTAGCCGGAATACTTCTCCTTGGTCTTCGGATCGGGCGCCGTGGTCTCCTCGGCCGAGATCTCCGCCTCCCCGCTGGCCGCCAGCGCGTCGGTCAGCGTCACGAAGCGGGAGGGGTCGCCTTCCACCGCGATCCGGCCATTCTCGAACACGACGCGGTCGATGCCGAAGTTGGCGAGCGGCGAGCCTTCCATCTTGCGGGCGTGGTTGAACAGCGTCTCGCGGACGGTGTGGCACGCCGCCTGGACGGCGGTGCCGGCCGACGCCGCGGCCCAGGATCCCCCTTCGACCGGGGACTTGGGCAGCGTCGAGTCGCCGATCTTGACCGTCACGGACTCGATCGGAACGCCCAGCGCGTCGGCCGCCAGCTGAGCCATGATGGTGTAGGTGCCGGTGCCGATGTCGGCGGTCGCGGTCGCCACCTCCAGCGTGCCGTCGGTCTTGAGGACCGCCCGCGCGCTGGTCTCCATCATCTGCGCTTCCCAGGCGCCGGTCGCCATGCCCCAACCGATCAGCTCGCGGCCCTCGCGCATGGAGCGGGGCTCCGGGTTGCGCTTCGACCAGCCGAACCGCTCGGCACCCTGGGCGTAGCAGGCGCGCAACTCCTTGCTGCTGAACGGCTTGCCTTCGTTCTCGTCCTTCTCGGCGTAATTCTTGAGCCGGAGTTCGAGCGGGTCGACGCCGGTCGCGTAGGCCAGCTCGTCCATCGCGGCTTCCAGCGCGTAGACGCCCAGCGTGGCGCCAGGAGCCCGCATGTCGCCGGGAGTGTAGGTGTTCAGCTTGGCTAGTTCATAGGTCAGCTTGGCGTTCGGGCAGTCGTAGATCAGGCCCGACCAGTTGACCACGACCTCCTGATAATCCTCGAAGGTCGAGGTGCCGGCCACGGCGTCGTGCTTGATCGCCTGGAGCTTGCCGTCTTTGGAGGCGCCGAGAGCCAGTGTCTGGATGGTATCGGGGCGGTGGGTGAAGGTGAACATCTGGTCGCGCGTCAGCACCACGCGGACCGACCGCTTCAGCTCCATCGCCGCCATCACGGCCAGGAACAGCTGGTACTGCGGCCGCAGCCCCGATCCGAACGCGCCGCCGACGAAGGGCGAGATCACCCGGACGTCGTCCTTCTTCAGCCCGAAGATGCCGGTCACGTAGTTCTGGGAGTTCTGGACGCCCTGGGTCTTGTCGTAGACCGTCAGCTTGCCGTCCTCGCCCCAGACCACGGTGGTGGCGTGCGGCTCCATCGGGTTGTGGTGCTCGACCGCGACCCGGTACTCGTTCTCGAACCGAACCGGCGCCTTGTCGTAGGCGCCCTCGGCGTCGCCGCGCGGCGGCGGCGGCGGGGAAATGCCGCTGCGCTTCTCCTTGGGCTCGTAGGAGGAACCGCGCTCGGCCTCCAGATCGGTCTTGTGCGGCCGACGCTCGTAGTCGATCTCGACCAGCGTCGCGGCGTGACGCGCCAATTCGAAGGTCTCGGCCACCACCAAGCCGATCGGCTGGCCGCTATAGGCGATCTGGTCGTCGCCCAGCGGACGCATCGGCGAGCCCGGAGGAGCGGTCTGGTCCTGGTACTTCTTGTCGTCCGACGCGATCTTGGGCCGGTTCTGGTAGGTGAAGACCTTGATCACGCCGGGAATGGCTTCCGCGGCCGACGAGTCGATCCGGATGATCCGCCCATGGGTGATCGCCGCCGAGATCACATACCCATAGGTCAGGCCCGGCGCCGGAAACTCGCCCGCGTATTTGGCTCCGCCGGTCACCTTGAGACGGCCGTCGATCCGGCGCTGCGCGGTGCCGACATAGCGGCCACCCTTGGGGCGGCTGAAGTCTTGGATATTGCTGGTCATGGCGTCTCGCCTCACTGGATTCGCTTGTCGGTCTGGGTCTGCGGAGTTCCGGCCGCCGCCTGGGACAGCGCCCGGACGATGGCGCGCCGCGCCAGATCGATCTTGAAGTCGTTGTGGCCGAAGCCCTTGGCGTCGCGCAGGATGTGGTCGGCGGCCTTCTTGAAGACGGCCTCCTCCGGCCGCTGGCCGCGCAGCGCGTCCTCCGCCGAGGTGTCGCGCCACGGCTTGTGGGCGACGCCGCCCAGCGCGATCCGGGCTTCCTTGATGGTGCCGCCCTCGAGCCGCAGCGCCGCCGCGACCGAAACCAGCGCGAAGGCGTAGGACAGCCGGTCACGCAGCTTCAGATAGCTGTAGTTGGTCGAGAAATCCTCGTTCGGCAGCTCGACCGCGACGATCAGCTCACGCTCGCCCAAATTGGTGTCGCGCTCCGGCTGGTCGCCCGGCAGGCGGTGGAAATCGGCGAAGGGGATGACGCGCTCGCCGTCGGGACCAGCCACGTGGACCTTGGCGCCCAGCGCCGCCAGCCCGACGCACATGTCGGACGGATGGGTCGCGATGCACTTATCGCTGGTGCCCAGGATCGCGTTGATCCGGTTGACACCCTTGATCGCGGAACAGCCGCTGCCCGGCTCGCGCTTGTTGCACGGCGTCGCAGTGTCGTAGAAGTACAGGCAGCGCGTGCGCTGGAGCAGGTTGCCGCCGGTCGACGCCATGTTGCGCAGCTGCGGCGAGGCGCCGGCCAGGAGCGCGTCGGCCAGCAGCGGATAGCGCTTGGAGACCTGGGCGTCATAGGCCAGATCGGCGTTCGGGACGAGCGCGCCGACGCGCAGCCCGCCGCCGTCCGCCTTCTCGATCCGGTCGAGCGGCAGGCGGGTGATGTCGATCAGCCGGGTCGGCCGCTCGACATTGTACTTCATCAGGTCGACAAGGTTGGTGCCGCCTGCGATGAAGCGCGCGGAGGGATCGGCCCCGACCTCGCGGACGGCCTCGGCGATATCGGAGGGGCGGGCGTAGGAGAACCGATTCATTCCGCAGCCTCCTTCAAACGGGTGTCACCCTGGTTGACGACTTGCTCGACGGCGGTGACGATGTTGACGTAGCAGCCGCAGCGACAGAGATTGCCGCTCATCAGTTCCCGGATCTCGTCGGCCGAATGCGCCCTACCCTCCTTCATCAGGCCGACGGCGGAACAGATCTGCCCGGGCGTACAGTAGCCGCATTGGAAGGCGTCGTGCTCGATGAAGGCGTCCTGCATCGGGTGCAGCTCGCCGCCCTTGGACAGGCCCTCGATCGTGGTGACGCTGGCGCCGTCCTTCATGACCGCCAGGGTCAGGCAGGAATTGACGCGGCGGTCGTCGACCAACACGGTGCAGGCGCCGCACTGGCCATGATCGCAGCCCTTCTTGGTGCCGGTCAGGTCCAGCGTGTCGCGCAATAGATCCAGGAGGCTGGTCCAGGGCTCGACGGTCAAACGCCGGACCTCGCCGTTGATCGTCAAGGTGATTGGAATGGAGTTCAAGGCGAACCTCCTGTAAAAAACCGGTTGATCTGAAAGGATATGAACGGCGCGCCATTGGTGGCGCGCGTCGTTCGCTCGCACGTTAACCTTTCGCCCCTCCTTTGGGTTCCCACCCTTGCCGATCGATTGCCCGGATTCGCTGGCGACAGGGCAACCTGATTGGCATAACGGTGTTCTCCCGAGCGGCATCGGGCCATCCAGACGTTGATTCCCCATCCTTAGAATCCCAGGAGCCGGCAGACCCCCTGATGCGGACGAATGTGCTTCACGCCGCGACACGCAAGGAGCGGTCGCTGGACCAGATGCTGGCGAGCCAGGCGCTGTCGCGGGTTACCGGCGCCGCGGCGGTTCCGGGCAACGCGATCCGCTTGCTGAGGAACGGCGACGAGAACTATCCGGCGTGGCTGGAGGCGATCCGGTCGGCCGAGGTCTCGATCCAGTTCGAGAACTACATCATCTATGACGACGCGACCGGCCGGACCTTCGTCGACCTGCTGGCGGAGCGCGCGCGGGACGGCGTCCGCATCCACTTCCTGTACGACTGGCTGGGCTGCTTCCGGAAGACGTCACGCGCCATGCTGCGGACGCTGACCCAGGCCGGCGTCCAGATCCGCGCCTTCAACCCGCCAGGCTTCGAGAGCCCGCTCGGCTGGCTGAGCCGCAACCACCGCAAGACGCTGATGGTCGACGGCAGGATCGGCTTCGTCTCCGGCCTGTGCGTCGGCGATGTCTGGGTCGGCGACCCGGTGGCCAAGCGGAAGCCCTGGCGCGACACCGGAGTCGCGATCGAGGGGCCGGTCCTGCGCGACCTGGAATCGGCGTTCCGCCATAGCTGGAACGCGGCAGGCCCGGCCCTGGACAAGCTGGAGGCGTCCCATCCGCGCCGGGCGCGGGAGCCGACGGGCGACGTCTCGATCCGGCTGATCGAGGGCCAGCCCTCCGAGATGGGCGTCTACCGGCTGGACCTGCTGATCGCCGC
Source organism: Skermanella stibiiresistens SB22 (assembly GCF_000576635.1). Lineage (GTDB taxonomy): Bacteria > Pseudomonadota > Alphaproteobacteria > Azospirillales > Azospirillaceae > Skermanella > Skermanella stibiiresistens. Next base: position 91,052 of record NZ_AVFL01000005.1, read on the forward strand.
CGGGGTGCAGGACCGGCTGTGGCTGACCGACGCCTATTTCGTCGGGACCACCGCCTATATCCAGGCGCTGGGCGAGGCGGCGCGCGATGGCGTCGACGTGCGCCTGCTGGTGCCCGGCATCAGCGACATCCCGATCACCCAGGCGCTGTCGCGCGCCAGCTATCGCCCGCTGCTGGAGGCCGGCGTCCGGATCTTCGAGTGGAACGGCCCGATGCTGCACGCCAAGACGGCGGTGGCCGACGGTCACTGGGCGCGGGTCGGCTCGACCAACCTCAACATCGCCAGCTGGATCGGCAACTGGGAGTTGGACATCGCGATCGAGGACGGCGCCTTCGCCGAGGCGATGGAGGCGATGTATCTCGAGGACCTGAACCAGGCGACCGAGGTCGTGCTCGACGTCAAGCACCGGCCGCAATCGGTGACGCCGCGCAGCCCGCGCGCCCGGCGCGAGAAGAAGCCGAGCACGGCGCGGGTCGCGGCGGGCAGCCTCGGCATCGGCAACACGGTCGGCGCCGCGCTGACCAATCGCCGCGCGGTCGGCCGCGCCGAGGCGGGCGTGCTGGCCGGCGCCGGGGGCATCCTGCTGGCGCTGGCGATCCTGGCGGCCTTCTTCCCACGCCTGATCGCCATCCCGATCATGCTGGTGGCCCTGCTGGTCGGCGGCGGGTTGCTGGCGCGCGCCTGGAAGCTGCGGCATCCTTGACGCCAAAGGGCTTGATGCCAAACGGGGAGACTTGGATGATCAACGAGAAACCGGCTTTCGACCCGGCCGCCGCCGGGTGGGAGCGCTTGCCCGACGCCGGCTTCCTGGATTTGGTAGGGCCACTGTGGCGCCACCGGGACGAGGCCGGAGCCGTCTATGGCTTTCTGGCGGAACCGAAGCACGCCAATCTGATCAATGTCGTCCAGGGCGGCATGCTGATGACCTTCGCCGATCGGACGCTGGGGATCACCGCCTGGGAGGCGGCGGACAATCAAGTCTGCGTCACGATCCAGTTCGACATGCAGTTCATCGGAGCCGCCGACATCGGCGATTTCGTCGAGATCCGGCCCGAGGTCATCCGCAAGACACGGACGCTGGTCTTCCTGCGCGGGACGATCCTGGACGGCGACCGTGTGGTCGCGGCGGCCAGCGGGGTGTGGAAGATCCTCGATCGTAAGTGAACGGGCCGATGGCGTTTCGCCTTGAGCTTTCGCCCGACTGGCGCGATCATCATGCCAGTCGCCGTATCAGGTCCGCCAGAGCCGCCTCCAAATGAAGTCCATTGAACCAATCCCGCGGCGCAAGCTCTACCAGGAGGTGCTCGACCGCCTGCTGGCCCGCATCTCCAGCGGCGAGTACGCGGTCGGCGACCAGTTGCCGTCCGAGCGCCAGCTGATGGAGATGTACAAGGTCGGCCGTCCCGCCATCCGGGAGGCCATGCAGACCCTGTCCCACATGGGTCTGGTGTCGATCACCCATGGCGAGCGGGCCCGGGTCACGCCGATCACAGCCGCCCGGGTGATCGAGCAGGTCGGCGAGACCGCCAAGCACTTCATCGCCACGGCGCCCGAGAACCTGGAGCACCTGAAGGACGCCCGCGTCTTCTTCGAAGTCGGCATGGTCCGGCTGGCGGCCCAGAAGGCGACCGAGGAGGACATCAACCGGCTGGCCCGCCGTTTGGAGGACCACCGGGAGAGCCTGTCCGATCTGGCGAACTTCCTGCCCTGCGACATGGCGTTCCACCGCGAGATCGCGATGATCTCCGGCAACCCGATCTATGTCGCGGTCAGCCAGTCGATGTTCGCGTGGCTGGCGGTCTATCACGTCAAGCTTCTGCGGGCGCCCGGCGCCGAGCAGATCACGATCCAGGAACACGAACGCATCTTCGACGCCATCGCCACCCGCGATCCCGACGAGGCGGACGCCGCCATGTCCGACCACTTGAAGCGGGCCAGCCAATTGTATCGACAGTTCGAGAGTTGATGCCAAGACCATAAGGCCGCGCGACAGCGGCCGCAAGGGCCAGATGGGCCACAAGGGGGAGGGAAGCACGCCATGACCTGCGTCACGTTGTACGGGACCGGGATACCCCCAGCCACGCCCCGCGTCCTGCGGGCCGGCGCCTTGAGCGCCGAGTTGGAGGATGGCGCGTTGCGCGCGATCCGCTGGCACGGGATCGAGATCCTGCGCGGCGTCAACTATCTGGTCCGCGACCCCGGCTGGGGCACGCTGCCGGCGTCGTTGTCCAACCTGTTCATCGAGGAGAGCGACGAGGCCTTCGCGGTCTCGTTCGAGGCCACCGTGGGTGACGGCTATCAATACGATGCCGAGATCCAGGGGAGCGCCGACGGGCGGCTGAGCTTCGAGGTGACCGGGATGGCCTCGGCCAACCTGGAGACCTGCCGGACTGGCTTCGTGGTGCTGCATCCGATCGAGGGCGTGGCGGGCGAGCCGGTCGAGGTCGGGCACGCCGATGGCGGCCGGGAGGAGACGCGGTTCCCCCGGCTGATCAGCCCCGCCCAGCCGATCCTGTCGATCGAAAGCCTGACCCATCGGCCGGTGCCGGGCGTCACGGCGGTCTGCCGGTTCGAGGGTGACGTCTTCGAGATGGAGGACCAGCGGAACTGGACCGACGCCTCGTACAAGACCTATGTCCGCCCGCTGTCGCTGCCGACGCCCTACACCATCCAAGCTGGCACCCGGCTGACCCAGGCGGTCCGGCTGGAGGTGACCGGGCAACCCACGGCCCCCGCGCAAGTCCGGGATGGCATCGGTGTCACGGTCGGCCCGGCGCTGGACCTTGTGATGCCGCCGGTGGGCGCCGGGATTGATCCACTGTGCCTGCCCAAGCGGGCGGAGCCGGGGCTGGGCCTGCTGGTCGGGCGGCTGGCGGGGGCGCGGGGTGACGTCGAGACCCTGCGGGCCTATGGCGATCTGGCGCGGCGGGCCGGGGCGGAGCTGTTCCTGGAACTGCCGCTGGCTTGCGATCGCCCGCTGGACGCGGAGTTGGGGGAGATCGCCGGACGGATCGACGCGGCGGGGGTGAGCGTCGCCGGGGTGACGGTGGCGCCAGCCGCCTACCTGAAGAGCTATCAGCCTTCCGGACCCTGGCCCGAGGTGCCGGGCTTCCGCGAGGTCTACCGGGCGGCCCGCAAGGCGTTTCCGGGCGTTGCGATCGGCGGCGGCGTGCATGCCTTCTTCACCGAGTTGAACCGGGCGCGGCCGCCGGTGGACGAGGTCGATTACGTCAGCTTCACCACCTCGCCGATCGTCCACGCGGCGGACGAGCGGTCGATCTGGGAATCGCTGGAGTCGCTGCCGTTCGTGATGGAGACGGCGCGGTCGTTCTGCGGCGGCAAGCCGATCCGGGTCGGTCCCTCCGCGATTGGGATGCGCGACAATCCCTATGGCGTGGCGCCGGTCGAGAACCCGGATAATCGCCGAGTCGCCATGGCCCGGCGCGATCCGCGCCAGCGCGGGACGTTCGGCGCAGCGTGGTACCTGGGCTATGCGGCGGCCCTGGCATACGAGGGGGCGGCGTCGGTGGCGCTGGGCGCGCTGGAGGGTGATTTCGGCTTCGTGGGCACGCCGAGCCAGCGGGTGATCGTGGCCCTGGCGGAGGCGAAGGGCGCGCCGTTGCTGAAGGTCGAGGTCTCGGGAGGCAAGTCGGTGGCGGCGCTGGCCTGGAGGACGCCGGCCGGGCCGGTGCTGTGGCTGGCGAATGGATCGCCCGCCGCGGTGCGGGTCGACGTGGTCGGCCATGGCGCGGTCGAGGTGCCGGCTGGCGGGGTCGAGGGCGTGGCGCTGTCCACCCCCTAATTCCCAGTTGTCGGCCCTCGGACGACTGGTATGCTGACCGCATAAGCAAACCAAGCGGCACAAGCCGCGGCAGGGAGGAAACACCGATGAAACTCACGCGTCGGCAATTCACGATCGGCACCCTCATCGCGGCCGGTACCGCCGGCATGCCCGTCTTCGCCAAGGCGCAGGGCAAGAAGACGATCGCCGTGCTGTTCGACGGCCTGTATTCGCCGTTCTGGGTCGCGGGGCTGGACGCCCTCAAGCAGGACCTGACCAAGCGCGGATACGAGATGGTCCAGGCGATCTCGGACAAGGACGACAATCGCCAGTTCGAACAGGTCCGCGCCATGCTGGCGCGCAAGGTCGATGGCATCATCATCGTCCAGACCGACAGCAACGCGGTCATCCCGGCGATCAAGGCGGCCAACGACGCCAAGGTGCCGATGGTCCACTTCAACCGCCCGCCGGCCAAGACCGACGCCTTCTCGGTCGCGGTGGTCGCGGACAACCGCAAGATCACCAACGCCACGGTCGAGCACATGGTCAAGGTCGCCCGCGAGCAGGGCGGCAAGTACAAGGCCGCGATCCTGATCGGCAACCTGGGCGACCCCAACGCGATCGGCCGGCGCGACGGCTTCTTCGACGTGGTGGATAAGAATAAAGACATCATCGACGTCGTCGCCCGCATCCCGACGGAGTGGAACGCCGACGTGGCCTTCGCCGGCCTGACCAACGCGTTCCAAGCGAACCCCGACATCAATTTCCTCTTCACATCGTCCGACTTCCTGTTCCCGCAGATCGTACAGGTGATGAAGACCAGGAACAAGTTCCATCAGATAGGACAAAAAGACCACGTCATCTTCGGCGGGTTCGATGGCGACGCCACGGCGTATGAGCTGCTGAAGGACAAGTACCTGGACGCCGACGGCGTGCAGGACCTGTTCAAGGAAGCCGAGCTGGCGGTCAACGCGATCGTCGACCTGCAAGGCGGCAAGACGGTGGAGCGGGTGCTGCTGGATCCCGGTTTCGCGATCCACCAAGCCAACATGGCGGAGGTCCGCGACCGCATGTGGGGCTATAGCATCTACAAGCAGAAGAACGGCTGAGCGGCGGCCGGGCTGGGAACGCGGCACCGATGATCGCGACATCCATCGCCGGCGAGGCGCGGCCGTCCGGGCCGCGCCGCTTGCTGCGGCACCTGCTGTTCTCCGAATACCTGGTGCTCTATCTCAGCCTCGCCTATTTCCTGGCGGTGCTGCCGTTCGTGCCCCAGATGGCCTCGGCGGAGGTGATGCGGAACATCCTGTCCGACATGCTGCCGCTGCTGGTGGTGGCGATCGGCCAGACCTTCGTGCTGATCGTCGCCGGCATCGACCTGTCGGTGACCTCGATCATCGCGATGGCGAGCGTCGTCGGGGCCAGCGTCATGACGGGCGACGGCGGCTATCTGGCGGACTCGGCGCTGGCGGTGCCGGGCGCCATGATCGCCATGGTGCTGGTCGGGTTGGCGATCGGCGCCTTCAACGGCTTCTGCGTCAACCGGCTGGGCATGCCGCCCTTCATCGTGACGCTGACGACGATGATGTTCTTCTCCGGCGCCGCGATCTGGTTCACCACCTTCCACACCGAGACCAGCAGCATCGCCAACCTGCCCCACGGGTTCGTCGTGTTGGGACAGGGCAATCTGGGCGGCGTGCCGCACGCCTTGTGGGTGGTGGCCGCCGTCGGGATCGCCGCGCATCTGGTGCTGGCGCGCAGCGTGCTGGGCCGGCGGCTCTACGCCTGCGGCCAGAACCGGAGGGCGGCGGCCGTGTCGGGCGTGCCGGTCGGCCGGGTGATCGCGGCGGCGTTCCTAATCTCGGGAGCCTGCGCCGCCGTGGCGTCGATCCTGTACACCGGGCGGCTGCAAACCGGGACGCCGATCCTGGGCCAGACGATCCTGCTGGACATCATCGGCGCCGTGGTGATCGGCGGCACCAGCCTGTTCGGGGGCAAGGGCAAGGTGCTGTGGACGGTGTTCGGCGTGCTGTTCCTGGTGCTGATCGACACCAGCCTGAAGATGCTGGGTCTGTCGCTGTTCTCGGTCTTCGCGATCAAGGGCTGCGTGATCCTGCTGGCCGCCGTGATCGACGCCGTCCGCACCCGGTACGCCGCCCGGTTCTAGTTTCGGGGTTTTAACATCCCGGTCCCGAGTTTTAGGAGGCTTCGATCATGGCCTTGCTCGATTGCGAGAACCTGCGCAAGAGCTTCTTCGGCGTCGAGGTGCTGCATGGCGTCTCGTTCTCGCTGGACCGCGGCCGGGTGCTGGGGCTGGTGGGGGAGAACGGCTCCGGCAAGTCCACCACCATGAACATCCTGGGCGGCGTGCTGCGGCGCGACGGCGGGCGGATCCGGCTGGACGGGGCCGATTACGAGCCGCGCGGGCCGAAGGACGCGCTGGCGCGCGGCATCGCCTTCATCCACCAGGAACTGAACCTGTTCGAGAACCTGTCGATCGAGGAGAACCTGTTCATCACCGGTTTCCCCCGGCTGGGCGCCGCGATCCCGTTCATCAACCGGGGCCGGATGCGCCGCCGGGCGCGCGAGCTGCTGGAGCAGGTCGACATCCGCCACCCGCCCGGAACGCCGGTCGGCCAGTTGAGCCAGGGCGAGCGGCAGTTGGTCGAGATCGCCAAGGCGCTGAGCGTGGACGCCCGCGTGATCATCTTCGACGAGCCGACGACCTCGCTGACGAGGCGGGAGGCCGACCGCCTGTTCGGCATCATCGAGCGGCTGCGCGGCCGCGGCATCGCGATGATCTATATCAGCCACGTGCTGGGCGACGTGACGCGGATCTGCGACGACATCACCGTGCTGCGTGATGGCGCGGTGGTCGGTGGCGGCCCCGTGGCCCAGATGCCGACCGAGCGGATGATCTCGCTGATGGTCGGGCGGACGCTGGACCAGCTGTTCCCCGAGCGGACCGCGACCCCGACCGACACGCCGGTGCTGGAGGTGCGGGGCGTCAGCCAGCCGGGCGTCGTCCACGAGATCGACTTCACCTTGCACGCCGGCGAGGTGCTGGGGATCGCCGGGCTGATGGGGGCCGGCCGCAGCGAGTTGGCCCGCATCCTGTTCGGCCTGGACAGTTTCAAGACCGGCACCATCGCGGTCGATGGCGTCGCGATCGAGGCGCCGAGCCCCAGCGTCTGCATGGATCGCGGCATGGCTTTCCTGACGGAGGACCGGCGTGGCGAGGGGCTGATGATGCACGCCACCATCGCCGACAACATCGCGCTGGCCTCGCTGGACGAGTACGCCTCGCCGTGGACCCGGTTCGTCGAGCGGACCCGGCTGGGCGACGAGGTCGGGCGGATCGGCCAGAAGGTCCGGATGCGCGCGGCGGACCCGATGGCGACCCTGGTGCGGCACCTGAGCGGCGGCAACCAGCAGAAGGTGGTGCTGGCCAAGTGGCTGCTGCGCGAGCCCAAGGTCTTCATCCTGGACGAGCCGACCCGCGGCATCGATGTCGGCGCCAAGTTCGAGATCTACAAGATCATCGACACGCTGGTGGCCGACGGCGCCGGGGTGCTGATGATCTCGTCGGAGATGGAGGAGCTGATCGGCCTGTGCGACCGCATCCTGGTGATGAACCACGGCGAGATCCAGGCCGAGTTCCGGCGCGGCGATTTCGACAGCGGGCGCATCCTGGAGGCCGCCATGAGACGGCGGGGAACCGAGGCCGCCGCGGCGCCGGCCGCCGCGATGAGGGAAGCTGTTTGATGAACGCCACACGCCTTCGTCTGGTCCTGCTGCGGAACGCGCCGGTGGCGCTGTTCATCGTGGTTCTGGCGGTGTTCGGCAGCCTGTCGGACAGGTTCCTGGACGCCCAGAACTTCACCAACATCCTGATCCAGGCGTCGCACATCGCGATCCTGGGCATCGGCATGACCTTCGTGCTGTTGACCGCCGGGATCGACCTGTCGGTCGGCGCCGTGATGTACCTGTCGGTGGCGCTGCTGGGGATATACCTGGCCGACGTGCCGCCCTTGCTGGCGGTGCCGGCCATGATGGCGGCGGGGGCGCTGTTCGGTCTGGTCAACGCCTTCTTCATCGTGCGGCTGCGAGTGGCGGCCTTCATCGTGACCTTGGCGACGCTGTTCATCGGCCGCGGGCTGGCGCTATGGGTGACGGAAACCCGCATGGTCTTCTACAAGGACCACATCCTGTCGCTGGCGCGGGCGGAATGGCTGGGCGTGCCCTGGGCGATCTGGGTCTTCGCGATCGTCTTCGCGGCGGCGTGGCTGGTGCTGAACCACACCCCGTTCGGCCGCCAAGTCTACGCCGTGGGCGAGAACCCGGACGCCGCCGCCAAGGCCGGCATCAACGTGCCGCTGGTGCTGACAGCCGTCTACGCGGTGTCGGGAGCCTGCGCCGGCATCGCGGGCTTCGTGTCGATCACCCAGGTGGGAGCCGCCGCCTCGTCCTTCGCCATGGAGAAGGAGTTCGCCGCCGTCGCCGCCGCCGTGCTGGGCGGCGTCAGCCTGTTCGGCGGGCGGGGCGGCGTGGCGGGCACCGTGTTCGGCGCGGTGCTGATCCAGACCGTGCAGAACGGCTTGGTCATCGTCAACGCCGACCCGTACATCTATCCGCTGGTGACCAGTTCGATCATCTTCCTGGCGGTCTTCGTGGACAGCCAGCGGTCCCGGATCCTGGAACGGCTGGGCCGCCGCCGCATCCGCATCGAGGAGAGACCCGTATGACATTCCCTTCCCCCTCCGGTTCTCCCGCCGCCTCCCCCGCCTATGGGCCGCGCACCGGCAAACTGCGCGGGACCCTGGTGGGCTGCGGCTTCTTCGCCGAGAACCACCTGAACGCCTGGACCGCCATGCGGGAGACCCCGCTGGAGGGTGTCGAGCTGGTGGCGGTGTGCGACCGCGACCTTGGCAAGGCGGAGGCCGCCGCGCGCCGGTTCGGCATCCCCCATTTCTATGGCGACGCCGAGACGATGCTGGCCGAGCAACGGCCCGACTTCGTCGACATCGCGACCACCCTGCCCTCCCACAGGGCGCTGGTCGAGCTGGCCGCCCGGCAGGGCGTGCCGGCGATCTGCCAGAAGCCCTTCGCCGCCAGCCTGGAGGACGCCGAGGCCATGGTGCGGGCCTGCGCCGACGCCGGTGTCCAGCTGATGGTGCATGAGAACTTCCGCTGGCAGCACCCGCTGCTGGAGGTCAAGCGGGCGCTGGACGAGGGCTGGGTCGGCAAGCCCTTCTTCGGCCGGGTCCAGTTCCGCCATGGCTTCGACATCATCGCCAACCAGCCCTATCTGGCGGAGGACGAGCGCTACATCATCATGGATGTGGGCCTGCACCTGCTGGACGTGGCGCGCTTCCTGTTCGGCGAGGCCGGGCGGCTGTACTGCCGGACCGCCCGGGTGGACCCGCGCGTGCGGGGGGAGGACACCGCGACGATGCTGGTGGACTTCGCCAGCGGTGTCACCGGGGTGGTCGACCTGTCCACCGCGACCAAGACGGAGCCGGAGCCCTTCCCCGAATGCCTGATCAGGATCGAGGGCACGGAGGGGACGATCGAGCTTGACCAGGGCTATCGGCTGGTGCTGAGCCGGACCGGCCACCGGGAAGTGCGGCCGGTCGACGCCGAGTTGCTGCCGTGGGCGAGCCGGCCCTGGCATGTGGTGCAGGACAGCGTGCTGGCGATCCAGCGCCATTGGGTCGACTGCCTGCGCGAGGGCCGCGAGCCGGACACCTCGGGGGCGGATAACCTGCGGACGCTGGAGTTGACGTTCGGGGCGTATGCGTCGGCGGAGACAGGTCAGGCGGTGGTGTTCGGGTGAGGCTGGGGGGTGGGGTATGGCCGCGAATGTCATCATTTGACATCATCAACGGGGGGCTAGGTGTTGTGGAGTGAACCCCTGGGCTGAGACACGGAAATTGATGACAGGCAGTTGGCGAGCGCTGATACATCCGGCGGCTTACGGGGTCGGGAACGATGGCGTCATCATTGATCCACGTCGTCCGGGATGCCGTCGCCTTCTTCATCGATTTACGTCAAGGCCACGCGTGATGATATGGCAACGCTTTCATTGATCGCGCGCGTTGAATTGCCGCCCGTCGTCGCTCCCTCGCTCGTGGTCGTCCACCCTTCGTGCGCCGCCTTTGGTTCCCCATTTCGGCGCCTCCGTCTCAGTCTCCCCTTTTCTTCGTGACCGGACTTGATCCGGTCACCCACCACGAAGGCCAAAAATCCCCCACACGCCTACTCCCGCCCCTCCCCGTCAGCCGCCGCAACCCCGGATCAGCGGATGCCAACCACCGTTCGATTTTATCAGGATGAAGAGGATTTACAGGATGGACACAGATCCCGCGAAGCCCCTGCCCCCTGGAAGCGCCACCGGGGTCATTGTGACCGGCTGAAAAACGTCGAAAAGGTCATTGAACGTCACTATCCCGTGCTTCCGGGCACCGAAGAGGATGACCCGAACACCACCGCCGGGTGGGCCAGCTTCGTTCGATATGCACTTGTCAAAGAACCAGCCCCGCTGGGACGCGTAAAGTGGTAACACGTTGGCTCCCGGAATACAATCCTAGTGCGGAATGCGCCACTCACTTACTCCGACACCTTCGCCTCCTTAGCACTTTTCCAGGTACCTTTAAAAACACCTTGAAGCGTGCTAACTGTAGCCTCGGCATTGGTAGGAGGACACGCACATGGCAAGCCGGATCCTGACGGAGATGACCGCGAGCGTCTCCGAATTGAAGAGAAATCCCATGGGCACGGTGGCGGCTGGCGAAGGGTCCCCGGTGGCGATCCTCAATCGCAATGAGCCGGCATTCTACTGTGTTCCAGCCAAGGCGTTCGAAGCCATGATGGAACGCCTGGAAGATTTTGAGCTCAATGCAATCGCGGAAGCTCGCAGGGGTCAGCCCGTTATAAAAGTCACGCTTGATGATCTTTGAGCTTGCCTTCCTTGACGAAGCCTTAAAGGAGTGGCGCAATCTGGACAATGGCACCAGAGAGCAGTTCAAGAAGAAGCTGGCCGAGCGCTTGGAACACCCTCGCGTTCCTTCAGCCAAACTCTCAGGCCACAATGATCGTTACAAGATCAAGCTACGAAGTGTGGGCTACAGGCTGGTATATGAGGTCCACGACGGTCAGTTAGTCGTCGTCGTCATTGCTGTTGGGAAGCGTGACCGTAGCGAGGTTTACAAGGCTGCGGCGAATCGATAGATGATGGATGACATAACGGCTGCTGATGCGCTGACTCTCCGATGTCAAATGCCGTTGCTCTCTACCCGCCAATCTGCGGGATACGGAACAAAGTGGATGGAGATTAGCCGTGCGACAATCTACTGTGCCTTCGTTCCTCTAGAAGGCCGCACATTGGACTTAAAATCATTCTGCCCCTTTTACTTACTGAACCTAACACCTGATTTACGCTGAGACGATATAGGACGAAACCCTTTGTCATAAGTTAATTGAAACCATACAGTATCTAAGTTTTCAGCCCTTTTCTCGTGTTAAGATCTTAATTTCGATTGATGATATTTCGTTGATATGCTACCAATTAATGGTGAAGTCAGTATTGACATAGGAATAACCATGACGTTATGGCAGGTTTGGAATTTTGCACACATGAGCATGTCAAAAGGTCTTAAAGCAGTCCCAATTTATTTTACACGGATTTTTCTAAAAGCTGCCTGCGGGATGCTTATTAGCGTAATTCTTGGGAATGGAATTCTGCTATACCATTGCATGAACAATAGTATTCCTTTCATCGATGCATTTAGATCAATCGGCCCATACATGAGCTTTATTGCAGCACTTTTCGTTGGTTTGTTAATAATTCTTTCTGCTTGCATTTCTGCCCCTACAGTTTTTGTTCAAATCAGTGATCGTGATGCATATTTGAGTTATTTGGGCCAGCAATTAATATTTTCTAATTTCTGGCTTCGAAAGATAGAGATGTATATACGAATGTCTGGAGCTAGCCTTCTTTTTTATACATTCTCTATGATATTCTTCTTTTATGAACTTGATTTTCCAGCGTTTGGGCGCAATATTTTCTTTTTGATATTTATGATTTTAACAATTTTTATAATATCGACACTTGGCAGGTTTACTTGGTGTATCTACCATAATTATCGAGTATCCGATGTAAGCAGCGAAATTCGTCCCAAAATGGATTTCCTTCATACATTTTATTTTCATAATTTTATGTCAATTTTTTGGTTTTTACTAGTAGGATTGTTAGCTTTGAGAGCTCTCGCTCACCACTACCCTGATGTTGATGAACAGTCAGCTATAATATTATTAGGATTAACATCAATCATTATAATTTTTATCCATTTCCTGATGGAACCGACAGGTGCAAAAAAACCACTCCCACTATGGCTTCCTCCTGTTTTGTTTACCATGACATTGTTGTTTGTATTTCCTGGGTTCGGCCAATTTAGTACATCTGCTCTGCGTGCGTATAACGCTGGAGGAGGACTTCCTATCTTAATTACATTCGATAAACAGAAGCAGGTTCCTTGCTCCCTTAATGATTTAACTACTCAGGAAGCTGCATCATGCTATGTTACTGGTTTCTATAGTTCGTTTTCAATTTATCCGCTGAAGCTATTGACAAGTGATCACGTATATGTTGGAAAACCAATTATCGAAGATGGGTATTCTCCAAAACTCAATGATACGGTATTTGAGAAAATGGGCAAAAAGCCGGAAGTTTTGACTATTGTCATCAACAGAGATTCAATAAACGGAATAATTTTCCTCAAGCCTGAAAAAGTGTCGAGAAAAATAGATTAGGAACAACCTCTTATTACAATAGGGCCGATAATTTCCCGACATTGATCTTCAATCTAGATCGTATTGCTTTCAAAAAAGATACGGAAAGTTCCAGAGTTGATTTTCAGCATGCTATCTGTAGATAATATTGAGATAACTATGAGTGTCATTTTGCCAACCTCACTCATGACGATACTCACACTGATAATTTAATGATCTATTGCAAGCCTATTCAGATGAATGCTTCTATTTATAATGGTTTTCCAACTGCAGCGCATTCGGATTCACCCATTGTCTCAACTCGCCCGTCAATCCTTTTACAAACAACAGCTTTACCTCTTACGGCGCCCGGATCATTTCTGACTGTATCAGCACCCCAAATGGCCTTACTGGCTTCTCGAGTTCCAGTACGAACATTACCTTCATCCTTGAGGAATCCGGTCAAAACGCGATACTTTATAAACGTGTTTGCAGCATCCACTATTTCAATGCGCGCGCCGCGAAAGCCGACAATTCGATCGGTAGATACCTCAAACGTAAGGTCCTGAGTAAACGCAGGTCGTGCCATATCATTTGAGAATTCCCGATAACTCAGGAAAATCGTTTTACCTGATCTCCCTGTGTATACCAGATGCTCCTGTAGCGATTTAGGTCGAACACCAGTCACAACTGTCTCAAACGATAGAAGCGATGGCGCTATTCTCATGTTTGGTTCACCAGCAAGCGATACGACGCCATCTTTTTCTTCTAGACAATGGGCGTTACAGTAAATTTTGGTAGTTGGCGTATCTGACACGTGAAGGAATTTGGTACCGGCAGGAATCTGCCGGGCTGGATTGAGGTAAGAAAAATCTACGGGCGAAATCAATACGATTGCATCTACAGTTTCCTCCAGCTCTTCATATATGATAGTTTCTCCTACTTCTCTTTGTGATAACTCATTGATTTTTGGCTTAGTGACAAGCTCAATACGCTTTGCTGCAAGGGTATGCTGTACTGCGAGAGCGGATACAGCATCTGGCTGAGACTTCACGCATGCAGTAATGCAGATTGTACTTATTAAGGTGATGTAAGTGATTTTTTTCATTTTGCTCAATCCACTTAGTTGTTTTAAAGGTATTTTTTGATTTTAGTATGCCCGAAGGTCGCATATCACAGATCTACAACTAGAATAATCAGATCCTACGGTCGATATCACCCCGTTCTGCCATCGGATTGAGGTCGAACTTCAATGATCCCCACCGCTCCCATTCCAAACAGCCCCATCCTTGATATTCCGGGGTAACCCGATCAGACTCGTCACAGCCTCGCACCCGCGGGGCGGCCGGATCGAGGAGCTGGAATTCCCCGATCCGACCTAACCATCGATAACCCGGTTTAAGGAACGATATCAATGGCTGAGTCGAGCAATAGCACAACCGGCGCGACCGCGCGCCACTCTTTGTTTTCCGCCGCCGCAGGGGCTTCGGCTCCCGCGGCGGCGGGAACGCCAAGCGCGCCGCGCGGTGCCTTCGGTGCCAGCTTCCTCCTTTCCAAATCCTTCGGCGGGCGTTCGCGCAATCCGGGGCGGGACCTTCGCTTAGGCGGCTGATCCCGACATCGGCGATTTGAACACGCGCGGGGCCATCGGGCCGCGATGGGGAGTGTTTTCGGCGGGCCGCGGCGTGTGGCTTTCCGGAATGCGCCATCCCTTCGCCTGGACGCCCGTGGTCCGCGTTCGACGTTCCAGCAGCGTGAAGGTGGATTTGGAAATGAAGAAGGACATGGATTCCGCGACGGACGGGTCCGGCTCGTCCTCACCCTTGGGGATCGCGCTCAACGTGGTTTCGGCGTTGAAGGAATTGGGCTTGGTGGTCATCGAGACCGAACCGACCGACGCCATGGTGGCGGCTGGCGTGGCGGCCGGCAGGACGAAGCCTGACGGCGGTGCCGAAGCGGCCCGCGCCATTTTCAAGGCCATGCTAAGGGTCGGGGGAAGACCGGCGGAGCTTCCGCGATAGGCAGCGACCCGGTGCCCGGCGCTGCGGTGCGGCATCGCGACGCGGCGTCACGCCGTGGCGATCGTGGGCGGCGATGGGGGCCGGTGGCGGTGGCGGATGTCCCTCGCGCCGGAGCCTTCGTCTTGTCGATTTTCCTGGGGGGGGGGCGGATGAATGCCCAAGTCCACATACTTGATGAAGTTCCGCCGGGAGGGCCGCGGCGGGATTCCGGGCGGGAGCGCCTGATGCTGGGGCTCGCCGTGCGGACACTGGGCAAGCTGCTGGTCATCTGGGGCGCGCTGCTGCCGCTGATCACCCTGCCCTCCACCGCCTTCGGCCCCTATGGCGTCGTGCCGCTGCTGCACATCTCGCTGCGGTCGATGCATGCTTGGATCGGGCCGGTTCAGGTTGGTTATGATGATGTCATTGTCGGCGCGCTGCTGCTGGTGGGCGTCGGGTTGTCGTTCCTGATGCTGCCGAAATCACCGCGGGCTTGAGGGGGTGGGATTCGAATCACCGGTCTCGCGATGGCCGAGACCGGTGATTCGGGTTGCCCACGGGTTCGAGCGGTCTAGACTGAAAGGCGGGCCGCTGGGAATGCCAGTTCTGTTGGACATACTTTAGTATTCATTAAGTTGTATTGGATGGACTCTTATTCGCGTTGGTGAGAATATCCTGATAATCGGATCAGGAGTTTTCCCATGCGCTCGCGGTTACTGGCGGTGCTGTGCGCCGTCGCGGTTTTCTTGCCGTCCCTCGCTTTCGCCCATTCCGGCGGGCTGGATCGGAATGGCTGCCATCACGATCGGAAGAAAGGGACGTATCACTGCCATTGAGGGGAGCGCCCCACTGTGGTGAGGTCGCCATGCACACCTGTTTGGGCCAGTGGCTGCGCAGTGCTGAATGGGCGATCCCATGAAATAGAAAGATGACGTAGGTAACCATCATCGCCCTTGCAACATACGGGAGCATGTCCGCTGGCACGCTGCCGTTCCTGACGCTTTTTTCTTGCGCCACCCTGTGCGATGCTCGAGAAGACCAAGAACCAGGGTGAATTGAAATGAGAATTTCAGTTTTGAAAAGCTGGTTGCCGCACTGCCCCGGTTGGATCCAGACCTTCGTAGCTTTGTGGCTGGCATATATTTCTTACTTAACACTTCCTCAAATTCTTGATGTATACCAAGCCAAGGAAGAGGCCGCAGCCAAAAGGCAAGAGGTCGCGGCTGCTAACGAAAAACTATCTTCCTTCAAGAAGGAGAAGGAGGAAATACTGCTCACGCTTGAAACCAAGATCAAGCAGGCTGAAACATACAAAAAGCACCTTGCGGATTTGACCGTGACCGCAAGGAAAGTTATCGATCAAGCCGACGTTGAGCTGCAACGGCGGATAAAATTGCTGGAGATCGTCAAGGGGCAATCGGCCGGGTCCTTTGATCCGGTAAATGGCATGACCACCGCTGATCTTGACAAGCTCATAGCTCAGGTCAACACCGCCAAGCTCGAGATGCAGGTGACCAAGCAGCATCTATATGGACTTGCCCTCGACTTGGGGATTCCTCTGCCGACGCAGTGACCGCATCCCCAGGGCACGACACTTGGAACCCGCGATCGGGTCTGGTCGACCGCCTTGGGTTTGTGGCGGTGCTCCCTTGGAGGCCGGGATGGGGGGCGTCCCTGGCGTCGCGGGGGTGTGTGGTTTGAATTGGGGGATTGGCGATTTCGCGGGAGGCGTCAGACGGAGTCGCCCGAGTCGAAGCCGCCATCGTCGGGGGTGAAGTCGGGGCCGCCGTCGTCGTAACTGGGGTCGTAGCTGGCGTCGGTGTCGTCGGCGCCATGGTCCACGGGGGCGGCGGGGTCGTCGTCGGGGTAGTAGTTGTTGATCACGGTTTCGCTGATGGCGGGCTGGTCGGGGATGCCGCTCAGGATGCCGTCGGCGTGGTGGCCGAACATGGAACGGATGCCTTCGAACAGCAGGGCGCCGCCCGCGACGCCGGCCGCCGTGGTCGCGGCGGAGCGGAGGAAACTGGGAGCGGCTCCGAATTGGGCCTGGGGTTGGGCCTGGAGTTGGGGTTGCGGCTGGTATCCGCCATACGGGGGCGGGGCATAGTCGGGTCTCGCGTAGCCGCCGGTTTGGGCGCCCGGTTGGTTGGCGGCTTGGCCCCAGGGGCCGGCCGCGCGGTCGCCCAGGAAGCTGGTTCGCGGCTGGGGGCGGGAGTTGGCGGTGGCGAGGCGCGTTTCCAGGTCGGCGATGCGGGACTGCGCCTGATTCAGCGCCATGTCCTGGATCAGCACCGTCTGCACCAGCCGATAGGGCGCATCGGGCTGCGCCGCCAGGGCTTGGCGGATCAGGGCCTCGGCCTCGGGGTCCTTGGGGTCGCCGCCGGTCCTCGCCAAACGATCCAGCAGCGAGGTGATCAGCTCTTTTTCACGCGGTGTCATGGTGAACCCTCCCGAATGGTGTCCGATCAAGACGTGGGCACGCGTCGGGAGGGGTTCACGTTAACAATTTTTCATCGACGGCCGGGTTTTCCGGCGGCGCCGGCCAGCGCCAGCACGGCGATGATGACGCCGCCCTGGATGATCTCCTGCGTGCCGCCGGGCAGGCCGGCGATCTGCATGGTGGTGACGATCAGCACCAGCAGGACGGAGCCGAACAGGGTTCCCAGCGCGGTCGCGGAGCCGCCGAAGATCAGGGTGCCGCCCAGCACCACGGCGCCGACCGATTGCAGCAGGAAGGGGCTTCCCATGTCCAGGAAGGCGCCGCCGGCCCGCGCCGCCAGCAGGGCTCCCGTCAGGCCCGCCGCGGCGCCGCTGGTCAGGAAGGCGATGGCGACGATGCGGGCCGCCGGCAGGCCGGCCAGTTCCGCCGCTCGCTGGTTCTGGCCGACGGCGGACAGCGCCCGGCCGAACACGGTGCGGCGCAGGACGAAGGCGCAGAGCAGGGTCGCCGCCAGGGCGGCCAGGACGATCACCGGGACCCCGGCGACGCGGCCGGTGGCGAACCACGCCAGCGCCGGGCTGACCTGATAAGTCGAGAAGGAACGGTTGGCGAGCAGGGTTCCGGTCGCCAGGACGTAGCCGGTCGCCAGCGTCGCGATCATCGCGGGGATGCGCAGCCACAGCACCAGCGCCGCGTTGACCGCTCCCACCGCCAAGCCGACGGCGGTGACGGCCAGGATTCCGACCGGCAGCAGGGCGTTGGAGCCGTCGATGATGTTGACCGACAGGAAGGCGGTCAGGGTGATGACGCTGGGGATCGACAGGTCGATGTTGCCGCGGCCGGTCGTCACCACGATCATCTGGCCCAGCGCCGGAAACAGCAGGAAGGCGGCGGACGAGACCACGCCCGACATGCTTTGCAGGCTGAGGCGCGAGGTCAGAGCACCCAGCACCAGCCACAGAACGGCGATGCCGATCAGCGACCAGATCCAGCGGCGGGTTTCGACCCAGTGGAGGAAGGAGGATTGTCCGGTGGACCGGTGGGTATTCGGAACGGCTGTCATTCGGCGGACTCCCGGCGTTCCAGCAGGGTGCGGAGGCCGAGGATGGCGACCAGCAACAGGCCTTGGACGGCGGCGTTGTAGTCGGTGCTGACGCCCAGGAAGCTGAGCAGCGAGCCGATCAGCGACAGGGTGACGGCGCCCGCCACCACTCCCGGCGCCGAGATGGTGCCGCCCAGCAGGTGGCAGCCGCCGATCACCACGGCGGCGATGCTCAGCAGGGTGAAGCCGCTGCCGGCGTTGATGTCGCTGGCGGTGGTGATCGCGGTCAGCGCCAGCCCGGCCATCATGGCGAAGACGCCGGCGATGACGTAGCGCAGCATGGTGTGGCGGAGCGCCGACCAGCCGCCTTGCGACAGGGCGGCGGCGTTGTTGCCGAAGCCGCGCAGGACGACGCCCAGGCGGGAGCGGTCGACCAGCAGGCCGCAAACCCCGGCGGCCAGGATCAGCAGGAGCGAGGTCGGCAGGCCGGGGATCTGCCACGCGACCGCCGCCATCAGCCAGTCCGGCGCCATGCCTCCCGGCGCCGATTGCAGCGTGTAGCCGCAGCCGAGCCAGATGAAGCTGGCGCCCAGCGTCACGACGATGGCGGGGATGCGGCGCCGTTCGATCAGCGCGCCGATGATGGCGTAGCCGCCGATCCCGGCCGCCAGCAGGACCACGCCAAGGGCCGGCTGGTCGGTCAGGACGGTGGCGCCAACGACGTTGACCAGACCGGCGAAGGCGCCGATCCCAAGGTCGATCTGGCTGCCGCCGACGACGAACATCTGCGCCAGGGCTATCAGCACCAGCGGCACCGCCGAGCTGAGCAGCAGGTCGATGCCGAACAGGCTGGCCGAGGCGGGGTTGAGCGTCGCCAGGGCGGCGCAGACGGCGGCGAGGCTGATCAGGGGGATGACGCTGGTCAGGCGGTCGGCGGCGCGGTGGGGGGATCGGGGGGGTGCGGCCGGGGCTGCCGGGGTTGGCGTGGCGCTCGTCTTCTCATGCCCGGTCTTCTCGTGGAGGAAGGCGGTGTCGACGATGCTTTCCTCGGAGATTTCGGCGCCGACCAGTTCGCGGACGATGGCTCCCTTGTGGAAGACCAGCACGCGGGTGCATTCCAGAAGCTCGATGTCCTCGGTGCTGTACCAGACCACCACGGCGCCGGCCTCGGCGGTCTGGCGGACGACGCGGTAGAAGTCGTGCTTGGACGCCACGTCGACGCCGCGCGTCGGGTCGTCCAGCAGCAGGATGTCGGACTGGCGCGCCAATGCTCGGGCGACCAGGGCCTTTTGCTGGTTGCCGCCGCTGAGGTGGAGCACGTTGGACGACAGGCGGCCGGGGTCCAGGCGCAGGCGCTCGGCCCAGTGACGTCCGGTCTCGGTTTCCGCCTCGGTCGAGACGATCGAGGCGAGCGGACGGCGCGACAGGGCTCCGATGCTGATGTTGGACAGCACCGTCCATTGCGGGAACACGCCCTCGCGCTGGCGGTCGCCCGAGACGAAGCCGGCGTCGGGGTTGTCCAGGCGGATGCGGTGGAGCTGGGTACGCTGGCCGCTGCCCTCCAAACCGGCGAAGCCGACGATGTCGCCAGCGTGGAGCGTGATGTCGTGCCCCAGCGGCGCGGTGACCGGGCCCGTGATGCGGAGGATCTCGCGGCCGGCTTCGGTTTGGCTGGAGGTGGCGGCGGTGCGGCCGGCCTCTCCCCCCATCAACTCGACCAGGGCGTGGACGGTGAAGGCGTCGGCCCCGCCCTCGCGCGTCACGCGGCCATTCCGCATGACGACGACGCGGGACGCGATCTCCAACACCTCGCGGAGCTTGTGGCTGATGAAGATGAAGGCGATGCCCTTGGCGGTACTTCGGCGGACGAAGTCCTGGAGTTGGGCGGCGCGACCGGCGTCGAGCGAGGAGGTCGGCTCGTCCAGGATCAGCAGCCTCAGGTTCGGGTCGCGGGCGGCCCGGGCGATCTCGACCATCTGGCGCTGACCCAGGGCCAGATCGGACAGGCGGGCGTCGACGTCGATGCCGCTGTCGGGGAACACCGCGTCGATCCCGGCGCGGGCCAGCTTCCGATAGCGCCCCCGCCAGAGCGGGGAGCCCCAAGGGGTTCCTGCCGCGGCGCTGGGGTCCTCCAGGTAGAAGTTCTCGGCCACCGTCAGGTTGACGCAGAGCGACAGTTCCTGGAAGACGATGCGGATGCCGCGGCGGCGGGCCTCGGTCGGGCTCCAGTCGGGGAAGGCGACGGGGGTGCCGCCGAGGGTCAGGGTGCCGCTATCGGGTTCGGTCACGCCGCACAGCACGCGCATCAGCGTGCTCTTGCCGGCGCCATTGGCGCCGATCAGGCCGATCACGGCGCCGGGCGGCACGGCCAGCGAGACGTCGTCGTTGGCGGTGGTCGGGCCGAAGGTCCGGGTGATGTGGTCGAGCGCCACCACGGGAGGGGTGGTGGCGCTGGCCGGGACGGTGTCGGGCTTCTCGCTCAGCGCCGGGTATGCCATGCGACTGCGCGACCTTACTTCGCCGGGGCCTGGAGCAGCGTCTTCTGGACCCAGTCCTGGCTGAAGGACGGGCTGACGATGGTGCCGGGCGGCATCTTCAGGTACTCGTCGAGGTTCTTCTCGTCCACGACGGCGACCGGCATGGTCATCGTCCGGGGCGGCTTGGCGCCCTTCGCCATCTCGTAGGCCAGCCAGAAGGCGGCGCCGCCGATGCCGGGCGTGGTGTTCATGGAGACGGTGGAATAGCCGTCCTTGCGGTTCCGCTCGCTCCACCACTGGATGAAGTTGGAGCTGCCGCCGCCGCTGATGATCGGCATCTTGTCGGCGTAGGCGCCGCCATACTGCTCGAACGCCTGGGCGATGCCGAAGTCGTCTCCCCCGCCCTGCCCCAGCACGGCGTCGACATGCGGCAGGCTGGGCAGCACGTTGGCGACGGCGGACTGGGCGACCGAGGTGGTCGCCTGACCATAGACGGTGGCGACGGTCTTGATGCCGGGGAACTCCTTCAGCGCCTCGGTCTGGCCCTTGTACATGTCGTTGTCGGGGGCGGAGCCCTTGACGCCGCGCACGATGATGATGTTGCCCTTGCCGCCGAGCCGCTTGGCGATCTCGCGCGCCATGTCGCCCTGGTACTGGACGAAGTCGAAGCCCAGCGTGTTGGCGCAGGGGGCCGAGACGATGCTGTCGAACGCCACGACCTTGACGCCGGCCTGGCAGGCCTTCTGGATCGTGCCGTTGAGCGCCGATTCCGACGCCGCGTCGATCGCGATGACATCGACCTTGCGCAGGATCAGATCGGCCATCTGGCTCATCTGCTGGTTGGTCGTGCCGTCGCCGTTGACGATGATGTAGTCCTGGATCTTGCCATCCTGCTTGGCCTGCTTGGCGGCCTCCTCGAAGCTCTCCACCATCTGGTGGCGCCAGGTGTTGCCATAGTAGGAGTTGGACAGCGCTATCACCGGCTTGTCCGGCGAGGCTTGGGCGCCGCCGTGCGGCAGGGATGTGAGCGTCAGGATCGCGGCCGCCGCGATCATCGCGCGGCTCGAACGGGCCAGGGGCTTCTTCATTGCGGTCTCCTCCCACGGGTTGTCGGCACGGCCTTATCGTCACGGGGATCTCCCAGGATATGGACGGCGGCCGTTTATGGAGCGATCATCATACCAGTTTGGCCTGGACGCAAGATGGTTTGTCATCGAATATCCCGCTTGCGGCGGATCGGTGAACTGGTATGATGAGTACATAAGAAGAGGACATCAGGGAGCCGGAACGCACGATGACCGCGCAGCGCATCACCGCGACATACCGCATCGAGACAGCTTACCCGCTTCAGGAAGCGGCCGAAACGATGGCCGGCGAGCAATCGACCGGAACGTTCATCCGGCTGCCCGGCGAAACCGACGAGATGCGCGAGCTTTATGGCGCCCATATCGAGCGGCTGACCGAGCTTGGCGAGGTCGAGGAGCCGTCGCTGCCGGGGGCGGGCGTGCCCAAGGGCTCGGGCGGCAAGCCGGTGTGGCGCCGGGCCGAGGTCGAGCTGTCGTGGTCGCTGGACAATTTCGGGCCGTCGCTGCCCAACCTGGTGGCGACCGTGGCCGGCAACCTGTTCGAGCTGCGGCCGTTCAGCGGGCTGCGGCTGCTGGACATCGGCTTGCCGGAAGCCTTCGCCGCCCGCTATCCCGGCCCGAAGTTCGGCGTCGAGGGCACGCGGCGGCTGTCGGGTGTGGAAGGCCGGCCGCTGATCGGCACCATCATCAAGCCGAGCGTCGGCATGGGCCCGGAGGCGACCGCCGAGGTCGCGCGGGTGCTGTGCGAGGCCGGCATCGACTTCATCAAGGATGACGAGCTCCAGGCCGACGGGGCGCATTGCCCGTTCGAGGCGCGGGCCCGCGCCGTCATGCGGGTGATCGAGGATCAGGCGCAGCGGACCGGCAAGAAGACGATGTTCGCCTTCAACATCACCGGCGATCTGGACGAGATGCGGCGGCGGCACGATCTGGTGCTGGAACTGGGCGGCACCTGCGTCATGGCGAGCCTGAACTCGGTCGGCGTCGTCGGCATGGTCGAGCTGGGGCGCTTCAGTCAGTTGCCGATCCACGCCCACCGCAACGGCTGGGGATACCTGTCGCGGTCGCAGGAGCTGGGCTGGTCCTATGTGGCGTGGCAGAAGATCTGGCGCTTGGCCGGCGCCGACCACATGCA
Organism: Skermanella stibiiresistens SB22; assembly: GCF_000576635.1. Classification (GTDB taxonomy): domain Bacteria; phylum Pseudomonadota; class Alphaproteobacteria; order Azospirillales; family Azospirillaceae; genus Skermanella; species Skermanella stibiiresistens. The sequence continues at coordinate 113,781 of NZ_AVFL01000005.1, forward strand.
TGTCAACGGGCTCCAGAACAAGTTCTGCGAGAGCGACGAGAGTGTCATCGCCTCGGCCAAGGCGTGCCTGACGCCGATGTTCGAGAGCAAGCCCTGCACCGTGATGCCGGTGTTCTCATCGGGCCAGTCGGCGCGGCAGGCCCCTGGAACCTACGCGGCGCTGGGCTCGTCCGACCTGATCTTCGCGGCGGGCGGCGGCATCATGGGCCATCCGGACGGCCCGGCCGCCGGGTTCGCCAGTCTCCGCGAATCGTGGGAAGCGGCGCTGAAGGGCATTCCGCTGGACGAATACGCCCGCGATCACCCGGCGTTGGCGAAGGCCCTGACGGCCTACGCGTCATGATGTCGTCGGAGAGGGGGTTGCCGGAGGGGCTGCTGCTGAGCTTCTACGGCGACGACTACACCGGCTCGTCGGCGGTGATGGAGGTGATGAGCTTCGCCGGGCTGCCGACGGTGCTGTTCCTGGGCGTTCCGACGCCGGAACGGCTGGCGCGGTTCACCGGCTATCGCGGCATCGGCGTCGCGGGTGTCGCGCGGTCGCAGAGCCCGGAGTGGATGGACCGGCACCTGCCGGCGGTCTATCGCACCCTGGCCGGGCTTGGCGCGCCGGTGTCGCACTACAAGGTGTGCTCGACCTTCGATTCGGCGCCGCATGTCGGCTCGATCGGGCGGGCGGCGGAGCTGGCGGCGCCGGTGCTGGGGGGAGAGTGGCACCCGCTGGTCGTGGGCGCCCCCGCCGTCGGGCGCTATCAGGCGTTCGGCAACCTGTTCGCGGTGGCCGCAGATGGCGAGCGCCACCGGCTGGACCGTCATCCCGGCATGTCGCGCCATCCCGTGACCCCGATGAACGAGGCCGACGTCCGCGTCCATCTTGGCCGGCAGACGGATCTGCCGATCGGGCTGGTAGACTACGTCGCCATGAAGCGGGGCGAGGCCGACGCCATGCTGGCGCGCGAGCGGGCGCGGGGTGCGGCGATCGTGGCGCTGGACGTGGTCGACGACGAGACGCTGGCGGAAGCGGGGCGGCTGGTCTGGGAACGGGGCGGCGAGCGCCTGTTCGCGGTCGGCTCCCAAGGGCTGCAATACGCGCTGGTGGCGTGGTGGCGCGCGGCCGGGCTGATCCCGGAGGCGCCCGCGGCCTTCAAGGCCGGGCCGGTCGAGCGGATCGCCTGCGTCTCGGGCTCGTGTTCGGCGGTGACGGCGGGACAGATCGGCTTCGCGCTGGACAACGGCTTCGAGGGCGTTCGGCTGGACGCGGCGATGGCGGTCGATGGCCCGGCATGGGAGCGCGAGCTTGGCCGGGCGGGCGACGCGGCGCTGGCGGCGTTCGGCGAGGGGCGCGACGTGGTGGTGTTCACCGCGACCGGGCCGGACGATCCGGCGGTGGCCTCGATGAGGGCCGCCGTCGAGGCCAGCCGGGTTCCGATCGACGCGGTCAACGACAGGATCGGCGCCGGGCTGGGCCGGCTGCTGGACCGCGTGACGCGGACGGCCGGGCTGACGCGCGGCGTGATCGCGGGGGGCGACACCTCGGGCCACGCGGCCATGACGCTGGGGGTCTACGCGCTGACGGCGCTGGCCCCGATCGCGGCGGGAGCCCCGCTGTGCCGCGCCCATTCCGACGATCCGGCGCACGCAGATCTGGAGATCGCCCTGAAGGGCGGCCAGATGGGTGCGCCCGACTATTTCCGGGCCGCCAAGCGCGGCTCGGTCGATTGACGATAAACGGGAGGAAACCGGGAAAATGACGAAGATCGCGCTGCTTGGGGCCGGGGGCAAGATGGGTGTCCGGCTCGCCACCAACCTTCATACATCAGCTTCGAATGGGAAGTTCACCGTCCAGCACGTCGAGATCTCCGAGGAGGGCCGCAAGCGGCTGAGCGACGCGATCGGCGCCACCTGCGTCGATCAGGAGCAGGCCTTGGCCGAGGCCGACGTCGTGCTGATGGCCGTGCCCGACCGGCTGATCGGCAAGATCGCCCACACCTTCATCGACAAGATCAAGCCCGGCACGGCGATCATCATGCTGGACGCGGCGGCGCCCTATGCCGGCGAGCTGCCGAAGCGGGACGACATCACGTATTTCGTGACGCATCCGTGCCATCCGCCGATCTTCAACGACGAGATCGAGCCCGAGGCCAAGAACGACTTTTTCGGCGGCATCGCGGCCAAGCAGCACATCGTCTGCGCCCTGATGCAGGGACCGGAGGAGCACTATCCCCTGTGCGAGGAGATCGCCCGGACGATCTACAAGCCGGTCATGAACTCGCACCGGGTGACGGTCGAGCAGCTGGCGATCCTGGAGCCGGCCCTGTCCGAGACGGTCGGCGCCACCCTGTCGCTCGCCATGCGCGACGCGGTGGACGAGGCCGAGCGCCGGGGCGTGCCGCGCGCCGCCGCCGTGGACTTCATGCTGGGCCACCTGAACATCGAACTGGCGATCGCCTTCGGCATCTTCCCGCAGGGCCGCTTCTCCGACGGGGCGCTGCACGCGATCGAGCAGGCCAAGCCGGTGATCTTCAAGGAAGGCTGGCTGGAGAGCGTCTTCAATCGGGACAGCGTCCTGAAGTCCGTCAAGGACATCTGCAAGTAACACAAAACAATAAACATGCGATGGGGAGGAGACACATCATGAAGGGCGCGATTTCGTTGTTTTCGGGCTTGGCCCTGCTGGCGCTGGGCGCCCAGGCCGACGCCGCCGACTATGTCATCAAGGCGGGTCACGGCACCCAGACCACGCACCCGACCCATCTGGCGCTGGTCAAGTTCGCGGAACTGATGGACCAGAAGACCAACGGCGCGGTCAAGGTCGAGATCTATCCCGATCGCCAGCTTGGCGAGGAACGGGAAATGGTCGAGGGGCTCCAGTTGGGCTCGGTCGACATGGCGGTGGTCTCGACCGGGCCGCTGCTGGCCTTCGTGCCGCAGATCGGCGTGATCGACCTGCCCTTCGTCTTCAAGGACAGCGCCCACGCCTACAAGGTGCTGGACGGCGAGGTCGGGCAGTCGCTGCTCCAGAAGATGTCGGCCAAGGGTATCGTCGGCATGGCGTGGTGGGAGAACGGCTGGCGTCACCTGACGACCAAGAAGCCGATCCACGAACTGTCCGACATGAAGGGCATGAAGCTGCGAACCATGCAGAACCCGGTCCACATCGCGGCCTTCAAGGAGGTCGGCGCGTCGCCGATCCCGATGGCCTGGGGCGAGGTCTTCACCAGCCTGGGTCAGGGCGTGATCGACGCGCAGGAGAACCCGATCACGATCATCTATTCCAACTCGCTGTGGGAGGTCCAGAAATACGTGACCCTGACCGGCCACGTCTATGGACCGCACGCCGTGATGGTCAGCGAGACGGCCTGGAGCCGCCTGCCCGCCGACATCCAGGGCAAAATGCGGGAAGCGATGACCGAGTCCACCCGGTACCAGCGCGAGCAGTCGCAACGGCTGGAGGCGGAGCAGCTGGTCAAGCTCCAGGAGAAGGGCATGGTGATCGAGAAGGTCGACACCACGCCGTTCCGCACCGCGACGGCCCATATCGCCGAGACCTCGAAGAACATAGATCCCGCGATGCTGAAGGCGATCCGCGCGGCTGGTGAGTGACGGCGGGTAGCCACGCGGGGGAACTCCATGATCGTCATGAAGCTGTGGTACGCGGTTGAGCAGGTGGTCAAGGGTTTCCTGATCCTCCTGGTCACCGCGATGGTGTCGGCCACCCTGGCGCAGGTGTTCTGGCGCTACGTCTTCAACGACCCGCTGATCTGGTCGGAGGAGCTGGCGCGCTACCTGTTCGTCTGGATCGCGTATCTGTCGGCTTGGCTGACGTGGCGGCACCGGGCGCACATAGCGCTGGACGCGGTGACCTATCTGCGCTCGCCGGTGCTGGAGATGTGGTCGGCCAGGATCGTCGAGGTGCTGGTGCTGGGGTTCTGCGCCTGGACCTTCCACGCCAACTTCCGGCTGCTGGGGCTGACGGTCGACCAGCCGTCCGCCGTGCTGGAGCTGCCGATGGTCTACGTCTACGCCGCCTACAACGTCATGACCTTCATGATCTGCGGCGACATCCTGGTCAATTGGCTGATGGGCGCGCTGGCGTCGCGGTCGGTCCGCGTGCCGGCGTGAGGGGAATGGATTGACCATGGCGACCATATTGCTCATCAGCTTCTTCGCGCTGCTGCTGGTCAACGTACCGGTGTCGTTCAGCCTCGCCATCGCCTCGGCGGCGGCGATCCTGTTCGGCGGCATGCCGGCGGGCGTGATCGTGCAGAAGATGACGGCGGCGATCGACAGCTTCGTGCTGCTGGCGGTGCCGTTCTTCCTGCTGTCCGGCCATCTGATGGCCCGCAGCGGCATCGCCCGCGACATCATCGAGTTCGCGGATTCGGTGGTCGGCTGGCTGCGCGGCGGGCTGGCCCAGGCCAACATCGCGGCCGGCACGCTGATGGGCGGCATGACCGGCTCGGCGGTTGCGGAGGCGGCCTCGACCGGCGGCGCGCTGATCCCGCCGATGCTGGAACGGGGCTACGACCGGCCCTTCACGGCGGCGGTGACGGCCAGCGCCTCCACCCTGTCCGTCGTGATCCCGCCGTCGATCCCGATGATCATCTTCGGCGTGGTGACCGGCGTCTCGGTGTCGGACCTGTTCATCGGCGGCATCATTCCGGGCATCCTGATGGCCATCGCCTTGATGGTGACGTCGTGGGTGCTGGCGGTCCGGCGCGGTTATCAGAAGGGCCCGATGCCGACGCTGGGCAGCATCGCCAAGGCGACGCGGGCCAGCGTCTGGGGTTTGCTGATGCCGCTGGTGATCATCGGCAGCATCCGCTACGGCATAGCGACGCCGACCGAGGCGTCGGTGGTGGCGGTGGTCTACGGGCTGGCGGTCGGCATGCTGGTCTACCGAACCATCACGTGGCGCGACATGCCGGGCATCGTGCTGGAAGCCATGGTGACGACCGGCATGGTCATGCTGATGATCGCGACCGCCTCGCTCTATGGCCTGATCGTGACCCGCGAGCAGCTGCCGCAGGCGGCGGCGCAACTGATCCTGAACCTGACGACCGATCCGTACATGGTGCTGATCCTGTTCCTGGGCGTCTACCTGCTGGCCGGGATGCTGCTGGACCTGGGCGCCAACATCATCATCCTGGTCCCCGTGCTGTGGCCGGTGACCCAGAAGCTGGGCATCGACCCGGTGCAGTTCGGCATCGTCACCATCGTCGGGCTCGCCATCGGCCTGATCACCCCGCCGGTCGGCGCCAGCCTGTTCGTGACCTGCGGCATCGCCAAGGCCAACCTGATCGAGGGCAGCAGGGCGGCCGCCCCTTTCATCCTCGCGCTGATCGCCGTGGTGGTGCTGATCATCTTCGTGCCGGGAATCGCCACGTGGCTGCCGTATAGTGCCAAGGGGTGATGGGGAGTGGTGGTGGAGCGATGCGGGAAATTTCCTTGGAGGAAGCGCAGGCCACACTGTCGGCGATGATCGACGACGCCGTCCAGGGGCGGCCGTCGATCATCACGCGGCACGGCGAGCCCCAGGTGGTGGTCCTCGGTTTCACGGAGTGGGAACGCCTGTCGGGTGTTCCCTCCTTCGGTCGGCTGTTGCTGTCCGCTCCGCTCGAACCGGAGGATTTGCCGGAACGGAACCCGGGGGCGTTCCGCCCGATGGATGTCTAGGCCCCAGTCTTTTCGAGGGTCCGTTCGTCGATCTCAGCGTTCCCGGTCTGCTGGCGGGGCTGTTTGGAACCAAGGCTTTCATGCACCGCCAGCGCGCCGCCCGAGCGGTGCCGCGACCTCTCCCGCCAAGGCGGAGGCGGCACGCTCGAATGGCCGCAAGGGTGGGCGTCCGAGCAAGACAACCGCGCGGCAGGCCGTTGGGACTTGAACCTGATATGGGGAGACGGCTTTTTCCAAGGAAAAAGATCTCCCTGCGGCATCATAGTGTCGCGTCATCGGATCCTAAAAGCATGATAGTGTCGTTCCCAAGAACAAAGCACCTTGGGGAGTGATGGAATGACGGCACAGGCGGCACTGGACCAGGAAGCGGCTTTCGGGCTCCACGCGTGGCAGCGGGACTACGCGCTCAGGACGCTGGAAGTCTATGTGTCCGAGGTGGAGAACCGGGTCTTCACCGCGTTCGAGCAGGCGGGCGAGATTGGAAATCAGTTCGCGGAGGACGGCGAGTCGGTGCCGCCGGCGAGGCAAGCCGGCATCGATCAGTGGTACGAGGAGGACGAGCACAGGAAGGACTTGGCGTTCGCCAAGGACCGCATCATCGAGATGGCGGTGGCAGGCCTGTATCACCTGTGGGAACGGCGAGCCGTCCACATGCTCCGGCTGCATGAGCTGTCGCGGTCGAAATCCGACGATGGCAAGCGGAAGGCCGCGGAGTTGAGCCTGAACGACTTCGGGGAGATCAGGGCCCAGTTCGAAAGACTGGGATGGGACCTGGAGATCCAGCCCTTCTACAAGAAGCTGAACAAGCTTCGGCTGGTGACGAACGCCGTCAAGCATGGCCCCGGTCCCGCGATGACCAAGCTGTGGCGCAAGTGCCCGACCCTGTTCTGGCCCTATAATGAACCCGGCCACCCGATCCCCGCCGACCTTCCGGCCGAGCCCTCATCGGCCAACACGCTGGATCTCACCGCCGACCACTTCCGGGACTACGCCCGCGCGGTGGAAGCCTTCTGGAAGGCGGTGCCGATCATCGATCGGGAGTGAGGCGAGGCTACCGAACGCCGTTCCTCATCCGCTCCCGACCCGGGCGGCGTTCGGGAAACGTCCGAAACAGCCGCTGATCAGGCGACCGCATGACGGTGTCATCATCTCGTCGGTCATCGTGGCCACCTTGGGTCCAGGATAGTTGTGGTGACCAGCCCCGGGAAACACGCAAGCGGCGGTCAGATCACGTTCGCGCCGATGGAACTTGACCCCAACGCCTGTTCCACCGATGCCGATTCGGTCCGCCGCGCCTGACCCGTCGGGCACAGGTCGAGCAGGACGCAGCGGTGGCAGGCGGGGTTGCGGAAGAAGCAGCAGCGCTGGCCATGGAGCATCATGACCTCGTGGTTGTCGTAGATCCGCTGGGCGTCCCAATCCTCCGGCAATTGGGCCGACAGCACGGCATGGGAGGGGCCGACCGCCAAGTTCGCCGGGATCATGCCGGTGCGGACCGCGACCCGGTGATGGTGGCTGTCGACCGGCAGCGCCGGGCGGCGGAGCGTGCTGAAGCTGAGCACGGCGGCGCTGGTCTTGGGTCCGACTCCCGTCAAGCCTTCCAGCCAAGCGCGGGCTTCCGGGACCGGCAGATCGGCCAGGAAGTCCAGGGAAAGCTCGCCGCGCCGTTCCGTGACACCGCGCAGGATCGCCTGGATGCGGGGAGCCTTCTGTTCCGGCCATGTCACGCCGGCGATGGTGGCCTGAATATCGGCGGTCGGCGCGTCGCGCACGGCGGCCCAGTCGGGATAGGCCGCGCGCAACGCCTTGAAGGCCCGCCCCGAGTCGGCGTTGCGCGTCCTGTGGGATAGCAGGGACGACACCAGTTCGCTGAGCGGGTCCAGCGTGTGGAAATAGGCCACCGGACATTCATAGGCGACGCAGAGCCTTTGGTGGATCTCCAGCACCTTCTCAATCAACCCGTCCGTATTCTCGGACATCTCGGCAACCTCCTGTCGCGGACAAGGTCACTTAGTTCGAGGGATTGGCGGGAAAAGCCGGGTTGTTAGAAAAGGCCGTGGAGCAGCGTTCGGCGCGACCGGCGAACCGTCACCACCAAACCTGCGGCGCGGCGTTGGATGTCCTGGCAGCGGAAGGGTTCCGCCACCCTGTCAGGCTCGCCGAAGGCACCGCCGGTCACCGACTCGAAGAAGCCAATCAGGTCGGTATCGGCATCGAACCGGAACAGCCAGCTCTCGCGGTCCAACAGATCCAGCCAAAGCTCTATCCGCCGTTGCAGGCCCATGATTTCCGCCCGCAAGCGGACACCCTCCACACCCAGGTCAAAGGCCGGCGTCATCCAGAGGCCCACGCCAGCGACCGCCAATCGCTCGATATCCCGGCACAGGTCATCGGTGCGGGCCGACAGGTCGTGGCTCCGCAGGCCGACGCGGTTCAGCGCCGTGTTGGCCAGCGCCGTCAGCATCGCTCCCCCCAGCGCGCCGCCCAGCAGACTGCCAAGGAATGCCTTGTCCTCCCACATGGATCAGCCCCCGAGCCCAGTTTGCGAATGGAACGCCACGTTTAAATGTTCGTGGTTTGTTCACTATAACCGTGCAGGCGTCCAGAACCAAGAGTGGGTTGATGGCGAAAAGGATTTTATTCCGACTCAGGACTCACAGGCGACAGTCCGAGGATGTAACGCTCGATCGCCATCTTGGTGTGTCGATACCCCTCATCGGCTTCGATGATCAATCGATGTTCCAGATCAACCCTGGAAAATCCCAGGGTTGGGAGGGTGCCGAAGACCTCTTCGAGCCATGCCATGGAATAGGATGGACCGCCTATCCTGACCACCACGTGGCCGCCCCCGCGCAAGGCCGGCACCAGCAGGTCGTCGCGGAACGCCTCCGCGCTATGGGGTCCATCGGAACGGCAGCGGCCACCCGTGACCAGCGAGAAGTCTCGGCCGATGTCGATCACCGTCATCGCATCCTCCGGCATGGCGGAGTCCGGTCCGCCAGGGATCGGCCCGCGCCAGTGAGGTTAGCGAAAATCCCGCCGATCTTCGAGTACAGTTTATCGAGACGGTCCGCTAAGCGCCGTGGGCCGTCACGAAGTCGAAAGGCCGCAACTCCACTTGCGAACGCGATACTTGGGATGGGCGTCCGCCCATTGCACCGCCAAACGCTGACCTTCGAACATGCAGGAGTGCATGCTCATCTGGTTCGACGCGAAAGGCGGCCATTCCTTGTGGCATTGTGTCGGATCGGCGGCGAGGCAGACGAGCAAAACCAATTCGATCATTCGAACCCTCCGTCGGACCCACCGCCATCGACCGAGGCACCGATCCCATGCGCCAGAGCGCACGCGCCGATCCGGGGACAAGGGGTGAAGCCGTTGATGAACCCACCACAGGAAACTATGGGCGTTTCCGCGGTTTGACAGTGGGCAAACCGGCGGCGTTATCGTCGGCACCTGTATTGAACAATCCTGTCCAACCCAAAGTCGTCATGTTGCGGTGCAATAAAAGATTGTTGTGGACCAAAGCTCATAACGTGATAAATTTGCTAAAATTTAGTTGCGCGTGCGCTTTAGTGTAGAAGTCGGCACCGGCAAGCTATCAATAGATCATAAGCCCCATCACCTGTTACACGCTCCGACAACCCTTTAGAGTCAATTCACTAGATGCCTTCTAAAGTCTTATTGTCGGACCACGGAAGAGGCGTTAGGCTGGTCTTCTAAAAATTCGCCCTACTATCACGGAGGCGGAGAACGGTCGGTCGAGAAAAGCCGATCAACGACAAAAATGGTTGCGTCAAAGACAACGAACTCGGGAGGAGACGAATATGCGGCGGATGCAAATCCTGTTGACGACGGTTGCCCTATTCACGGCTGGAACCAGCCTTGGCGGCACCGCCTATGCCAACGAAGAAGTGATGAAGCTGCAGAAGGACCCCAACAACTGGGCCATGCAGCTTGGTGACTATTCCGGCAAGCGTTACAGCACGCTCGACCAGATCACCACCCAAAACGTCAAGAACCTGAAGGTGGATTGGAGCTTCTCCACCGGCGTCCTGCGCGGCCACGAAGGCGGCCCGCTGGTGATTGGCGACGTCATGTACGTCCACACGCCGTTCCCCAACATCGTCTACGCCCTGTCGATCAAGGACAAGGGCAAGATCCTCTGGAAGTACGAGCCGCGCCAGGACCCGAACGTCATTCCGGTCATGTGCTGCGACACGGTCAACCGCGGCGTGACCTATGCCGACGGCAAGATCTTCTTCGGACAGGCCGACAACACGGTGGTGGCTCTGGACGCCAAGACCGGCAAGGAAGTCTGGAAAGCCCAGAACGGCGACGCCAGCAAGGGCGAGACCCTTACCGCCAACCCGATCGTCGTCAAGGACAAGCTCCTGGTCGGCATCTCGGGCGGCGAGTTCGGCGTCCGCGGCCATCTGACCGCCTACAACATCAAGGACGGCAAGCAGGTCTGGCGCGCGTATTCGACCGGTCCCGACAAGGACGTCATGATCGATCCGCAGAAGACCACCATGCTCGGCAAGCCGATCGGCGACCGGGATCTGGGCGTGTCGACCTGGAACGGCGACGAATGGAAGATCGGTGGCGGCACCACCTGGGGCTGGTACACGTACGATCCCGAGCTGAACCTGGTATATTACGGCACCGGCAACCCCGGCACCTGGAACCCGGCCCAGCGCGCCAAGGATGGCAAGCGGGAAGGCAGCGACAACAAGTGGTCGATGTCGATCTTCGCCCGTGACGCCGACACCGGCGCCGTCAAATGGGTGTTCCAGAAGACCCCGTTCGACGAGTGGGACTATGATGGCGTCAACGAGAACATCCTCGCGGACATCACCGTCAAGGGCAAGCCGGTCAAGGCCTTGGTCAACTTCGACCGCAACGGCTTCGGGTACACGCTGGACCGCGTGACCGGCGAGTTGCTGGTCGCCGAGAAGTACGATCCCGCCGTCAATTGGGCGACGCATGTCGACATGAAGACCGGCCGTCCCGCCGTGGTCGACAAGTTCAGCACCTTCGCCAACGGCACCGACACCAATTCCGAAGGCATCTGCCCGGCGGCGTTGGGGTCGAAGGACCAGCAGCCGGCCTCGTTCTCGCCGGACACCGGCATGTTCTACGTGCCGACCAACCACATCTGCATGGACTACGAGCCGTTCGAGGTCTCGTACAGCGCCGGTCAGCCCTATGTCGGCGCCACGCTGTCGATGTATCCGGCCCCGAACTCGCATGGCGGCATGGGTAACTTCATCGCCTTCGACGCGACCACGGGCAAGATCGTCTGGTCCAAGCCGGAGCCGTTCGCGGTGTGGAGCGGCGCTTTGACCACCAAGGGTGGCGTCGGGTTCTACGGCACCCTGGAAGGCTTCCTGGTGGCGGTCGACCTGAAGGACGGCAAGGAGCTGTACCGCTTCAAGACGCCATCGGGCATCATCGGCAACATCAACACCTTCGTGGCCGATGGCAAGCAGCACATCGCCGTGCTGTCGGGCATCGGCGGCTGGGCCGGCATCGGTCTGGCGGCTGGTCTGAACGACCCGCAAGCCGGCTTGGGCGCCGTCGGCGCGCACGCCTCGCTCGGCCAGTACACCAACCTGGGTGGCGTGCTCACCGTCTTCACCCTGCCGGATTGATCCGACGGGGAAAGGTCCCGCCGGCGGCAAATCCGGCGGGACATCCCGAAGACCAGATGTGCCCGAAGACCAGAAGTAATCGACGATCCGATAAATACTCCCGGTGCCCCGCTCCGCGAGGGGCGGTGCGCCGGCTCGCCTCACTGGAAATCCAACGCCATGAATTTGTCTTTCCTGACGCGGGTCGCAGCCGCCGGCGCCGCTTTCTTCCTCCTCGCAGCCGGAACATCCCACGCCCAGGACGCCGAAGAGACGACGGACCCCTATGACAAGCCCTACATCGTCGAGGACGGCAAGGTCGATCAGGGGACCTACAACGGTTATCGGCGCTATCACTCCTCCTGCCACGTCTGCCACGGGCCGGACGGCTTGGGCGGTTCGTTCGCGCCGTCGCTGGTCGAGTCGCTGAAGTTCATCGACTACGACAAGTTCGCCGAGACGATCGCCAACGGCAAAGCCGAGAAGGGCTCCAGCGGGCAACGCGTCATGCCGTCCTTCGGCACCGACCAGAACGTGATGCTCTACATCAACGATATCTACGGCTACCTCAAGGCCCGGTCCGACGGAAAAATCGATCGCGGCCGTCCGGAACGCATCAAGAAGTGACGTCCGCGTCACGGAGATCCGACATGTCGTCACGAATCCCGTCCTCAAGAGTCCGCAAGACGATCGCGGCCGCCGTTTTGGCCGGAACCGCGTGCCTCGCCCTGGCGGGGACCGCCCAAGCGGCTGAATTCGCCAAACCCGACGCCTTGCGCGTCTGCGCCGACGCCAACCTGCTGCCCTTCTCCAACGACAAGCTGGAGGGGTTCGAGAACAAGATCGCCGCGATGATCGGGGAGGAACTGGGCGTTCCCGTGGTCTACACGTGGTGGCCGCAGACGATCGGCTTCGTCCGCAACACGCTGCGCGAACGAAAATGCGATCTGGTGATGGGTGCCGCGTCGGGCGAGGGCCTGATGCAGAACACCAATCCCTATTACCGCTCGGTCTATAGCCTGGTCTACCGGGAGAACTCCGGGGTCAAGGCGACCTCGGTCGCCGATCCGGCCCTGCACGACATGCGCTTCGGCATCGTCACCAAGACGCCGGGCGCGACACTGGCCGTCAAGAGCAGGCTCACCAACCTGGAGCCCTACGAGCTCGATGTGGACACCCGGCTGGACAATCCGGCCCGGCGGGCGATCGAGGACGTGTCCTCCGGCAAGATCGACGCCACCGTGATCTGGGGACCGATCGCCGGCTACTTCGCGAGCGTCCAGCCGACCAAGCTGACGGTCGTGCCGCTGGTCGACGAGCGGGGCACCCGCGTCGACTTCTCCATCACCATGGGTGTCCGCAACGACGAGCCGGACTGGAAACACTGGCTGAACGACTTCATCCAGCGTCGCCAAGGCGATATCAACACGGTGCTCGCCCAATACCATGTGCCGTTGCTGACCTCGAGCGGACAACTCCAATCGGCCAGCGCCGCCCAGTGACCCGGCCGACCATCGCCGCCGCGCTGGTCGCGGTGGCGATGGTCCTCTCGGCCGTTAACACAGCCGCGGCTGTGGATTACAGGATGTCCGACTATCGGGCGCCGACACCGGAGACGGTGCCCGGCGCCGTCACCGTGACCACCGCCCAGGTCGAGGCTATGGCTCGGTCAGGCGAGCCCATCCTGATCGACGTCTACCCCGCCCCGCCCCGTCCCGCCGCCATGCCGGCTGACTCGATCTGGCTGCCGAAGGCGCGCCGGACCCTGCGGGGAGCCGTCTGGCTGCCCAATGTGGGCTATGGCGCGCTGTCGGCGGACATGGAACGGTATTTCCTCGACAATCTGGAACGGTTGACCGGTGGCGATCGCGGCCGCGTGGTGGTGTTCTTCTGCGAACCCGAGTGTTGGATGTCGTGGAACGCGGCGCTCCGCGCGGTGGAGCATGGCTACACGGATGTTCGCTATTATCCCGAGGGCGCCGGTGGCTGGGCGGCGGCTGGCCATCCCTTGGAGGATGTCCAGCCTGAAGGGGACGCGGATGCCGCCACCGGCAAGCCCTGAGGTGCCCCTAATCCATCTCGTTGGCGATGGCCCGCGCCAGTTGACCGACCCGGCGCTCGACGATGACGGGCTGTTCGCACAGCGCGCCCTGGGAGCGGTGCCGTTCCTCGATGATCCTGCGCTGCCAGGCCAAACGGTCGGAGAGTTCGCGGACCTTGGCCTCGTCGCGGGGCGAGGCGGTGCGGGCTTGATCCAATTCGGTGACCGTCCTCGTCATGCTCGCGATCTGGGCCTTCTGCGCGCCGTCGAACTTGCGGATGGCGTCGATCGCCCGGCTCCGCGCCCGATTCGCCTCGTCGAAGATGCCGGCGAACAGGGCGGTCAGCGTCTCGTTCCGGTTGGCCTTGAGGGATTGGGCGAAGCTCTCGACCGCGGCCGTGGCGTCGTCGTCGGACGTCGACCTGGACAAGACCTTCGGGGCGAGCGAGGCGATGTCGCTGTTGTCGGCCCAGGTTTTCAGGTGGTCCTCGACTGGAGGTCCCGCCCAGATCGTCGCCGGGGAGAGGGTCGGCACGAAGACTTGGACGCAAGGCCAATCGGGAGGCGTGTCGACGCGCGTTTGCGCCACGGCCGGGATCGCTGGGGCCGCGAGGCACGCCGCCAGGGCGCAAAGCTTGAGGCCGCCCCTCATCGAAAACTCGAAACGCATGTCTCTCCCTCGAACCATTCTTGGTTTTCCGATCGCTCTCATCCGATCGCTGTCAAAGGAAGCATACACCGATGCCACGGCTGAATCCGCTGCTGATCGCCCTGATGACGGCCACAGGCCTCGTCACCAGCCCCGCGTTTGCCGCACCGGCCGGCAAGCCGCTGCCCGCCGCGGTGTTCGAGATCGAACTGGTCGATACCAGCGGCGAGGCCTCGTCCCAGGCGCAAAAGGAGCGCATCGAGGCCACCACCGCGGCGCTACGGGAGAAACTCACCGAAACGGGCTATTTCCAACCGGTCGATCTGGCGCCCGCCTCCGGCAAGATCGCGGGGCTGAAATCCTGCGAGCAATGCCTGCTCGGCGTGGCCAAGGACATGGGCGCGGAAGTCGCGGTGCTGGGCAAGGTCAACAAGATCAGCACGTTGATCCTGAGCATGGACATCACGGTCCGCGATGTCTCGGATGGCAAGGTGACGGCGCGTGGCACCGCCGACATCCGCGGCGATAACGACAGGTCATGGCTCCGCGGGATGGAATGGCTGGTCCAGCACCGCATCATTCCCCAGGAAAACCGCGCGCCTCGGTGAGTTCGAGGCGCGCGGGGATCTTGGGGCGCGCGGATCTTGTACCGCGAAGACCGGGTTACTGCTTGGCGCCGCCTTGGGTGGTCGGCTCCGGCGGGCGTTCCTGCGTTCCGATGGTGCCTTGGCGCTGGACCGGCAAGGAATTGGCGGCATCACCCTTGGGGCCGAACTGCATGCCGCCCTCGGTGCCGCCGCCGGTGGCGGCCTTGGCCTCGTCCTCGGCGTTCTTGTTGGCTCCCGACAGCTTGCCGCTCTGCTCCGCCGGCTTGGGCGCCTGCTGATCGGTACCCACGGTGCCCTGCCGCTCCTGCATCAGGCTCGGCTGCTGGGAGTTGGTCTGCTGGGCCGCGGCGATCGAAGCGCCACCCAAAGTCAACGCCAAGCCCAGGGCGATACCGGAAATCCTTGTCGCACGCATGAACGTCCTCCAGATCCATTGTTGGTATCCGACGGTCCACGCCCCCCGGGGGGTCGCGCCATCGTCACGCATCCTCAACACGGCAAGCGCTGTTTCATCACGAACGGACGACTGCGGTGGCTCGTTGGATGCTGCTATAACGGCTGAAATCGAAGACCGATAAGAAAGGGAGAAATCGCCATGAGACTGGCAACCATCGCTCTGGCGACCGCGCTGGCCTTGACCGCCTTGGGAGGGATCAACGGGGTGGCCCGCGCGCAGGACGCGCCCTCGACCACCGATCCGCACGACTATCCAACGCCGACACGCGTCGACTACGTGATCGGCTGCATGGCGTCCAACGGGCAGACGCACGAGGCCATGGAACGATGCTCGTGCAGCATCGACCACATCGCCAAAGAAATACCCTACACCAGCTTCGTCCAGTTGGAGACCATCCGCAGGATGCAGGACCAGCCAGGCGAGCGTGCCATGCTGTTCCGAGGCGTCGGCTGGATCAAGGACCTCCAGGACCGCTTCCGGCTGGCGCAGGTGGAGGCGGACCTGGAATGCTTTCCCCAATAGGGGCCCGGTTGGAGCGCCTCAGCTGGCGGGCTGGGGCGTCACCGGCCACTCGCCGGTATAGACGTCGTCCTTGCTGTCCAGAACCTGGACATCCAGCTCCCCCGCGGCCTTCGGCACGAAGGTGAAGTGCAGGCTGGGATCCTCGCTGAGGGAGATGTCGGTTTCGACATCCATCACCGGCTGGCCGGCGTAGCTGACCTTGATCGACTTGACGAAATAGGGCGGCACGTAGGTGCGCGAGATCTGGTCGAACTGCATGCCGCTGTGGTTGGGATGGCTGACCAGCAGTTGCGCGGTCACCGGGGTGCCGACCGGCAGGGACTGGGGCAGGTTCATCCTCATCTTGCCCAGCCGGGCCATCGCCTGCTCGGGGTTCTTCATGGCTGGGGCGGAACAGCCTCCCGCCGCCTTGACATAGCGTTCGGCGCTGAACAGCCTGCCGTCGCTGGTCTCGGCGACGGCGTGGATCAGGGTGTATTCGTTGACCCGGACGCGGGTGCTGATCTCCACGCCTCCCCCGCCCGCCTCGTCGAACAGGTGGAACTTGCCGGCGAGCGGCACCGGGTTGCCGTCGATCAGCAGCGTCACGGTCTTGATCGACCAGCCGGCGTCCCGTGGGACGGTGGCCTTGACCGAAACCGGCACCAGCGCCGCGTCCTGCGCCCGATAGGGCGCCTCCAGCGTGATGAAGGCTGCGCCGTCCTCGATCTTCCGGTCCGGGAAGTAGATCTCGCGCACGTTTTCCCAGCGCTCGTAATCGTCGGGCTTGGCGTCGCCGGAGCGCGACGTCGCGGTCTGGGCCACAGCCACGCCCGTTGTCATCGCCAGTGCGACGACGGCCGCCGTCAGTCGCACGTGGGGGCGCTTCACTCTCAGGGACATGGCGTCATCCTCCAGGTTTCCCGTTCTACTTCAATTTCCACTTCTATTCCCATTCCAGTTCGGCGAAGACGGTCACCGCGTTGCGCGGGTTGTCCTCGTCGAACAGGTTCCAGTGTTGGCGTTCCGACGCCGCCGCCTCCACCGAGGCGCGCTCTATCGTGCCGCCCTCCTTTTGGAGAGCGCGGATGTCACCGACAAGGGTGTTCAGGTAGCGAAGCGTGTCCGCCGCTCCGTCCGGCCAGGGCGCCGACGCCGGACCATGGCCGGGAACCACGCGGGCGGCGGGCATCGCGGTCAACTTGTCCAGGTCGCGCAGCCAGCCGAGCGCGCTGCCGTCGACCGTCGGCAGCCGGCGCTGGAACACCAGGTCGCCGGCGAACAGCGTGCCGGTCGTCCGGTCCATCACGGTCAGGTCGTTGTTGGTGTGCCCGGCCGGCCATGCCACCAGTTCGATCGGGCGCCCGCCCAGATCCAGCTCGCGCTTGTCCCCGACCGTCAGGGTAGGCGGGACCATGACGGCCTTGTCGGCTTCCTCCGCCCCCAGATCCTCCTCCAGTCGCCGCTGATAGGCGTCGGCGCGGCCCATCAAGGCGGACTGGTAATTGGCGTGCGCGACGAAATCGGGACGATCATCGAGGAAGGCGCCGTTGCCGAACACATGGTCGGGGTGCATGTGGGTGTTGATCACGTAGCGGATCGGCAGTGAGGTGCGTTGGCGGATCGCGTCGCGGAGGTCCCGGGCCAGGGCGGGCGAGTTGCCGGTGTCGATCACCGCGACCGCGTCGGCGCCGATGATGAAACCCATGTTGGCGACATCGCCCTTGTTGGACCGATCGGCGTATGCCGCGACACCGACATGGACGAACACGCCAGCGGCGACCTCCTCCACCGGCAAGGGAGCGGCGGCCGCCGGAAGCGACCCGGCTATGCGGAAGAGGATGATGGCTCCGATCAATGCCTTCATGTTAGGTAACATAGTGGATGACGAGCTCGGGACAAAGCATCTCGATCTGTAAAAAGGGCAACCAATAGCCCTGAATATTGCAGTTGCGAAGAAAACGAACGCAGTGGAGGAAGATAGAGGATGTTCCCAGATAAGAGTTCGATCGCCGCGGCGGTGCTGCTGACGGCCATCGCCCTGCCGGCCATGTCCCATCCGGCGGGAGCCGAGACGATCTATGTCTCCAACGAGAAGGATAACACGGTCTCGGTGATCGACGGCGAGACCCTGAAGGTGACCGCCACGATCAAGACCGGCCGCCGGCCGCGCGGCATCGTGCTCAGCACCGACATGACCAAGCTCTATGTCTGCGTCGGCGACGACGACCGGGTCGACGTGGTCGACCTCAACACGCGCAAGGTGATTGGCCGCCTGCCCTCCGGCCCCGATCCGGAGCTGCTGGCCTTGCACCCCGACGGCCATCACCTTTACGTCGCCAACGAGGACGACAACATGGTGACGGTGGTGGACGTCGACACCAAGAAGATGCTCAACGAGATCCAGGTCGGCGTCGAGCCGGAGGGCATGGGCATCAGCCCGGACGGCACCCTGCTGGTGAACACGTCCGAAACCACCAACATGGCCCACTTCATCGACACCAAGAGCCGGGAGATCGTCGCCAACGTGCTGGTCGACAGCAGGCCGCGGGTCGCGGAATTCACCCCCGACAGCAAGCAGGTCTGGGTATCGGCGGAGATCGGCGGGACGGTCAGCGTGATCGAGTCCGGCGGGAAGAAGGTGATCCACAAGATCCGCTTCGAGATCCCCGGCGTGTCGAACGAGTCGATCCAGCCAGTCGGCATGAAGTTCACCAAGGACGGCAAGCGGGCCTTCGTGGCGCTGGGGCCGGCCAACCGGGTGGCGGAGATCGACCCGGCGACCTTCGAGGTCAAGAAGTACTATCTGGTCGGCCAGCGCGTCTGGAACTTGGCGCTCGGCCAGAACGAGACCCGTCTCTACACCACCAACGGCGTCAGCAGCGACGTCTCGGTGATCGACCTGGAGCGCGAGAAGGTGATCAAGTCGTTGACGGTCGGCCGCGCGCCCTGGGGTGTCGCCGTCAAGCCCTGACGTTTGCCGAGCCGCTTGCCGTCCGCCTCAGGATCCGGCGGACAGCAGGCGGCGCGCTTCCTCCGCGTCCATCAGGATTTGCTGTTTCAAAGCGTCGAAACTCTCGAATTTCCGCTCCGGCCGGATGAAGTCGATCATCTGGACCCGCAGGTGCTTGCCGTAGAGGTCGTCCGCGAAGTCGAACAGGTGGACCTCCAGCAACTCCTTCAAACCACCGACGGTCGGGCGGCGGCCCAGATTGGCGACACCGTCGGTCCAGACCGTCTGGGCGCCCAGGTCGACGCCGGCGCGCACGGCGTAGACCCCATAGCGCGGGCGCAGGTACTCGCCCAGTTCCAAGTTGGCGGTCGGGAAGCCGATGGTGCGGCCTCGCTGGTCGCCATGCTCGACGCGGCCCTCCAGTTCCCAGGAGCGGCCGAGCACGGCGGCGGCCGCGCGCGGATCGCCGGAGGTCAGCAGGTCGCGGACGCGGGTCGAGGAGAAGACGCCGCCACTGGCGTCGGCGGCTGGCTTGACCTCGGTCACGCCGAAGCCGGCGCCGCGCGCGCTCTGGTACAGCATGCCGACATCGCCGCCGCGCTTGTGGCCGAACACGAAGTCGTAGCCGGCGACCACGTGGCTGGCGGCCAACCCCTTGACCAGCACCTCGTCGATGAACCGCTCGGCGGTCCATTGTGAGAACGCCTTGTCGAAGTGGATGACGAACAGCAGATCGACGCCGACATTCTCGATGTGGCGCGCCTTGATGCGGAACGGGGTCAGGCGGAAGGGCGCGTCACCCGGTCGGAACAGGCTGCGGGGATGGGGTTCGAAGGTGAGCACGGCGAGCGGCTTGCCGGTGGCCTGGGCGATGTCGGCGGCCGTGCCGATCACGATGCGGTGACCGCGATGCAGACCGTCGAAATTCCCCAGCGCCACCACGGCGCCGCGCGCGTCTTCCGGCAAATCGGTGAAATGTCTGAAGAGTCTCATACCGGGCACCCCCTTGCCGCCCGGACCTCGATTAGCTCAAAAAATCAGGGATGTATATAGGGTGCTGGCGCCGCCGCGGGAAGCGCGCCGGCGGGAACGATGGCCGGAGGCCCGATCCCCGGAGGGGGATCAGCCGCGCGTCGGGACCATCAGCAGCGCGTCGCCATCGATCACCACTGTGCCGGCCACGGTGCAGACGGTCTTGACCGCCACCCGGCGCTTTTCCGCGATGATCTCGGTCACCGTCACGCGCGCCTGGACCGTGTCGCCGATCCGGACCGGCGCCTTGAACTTCAGGTTCTGGCTGAGATAGATGCAGCCCGGCCCCGGCAGCTTTGTGCCGAGCACGGTGGAGATCAGGCTGGCGGTCAGCATGCCGTGGGCGATGCGGCCCTTGAACATGGTCGTGCTGGCGAATTCCTGGTTGAGATGGACCGGGTTGGTGTCGCCGGACACGCCGGCATAAAGCACGATGTCGGCCTCGGTCACCGTCCGCGCGTACACGGCGGTCTGGCCGACGAAGATGTCCTCCAGGAAGAAACCGGTCAGACCATCGTTGGAGCTGCCGTTCAAGCTGCGCACGTCATCCATAATCCGACCCTTTGATGTTCAATTGCCCACGTATTGTGCATCCGCGAAGGCTTATATTGCAATGCGGCATAAGCGCCCGAGAGCCGGATGGCATTGGACTTTCGACCAAGGTGCCGTCCGGAAACCTCCATCGAACCACTCGCGGCCATTTGACTTTCGGCTCCAGCGGGCAACCGTCTATCGGATCACGCCGGGTTTTCCGGCGATCTTCAGGAACGGGCAACGGGAATGACACGGATGAGTTACGGCTTCGCGCTGATCACGGGCGGCACCACCGGGATCGGCGCCGCCTTCGCCAAGCTTCTGCCGGATAGCACCAACCTGCTGCTGGTGGCGCGCAACGAAGAGAAGCTGGCGGAACGGCGCGCCGAACTGGAGCGGCCCGGCCGCACCGTCGAGACGGTCGCCGCCGACCTATCCACCACCGAAGGACGCGACACGCTGCTGGCCAAGGCTGGCGGGCTCGATATCGACCTGCTGATCAACAACGCCGGCGCCGGCCGCTTCTCCAGCGTGCTCGACAACGACCCGGATGACGAACTGGCGACGGTCGAGTTGAACGTGGTGGCTCCGACGGTGCTGACCCGCGCGCTGCTGCCCGGCATGATCGAGCGCGCCCGGCGCGACAATCGGCGCTGCGGCTTGATCCTGGTGTCGAGCACGACCGCGTTCCAGCCGATCCCGCTGCTGACGACGTATTCCGCCACCAAGTCCTTCGTGCTGGCCTATGGCGAGGGACTGCGGGAGGAGACCCGGCACGATCCGCTGGACCTGCTGGTGCTCTGCCCCAACGCCACGAAGACGGATTTCAGCGAGCGCTCCGGCCTGGACCTGGGCAGCCTGCCCGGCGCCGACGATCCCATGAAGGTCGCGGCCGAGGGCTTGGATCAGCTGGGCAAGCGGACGGTCCACGTGGTGGGTTTGGGCACCAGGATGGCGCTGACGCCGTTCCTGATCCCCCGCCGGATCGCGACCAGCGGAGCGGGCGCGGTCATGTCGCTGCTCAGCAAGGTCAACCGCCTGAAGCCGCGCCAGATGTGATCAGCCGTATGAGTTGATGGTCAACCCTGGTTGCCGGTCAATCTTACCCAAGCGCGTGCCAGAGCGTGCTGACGGCGAAGCCGATGAACATCACGCCGGTGGCGCGGATGATCCAGATCTCGCCCGAGCGGTAGATCCGGCGCAGCAACGGGGTTCCGACCAGCCAGATCAGGATCAGGTCGGCCAGCAGGAATCCCAGGAACACGGCGGCCAGCAGCAACGGCGCGTTGGCGGCGGTGAGCGCGCCGAGATCCTGCGCCAGCAAAGCCGTGAAGACGGATAGCGTGACTGGGTAACTCTTGGGATTGGTGACACCGAACACGAGGCCGAGCCGCAGGTGCCGCCTGACCCCGCCCGATGCTTGGCCCGTCGCGTCGCGTCTGACCAGAACCGCGCGCGTCCCCAGCCACAGCAGGTAACCGCCGCAAACCACCGCCAGCACCTGGAACACCACGGGAGCGATCACCTTGGCCCCGATCATCGCGGTCAGCGCCAGCGCCGCCCATAGGGTATCGCCGACCAGATGTCCGAACAGGAACCCCGCCCCGGCTCGCCGCCCCTGCGCGGCGCCGATGCCGAGCAGCGCCAGCACGGCTGGACCGGGTGTCAGGACGACGATGGCGCCGGCCATGGCCGCTGCCAACAGGATCGACGCTTCCATGATGCTCCGTGTTTCGGTTGGGGAGTTTCACGTGCCAACCGGCCGCATACTGGAGCGGCGCTCGTCCGATGGCAAGGCGGGCGTCGGCGGTTCGACGCCCCGCCGCTGACGGTTACCCGGCGGTCGACGCCGGATCCGGGCTGTCGTCCATGGTCTTCGGCTTCAGCTCATAGATCAGCCCCGCCGCGCCAAATCCGCCATCCACGTTCAGCGTGTGCCCCTGCACGTATTGGCTCTCATCCGACGCCAGGAAAACCATGGCGTCCGCGATCTCCTCGGGCGTCCCGTAGCGGCGCATGGGCGTGAGATTGTAGTAGGACTGGCGCGTGGCCTCGTCGTGGACGATCTTGGTCATGGGGGTATCGATGGGGCCCGGCGCCACGGCGTTGACGTTGATGCCGTAGTGGGACAGTTCCACGGCCATGATCTTGGTCAGGATTTCCAGCCCGGCCTTGGACGAGCCATAGGCGGAGCGGCCAAACCCGCCCCGCTGGCCCGACAGCGAGACGATGTTGATGATGCGACCGGAGCGCCGCTTGATCATCTTCCGCGCCGCCGCCTGACCACACAGGAAGGCGCCCGTCAGATTGACCCGCTGGACACGTTCCCAATCCTCGATCGAGGTGTCGATGAACAGCTCGTTGACGCTGATGCCGGCACCGTTGACCAGGATATCGACGCTCCCGAATTCCTGGACGCAGGTATCGATCAATCCGTAGGCGCTGTCCTTGTCGCCGACATCGACCCGGCAGGCCATGGCGCGGCCACCCTGTTCCCTGATCCTGTTGGCCACGGCCTCCGCCAGGCCGAGATCGAAGTCGGCGACCACAACGCTGGCCCCCTCCCGGGCGAAGGTCTCGCAGATGGCTGAGCAGATGCCACCGCCGCCGCCGGTCACGATGGCGGCCTTGTCCTGAAGTCTTTTCATTCTTTCCTCCCTATGTCGAATCTGCTTTCACCGTACCGACAACCGCGTCGGTCGCGGTCTTGGAACCGCCAAACACCGTCATGATTTCCGAGGTTTGGTCTTCCGGCCGGGCCGCGTTTCCGTCCAGGCGTTTGTCACGCGCCGAATTTCGCACGCGTGAACAGGTCGGGACCTCCCATCTGTCCACCCTTGAGCAGGACCTGAAGTCCGTCCACCGCCGGGTCATCCGCGTGGAGGCGGCAGACGTGGCCGTTGGTGAGGGTGTCGACCCGGTCGATCGTGAGGGCGAAGGCGCCAATGGCGCGCATCGCGTAGCTCGACGTGTCGCCACCCGAAAAGATGATTCTCCGCAATCCGAACTCCCCGGCCAGCGTCCGCGCCAGGGAGGCGAACGCGGACCCGATCCCGCGCGCGGAACGGTCGGGAGACAATCCCAGGCGCCGCATCGCCGCTCCGACATCCGCGAGCGCCGGGTCGTCCGGCCCCCGGGCCGTCAGGATGATGACGTCGCGCCCTTGGTTGAAATGGCCGCGCGCCGTTTCGCGAACCCGATCCAGGGCATCCAGGCGGCTTTCGGGATCGAGCAGCCGCGCGACGTCGAGGCGGACCACCGCCCATCCCGCGGCTTCGGCATGCTCGATCTGCAAGTTGGTCTGGACCGCGCAGCTGCCGGACACCACGAGCATCCTCTCCGCGGCGTCCAGGGTGGCAGCCGGGTCCGGAATCCTGCCCAATTCGCGGGCGAGATGCCGTCCCAGCCCATGCGCCAGCCCCTGGGCGCCGAGGGCGAAGACCATACCGGACCGTGTTTCCTCCCAGAGGCACTTGGCGGCCCGGTCGAGATGTTCGGAGGTCATGCCATCGAAGATCGCGATCGAACCGCTGGTCCGGGCCCCGGCCAGCACGTCACCGATGTCACCGACGGACCCGTCCAGCATCGGAGCCGTCACGTGGACCATCGGGTCCGGCGTCTGCCGCGCCAGATGAACGCCCAGATCGGCCTCGTCCATGGGGGTGGACGGGTGGCGCGCCATGGAGGGATGGCGGTCGAGCCTGAATATCCGGTCGCCGAACCGCGCGAAATGCTGACCGAAGGCGGTGAAGCGCCCCTGCTCCGGCATGGCGGCATGGACCGGGATCAGGCATCCCGGCCAGATCGCCCTGGCCTCGGCGATCGGGACGCCGAAGCTGCCGACGGTGGGCGAGCTGTCGAAGGTCGAACAGATCTTGTACTGGACGAACCGGCCGCCGATGGCGCGGAACAAGTCCAGCGAGGGCCTGATCTCCTCCGCCATCCTGTCCGGGCCCAGCGAGCGCGAGACGCCCGCGATCCCGATCACATCGTACTCGCCGGCCATCCGCCGGATCTCCGCCGCGCGCCCGGCATCGAGGAACAGGATCGCGCGCAGGCCGTGGCGATGATATTGGGCGAGGTTCTCGGAGGATCCCGTGAAATCGTCGCCGTAGAAGGCCACCAATGGGCCGGATGACGCACCCGTCATCTCCTACTCCGTGATCGTGTCGCGGAAATGCAGCATGTTGGCGTCGACCGGATTGGTATGGCCGAAACCCTTGCTCGCGGTGAATTCGCGCGCGGCGTTGGCGTTGCCACTCTCGAGCATGATGAGCATGATCTCGTGAAGCTTGATGGCGTTCTGCGGTCCCATGTGCCGCAACGATTTGCCGATCCAGGGCGCCACCATGGTCAGGACGAAATTGGCTATGGACTCGATCAGCTCATTTCCCGAACTGCGGTAGACCAGTCGGTGGAATGCGAGATCGGCCTGCAGGATCTGCTCATGCGTGGCGTTCGGATCGGCGGCCAGGCTTCTCAGATGCTCGATCGCGTTCCGCATGTCCGCCAAGTCCGCGTCGGTCCGGCGCTCGGCGGCCAGTTCGGCGCAGTTCTTCTCGAAGATGCCCCGCACCTCCATCAGCTTTTGCGGCGTCGTGTCGCTCAGGTAGGTCTGGAACAGGAGAAGCTGCGACAGCGCCGCCTGCACGCCAGGGCGCACGAAAGTCCCGGACCCGTGGCGCACCTCGATCACGCCCACCACGTCGAGGACCTTGATCGCCTCGCGGACGGGCGTGCGGCTGACGCCCAAGGTCTCCGCGATCTCCAGTTCGCTGGGCAGACGGTCGCCCCCCTTCAAGGCGCCGCTCATCACGGCGTTCTTGATGTGCTCCATGACGAGATTGACCCTGCTCTGAGCCTTCTTCGGCGCGCCGACGGACGCCGTCACTCCATCGATCATGTCACCGTCCCCAAAAGCCCCACGCAGCAACATCATACATCATATGTCTCGCGGGATAAGATCCGATCGCCGCAACGAGCCCCGATCAAGCCGGAATCTAGACATTCACGATGCGTCGCGTAAAGCAAAAATATGGGATTGACGCTTCCTAGGCATCTAGACATCATACCTCTCGGGTATTCGGTCGTGAACCAGCTCGAAGCCGCCATGAAACAGAGGGTGCCGCCAAAGCAACCCTTGGACAAGAAAATCGGGAGGGAGGCGTGACGGACCATCGCGTGTTCGCCAGGTACACCATAGAGACCCCGCTGACGCTCGAAGCCGCGGCGGCCGCCATGGCCGGGGAGCAGTCGAGCGGAACGTTCATGAAAATACCGGGCGAGACGCCCGAGATCGTCGAGCGCCATGGCGCGCGGGTCGAGAGCGTTCGGGACCTGGGAAGCGCCGACCGGCCATCCCTTCCGGGAGCGCTGACCGCCACCGAGGTGAGCGGAGGCTATCGCCGGGGCGATGTCCTGCTGTCCTGGCCGCTCCACAACATCGGCGCCTCCCTTCCCAACCTGATGGCGACCGTCTGCGGCAACCTGACCGAACTTCGGCAACTGTCCGGCATACGCCTGACCGACATCCAGGTTCCCGAGCCGTTCCTGGACGCCTACCCCGGACCGAGGCATGGGGTCGCCGGCACGCGGTCGTCCACCGGCGTTTGGGACCGTCCCCTGATCGGGACCATCATCAAGCCGAGCGTGGGCCTGTCGCCGGAACAGACGGCGGGGATGGTGGATCAGCTGATCCAGGGCGGCATCGACTTCATCAAGGACGACGAGCTGATCGCCAACCCTCCGTATTCGACCATCGAGGCGCGGGTCCGGGCGATCATGCCGGTGATCGAGCGCCACGCGGACCGGACCGGACGCAAGGTGATGTACGCCTTCAACATCACCGGCGACCTGGACGAGATGCGGCGCGATCACGATCTGGTCCTCAAGGCGGGCGGCACGTGCGTGATGCTGAGCTTGAACTGGTGCGGCCCGCCGGCCGTGGGCGCGATGCGGCGGCACAGCCCACTGGTGCTGCACGGGCACCGCAATGGCTGGGGCATGCTGAGCCGCGATCCCATGCTGGGTATGGATTTCAAGGCCTACCAGTAGATCTGGCGGCTGCTCGGCGTCGACCACATCCACGTCAACGGTATCCGCAACAAGTTTTCGGAGCCGGACGAATCGGTCATCCGCTCGGCCCTGGCCTGCCGGGAACCCCTGCTTCCAGGGGATGGCCGGGACTATCGCATCATGCCGGTCTTCTCGTCGGCCCAGTCCGCCGACCAAGCGGCGGAGACCTATCGGGCGGTCGGCACGACCGATCTGATCTATGCCTGCGGAGGCGGCATCATGGGCCACCCGGACGGCATAGGGGGCGGCGTCGCCAGCATCCGCCAAGCCTGGGAAGCGGCGACCGCCGGCATTCCGGTCGAGGACTACGCGCGCGACCATCCGAAGTTGCGAGGCGCGCTGCGTCAGTTCCGCGCCGGCAAATGAACCGGCACGCGGGCCTTCGAATCCCTTCAAGAAAAAAACGACAGGAGGAAGCTCACGATGGGGACTTTCACGAAATCCATGACGAAATCGCTGGTGGCCGGAGCCGTGCTCGCGGGGGTCCTGGGCTTGGGTTCGGTGCCAGCCGGCGCCGCGACCTTCAAGCTCGCGACCGGGACGCCGCTGCACAACCCCGAGACCCAAGCCGCCGTCAAGTTCGCCGAGTTGGTCACCGAACGCAGCAACGGCGACATCAAGATCGACGTCCTGTCCGGCGGGCAGGCCGGTGGCGAACGCGAGATCGCGGAAAGCCTGCAGCTGGGCACCATGCACTTCGCGGTGCTGGGCGGGATCGTCCAGAACTTCGATCCGGCCCTGATGATCGTCGAGTGGGATTTCCTGTTCAAGGACGACGAGCACGTCAAGCGCGTCCTCTACGGACCGGTCGGCGAGAAGATCAACGAGCGCCTCGTCGACAAGATGGGCGTCAGGAATCTCGCCCCGCTGATGCGCACGCCCCGCCTACTCACCACGAACAAGCCGGTCGAGAAACTCGACGATGTCAAGGGCATGAAGATCCGGGTTCCGGAGATGCCCGGCCGCTTGGCGCTGTGGGAGGCGCTGGGCAGCAAGCCGACCCCCATGGCATTCCCGGAAGTGGTTCCGGCGCTTCAGCTTGGCACCATCGACGGACAGGAGAACCCGATCGGCCTGATCGCGTCGGCCAAGATGCAGGAAGCCGTCGGCAACCTCGCCATGACCAACCACCTGCCCGGCTTCATGATGGTGCTGGTGGCGGAGGATGTCTGGCAGGACCTGTCCAAGGAACAGCAGGCGCTGGTCGGTCAGGCCGCCAAGGATGCCTCCGCCTTCAATGACGAATTGGTCAAGGAGCAGGAGAAGACCCAGCTGGCGGAAGTGACCGCCAAGATGAAAGTCACGGAGCCCGACATGGGGCCCTGGCGCGCCGCCACGGCCGATGTCTACAAGAAGTTCGAGAACGTCGAGGGGTTCGTCGATCTCTACGAGAGCATCCGCGAGGTCGGCGCCAGCCAGTAACGGGCCCGCCGCCGGACCGGGTCGCCCCGGTCCGGCCCTTCACCGCCGAGGTCTCTCCATGCTACCGTTCCTGAAATCCTGCGACACTTGGTTCCACCGGTGTCTCGCCGGGCTCTGCGCGCTCCTGGTGGCGGTCATGCTGGTCACGGTCGGGGCGCAGATCGTGATGCGCTACGCCTTGAACGCTCCGCTGGTCTGGTCCGAGGAGCTTGCCCGGTTCACGATGGTCTGGCTGGCGCTTCTCGCATCGGCCCTCGCGATGCGGCGGGCACAGCACATCGCCATGACCGGCCTGTATACCCTTCCCCCGTCCGTCGAACCGATCCTGAAGGCCCTGACCGCCCTGGCCACCATCCTGATCCTGGGCGTGCTGACCTACCACGGCTGGGAGCTGGCCGAGCGGACCATGCGCCAGCGGTCGCCAGCGCTGGGGCTGCCCATGGGCTACATGTACGCCGCCATCCCCATCGCGACTTTCCTGATGATGATCGGCCATGCGCTGGCCCTGATCACCCGGACCGAGCCGCCCTTGGTGGAACCATCCCCCGACATCGCCGGCGACCAGCCCGGCACCCTGTCCAGCGCCTACCCCAGCGCCCATTACAACAAGGAGCCGATCTGATGCCGCTCGCGCTCGCCCTCGCATCCGGCGTCGCGCTCCTGATCCTGAGCGCGCCGATCGCCATCGCCTTGATGGCCACGACCATCGTCTTCCTGCTGCTCGACCCCCAGGTGCCCATGACCGTGGTCGGTCAGAAGATCTTCGCCGCCATGGATTCGTTTCCCCTGATGGCGGTGCCGTTCTTCATCCTGGTCGGCCAAGTGATGAACAGCGGCGGCATCACGGACCGGATCTTCGTGTTCGCGAGCAACCTTGTCGGGCATGTCAGGGGCGGGCTCGGGCATGTCAACATATTGTCGAGCGTGCTCATGTCCGGCATGTCGGGCTCGGCGGTGGCCGATGCCGCCGGCCTCGGGCAGGTCGAGATCAAGGCGATGGTCAAGCAGGGCTATGACCGGGAGTTCTCGGCGGCCGTGACGGCCGCCTCCGCCACTATCGGGCCGATCATCCCGCCGAG
Organism: Skermanella stibiiresistens SB22; assembly: GCF_000576635.1. GTDB lineage: Bacteria > Pseudomonadota > Alphaproteobacteria > Azospirillales > Azospirillaceae > Skermanella > Skermanella stibiiresistens. The sequence goes on from NZ_AVFL01000005.1 coordinate 142,438, forward strand.
CATTCCGCTGGTGATCTACGGTTCCATCGCCGGCGTCTCGGTATCCCAGCTGCTCCTGGCCGGGTTGATCCCGGGGCTTCTGGTGGCGGTGGGACTCATCGTCGTGACCTACATCCTCTCCAAGCGACGCAACTATCCGGTCTCGCGCCGCGCCTCCCTGGCCGAGATCCGGACGAGCTTCGTCACGGCTTTCCCGGCCCTGATGACGCCGGTCGTGCTGGTCGCCGGAATCCTGTCCGGCATCTTCACGCCGACCGAGGCCTCGGCGGTCGCCGCCCTCTACAGCATCGCCATCGCCATGCTGGTCTATCGCGAGGTCGGCGTCGCGGAACTGGGCCGCATCCTGGTCGAGACCGCGCAGATCACGGGAACCATCTTCTTCATCATCGGCGCCGCCGCCGTCCTCTCCTGGATCTTCACCTGGCTGAACATTCCCCAGCAACTGGCCGGCTTCATCTCGGGCTCGATCGAACAGCAATGGATCCTGCTGATCCTCATCAACCTGTTCCTGCTGCTCCTGGGATGCATCCTGGAGGTCAACGCGGCATTGATCCTCGCGACGCCACTGCTCATGCCGATGATCCAGACCGCCGGCATACACCCCGTGCATTTCGGCATCATCCTGGTCGTCAACCTGATGATCGGCCTCATCACGCCGCCCGTCGGGCTGAACATGTACATCGTGTCGGCGATCGCGCGGATCTCCATCCCGCAGTTCCTGCGCGGCATCGCCCCCTTCGCCGCCGTTCTCCTCGTGGTCCTGGCCTTGCTGACCTTCTGGCCCGCCCTGTCGCTCTGGCTCCCGCAGCTGGTGTTCGAGTGAGATCCGCCGCCCGGTCAGCGTGTCGCGGGGGACGGTGAAGACGGGGATGGTACCAGCGTCGGCGGCTTGATCAGGCGTCGCCGACGGCGTCCCGCGAAACCTGTTGCCCAACCGCCGTAACGGTGGCATTCGAAAGGCCGTAGCGTTACCGGAGAGCTCCCGTGCCTGACAAGTCGCTCCCGCCCGGCGGTCCCTCGTCCGATTGGGCGTCCGATCGGGCGCCCGATCCGGCCGAATTGGCGGCGGCGCCTCCCATGCTGGGCACGCCGGGGCCGGCGGTCGGATGGCTGACGATGCCGGATGGCGCCGTGATCCGGCACGCATGCTGGGAGCCCGCGGGAGCGTCGCCCAGCGCCACCCTGCTGATGTTGAACGGGCGGTCGGAGTTCATCGAGAAATACGATGAACTGGCGCGAAGCTGGACCGAGCGAGGGTTTCGGGTGGTCAGCTTCGATTGGCGGGGACAGGGGCTGTCGACCCGCTCGCTGCCGCCGCCGCGTCAACAGCGCCATTTCCTGACCGATTTCGCGGTGCTGGAGGAGGACTTGGAGTTCTTCCTGGAGAGGATCGTGATGCCGCTCCAGGTGGGGCCGCTGGTGCTGTACGCGCATTCCATGGGCGGCCACGTCGCGGCGCGCTACCTGACGTCGGGGTGGCATCACTTCGCCGCCGCCGTGCTGTCGGCCCCGATGGTGGACATCGCCACGCGGGGCTTTCCGCGGCCGCTGGTCCGGGGTTTGGCGGCGGTGATGTCGTCGCTCGGGTTCGGCGGCGCCTACGCGCCGGGGCAAGGCGATTACGACGCCACGCGGCACGGTTTCGCCGGCAATCCGGTCTCCCATGATCCCAGACGCTGGGCGGTGCATCACCAGTGGTTCCGCACATATCCGGAACTGCGGGTCGGCGGCGTCACCTGGGCGTGGCTGCGCGCGACCTTCCGCTCGATCGACCTGCTCAACCGCCCGGAGACCAGCGCCGCCGTCGAACTGCCCATGCTGTTGCTGAGTCCGTCGCTCGACCCGCTGGTTCCACCGGAGGCGCTGCGCGCCATGAGCCTCCGCTACCGCAATTGCCGGTTAGTCCGCTATCCCGACGCGCTGCACGAGATCCTGATGGAGGCGGAAGACATCCGGTCCCGCGCTTGGACCGATATCGACCGCTTCCTGGCGGAGACGCTGCCCGCCGAAGCGTCAGGCGGAGGGGTACTCGGCGATGCCGCCGTGGGCACCTGACCAGTCGACCGGGTTGTTCAGGAACTTCTCGACTTGGTCGATCGTGCGCGTGTCGAAGTAGTTGTTCTCCTTCGCGACGCGCAGCACGTCCCACCAGGTCGCCAGCGCGTGTAGGCGCACGCCGATATTGGCCATGTTGGTGTGGCTCTGTGGGAAGATGCCGTAGTGGAAGACCACGAAGGTGTCGGACACGCGGGCCCCGGCGTCGCGCAGCGCCTGGACGAAGTTGATCTTGCTCTTGCCGTCGGTGGTCAGGTCCTCGACCAGCAGGGTGCGGGCGCCCTCGACCACGTCGCCCTCGATCTGCGCGTTGCGGCCGAAACCCTTGGGCTTCTTGCGGATGTACTGCATCGGCAGCGACAGCCGGTCGGCGATCCAGGCGGCGAAGGGGATGCCCGCCGTCTCGCCGCCCGCGACGATGTCGATCGACTCGAACCCGATCTCCCGCGCCAGCGTCGCCGTCGCGAAATCGACCACGGCGCTCCGGGCGCGCGGGTACGAGATGATCTTGCGGCAATCGATGTAGACCGGGCTGGCCCAGCCGGAGGTGAAGATGAACGGCTTGTCGCCGTTGAAGTGAACCGCCTTGATCTCGATCAGCATCTTGGCGGTGAGCGTCGCGATGAGGTCCGGATCGTGGGTTGTGCCGAGCGTGGTCATGGGCGGGGTATCCAGGAGTTCGAGGGTCGGGGGTCAGGAGGTTTTCAGGCGCCAGTTCAGGGTCTCGCCGCTCTGGAACGGCAGGACGGCCTCGCCGTCCTCCGCCAGGACGATCTCCGGGACCGTGACGGGCGCGCGTTCCAGGGTGATGGTGCCCTCGTTGGGTGCGAGGCCGTAGAAGCGCGGGCCGTTGAGGCTGGCGAAGGCCTCGAATTGGTCGAGCGCGCCGTCCTCTGCGAAGACCTGGGCGTAAACCTCCATCGCGGTCGGCGCCGTGAAGACACCGGCGCAGCCGCAGGCGCTCTCCTTGGCGGTAACCGCGTGCGGCGCGCTGTCGGTGCCGAGGAAGAAGGGGCCGGTGCCGGAGATGGCGGCGCGGCGAAGCGCCAGCCGGTGGCGCTCGCGCTTGGCGATCGGCAGGCAATACAGGTGCGGCCGGATGCCGCCGGCGAAGATGTGGCTCCGGTTGATCACCAAGTGATGGGCGGTGATCGTGGCTCCCAGACGGCCACTGGTGTCAGCCGCCACGAAGTCGGCGGCCTCCTCGGTCGTGATGTGCTCGAACACGACCTTCAGACCGGGGTGGCGGGCCAGCAGCGGCGACAGCACGCGCTCGATGAAGACGGCCTCGCGGTCGAAGATGTCGACCTCGGGATCGGTCACCTCGCCATGGATCAGCAGCGGCATGCCGATCCGCTCCATCCGCTCCAGCACGCCTGCGACGTTACCCAGGTCGGTGACGCCATGGGCCGAGTTGGTCGTGGCGTGCGCCGGGTAGAGCTTGACGGCGGTGAAGACGCCTTCCTCGTGGCCGCGCGCGATCTCGTCGGCGTCGGCGCCATCGGTCAGGTAGCACGTCATCAGCGGCTGGAAGGTCGAGCCTTCCGGCAAGGCGTCGCGGATCGCGGCGGCGTAGCGCTTGGCCTGCTCCACCGTGGTGACCGGCGGCTTGAGGTTCGGCATGATGATGGCGCGACCGAACTGCGCCGCGGTGTAGGGCAGCACCGCCTTCAGCATCGCGCCCTCGCGCAGGTGCAGGTGCCAGTCGTCGGGACGGCGGATCGTCAGGCTGTTCGGCGTGTCGTGCATCGCGTGCGGTCCGCTGGATGTGTGGTGATGTCGGCCTTGGGGCGTTTTAGAGGCTTTGCGCTCCCGGCTCAACCGGTATGGGCGGCGGGTCAGGTTTGCGCGCGCGCCGCGAAGCCGCTAGATTGGCGGCCCTCGTTGGAAAACCCGCCACAATTTACGCCCAGCCGCGAAGAAAACCGACATGAGCCTGATCCAAGCCAAGACACCGCCGGGCGTGATGGAACTGCTGCCCAAGGACCAGATCGCGTTCCAGCGCTTCCTGGACACCATCCGGCGCGGGTACGAGCGCTTCGGCTTCCTGCCGGTCGAGACTCCGGTGTTCGAGACCGTCGACGTGCTGCTGACCAAAACCGGCGGCGAGACCGAGAAGCAGGTCTATTTCGTCCAGTCCACCGGCGCGCTCCAGCAGGCCAAGGCTCCGGAACTGGCGCTGCGCTTCGACCTGACGGTGCCGCTGGCCCGCTATGTCGCCGAGCACGAGCACGATCTGGCCTTCCCGTTCCGGCGCTATCAGATGCAGCGGGTCTATCGCGGCGAGCGGGCCCAGAAGGGTCGGTTCCGCGAGTTCTACCAGTGCGATATCGACGTGATCGGCAAGGACAGTCTGCCGGTCGCCTATGACGCCGAGATGCCGGCGGTGATCTACCACGTCTTCCGCGAGCTGAACGTCGGCGGTTTCACCATCAACTTCAACAATCGCAAGATGCTGGCGGGATTGTTCGAGACCTTCTCGATCGACGACGGCGAGCGGCGGAAGCTGGCGCTGCGCGAGATCGACAAGCTGGACAAGATCGGTCCGGAGAAGGTGATCGAGAACCTGTGCGGCGGCGGGATCGCGCTGGACCGAGACTTGGCGACGCGCCTGCTCGCCGCCATCGGCCTGACCGGCACCAACGCCGAGATCATGGCGGCGCTCCACGCCATGGCCGGCAAGAGCGATCTGTTCGCCCAAGGCTTGGCGGAGCTGGAGGCGGTGCTGGCGGGCTTGGCGGCCCTGAAGGTCCCGGAGGAATTCTACAAGATCAACCCCGCCATCGCGCGCGGCTTGGATTACTACACCGGCACGGTCTACGAGACGTTCCTGAACGACTTCCCCGGCATCGGCAGCGTCTGCTCGGGCGGCCGCTATGACAATCTGGCGAGCCACTACACCAAGTCGAAGCTGCCAGGCGTCGGCATCTCGATCGGCGCCACCCGGCTGTTCTACCAGTTGAGGGAAGCCGGCATCGTCAAGGGCGACAGCAGCACCAGCGCCGTGCTGGTGACCCAGCTGGACCCGGCACTGTCCGCCGACTATCTCGCCATCGCCGCCGAGTTGCGCGACGCCGGCATCAACACGGAAGTGCAGTTCGAGACCTCCAAGATCGCCAAGCAGCTGAAATACGCCGACCGCGCCGGCATCCGCTTCGCCGTGCTGATGGGCACCGACGAACAGGCGCGCGACACGGTGACGCTGAAAGACCTGGGCCGGAACGAACAGCACGACATTCCCCGGGGTGAACTGGCGGAGCGGGTGCGCGGCTTGATGTGAGCATCCGCGATATTGGCGCAACCTTAGCACAACCTTAGGTCGGCTAAAGCGAAGTGGCAGCCGACAAACAGGCGCCTCGGAAGTGGTGTCGGCAACAGCGAAGCGGTAGCCGACCTACAACTTAAGCGCGTCGACGTGGCGGCGGACCTCCAGCATGTGCGGGATGCCGCCTTCGATCATCGCCTCGACCGGGGACAGATTGTCGAACAACGGACCCGCGTTGCGGAGTTGGGGCCAGCGGTCCGCCATCGCTTGATCGAACAGCAGGTTGGGCCCCTTGAAGACGCCGATCAGCGCGAATGCCCTGGTCATTTGATCCTTGCTCAGCGTCTGGTTCCACTCGCCGCCCCGGATGAGATCCCAGGTGCTCGCCGACACCCCGAGCAGGGCGGCGGCCTCATACGCGGAAAGCATCCATACCTTGGCCAAGTTCACCATGGCCTCCAGAGCCGCGGGCGTGAGGCGCTCGCGATCCGCCTGCGATGAGGTATCAAGCACCATCATTCGATACCGGTGGTCACCAGCCCATAAGCGCTAAGTAAAGTGTACCGTACACGCTTGGCGGGTTTCATCCGCTCCCGTTTTCGTCATGACCGGACTTGATCCGGTCATCTCCGGGCTTCGGATGAGGTGGTGAATTCAATCTAGAGTTTATATTCTACCATCCGATTTCCCGAAAACAGATACCCTGATCAAGTCCGGGTATGACGATGTGGGAGACTTGACACCCTGATCCACACCCCGACCCATCTAAATTTAGCTCTTATGGGTCACCAGCCGTCCATCCACCAACTGGACGCGGCGGTTGGTTTGGGCGGCCAGGCCCTCGTCGTGGGTCACGGTGATCACCGTGGTGCCGGTCTCGCGCGCGAGGCGGGCGAAGATGTCGAAGACGGTCTGGGCGCTCTTGGTGTCCAGGTTGCCGGTCGGCTCGTCGGCCAGGATCACGCGGGGGCGGTTGGCCAGGGCGCGGGCGATGGCGACGCGCTGGCGCTGGCCGCCGGAAAGCTGTGTGGGCAGCTTGGTCATCTGGTCGCCAAGGCCGAGATCCTCCAGCAGGCCCTCCGCCCGGCGGCGCAATTCGGCGTCCGACCCGCCACCGAGCTTCCGCATCGGGATCATCACGTTGCCCAGCACCGTGAACTCGGGCAGCAGGAAGTGGAACTGGAACACGAAGCCCAGCTTCACCAGCCGCAACCCTGCCAGTTCCGCGGCGTCCGCCCGCGCCGTGTCGCGGCCATCCAGCAGGATCGAGCCGGAGGTCGGACGGTCGAGCAAGCCCAGCAGGTAGAGCAGCGACGATTTGCCCGACCCCGATGGGCCGGTGATCGCGACGAACTCGCCCTCCCCGATGCTGAGGTCGATGCCGTCCAGCAGCGTCACCGGGACTGGGCCGGGCAACACGCGTCCGACCCCACGCGCCTTGATGACGGGTGCCTTGGTGACGGGAGGAGCCGCGGTCACGCGGCGCCCCGGATGATGTCGACCGGGTTGGCGCCCGCCGCGCGGCGCGCCGGTATCCAGGCAGCCACCACCGAGGCCGAGAGCGAGAACAACGCGCCGATCCAGTAGTGGGTCAGCGACCACGCCAGGAAGAAGCGGTCGTTGCGGACCGCGTTGCCGACATCGAATCGGATGGTCGAGAGCAAGGCCGTCAGGCCGAGGCCGATCATCCAGCCCAGCACGGCGCCGATCATCCCGATCATCAGCCCCTGCATCAGGAAGGTGCGGCGGATGTCGCGCTCGGTCAGGCCGATGCTCTTGAGGATCGCGATGTCGCGCGACTTCTCGTACACCACCGTCGAGATGATGTTGTAGATGCCAAAGGCCGCCACCACCATGATGGCGCCGACGGTCGAATACATGATCGAGTTCTGGATCTTGAAGACGCCAAAGACGCCCTCGTTGGCCTCCTGCCAGCTTTCGGAGCGGTAGCCGTACAGGGCCTCGATCCGGGCGGCGACCTCGCGTGCCGCGTCGACCTCGGTCAGACGGATGCGAAGCTGGTTGATCACGTTGGCGCGGGATTGCAGGATCTGCGCCTTCTTCAGCAGGATATAGGCCTGACCCTCGTCCAGGCTGGAGACTCCGGTGCGGAACAGGCCAACGATCTTGACCCGCAGGATGACCCCGGCGGGCGAGATCGCGTTGAGGCTGTCCCCCAGCTTGGCGCCCAGCTTGTTGGCTAGGCCCAGGCCCATGACGATGCCGGTCGCGGTGCTGGACAGATCGGTCAGGCTGCCTTGGATCATGTCATCCTCCAACTGGGTGACATGGACCTCGCGCTCCGGGTCGATGCCGATCGCGACGACGCTCCGGTCGGTGCTGCCATAGCGGAGGATCACCGGACCGTCGAGCGACGGCGCCACCGAGAGCCCCGGCCAATCCGAGAGGTCTGACACCATGGTTCCGGCCTTGCGGATGCCCCGGACCTCCTCGCGCGGCTTCAATCCATGCAGCAGCACGGCACCGCCCTCGAACGCCATCGCCACCGGCTGGACCGCCGGCTCGCGGAACTGGTCGCGGACGGTGATGTGGGGCGAGGCGTTGATCACCGTCTCGATGAAGTAGCCCTGGAAGCCCTGCATCAGCGCCGCCATGGCGATGAAGAACCCGACGCCCAGCGCCACGCCGAGGACCGAGACGATGGTCTGCCGCTTGCGGCCCAGGATATGGGTCAGCGCCAGATCGAGCAGGAGGGGACGGGCCATGATGGCGCCTCACTCGCGACGGGGGTTCAGCGTTTCAGCCGGATGGCGGAACCGTCGGCCAGGGTGGGTGGCGGGTCCAGCACGACCGTCTCGCCGTCGGACAGGCCCTCCTTGATCTCCACCACGCCCTGCCCGACCACGCCGACGACCACGGGGCGCCGTTCCACGGACCCGTCCTTGACGACGAAGACATGCCCCGCCGTCAAGGCGGCCTGCGGCACCAGCAGCGCGCTTGGCTCCCGGCGCACCACGATGTTGGATTCGACGGTCATGCCGATCATCAGAGGCGTGTCGGGCGGCAGGCCGATCCGCACGCGATAGCTCTTGTTGACCGGGTCGCCCTTGGGCGTGATGTCGGCCACGGCGCCCTCCAGGACACGGCCGGCGAAGGCGTCGGCCTTGATCAGGGCGGTCTGGCCGGGGGCGACCAGGGGGATGTCCTCCTCGTCGACCTCGGCCTCGATCCGCAGGGGGGATTGGCGGCCGATCCAGAACAGGATGTCGTCCGGCCGGGCGATCTCGCCCAACTCGCCGTCCCGGCGCAACACCGTGCCATCCATCGGGGCTCTCAGAACGTGGTCCTCCACCCTTTGGCGCGCGGCGTTGATGCTGGCGAGCGCCTGATCCAACTGGCTGCGGGCGCGCTCTTCGACCTGGGATGTGGTGACGCCACGCCGCGCCAGTTCCGACACGCGGTCGAGTTCCGACTTCAGGAACCGCGATTCCGCCTCCAGCTGCGCCACGGCGGCGCGGAGTTCCCGGTCGTCCAGCCGCATCAGGACTTGGCCGGCCTTGACCTCGTCGCCCTCGAAGGCGTCGAGGGAGGCGATTCGGCCGGTCGTCAACGGCTGGACCTTGGCCCACGACACCGGTTCCACCGTGCCGCTGGCATAGACGGCTTCGACCGCCGGTCCGCGCGTGACAGTTCCGACAGCCACCGCGGGGGTCCCGTAGAAGCGTTGGAAAAGGCCGAAGGCGAGGATCGCGCAGACCAGGAGGATGGTTGATATGATAAATCCGCGCCTGATCCTGTGCATCACTCCGCCAGTGTGGTCCTTGCCGTCCGCATCATCCCATATATGGGGCAAAGCCGCGTGGACCATGCAATGATCGATGTCAATCCATCAAGCTTGGCAAATCAGTGCTTCCGAGACCAAACGTGCCGACCGATATTCCCGCCCCGCCTTCCGTCCTTCCACCCGCCATCGTCATCCACGGAGTCGACCAACTGCGTGCGGCTTTGACGGCCGCGGCCGACCTCCACCGCCCGCTGACCGTCGTGAGCTTTCCCGGCGCCGCCGGATCGGCCGGGGCGTCCTGGTTCCGGGCGATGGCCGCGATCGCCGCGGCGGAGTTTCCCCAGGTGCCGGTGACGATGGTGCTGGACTGCGGCGACCGGCCCGGCCACGCGCTGGCCGCCATACGGGCAGGCGTCCGCCACATCCTGCTAGCCGGAAACGTGCCCGCTTGGCCGCGCGTCCAGGCCATCGCGGAGGCGTCGGGCGTGACGCTACGGGGTTCCCTCGGTCCCGTGTTCGAGCCGCGGTTCTTCCGTGACCCCATCCGGGCCTGCCGCGATTGGCTGACGGCAACCCCATAGGAACAGGCCCCATGGTAATCGGCGGCGCGGCGTTGCAATCCTGGGTTCGAGCGGTTATGGAAATCGTAACTTCCGACATAAAAACCAATCGGGACCTGAACCATGAAGATCACGCGCCGCGTCAAAGAGATCCTCGCCAACTACGAGAGCGACAATCCGGGGACCAAGGGCAATCTGGCCCGCATCCTGATGGAGGGCCGGCTCGGCGGTACTGGCAAGATGATCATCCTGCCGGTCGATCAGGGGTTCGAGCACGGCCCGGCGCGCAGTTTCGCGCCCAATCCCGCCGGCTATGATCCGCACTACCACTACCAGATGGCGATCGACGCCGGCTTGAACGCCTACGCGGCGCCGCTGGGCCCGCTGGAGGCCGGAGCCGACACCTTCGCCGGCGCCATCCCGACCATCCTCAAGATGAACAGCGCCAACAGCCTGTCGCGTCAGAAGGAAGGCGCCGACCAAGCCGTGACGGCCAGCGTCAAGGACGCGCTGCGGCTGGGCTGCGCCGCCATCGGGTTCACCATATATCCCGGCTCGGACGCCATGTACGACCAGTACGAGGAGATCCGGGACCTCAGCGCAGAGGCCAAGAGCCATGGCATCCCAACCGTCCTGTGGTCCTATCCGCGCGGCGGCGCCGTCACCAAGGAAGGCGAGCTGGCGGTCGACATCATCGCCTACGCCGCCCACATGGCGGCGCTGCTCGGCGCCCATGTCATCAAGGTCAAGCTGCCGAACGACTACCTGGAGAACGCCGAGGCCAAGAAGGTCTACGAGCAGCGCCAGATCCCGACCAGCACCCTGCCCGAGCGGGTCCGCCACGTCATGCAGTCCTGCTTCAACGGCCGCCGCATCGTCGTCTTCTCCGGCGGCGCCCACAAGGGCGAGGACGCCATCTTCGACGACGCCCGCGCGATCCGCGACGGTGGCGGCAACGGGTCGATCATCGGCCGCAACAGTTTCCAGCGGTCGCGCGAGGACGCTTTGGTCCTGCTCGATCGTCTGGTAAAGATCTACCTCGGGAAGGAATAACCCTCGGGGTTTTTCCCGCTCCCCTGGCCGCCGCCTCCCCAGGCTGGCGGCCAGGGGAGCGTTTTCATTTTCAGCAACGCTTATTCGCTCCGGGGATTTCCGTCATGGCGGACTGCCGCCTTTATCTTTGCACGCCGCAAGCGCTCGATCCGGCCGCTTTCGCCACCACCCTCGCCGAGGCGCTGGACGCGGGCGACGTCGCCTGCGTCCAGCTTCGCCTGAAGGATGTCGACGACGACACGGTCCGCCGCGCCATCGACGCGCTGCGGCCGGTGGCCCAGTCGCGCGAGGTCGCCTTCATCCTCAACGACCGGCCGGATCTGGCGGCGGAAACCGGCTGCGACGGGGTCCATGTCGGCCAGTCCGACTGGCCCTACGCCAAGGCGCGGAAGGCCGTGGGGGATAAGGCGATCGTCGGCGTGACCTGCCATGACAGCCGCCATCTGGCGATGGAGGCGGCGGAGGCCGGGGCGGATTACGTGGCGTTCGGCGCGTTCTACCAAACCACGACCAAGCCGTCGATCTATCGACCGGAGCCGGACCTGCTGGAGTGGTGGTCGGAGATGATGGAGGTGCCGTGCGTCGCGATCGGCGGCATCACCGCCGACAACTGCGCCCCGCTGGTGCGGGTCGGCGCCGACTTCATCTGCGTCGTCACGGCGGTCTGGAACCACCCCGACGGCCCGGGCGCCGGGGTCAAGGCGCTGAACGCGGCGATCGAGGCCGCGGGGGAATAACGGGCGGCGGTTTGGAACCGCCGCCCCATTCGTTTCAGCGCAGCGCCGCGCAGGCGCGCTGGATGCGCTGGCAGGCCTCCTCCAGCTCGGTGGTCGAGGTCGCGTAGGAGATGCGGAAGAACGGGGCCAGGCCGAAGGCCGAGCCCTGGACCACCGCGACACCTTCCGACTCCAGCAGGTAGGTGACGAAGTCCTCGTCGGTCGCGAGCACCTTGCCGTCCGGCGTCGTCTTGCCGAGGGTGCCGGCGCAGGACGGATAGACGTAGAACGCGCCTTCCGGCTTGTGGCACTTGATGCCGGTCGCTTGGTTGAGCATCGAGACCACCAGGTCGCGGCGCTCCTTGAAGGCCAGCGCCCGCTCCTTGATGAAGTCCTGCGGACCATTCAGCGCCTCGACGGCGGCCGCCTGGCTGACCGACGACGGGTTGCTGGTGCTTTGGCTCTGGATCACGCCCATCGCCTTGATCAGCTCCTTCGGGCCCGCCGCGTAGCCAATGCGCCAGCCGGTCATGGCATAGGCCTTGGACACGCCGTTGACGGTCAGGGTGCGGTCGTACAGCGCCGGCTCGACCTGGGCCGGGGTGGTGAACTCGAAGTCGTCGTAGTTGAGGTGCTCGTACATGTCGTCCGTCATCACCCAGACATGGGGATGGCGGACCAGCACGTCGGTCAGCGCCTTCAGCTCCGACCGGGTATAGGCGGCGCCGGTCGGGTTGTTCGGGCTGTTGAGGATCAGCCACTTGGTCTTCGGCGTGATCGCCTTCTCGAGGTCGGCGGGCTGGAGCTTGAAGCCGGTCTCGGGCGGGCATTCGACCGGGACGGGCACGCCGTCGGCCAGCAGCACCATGTCGGGATAGCTGACCCAATAGGGCGCCGGGATGATGACCTCGTCACCGGGGTTCAGCGTCGCCATCAGGGCGTTGTACAGCACCTGCTTGCCGCCCGTGCCGACCGTGATCTGCTCCGGTGCGTAATCCAGGCCGTTCTCGCGCTTGAACTTGGCGCAGATCGCCTTTTTCAGGGCCGGGGTGCCGTCCACGGCCGTGTACTTCGTGTCGCCCGACTGGATCGCCTTGATGGCGGCCTGCTTGATGGTGTCGGGGGTGTCGAAGTCGGGCTCGCCGGCGCCGAGGCCGATGATGTCGCGGCCGGCGGCCTTCAGCTCGCGGGCCTTCTGGGTGACGGCGATGGTCGGCGAGGGCTTGATGTTGCTCAAGCGGGTGGCGATGAACGGCATGGCATGGGGTCCGGTGCGGATGTCGACGGGTCAGGGCATGCGACGGGACTTGTCGCGGCGGAGACCCTACGCCCGCCATCCCATCGGCGCAAGCGGCGAGGCCGGTGGTCACCACGCGACCCCACACCCGCATGACGCGTGAACGGAGATTTCGATATCGACCCCCGCGTGCCTACTATGCTAAAGTGTATACCCTCTTCCACTTGGCATACAGGGGTGATACGGCGTTGCACGCGACGGGCCTCTCCCAGCTCCTGGTCTACGGCGCGTTCATCGTGATGGGCGTGGCGATCCTATACGCTTTCCGGGCACCACCGCCGCCCAAGATCAAGGGCGAGCGGATCACGTTGCGCTCGACGCTGGACAACTGCAACCATCCCTGCCTGCACGATGTCCGCATCGTCGACAAGCAGGGCCGCATCGTGTGCATCGAGCACATCATGCGCCTGCCGGCCAGCGTCGTCCTGATCGGCACCGTCGCGGCCTCCGCCGTCGGGGAGGTAACCGGGATGGAGTCGATCCCGAAATGGAAGATCACCCGGCGCGGATCGTCGACCACCTTCGTCAATCCCCTGCTGGAACTCCAGCCGCTCAACCTCGCCTTCAAGCGGCGCTTCCCCTTGCTGCGGGTCCGGGGCCTGATCGTGTTTCCGGACACCATCACGTTTCCCGAGGGCACGCCCAAGGGCGCCGTCCGCGCCTGCGACTTCGAACGTTGGCTGGACGATGTCATGAGGATGGATGGGACGGTCAGTTCCGCGACCGAGCAGGCCTGGCCGGCCATCACCGCGATGGTGGCTTCCGCCCACGCCCGCTTGGAGCAGGCCCGCGCCCGGGGGCTGCTGGGTGGAGCCTCCGCTGGCGATGGGTCTTCCGCCAAGGGCGGAGCGAAGAACAAGCACGGCAAGGCGCACGCCGCGGCGGCACCCCGCCCCTCCCCGAGGATCGCCGCCGCGCGCGGCCGGTGATCCGGCGCTTCCGGTTTCGGTCGTCTCCGGTTGGGCTGGATCATTTCGTGAACGGATTCGCCATGGGGGGACTGGCGACGGGCGCCAACGTTGAATATCTTACCTGCCATGACCATGCCCATGCTGATACCGAAAGCCGCCGACCTGCCGAAGCTGGAAGGGGGCAAGCGGCTCGAGATCGTGTCCGATTACATTCCCGCCGGCGACCAGCCGCGCGCGATCGAGGAGCTGGTCGGCGCCATCCGGCAGGGTGAGCGCGAGCAGGTGCTGCTGGGCGTCACCGGATCGGGCAAGACCTTCACCATGGCGCACGTGATCCAGGAGATCCAGCGCCCGGCCCTGGTGCTGGCGCCGAACAAGACCCTGGCCGCCCAGCTCTATGGCGAGATGAAGAGCTTCTTCCCGAACAACGCGGTGGAGTATTTCGTCTCGTACTACGACTACTACACGCCGGAAGCCTACGTCCCGCGCACCGACACCTATATCGAGAAGGAAAGCTCGATCAACGAGCAGATCGAGCGGATGCGGCACTCGGCCACCCGCGCGCTGCTGGAGCGCGACGACGTGATCATCGTGGCGTCGGTGTCGTGCATCTATGGTATCGGCTCGGTCGAGACCTATTCCGAGATGACGCTGGGGCTCCAGACCGGCCAGATGGTCAACCGGACCGAGCTGCTGTCGCGGCTGATCGACCTGCAATACAAGCGCAACGACGTTGGTTTCGGACGTGGAACGTTCCGGGTGCGGGGTGATACCGTCGAGCTGTTCCCCGCCCACATGGAGGACCGCGCGTGGCGGTTCTCGCTGTTCGGCGACGAGCTGGAGGGGATCTTCGAGATCGATCCCCTGACCGGCGAGAAGCTGATGGCGTTGCAGGCGGTCAAGATCTATCCCAACAGCCACTATGTGACGCCCAAGCCGACGCTGCATCAGGCGGTCAAGGAGATCCAGCGGGACCTCAAGATCCGGCTGGCCGAGTTCGAGGCCGAGGGCAAGCTGCTGGAGGCCCAGCGGCTGGAGCAGCGGACCCAGTTCGATATCGAGATGATGCTGGCGACCGGCAGCTGCGCCGGCATCGAGAACTATTCCCGCTATCTGTCCGGCCGGCAGCCGGGCGAGCCGCCGCCGACCCTGTTCGAGTACCTGCCCGACAACTCGATCCTGATCGTGGACGAGAGCCACGTCATGGTCCCTCAGGTCGGCGGCATGTACCGAGGCGACTTCATGCGGAAGTCGACGCTGTCCGACTTCGGCTTCCGCCTGCCGTCGTGCAAGGACAACCGGCCGCTGAAGTTCGAGGAATGGGACGCGATGCGGCCGCAGAGCGTCTTCGTCTCGGCGACGCCCGGCCCCTGGGAGATGGAGCGCACGGGAGGCGTCTTCGTCGAGCAGGTCGTCCGCCCGACCGGCCTGACCGACCCGCCGGTGATCATCCGCCCGGTGGAGACCCAGGTCGACGATCTGATCGCCGAGTGCAAGGACTGCGCGGCCAAGGGCCAGCGCGTGCTGGTGACGACCCTGACCAAGAAGATGGCCGAGGCGCTGACCGAGTACATGCACGAGGCCGGCATCAAGGTCCGATATATCCATTCCGATGTCGAAACGCTGGAGCGGATCGAGATCATCCGCGATCTGCGGCTGGGCGCCTATGACGTGCTGATCGGCATCAACCTGCTGCGCGAGGGTCTGGACATCCCGGAATGCGGACTGGTCGCGATCCTGGACGCCGACAAGGAGGGCTATCTGCGCTCCCGCACCTCGCTGATCCAGACGATCGGCCGGGCGGCGCGCAACGTCGACGGCCGGGCAATCCTCTACGCCGACAAGATGACCAACAGCATCAACGCGGCGATCGACGAGACCAACCGCCGCCGCGAGAAGCAGAAGATCTACAACGAGGCCAACGGCATCACGCCGGAGACGGTCCGCAAGCAGATCTCCGACATCATGGAGAGCGTCTACGAGCGCGGCGACCGCGTCACGGTCAAGACCGGTGACGGCGACATGAACAACATGATCGGCCACAACCTCAAATCCTACATGGCCGATATCGAGCGCCGCATGAAGACCGCCGCCGCCGACCTGGAGTTCGAGGAGGCCGCTAGGCTGCGCGACGAACTGCGTCGGCTGGAGGCGATGGACCTGGGCCTGGAAGGCGCAGACGCGCCGGCGATCGGCCTGGGCACCAACCGCGCCGTGCCGGATGGCCGCGGTCGGACCGCACCCGCGCGCGGCGCCGCCGACGGACGCGGCAAACCAAGGCCGCGCCGACGCAAGGGACTGTGATCGATCCACCGGCGGTCGAAACTTCCTTGACTGACGTATCTCACCCCGGTTGTGTTTCGATTTCGAAATAGCTGCTGGGCGCCAATCCGTTTGACACGGCGTTTGTGTTTCTCTACCTCTTAGGGAGTACCCAACCTGGTTAATGCTGTCCGCTGCGGTTTCCGACGGCGGACGCTGACCTTCCGGATCACGGGATGGCGCCTTGAGCATTCGCTTCACACCGACACGCCGGGATTTCATTCGCACGGTCGGCGCCGCTGGCGTCACCCTGATCGTCAATCGGATCGGCCCGGCGGCCTCGACCGAAGCCGCGTCGACGGCGCCCTCGATCCCCAAGGCGGAGCCTTCGGTCCCACCGGAATGGGCGGCCGGCGACGGCAAGGCGCGCTATCGGATCGACGGTATCCCCAAGGTTCGCGGCGACAAGATCTACGCCCGCGACTTCCGCGCCCGCGACATGGAGGGTTGGCCCGCCACCGAGCGCATGGCGCTGGTCCTGCGGACCACGCGGGTCGATCGGCGGTTCAAGGGAATCGACCTGTCGATCCTGCCGGTCGAGCTGATGCCCCAGAAGATCGTGACATCGGATGATCTCGCCAGTGACGCGATCACCCTGCCAAGCTCCACGACCGCGCCGGACGGCACCAAGGTCCTGCTGGCGGACCCCGGGCAGCCTCCGGTCTATTACGGACAGCCGGCGGCGATCCTGATCTTCAAGGACTTCGAGACATGGCGGCAGGCCAGCCGCATCCTCCAGTTCCGCGAGGATGACGTCATCCTCTACTACCCCGGTGCCCCTCACGCCGGTGCCGCGCCGCCCCAGGACGGTGGGCGGACGCCCGTGTCGAGGCCGGACCCCATCCTCCACCAGCCGGCTCCCTATCAGCCGGCGACGTACCTGACCCGCTACGCCGACAAGGGCGTCGAGCGGTTCTCCCAGGTCAAGGACGGCTATAGCAATCCCTACCAGTTCACGACGGAATCGGCGAACTCCGACACCGAAAAGGTAAACCGGGAGGCGCGCCATTGGCGCCGCCGGATCTCGGCGGAGTTCGAGAAGCCTGGCGTCAAGGTCTTCGAGGGCACCTTCCACACCCAGGTGATCGATCCGATGTTCCTGGAGCCGGAAGCCGGGCTGGCGTGGTTCGACCGCTCCGCTCCAGAGGGTGGGACGGCGGGAGGCACGATGAACCTCGTGCTCGGCACCCAGTCGACCAACGGTGATTTTTCGACGACGCTGGCGTTGTTCGCAGCCGAGGGGTGCCCCTTCAAGGTCGCCACCGTCGTGCTCAACTCCTGCTATCCAGGCGGCGGCTTTGGCGGCCGCGACGTGTCGATCATGCCGCTGCTGCTGTCGATCGCGGCGGCCTATAGCGATGGGCCGGTCAGGATCGCGCAGGACCGCTACCAGCAGTTCCAGTCCGGCCTGAAGCAGCTGGGCGCCCGGCTGCACCCAAGGCTCGCGGTCGACCCCGAGGGACGCTTCACCGCGCTGGAATACCGGCTCGACCTGCTGGCCGGCGGCAACAACAACTACAGCCAGTGGGTGGCACAGCTCGCCGCCTATTGCGCGGCTGGCGGCTACGACATCACCAAGGTCTGGGTCGATGGCTTGGCGGTGCCGACCACGGGCGTAGTGGCCGGATCGATGCGCGGTTTCGGCGGCCCCCAGGCGTTCTTCGCGATCGAGTGCCTGATCGACGAGGCGGCGGCCGCCCTCAAGATCGATCCGATCAAGCTGCGCCGGATCAACGCGCTGGCCAAGGGCGACCACACCGTCACCGGAGCGCCGCTGAACCAGAAGATGCCGCTGGCGGAGATCTGCGACATCGCGGCCAAGCAGGCGCTGTGGCGCGACCGCGACGCCGTCCGCAAGGAGAAGGCCAAGCACAAGCACGGGCCGCTATACGGCGTCGGTTTCGCGCTGGCCAACCAAGCCTATGGAACGGGCGGCGACGGCGTCATGGCCGAGGTCTTCATCGACGCCACCGGCATGATCGGCGTCCGCACCAACTGCGTCGACATGGGTAACGGCTCGGCCACGTCGCTGGCGATCTCGACCGCGAAGAGCCTGGGCGCCAACGCCCGCGAGGTGATCACCGGCGATGTCGTCAGCTTCGACGCGCTCGACATGAACAGCGCCAGCGGCGGTTCGTGGAGCGATCCGCGCTGGACCTCCAGCATGTCGATGTCGTCCAGCGCCTGCCTGACCGCCTTTCATCAGGTCCACGCCTGCGAACAGGCGGCCGCCGCCCTGTTCGACACCGGGCTGTACCCGGCGGCGTGCCGGATCTGGACGGCTGGCGGCGGCAAGGCGCCCGAGAAGAAGGCGACGGTCTGGAAGGACGGCGCGCTGCGGGCGCCCGGATCGCCTCCCCTGCCCCTGGCGCAAATCGCCGCCGAGATCTTCGCCAACGGTCTGGTTTCCGGCGCGATGGTCCACGCCTTCTACCAGGGTCAATGGGTCGCCGCCAAATACACGGTCGACGGCGTCACGGCGGAACGGCCGATCGACGGCTTCTCCACCCGGCTGGCCGCCGCCACGGCTTGGCGGGTTCATGACCGGCGGGAGGTGAAGGCGCCACCCGCCTCGAACGCGCTGTGGGGCCGCAGCCTCTACGCCCCGTCGGGAGCCCTGGCGGCGGTCGAGATCGACCGCGCGACCGGCGCCGTCCAGGTGGTCGAGATCCACACCATCCTGGACGCCGGCCGGGTGATCCAGCCCGACCTTCTGGCCGGCCAATCCCAGGGGGGCGTGGCCATGGGCATCGGCTATGCCCTGCTGGAGAAGCTGCCGCTGACGGAGGGCGGCGCCGGGTCCGGCCGCTGGAACCTGGACCGCTACCGCGTCGCCAGGGCCGGTGACGTGCCGATGGGCCGGCTCAAGCTGACCCTGTTGCCGCCCGAGGGCGACACGGCCAAGGGCATCGCAGAGGCGGTGCTGTGCCCCATCGCGCCCGCGATCGTCAACGCCATCAGCCACGCCACTGGCAGCCACGCCACCGGCAAGAGGTTCGACAGCCTGCCGGTTCTGGCGGAGGATATTCGGAAGGTTCTCGCGTGATGACCACTGATCTGTCCGAGAAGATCGACACCGCCCCTTCGGGCCCCGCCGCTTCGGCGAAACGGGTCAGAGTCACCATCAACGGCGCGGTCCACGAGCGCGTGGTGCCCGCCGACTTGTCGCTGCTCGACTTCCTCCAGGAAGACCTGAACCTGACGGGCACCAAGCTCGGCTGCGGCATCGGCGTCTGCAAAGGCTGCACCGTCGCTGTCCGCAGGGTGCCGTCCGCGCAGCTCGTCCCGATGCTGGCCTGCTCAACCCCGGCGGTGAACCTCGATGGGCAGTCGATCACGACGGTGGAGGGACTGGCCGGGGGCGGCGCGCTGACACCGCTCCAGACCACCTTCCTGGAGAAGTTCGCGTTCCAGTGCGGCTACTGCGCGCCCGGCTTCCTGATGGCGGCGCATATCCTGCTCGACCAGTTGCGCGCGGCGCCGGTGTCCCGCGACAAGCTGGACGCCACGATCGCCGAAGCCTGTGGCGAGCACATCTGCCGCTGCACCGGCTACGTCCGCTACTACGAGGCGATCCGTCAGGTGGCGCTCGCCGAGCCGGGATTGGTGCGATGACGACGGCGGGGGAAAGGCTGATCATGGGAACCACGACGGCGGTTCGAAGCATCCTGTCCGCGCTGGCTCCGCTGGCGATGCTCATCGCCGTCGCGTCGGCGGGTTTTGGCGGAACGGGCGCCGCGGTCGCCAGTGACGTCAGCCACGCCATCGGGGATTACGCGCGCGAATGCGCCCAGAGGATAGCGCCGCTGCCGGCGTTCGACTGCCTGAAGGGCGAGCGCATCCCGATCACGGTCGATGGCGTCGAGCCCGAGACCTATGTGCCGGACATGCCTTGCGACAGGCCGTCGCTGCTGACCGCTCCCGCCGGAGGCGACGGCTATTGCGTGCCCAATTCACGGGCGCTGGTGCTGCGCGACGATGACAAGGCGCAGATCAGCGCCTATTGCCGGCAAACCACGATCCGCCCGGACGACACCGACATCTTCGACGAGGTCAACGTGATCGTCCATGGCCTCGATACCGGCAGCACCTGCTGGTTCCAGAGCAAGGACGTCCAGGGCGGCTTCAACGCGCGGAACGTCCCGGCGCCGGAGGATCCGGTGGCGGGGGCCGCCTTCTGGAAGACGCCGGAGCAGACCGCGGCGGGCAACTGCGTGTCGTGCCACGACAGCGATCCTTTCATGTACAGCCCGTACTACGCACAGACCCACGCGCTGCCCTCCAACCCCTTGGGCAAATACGCCAACGACATCGGCAAGCCGTTCCAGGAGTGGGAGAAACCCAAGAGCGTCTCCACGCCCGGCAACACCTGCACGACCTGCCACCGCATCGGCAACATGCAGTCTTGCAATCTGTCCATGTACCAGAGCTTCGATCCGACCCTGGTCAAGCAGATCGACGACTGGGGCAAGCAGTTTCCGCAATCTCATTGGATGCCACCCGGCGACCTGCATTCCCAAGCCCAGTGGAACGTGATCTACGCCGACAGCATCGCCAAGCTGGGACGCTGCTGCCAGCATCCCGAAGCGCCGGAATGCGTCGTGGAACCGATCCCAGGCGGTGGCTGAGCCGTACGCGCGACGCGGTCGGACGAACTCCGGCCGCATTGCGCGGACACTTCGGCGTCCATATATGTATCGAAGGCCGCATGGCCAGCTTCCAGCAAGGCGTGTCCTGGTGTCCGCGTTGATCCTCGACAAGGATGGCGATTGTTCTGGCGCGGCGTCTTTTGGTCATCACAGTCCGCCAGCTTTTTCATCCGCCCATGAGATCATCGCGACGCCATCGCACTGAACCGCACGGTGTCCGTCAAAGCCCCAGCTTCCATGTCAACGGGCATGTCGGCGGGCAGTTGAACCCACTGGCGAATCCAGCTATGCAGGTTCATGCGAACGAAATTCGCCGTGCGCCTTTGCGCGGTGTGAGGTCCGAGGAGAATTTGATGTTTTGGGTCATGGACGAAGAGCCGAAGGAAGAGACGCCCAAGCCGACCCCGGCACCGTTCAGCACGGTTCTTCAAAACCTGTTCAAGTCGCGCACGGTCATGATCTTTGGCGAGATCAACCAGAAGGTCGCCGAAAGCACCTGCGCCCAGCTTCTGGCCTTGGCGGTCGAGAATGACGATCCGATCCGGATCATCATCAACTCGCCCGGCGGTCACGTCGAGTCGGGCGACAGCATCCACGACATGATCCGGTTCATCAAGCCGACGGTCAAGATGATCGGCACGGGCTGGGTCGCCAGCGCCGGCGCACATATCTACCTCGCCGCCAAGAAAGAGGATCGGCTCTGCCTGCCGAACACCCGCTTCCTGATCCACCAGCCGCTTGGCGGCGCCGGTGGCCGGGCGACGGATATCGCGATCGAGGCGAAGGAGATCATCAAGATGCGCCGCCGTATCAACGAGATCATCGCGCGCGAGACCGGCCAGTCGATCGAGCGGGTCGAGAAGGACACCGACCGGAACTACTGGATGTCCGCCGAGGAGGCAAAGGAATACGGCCTCGTCAGCCGCATCATCGAGGAATACGCCCAGATCGAAGGCTGATCGCCAGCTCTTCCTGGAAATGAGAAACGCGGGCTTCGGCCCGCGTTTTTTTATGCCCGCCCCGCTCTCAGGCCCTGCCGCCCTTACGCCCTGATATCGACGAGGGAGCCACGGCCCTGGCTTCGCGCCGGACCACTGGCCGACGAGCGGGAGGAAATGGCCTGCGCCCTGGTATCCACGGATTGGCCGGTCTCGGTCGAACTGGCGGAGCGCCGGGGGCTTTCCGCCCGGCCGACCGGAGTGGCCGCCTGCGCCGTCTGGGTCAGCGTGACGGCCGCCGTCTGCATGGCGGCGGCCATGACCGTATTCGCCGTGTCGCTGGCCGGAGCCGAAGGATACGGCTTGGCGGCGATCGGCGGCGTAGGCGGTATGTTGATGTTCATGACCCGCACCTCGATGCTGGTTACTGGTGCCGAACGGTCGAATTAGCCGATTGTGCCACAACTTTCCGCCGATGTCATCAGAACGCGGTGGCGCCTCGGCACAAAACTCGGGCGTTAACCCTCCATCCCGCGCGCATTTGCACAAGCATTGACCACCCGCCCGGTCTGCATATTTTCTTCTCAGAACCGGCTTGATCATTCCAGATTTTGTTTGTAGGCTGCTTACAAGACATCGCAGGCGCGTTTTGCCCGCCCACGGAGCGCTCCTCCAGTGAACCAAAGATCCCAAAATAATCCATAAGTGCGTCCAATGGATACCCCAAATGATATGGAGTATCGAACGGTCGGATTTACTGGGCCATAGGAAGGAAGATCTAGCGTGATGCCGGATAACGAGTCATTTCGTCAGTTCCTCAAGCGTCTGCGAGATGAAGGAGAGCTCATCGACTTCGAGCAGCCGATAGACATACGTCACATCGCGACGCTGGTGGACCAGTCCGACAAAGCCCTTATGTTCCACAACGTGATCGGCTACGACGTGCCGGTCGTCTCCGGAATCATCCGATCGCAGAAGCGCGCGATCATGTCCATGGGATGCGAGAACTACCCGGAGATCGAGGCGAAGCTGAAGCGCGCGATCGACAATCCGATAGCACCCAGGATGGTCGAGACCTCGCCGAACCAGGAGATCGTCATCGAGGGCGACGATGTCGACCTGTACAAGCTGCCGATCCCGATGAGCTCGATCTATGACGGAGGCCCGATGATCACCGCGGGCGTGGTGCTGGCCCGCGATCCGGAATTCGGGCTGAACTCCGGCATCTACCGCTTCATCGTCAAGGAAAAGAACCTCACCGGCATCGATATCGTCACGCCCAACAACATGCGGCTTTTCGCCAGGCGCGCGTTCGAGGCCGGCAAGCCCTGCCCGATCTCCATCTCGATCGGCACGCACCCCTTCGAGATCATGGGATCGGGGTTCCGGGCGCCGCTCGGCGTCGACGAGATGGCGATCTCCGGTGGGATGAGGGGAGCGCCGGTCGAGTTGGCCCAGTGCGGCACCATCGACGTCCCCTACATCGCCGATGCCGAGATCGTCATCGAGGCGGAGATCCTGCCGACGGGGTGGGTCTACCCGGAGGGACGCTTCGGCGAGTTCACGCGGCTGATGGGCGGCCTGCATTGGAATCCGATCGTCCGCGTCAAGGCCGTCCGCATGCGGAAGGACGCCATCTACTACGCGCTGCACATGCCGTGGGAGAACACTTGGCTGGCGGCGCCGACGCGCTACACGCAGATCCGTCAGGCTCTGAAGACGGCGGGCGTGGCCGTCAAGGACATCAACGTGACCCTTGGCGGCTGCGCCTTCTGGCACGCGGTCATCTCGATCAAGAAGCAGGCCGGCGAGGGCAAGAACGCGATCCTGGCGGCGCTGTCCGTGCTGGACCTGAAGCATGTGGTGGTGGTCGACGACGATATCGACGTGTTCAACCCGACGGATGTCGAGTGGGCCATCGCGACGCGCGTCCAGGCCGACAAGGACGTCGTCATCATCAGCGGCGCGCGCGGCAAGCCGCTCGATCCCAGCCTGCCCGTGACGCCGCCCGGCGTGGTCCCGACCACCGCGAAGATGGGCATCGACGCCACCATCTCCGAAGGCATCCCGAAGGAGCGTTTCGAGCGCATCGCCTACGCCTACGCCGACACCGCGATCCTCAAGGACTATGTCGAGGGGAAACGGGACACGGTGGGATCGACGGCGAACGGCGGCGAGGTGGCCGAGGTCGCGGAAGCGATCCTCGCCATGGTCCGCGAGGAGCCACGCTACTACACGGCCATCGCCGACGCGTTCGCCCACTACAACTTCGAGACCGTGGCCCGCGCGCTGGGCGAACTGCACACCAAGGGTCTGCTTTGGCAGGATGCCCGCGGCCGCATGTGCGAGCGGGGCTCCAAGCACGCGGTCCAGCACCCGAGCGCCGCCAAAGCCTGACCGTCTTCGGATTATCCAAGCCGATTGTCCAAGATCGCGCGCCGCACCGAAGCCATCGGGCGGTGAACGGGGGATCGTGCGCGGTCAACCCCAGGCCTTCCAATCCTTGAAAGGGAAACGTGATGCCGATTTTGAAACGTTCAGTCATCGCTGGGGCGTTGATCGCGCTGGGTGGCCTGGTTGGCACGGCCTCGGCCGAGGTGACCACCCTCAAGATCGGAGCCGCCCAGACCTCCGCGGGATCGCTGCCGGTGATCGTGGCCGAACAGGAAAACCTGCTCAAGACCGAAGGGCTCGCCTATGAGCGCTTCGACTTCAAGGGTGGCGGACCCGCCGTCCAGGCCTTGGCGTCCGGCAGCGTCGACATGTGCATCTGCGCGGTCGAGCACGCGGTTCGGCTGCAGGAGAAGGGCCTTGGCGGCAAGGTGCTGGTCTCGCTCGCCGACCGTCACAGCTACGCGATGCTGACCAAGGCGGACTCGCCGGCCAAGAGCCTCGCGGACCTGAAGGGCCAGAAGATCGGCATCACGTCGGCCGGCAGCCTGACCGACACGACCGTCCGTTACGCCATCCGCAAGCTCGGCATGGATCCCGACCGGGATTTCGAATTGATCTCGGTCGGCCGCGCCGGCGCGCAGCAGGCGGCGATCCAGGCGGGCGTGATCTCGGCGGGCATGTTCACGACCCCCGACATCCAGATCACGCTTGGCGAAAGCGATCAGTTCCGGATCCTCGAGGATTTCCGCACCCTGGCCTATCCATCCCATGGCTTGGTCGTGACGGACGCGTGGCTGGAGAAGAACCCGGAGACGGCGGCCAAGGTGTCGCGCGCGATCAAGGCGGCGCTCCGCAGGATCGACCAGGATCACGCGGTCCTGACCAGCGCGATCAAGGAGATGTTCCCGGAGGTCAAGAAGGACGAAATCATCCAGAAGATCGTGGCCGACGCCACCTCCGGCTACATCTCGGTCGATGGCGTCGTGGCGCCCCAAAGCTACGAGGTCCTGGGCGAGATGATGAGGACCGTCGATCCGGACGTCGAACTCGCCTCCTACGACGAAGTCACCGTCAAGAACCTTCCCTGACGAGGCGACGATGGCATTCACCAAGACCACCTCCGGCGCCACGCCCAGTTCCACCCCAGGCGATCAGCCGGCGATCAGGCGGCGCCGATCCCAGTGGCGATCGTCGCCGGTCCTCGGGCAGATCGCCGTCATCCTGGCCCTGCTGCTGCTGTGGGAACTGGCGTCCCACCACCTGTACAATCCGTTTTGGGGCAGCCGTCCCAGCATGATCGCGGAACGGCTCTGGGAGCTGGCGCTGAGCGGCCATCTCTGGATGCACACCTCGACGACCTTGCAGGAGGCTGGCGCCGGCCTGCTGCTCGCGGCTGCCGTCGGCGTCCCGGTGGGGATCGGCCTCGCCCGGGCACCCCGCCTGGCCCGCCTGCTCGATCCGATCATCATGGGTCTCTACGGGTTGCCGCGCGTCGCCTTGGCTCCGCTTTTCATCCTGTGGTTCGGCATCGGCCTGATTTCCAAGATCATGATGTCGTTCACGATGGTCCTGTTCATCTTCATCCTCAACGTGATGGAGGGGATCCGGACGATCGACCAGGACCAGCTCGACCTGATGAAGTCGATGCGCGCCGGCAAGATGTATGTCGCGTGGACCGTGCTTCTGCCGGCGGTCGTGCCGTGGATCATGGCGTCCTTCCGGATCGGCGTCGGCCTCGCGCTGATCGGGGCCGTGGTTGGCGAGCTGATCGGCTCCAACCGCGGGTTGGGCTGGTATGTCGAAAGCTCCGGCGGCCAGCTCGACACCACCGGCGTGTTCAGCGGCCTGATCGTCCTGATGATCCTGGCCATGCTCGCCAACTACCTGATCGGCTTCATCGAGAAGAGGATGATCAAATGGCGCTGATGGCCAACGTGAACCGAGCCGACAGGATGCCGATGAGCCCGACGCCACAACCCGCGCAGTCCCCCCGGGCGGAACTTAGGGATTTGCGGATCTCGTTCCCGCTGCCCGACATGTCCACGCTGGAGGTGATCTCGGGTATCTCGATGACCGTCGCGGAGGGGGAATTCGTCGCGGTGGTCGGCCCGAGCGGGTCGGGCAAGTCGACCATCCTCCGCGCCCTGTGCGGTCTGCTGGAACCGTCGGGCGGCAGCGTCCTGGTCGATGGCAAGCCGGTTTCCGGACCACCGCCGGGCGTCGGCTTCATGTTCCAGAAGGACGCGCTTTTGCCCTGGCGGACCGTGGCGGGAAACATCCGGATCGGCGCGGAACTGGGCGGCGTGCCCGGCGACCGCCGCGAGGAACGCGTCGCCTCGCTGATCAAGCTGCTGCGCCTGGACGGTTTCGAGAACGCCTGGCCGCGCCAGCTTTCCGGCGGCATGCGCCAGCGCGTCTCGCTGGGCCGCCTGCTGGCCTACCAGCCCTCGCTGATGCTGATGGACGAGCCGTTCGGCGCCCTCGACTACCAGACGAAGATCGCCATGGGCAAGGAACTGTTGAGCGTCTGGGAGGCGGAGCGTCGGGCGATCATCTTCGTCACCCATGACATCGAGGAGGCCGTCGCCCTGGCCGACCGAGTACTGGTCTTCAGCGCGCGTCCGGCCCGGATCATCGCGGACTACAAGGTGATGCTGCCCCGACCCCGCCACATGCGTTCGATGCGCGGCGATCCCGCCTTCACCCGCTTGACCGAGGCGATCTGGTCCGATCTGGCCCTGCCGGAATGACAAGAAGGGAGAGGGGATGGAAGACGGAATGGACATGAAGAGACTGATCGTCGCCATCACCGGGGCGTCCGGAGCGATCTTCGGCATCCGCGCCCTGGAACTGCTGAGGAAGCGGGACGACATCGAAACGCATCTGGTCATCTCGCCGTCCGGTCTGCGGACGATCGTCAGCGAGACGGACCATGGCATCGACCAAGTCCGCGCCCTGGCCCACCGGGTTTACAATCCCAAGGATATCGGCGCCTCGATCTCATCCGGGTCGTTCGTGACCGCCGGCATGCTGATCGCTCCCTGTTCGATCAAGACGCTCAGCGGCATCGCGAATTCCTACGACGAGGGGCTGGTGGTCAGGGCGGCGGATGTCTGCCTCAAAGAGCGCCGGCGGCTGGTGCTGATGCTGCGCGAGACGCCGCTGCACGGCGGTCATATCGAGCTGATGGCGCGCGCGAACGCCGCTGGCGCGATCATCATGCCGCCGGTTCCAGCCTTCTATCACCGACCGGCGAGCCTGATGGACATCGTCGATCAGAGCGTCGGGCGGGCGCTCGACCTGTTCGGCATTCCCCTGCCCGAGACGAAGCGTTGGCACGGCGAGACGAAGGCGCCCGAAATAGGCAAAAGCTTCAGCTGAAGGCACAATATACTTGAACGTCCCATGAGGATTTCGTAGGATGCTCACGAACAAGGGATCACTCCGGGGACTGTCATGACGAAAGACCAAGAAACCAACATCGCGGTCATGGACGGTACGAAAAAGGCCGATCGAGCCTATGAGGTCCTGAGAAAGGAGATCATCTCCTGCCGCATGATGCCGGGATCGCTGCTGAGCGAACCGGAAGTCATGCACCGTTTTGAAATCGCCAAGGCGAGCTGCCGCGTGGCCTTGCAGCGGCTGATCCACGATGGCCTCGTCACCTCGATTCCCCGGCAGGGCTACAGGATCGCCCCGATCACCCTGCGGGATGTCGACGAGGTGTTCTCGCTCCGCCTCCTGCTGGAGCCCTACGCGGCGCGGAGCGCCACCGGCAAGGTCAACAAGGCGCGGCTGGAAAGGCTGGAGGCGGCCTGCCGCGTTCGCGGATCGGCCGACATCGGCAACCAGATCGACTTCTTCCTGGAGGCCAACCGCAGCTTCCACATGGCCATCGTGCAGGCGGCGGGCAACGAGCGCCTTTACCGGCAGCTCGGCAATCTGCACGACGAGATGGCCCGGCTGGTCGCCCTCGGCTTCGGTGTCCAGGGCGAGCGCCCCAACATCGAGCGGGACCACGTCCAGATCATCGAGGCGCTGGTCACCGGCGACGCCGACACGGCGGAGCGGATTTCCCGCTCCCATATCGAGGTTTTCCGCGACATGACCGTCAACAAGGTCATCAGCACCCTGCGGGACGCACCCAACTTCGCCTTGCAGAACCTGGCGCCCTTCATCTCCGAGGAGCGTTCCTGACCTCTCGCTGAGGTCTTCCATCCACCACCGGATCGGCCGCCAGGCCAGTCTAAACCCGGCCTAGCCACCCCGCGCCCAGACCCGGCGCGGGAGCGCCCGAACCTCGCCGTCTTCCCGGATGCGCCCCGTCCAGCGGGCCATCCCCTCGACACATGATCCGAAATCGCGCCGTCGCGGCCTCCACGCCGCGTCAAGGCGGAGCCTTGGCCTCGAACCAAGCGCCGCCCCAGGCAACCGATCAATCACCGACCGACACTCCCAGGAGGGAACGACCATGACCAAGACCATGAAAGCCCTGGTTCTCAACGAACATGGCGGTATCGACAACCTGAGGGTCGTCGACGACAAGCCAATCCCGACCGCCGGAGCTGGACATGTCGTCATCCGCGTCCGCGCCTCGTCGTTCAACTATCACGATGTCTTCACGGTGCAGGGCATGCCGGGCATCAAGGTGCCGCTGCCCGTCGTCATCGGGCTGGACATGGCGGGTGAGATCACCGAACTCGGCGAGGGTGTCGAGGGCTGGAGGATCGGCGACCGGGTGCTGGTCAACCCACTGAACAAGAAGGTCGGTTTGATGGGCGAGATGCTGGACGGCGGCATGGCGGAATACTGCCAAGTGTCGGTGGGGCAGCTGATCGCGATGCCCGCCGACGTCAGCTTCGTCGACGCCGCCTCGCTGCCGGTCGCCTATGGCACGGCGCATCGCATGCTGGTCACCCACGAAACCATCAAACCGGGCGACCGCGTCCTGATCCTGGGCGCCAGCGGCGGTGTCGGAACCGGCTGCGTCATGCTGGCCAAGCATCTCGGGGCCGAGGTCATCGCCTGCGCCGGCAGCGAGGACAAGATGAGCCGCCTGCGGGATATCGGCGCCGACCACGTCATCAACTACCGGGAAACCGATTTTTCCAAATGGGCGATCCAGACCTTCGGCAAGCCCCAACGCCGGACCTATGAGGGCGGTGTCGACGTCGTCATCAACTTCACCGGCGGCGACACCTGGGTGCCTTCGCTGAAGTGCCTGAAGCGGGGCGGCCGCCTGCTGGTGTGCGGCGCCACCGCCGGTTTCGACCCGAAGGAGGACCTTCGGTACATCTGGAGCTTCGAGCTGAAGATCATCGGCTCCAATAGCTTCTACGACGACAACCTGTCGGCCTTAATGGATCTCATCCAGAAGGGCGACCTGAAGCCGGCGGTCGACAAGGTGCTGCCGCTGGAGGAGGCGGCGGCCGGCCTCAAGATGATCCAGGACCGCTCCGTCATGGGCAAGATCGTCGTCACCCCCTGAAATCCCCCCACACAGCCCTTCCCCAACAGCCCTGAGGAACCGAACGATGCTGGACAAAAGCGAAGTCGAGGCGATGCTGCTGAAGGGACCGTTCCACCAGTGGCTCGGTCTGCAGGTGATCTCGGTCGGCGAGGGCGAGATCGAGTTGAAGGCGACCTGGCGTCCCGAATGGGTCGTGAACGCCGCCGTCGGCTATACCCACGGCGGCATCCTGGCGACGCTGGTCGACCTGACCGCCGACTGGGCCCTGGTCTCGGAGACCGGCAAGGGGGTGCCGACGGTCGACCTGCGGGTCGACTATCACCGGGCGGCCATGCAGGGCGATTTGAAGTGCGTCGGGAAGGTCGTCAAATCGGGACGCACCGTCTCGGTCTCGGAAGCCCAGATCTTCGACGGGGACGGCAAGCTGCTCGCCAGCGGGCGCGGCGTGTACATGACACCCGTCGCGAAGTGACACCCCCGACATGGAGACGCTCGACCATATCGTCGTGAACACGCTGACCGGGATGGATGACGCGGCGGCGCTGTTCGAGGGCCTTGGCTTCACCCTGACGCCACGGGGGCATCACTCGCTCGGGTCCGTCAATCACCTGATGATGACGCCCGGCGCCTATCTGGAACTGGTGGGCGTCCCGCCCACCGGCCTCCAGCGGGCCGATGTCCTCGACAGCCCACTTGGTCTCAACGGCTTGGTGCTGAGGAGCGGCGACGCGGACGAGACCTTCGACACCCTCGCGCGCCGTGGATTGTCCCCCTCGGCACCAGTGTCGTTCTCCCGTCCGGTCACCGTCGATGGCCGGCGATCGGAGGCGCGCTTCCGCACCGTCCGGGTGCCGGCCGGGCTGTTCCCGGCGGGGCGGGTCTACTTCTGCCAGCACCTGACGCCGGACTTGGTTTGGCGCGAGGAGTGGATGGACCATCCGAACGGCTTCGACGGCTTCGGCGTCCTGACCGTCACCAGCCCCGACCCCGCCGCCCAAGTCGCCCGCTACGAGGGCCTGTGCGGCGGGACGGCCGCCGCGAGCGGAAGCGGCTGGCGCCTGGGGACGGACGGCTGTGAAATCGATCTCGTGCCGGGCGGTGGCGACGCCTTCGCCAAGATCGGCGTGACCTTCCGCGATCTGGATGCCCTCCGTAGCCGGGCTCTGGCGCTGGATGGGGTGGAGTGGCGGGACGAGACCCCCGATCGGGCCAGCCTGTGGATCCCCTCGCTGCGCCTTCACCTGGAGTGCGGGAGACGTCCATGAGTTCCGCCGACAATCTGGGCATGATCATCGATCCCACGATGGATCCGGCCAAGCCGCTGCTGATCGGCTATGGTTTCGATGGCAGCGAGACGATCCTGACCGCGGGCGACTTGGACCGGATGGCGGCGGCGGTCGCGCGCGGCTTGCGCCGGTGCGGGCTGCGGCGGGGCGACCGGATCGGCATCCTGGCGGCCAACTCCCCCGCGTATTTCACGGTGTTCCTGGGTGCGATGCGGGCCGGCATCGTCCCGGTGCCGATCAACCACAAGTTCCCGCCGGCGACCATCGCGTTCATCCTGGGCGACAGCCAAATCCAGCTGTTGTTCTGTGACGGCGAGCGCGCGCGGGAGCTTCCGCCCGAGGCGGGCGGCATCCCGGCCGTCGCGCTGGATGGGATTGGCCTGGATGCGCTGCTGGATTTCGGCTCCTTCGACGCGGTCAGCCCTGATCCCGACGAAGCGGCCATGATCCTCTACACGTCGGGATCGACGGGACGGCCCAAGGGCGTTCTGCTGTCCCACGCTGCGCACCGCTGGGTCGCCGAAACGCGGGTCGGCGAGTACAATCTCCGCGACGAGCGCGTGCTGATCGCGGCGCCGCTCTATCACATGAACGCACTGGCCCTGTCGCTGCTGGTCTGCGCCAGTGGCTCGACGGCGGTGCTGCTGCCCCAGTTCCAGGCGAGGCATTACATCGCCGCCATCCAGCGTTACCGCTGCGGCTGGTTGACGGCGGTGCCGCCGATGATCGCGATGATGCTTCGGGAGACCGACGCGCTGGCGGACGCCGACCTCTCCCATGTCGGGACGATCCGCATGGGATCGGCGCCGCTCAACGAAAAGCTCGTGGCGCAAACCCACCGTGTCCTGCCGAACGCCCGCGTCATCAACGCCTATGGCACGACCGAGGGCGGGCCGGTCGTCTTCGGGGAGCACCCCCAGGGCCTGCCGATCCCGGTCGGCGCGATCGGCTATCCGCATCCCGAGGTGCGGGTCCGGCTGGTTGGGCCGGGGGCTCCCAACCAGGGCGTCCTGCAGATCAGCAGCCCCGGGATGATGCTGGGCTACCTGAACCGCGCCGGCGCGAGCCCCATCACCGAGGACGGCTTCTACGACACGGGCGACGTGTTCCACCGAGACGGCGACGGATTCCACAGCTTCGTCGGCCGGGTAGACGACATGTTCGTCTCGGGCGGCGAGAACATCTTCCCAAGCGAGGTCGAGGCGGTCCTTGAATCCCATGGCGATGTCCTGCAAGCCTGCGTCGTTCCGGTCGATGACGAGATCAAGGGAACCAAGCCTATGGCCTTGGTCGTTCCCAAGCAGGCGCGCCCGAACCTCGAACAGGAATTGAAGCGGTATGTCCTCGCCAACGCGCCGGCCTACCAGCATCCACGCAGGATCTGGATCGTGGACAGGCTGCCGTT
Organism: Skermanella stibiiresistens SB22; assembly: GCF_000576635.1. Lineage (GTDB taxonomy): Bacteria > Pseudomonadota > Alphaproteobacteria > Azospirillales > Azospirillaceae > Skermanella > Skermanella stibiiresistens. The sequence goes on from NZ_AVFL01000005.1 coordinate 174,504, forward strand.
GGCTGCCACCAACAAGATCGATCGCGCGGCCGTGCGCCGCATCGTCCAGGAACGGCTGGCCGAGACTTGATTGGCATTTGGCCATTACACCGGGACATTACACTGGTATGACTCGGCGATGATCGCGCCTTAGGTTTGGCCCAGGTTTGGAGTGTGGTGATGACGGGATTTTCATCCTGTTCGACGTGCCCGCCGGTGATCCGGCTGCCCGAGGATCGGGACCGCGACTGGGCGCGGCAGGCGATCGGCGTCCTGCGCGGCGATGGACGGCGATCCGCCGACACCCATCTGGTCAAGCCGGTCTTCCCCGGCCTCGCCGGCATCTCGATCTACCTCAAGGATGAATCGACCCATCCGACCGGCAGCCTCAAGCATCGGCTGGCCCGATCGCTGTTCCTCTATGGCATCTGCAACGGCAAGATCAGGAAGGGGACGACCCTGGTCGAGGCGTCGTCCGGTTCGACCGCCGTCAGCGAGGCGTATTTCGCGCATCTGCTGGACCTGCCCTTCATCGCGGTGATGACCCGGTCGATCAGCCGGCAGAAGGTCGAGGCGATCGAACGGTTTGGCGGGCGCTGCCACTTCGTCGACAACCCCGGCGAGGTCTATGGCGTCGCGGCCGGGATCGCGGCTGAGACCGGCGGTCACTACCTCGATCAGTTCACCAACGCGGAACGGGCGACCGACTGGCGCGGCAACAACAACATCGCCGAGTCCATCTTTGACCAGATGCGCGACGAACGGCATCCGGAGCCAACCTGGGTCGTGATGGGAGCGGGCACGGGCGGCACCTCGGCGACCATCGGGCGCTATATCCGCTACCGCAACCTGCCCACCCGGCTCTGCGTGGTCGATGTCGAGCATTCCGCCTTCTACGAGGCCTATCGGAACGGCGACCCGAACGTCGTGTGCGAGCGGCCGTCGCGCATCGAGGGCGTCGGGCGTCCCCGTGTCGAACCGTCCTTCATCCCCGGCGTCATCGACCACATGATCAAGATCCCCGACGCCGCCTCGATCGCGGCCATGCACGTGCTGTCGGACCGGCTGTCCCGCCGGATCGGTGGCTCGACCGGCACCAACTTCTTCGGCCTGTGCTGGATCGCCAGCTGCATGATCGCGGCGGGCGAGGAGGGATCGCTGGTGTCGCTGATCTGCGACAGCGGCGACCGCTATACCTCGACCTATTACGATCCGGCCTGGCTGGAGCGGAACGACATCGACGTGGAGCCCTGGCGCAGGATGCTGGAAACCTTCCTGGACACCGGCGCCTGGTCGCCGATTGCCTGACTCAACCCGTCGGCTGCTGCTGGGTGATGCAGTGGATGCCGCCGCCGCCTTTGACGATGTCCAACGCCAGCACCTGGAGCACCTCGCGGTCGGGGAACACCTTGCGCAGGGTGCGGAAGGCCTCGTCGTCGGCGGCGTCCTCGTAGGCCGGCATCACGATGCCGCCGTTGGCGATGTAGAAATTGGTGTAGGACAGGGTCAAGCGGACGCCGTTGTGGTCGCGCCGCTCGGGCTGGCGGAGCGGGATCACCTCCAGCTCGCGGCCCTGGGCGTCGCGGGCGGACTTCAGTCGGTCAAGGTTGTCCTGGAAGATCTTGAAGTTGGCGTCGCCGGTGTCGTCGGTGGTCAGCGCCAGCACAACGCCGGGCCGGGCGAAGCAGGCGATCTCGTCGATGTGCCCATCGGTCTCGTCCAGCTCGTAGCCTTGGCCGAGCCAGATGACCTGACGGACGCCGAGGTATTCCTTCAGGTATTCCTCGATCTCGGCCTTGCCCAGGTTGGGGTTCCGGTTGGGATTGAGCAGGCATTCCTCGGTCGTGATCAGGGTGCCCTCCCCGTCCACGTGGAACGAGCCGCCCTCCAGGATCAGGGGCGCCTGATAGCGGGGCAGGCCCAGGTGCTCGAGCATGCGCTTGGCGAGGTCGGCGTCGACCTGATGGTCTGGGTAGTTGTTGCCCCAGGCGTTGAAGCCCCAATCGACACCCGCCACCTGTCCGGGTCCGCCGACGACGAAGGTCGGCCCGGTGTCGCGCACCCAGCTGTCGCTGATCGGCATCGGAAGCACCTCGATCCCCGGCCCGCAGGCCAGCGAGACCTCCGCGACATCGGCTTGGTTGCACACCATGGCGACCGGTTCGAACTGGGCGATCGTCTGGGCCACCTCGGCATAGGCGGCGCAGGCGGCGTCGATGCCGCCGGTGAAGGTCTCGGGGCGGCAGGGCCACGCCATCCAGCAACGGCTGTGGCGCTCCCATTCCGCCGGCATGCGGAACCCGTCAGCGGCTGGAGTGGACATGGTCTGGTAACCCCTTCAATGAATACGCCCCGGTGACATAACCACCGGGGCGCTATCTTGGCAACCTCTCGGAACGGGAGCGAACCCGGCCGCGATAATCGGGAAATGTTTCTTTGAATAACGAAAGGCGGAAAAAGAAGGGCGGCCGAAGCGCTCTAATCGCGGCGCTTGGTCGGAGCGGGCTGGGCCGGGAACCACTCGGACGTGGTCGCGGGATGATGGAAGCGGGTCTGGGCGGCGGGGCCGAGACGGAGCAGGCCAAGGAACACCAGGAAATTCACGATAAGCCTCATCAGCTGTTTCTACTGAGGAGGAAGATATTCAAACGCCGATCGAAAGACAACCCCCTCCGCCACTCCGCCGGGGCCGCCATGCGCGCCGCGCATGAAGACGAACCCCGGCTTCGCGAAGAAAAGCGGAAAAACTCAGCCGTTCGACGAGGCGGCCATTTGCTCGTCGATCCGCCTGATCCTTTCCTGCCGCGCCATCATGACTCCGGCGACGATGATGCCGGTGGTCACGAGTGCCACGATGATCGTCGCCAACGCGTTGATTTCCGGCGTCACGCCCAGCCGCACGCTGGAGAAGATCACCATCGGCAGCGTCGTGGAGGCGGGCCCCGACACGAAGCTGGCGATTACCAGGTCGTCCAGCGACAGCGTGAAGGCCAGCAGCCAGCCGGAGACGATCGCGGGCGAGATGATCGGCAGTGTGATGACGAAGAAGATCTTGGCCGGGCGGGCACCGAGGTCCATCGCCGCCTCCTCGATCGATTCATCCAGGCTGACCAGCCTGGACTGCACGATGACCGCGACGAAGGCCATGGTGAAGGTGACGTGGGCGATCGTGATGGTGGTGATGCCGCGTCCCTCCGGCCAGCCGATCAGCTGTTCCAGCGAGACGAACAGCAACAGCAGCGACAGGCCGGTGATCACCTCGGGCATGACCAGCGGAGCGGTGATCATGCCGCCGAACAGCACGCGCCCGCGGAACCGGCCGAAGCGGGCCATCGCCATGCCGGCCAAGGTGCCAAGCGCCACCGAGAAGGTGGCGCTGATCGCCGCGATGCGCAGTGACAGCCAAGCCGCCGACAGCATCTGCTGGTTATGCAGCAATCCCACATACCACTTGGTCGACCAGCCGCCCCAGACGGTGACCAGACGGCTCTCGTTGAAGGAATAGATGATCAGCAGGATGATCGGCACGTAGAGGAAGGCGTAGCCGAACGCCATCACGCCAAGGACGAAGCTGGAGCGCCGCATCATTGTTTCGCCGCCTCCTGTTGTTTGCCTTGGTAATACTGGAACAGCATGATCGGGACGACCAGGAACAGCAGCAGCGCTATCGCCACGGCCGAGGCGACCGGCCAGTCACGGTTGGCGAAGAACTCGTTCCACAGCACGGCGCCGATCATCAGCGTGTTAGGTCCGCCCAGCAGCGATGGGATGACGAACTCCCCGACCGCCGGGATGAAGACCAGCAGGGAGCCGGCGACGATGCCGGGCACCGACAGCGGCAGCGTCACGCGCAGGAAGGCGCCAAACGGCTTGGCCCCGAGATCGGCCGCCGCCTCCAGCAACGTGTCGTCCAGCTTCTCCAGGGTCGCGTAGAGCGGCAGGATCATGAAGGGCAGGTAGGAATAGACGATCCCGATATAGATCGAGACATCGGTGTAGAGGATCTGGAGCGGGGTATCGATCACCCCCAGCCACAACAACAGATTGTTGAGCAATCCCTCCTGCTTCAGGATGCCGATCCAGGCGTAGACCCGGATCAGGAACGAGGTCCAGAACGGCAGGATGATCAGCATCAGCAACGGTCCCCGCCATGAGGTGGGGGACTTGGCGATGCCGTAGGCCATGGGATAGCCCAGCAGCAGGCACAGCACCGTCGAGACGAAGGCTATCTTCAGCGAATTGAGATAGGCCACCGCGTAGAGGCTGTCGGTCAGCAGGAAGATGTAGCTGCCGAAATTCAGCTTGATGGTGAGGAAGGCCTCCTCGGTCCATTCCAGCAATGCGGTATAGGGCGGAATGGCGATGGCGGCTTCGGAGAAGCTGATCTTCAGGACGATCGCGAAGGGGATCAGGAAGAACAGCAGCAGCCAGACATAGGGGACCAGGATGACCAAGCCACGCCCCGTCAGCCCCAGCCGGCGCAGCAGGCCGATGGTCAGGCGGACCGGAAGCGGGCGGCCGGCGCCGGATCCGGGGGCCTGGATCTCCTTGCCGATCGGTGTGGCGGTCATTGGGTCAACACCACGCCGGCGAACGGATGCCAAGTGACGTACACGCGGTCCTCCCAGGTGATCGGCATCTCGGTCAGCCGGCTGAAGTTCGGCTGGGTGACGCGGACCATCTTACCGGAGTCCAGTTCGATCAGGTAGATCGACAGGTTGCCGAGATACGCGATCTCCCGCACGGTGCCCTGGCTCAGGTTGCGGCCGGTCGCCGTCGCCGGGGGCTCCTTGGACAGCGCCATCTTCTCCGGCCGGACGGCGACCGACACGGGCGTGCCGAGCGGCACCGGGACGCCGTGGTTGATGTAGAGGTCGCAGCCGGCCTCCTCCGACTGGATCAGCACGTGGTCGGGTTCGTCCTCCAGGATGCGTCCGGCGAACATGTTGACCGAGCCGACGAACTCGGCGACGAACTTGGTGGCGGGATATTCGTAGACCTCGGCCGGCGTGCCGACCTGGGTGATCCAGCCATTGTTCATCACGGCGATCCGCGACGACATGGTCATGGCCTCCTCCTGGTCGTGGGTGACGATCACGAAGGTGATGCCGACCTGCTCCTGGATGTTGACCAGTTCGAACTGGGTCCGCTCGCGCAGGCGGCGGTCCAGGGCTCCAAGCGGTTCGTCCAGAAGCAGCAGCTTGGGCCGCTTGACGAGGCTGCGCGCCAAGGCCACGCGCTGCCGCTGGCCGCCGGAAAGCTGGTGCGGCCTGCGTTTGGCGAACCCGCCGAGCTGGACCAGTTCCAGCACCTCCGCGACCCTCCGCTTGATCTCGTCGCGCGCCACGCGGTCCTGCTTGAGACCGAAGGCGATGTTCTGCTCGACCGACATGTGCGGGAACAGGGCGTAACTCTGGAACATCATGTTGACCGGACGGTCGTACGGCGGAATGTTCGACATGTCGACGCCGTCGATGAAGATCTTTCCCGAGGTCGGCATCTCGAAGCCGGCCAGCATGCGCAGCAGCGTGGTCTTGCCGCTGCCCGACCCCCCCAGCAGCGAGAACAGCTCCCCCCGGTAGATCGACAGGGAGACATCGTCGACCGCCGTGAAGTCGCCGAACTTCTTGGTGACCTTCTCGATCCTCACATAGGGCTGTTCCTTGGGGTCCTGCCAAGGTTGCAGCGTAATCTTGCGGTTTGGCTGGGCCATATCCGGTGTTCCCCCTGCGATCACGGCTTCCGGCAAAGAGAGGCCCCGGCGGTCCGCGACCGGCCGGGGCCTTGGTGGTTCGTGTCGCGATCCCTAAGGCTTACTGGCCGGTCTTGACCCGGGTCCAGGAGCGGGTCCGCAGCCGTTCCGCCGCCGGCGCCACGGCCGAGACGGTGAACATCTTCTGCTTGGCCTCCTCCGACGGGAAGACCGCCGGGTTGGACTTGACCGCCTCGTCGATGGCGTTCATCGACGCCGGGACGGCGTTGGCGTAGTTGGTGAAGTTGGTGATGCCGGCCATCACCTCCGGCTTCAGGACGTAGTCGATGAACTTGTGCGCGGCGTCGACATTGGGCGCGTCCGCCGTGACCGTCATCATGTCGAACCAGAGCTGCACGCCCTCCTTCGGCACGACGTAGTCGACCGTGACGCCGGCGTCGGCCTCGGCCGCGCGGGCCTGGGCCTGGATGACGTCGCCGGAATAGGCCAGCGCCACGCAGGCGTCGCCCGCCGCGAGGTTGTTGATGTTCTGTCCGGTCACGAAATTCTTCACATAGGGGCGGATCTTCATCAGCACCTCCTCGGCCTTCTTCAGGTCGTCCGCCTTGTCCGAGTTCGGATCAAGGCCGAGGTAGTGGAGCACGGTCGGGAAGGTGTCGGTCGCCGAATCGAGGATCGTGATGCCGCAGGGCGCCAGCTTCTGGGCGACCGCCGGATCGAAGATCAGCTTGAAGCTGTCGAGCGGCGCGTCGGGCATCAGGGCCTTGATCTTCTCGGCGTTGATGCCGATGCCGATGGTGCCCCACTGGTAGATGACGCCGTACTGGTTGCCGGGGTCCGACCGCTCGACCTGCTTCATCAGGGTCGGATCGAGGTTCTTGAGGTTCGGAATCTTCGACTTGTCCAGCTTTTGGAGCGCCCCGGCCTTGATCAGCCGGCTCATGGTCGGCTCGGCGGTCGGCACCGTGATGTCGTATCCCGAGCGGCCGACCAGCAGCTTCTGCTCCAGGATCTCGAGGTTGTCGTAGATGTCGTAGTTGTACGACACACCGGTCTCGGCCTTGAAGTCCTCAAGGGTCGTCTCGCCGATGTAGTCGTTCCAGTTGTAGATGTTGACCGTTTGTGCCGATGCCAAACCTGGCGCCGCGATGGCGACGGCTGCGACGGCGCCGATCAGGCTGCTTACGATCCTCTGCTTCATCCCGCTGAACCCCGACCTTTAGGAAATTTCATCAAGCCAGCCAAGCTGACACCCGGCCAAGCGTGCGCGCCCACCGCGCCGACCGGTTTGGGTATCGCCGCGTCGGAGGCTATTGCACCCATGGGCAGGGTGGTTGTCAACGTTGGCAACGGCGGTGCGGAAACTTTGGCGTCAAAGGCCCGGCGAAGCTCTCCGGGTGTGACCGAACGATGACGCCGACGGGGCGCCAGGGTGGAAAATCGGCTAGGATGAGGCGTGCGTCGGCACGGGGTGCCGGCGCGTATTGCATGAACGGAACGGCGGTGTCGGATCGAAGGATTATTTCCATCCTCATGCGGCGAGCGGATTTCCCAATGCCAATCCACATTGCGACATTCGAAGAGTTAACCATGAATCAACAGATATTTATCTCGAAAAAGAGGTACCTCCGCGCTATGGTCCCATGAGGCCAAAGCGTCTTCCAGGTCCAATAGGATTTGGGAGCTACGTTTGCTTAACTTTTCGCTAGACGCGCGCCCGGTCCCAAGTCGCGATTCAAGACACACGAGGTTACTCCATGCCAAACGTCGCCGTCATCGCCGAGAATGCCGAGGAGTTCCGGAAATCGATCGAGCGAATGAACGGCACCGTTTACAGCCGCGATGCCGTCAGCTTCAACCATGGCATTCGGACGGCCACGGAACTGGAGGATCTGGTTTGCCAGGAACCTTTTGTACCGACGAATCTCGACGGCATCGCCGCCCTCCTGCGGGAATCGAATGACGAATGAGCGACGGCGTTTTAGTGGATCGTGTCCTGTCGTCACATAGCAGGGAAAAATTGCTTGAGGCGTACACGCGATCGCTGATCAACGCCTGCAGAACAGTCGGTCTCGAGTTCAGGCTCGCCTCATTTTCGGAACGCGAGTTGCGACTGGCGCTCGATGAGTCCGACCTGGACCTGACCGCGTTGTTCAAGCGACGGTGCCCAAGCGATGGCTTATCGGCGGGAAAGATCGCGGGCATCATCGCGTTCCGCTTGGGACGCTTCAAGATCGTCCACATCGCCGAGGACGGACAAAGCCACGGCAAGATTCATCTGATCCAGGATTTGGCGGCCATTTATGCCGTGCAGTCGGCGCTTCTGCGCGCCGACATCCCAGCTACGCGGGTTCTCGAGATCGCTTACCAGATGTCGAGGCGCCACGCCAATCAAGAGACCCTGGGCATCGTCTTCGACACGATCACCAGCAAGGCCGCGTGACCCCCGTCAAGGTGAGGGAACCGGCGTCCGCCGGCTCCTCCCCAACAAGCCTCAGACACATTGAGCCTCAAACGTTGAGCAGCAGGTTCTCCCGTTCCCAGGAGCTGATCACGCGCTGGTAGGCGTCGTATTCGGCCTGCTTGACATAGGTGACGGCGGAGACGAAGCGGTCGCCGAAGATCTCGCGGAGCGGCTTGCAGGCGTTGAACTTGGCGATGGCGTCGGACTGGTGGCGCGGCAGGGTATAGGCCAGCCGGTGGGCGCTTCCCTTGACCGGATCGGTCGGCTCCAGGTTCTGGATCATGCCGATATAGCCGCAGGCCAAGGACGCGGCCAACGCCAGATAGGGGTTGGCGTCGGCGCCCGCGACGCGGTTCTCGACCCGGCGCGACTCGGGCGTGGAAACCGGGACGCGGAAGCCGGTCGTGCGGTTGTCGCGGCCCCAGTGGACGTTGATCGGCGCGTCGGAGCCCGCGATCAGGCGGCGGTAGGAATTGACGTTGGGCGCCAGCAGCGGCATCGCCGACGGCAGGAACTTCTGGAGCCCGGCGATGTGGCTGAGGAACAGCGGGGTATCCTCGCCCTCCTCGGTCGCGAAGAGGTTCTTGCCGGTGTCCTTGTCGATCACGCTCTGGTGGACGTGCATGGCGCTGCCCGGCTCGCCCTGCATCGGCTTCGACATGAAGGTGGCGTAGACATTATGCCGGATCGCGGTCTCGCGCACCGTCCGCTTGAACAGGAAGACCTGGTCGGCCAATTCCAGCGCGTCGCCATGGTTGAAGTTGATCTCGATCTGCGCGGCGCCGGCCTCGTGGGTCAGCGTGTCGATGTCGATCCGCTGCGCCTCGCAGTAGTCGTAGACATCCTCGAAGATCGGGTCGAATTCGTTGACGGCGTCGATGCCATATGCTTGGCGTCCGCTCTCGGTGCGGCCCGAGCGGCCGACCGGCGGCACCAGCGGATAGTCCGGATCCTTGTTGATCTGGACCAGGAAGAATTCCAACTCCGGCGCCACGATCGGCTGCCAGCCGCGCTCGTCGTAAAGCTCCAGCACGCGCTTCAGGACCCAGCGGGGCGAAATGTCGACCGGGCTGCCGTCGGCGTAGTCGCAGTCGCTGATCACCTGGGCCGTCGCCTCGGTGTACCACGGCACCAGACGGATGGTGTTGGCGTCCGGCCGCATGTAGATGTCGGAGTTGGCCGGGCTGGTGACGTCCTCGTCATCCGGATATTCGCCCGTCACCGTCTGGATGAAGATCGCCTCCGGCATGCGGAGACCTCGTTCACGCAGGATGCGGAGGAACTTCTCGGCCGGCAGGATCTTGCCCCGCGCGATCCCGGACATGTCCGGAACGAGGCATTCCACCTCGGTGATCTGGTGGCCTTTGATGAAATCGCTGAGGGCGTTCATGAATGTCACGGCGCGGGCGCACCCGGCCGGCTCCGCGTAGTTGCGCATTTGGGGGCATTATGGGTGCGAGGCGCTTGGGATGCCAGTGGGGCCGTGAGTGCCGGGTGAAAATACGCCCTGGTAAATACGCCCTGTCCGGATGCTCCCCGTGCGTCGGAGGGGGGCTACGGGTATTTGATGCTTGCGCCCGGCGCGCGAAGGCTTTAGCGCAGGGCCGTCAAGACTGAGGGATGATCCATGCGTATCGCGTTGCTGACCCTGCCCCTGATCCTGTCCGGGTTCCTGTCCGGCTGCGGTGTGGTCGAGATGATCGCCAGCGGCGTCGCCGACGGCACCAAGTTCGTCATCAACCAAGTCGAGAACGAACCCCAGGTGCGGGAGACCCGACGGCAGCAGGGGTATCCGTCGGCCCAGGAGACTGATCCGGCGGCGGTTGGCGCCACGACCCCCGCTCAAGGCTATCCGACCCAGACCAATCCAGCACAGACCTACTCCGGCCAGCCCGCTGGCCAATCCGGCGGAGCCACCGGCGCGCCGGCACCGCTGGCGGCGCCGGTCACGCCGGTGACCAAGGGCGAGCCGATCAACTGACCGCGACAAATCGTCCGCTCCTCCGGATCGATATCCCTGCCGGCGCTCTTCATGAGAGTGTCCACGCACTTTCCCCGACCTGACCGCGGAACGCGACGATGGACCTAGAGGAATCGATCCGGGCGAACGACGAGGTGGCGACCCCGCGGTCGCTCCGGGCACGCTGGAGCGCGCGGGCGTGTGGCGCCGTCCTGATCCTGCTGGTGCTGGTCCCGGCGATCGATCTTGGCATTTCCGCGATATTCTACAGTCACGGCCTTGGCTTCGTCTGGCGCAACCAGCCGGTGCCGGAGGCGATCCACGAGGCGATCCAGGTGCTCGCCCGCCTCATCGGCGTCGCGACACTGCTGGGACTGGTCCATACCAGCGGCCTTACCCTGTGGGACCGATGGAAGTCGCGCCCTAGCCCCGATCCTGTCGACATCCGCGCCGCGACACTGCTGACACTGGGGCCTAGAAGCTGGGCCTTCCTGTTCCTCGGCTTGGTGCTGGGACCGGGGCTGATCGCCAACGTCGTCCTCAAGGATATGTGGAGCCGTGCCCGCCCGGTCCATGTGGAGGAGTTCGGTGGTCATCAGTATTTCAGCCCGCCCATGGTGATCAGCAACCAATGTGAGAAGAACTGCTCGTTCGTCGCGGGCGACGCGGCGATGGGCTTCTACCTGCAGATTTTCGCCTATGTGGTGGCGCGGCGGCTGGCCGGTCCGTTGCTGATCGTCGGCATGGCAGCCGGGCTGTCGGCGGGGCTTCTCAGGATCGGCATGGGCGCCCATTTCTTCAGCGACGTCATCTATGCCGGAGTTTTCATGACCGTGACCATCGCCGGACTGCATGCGGCCATGTTCGCCCCCAAACAAACGCTCGACCTGTGGCGGCGTTGGACGCCCTGGTGCGACCGCCAATGGCCATCGCGCGGGGGACGACCCTAGTGGCGCCCCGCCACCATCCCCGTTCCTGGTATTCCGAAACCGCCCTGCCCCAACCCGACCATCCGCCGCTGGCGGGCGATCTCCGCTGCGATGTCTGCGTGGTCGGCAGCGGTTACACCGGGCTCTCGACCGCGCTTCACTTGGCGGAACGCGGCTATGACGTCGTGCTGCTGGAGGCCGAGCGGATCGGCTGGGGAGCGTCGGGCCGGAACGGCGGGCAGATCGTCACCGCCTTCAACCCGTCGATGGGAACCATGGCCGGCTGGGTCGGCCAGGACGACGCGCGCCTGCTCTGGGACATGGGCGAGGAGTCGAAGCGGATCCTGATCGACCGGGTGGAGCGCCACGCCATCGATTGCGACCTGCGCTGGGGCTATGTGATGGCCGCCCTGAAGAACCGGCAAATGACCGGCCTGCGCGACATGGAGGCCGAGTGGCGGGACGCCCACGGCTATCGGGACGCGCGTGTGCTGGACCGTTCGGAGATCCGCTCGATGGTCGCCTGCGATCGCTATGTCGGCGGCCTGTTCGATGGCGGCAGCGGACAACTCCATCCCCTGAACTACGCGATCGGGCTGGGACGCGCGGCGGCGGAGGCGGGTGTCAGGATCTTCGAGGGCACCCGGGTCGAGCGGGTCGACACCGGGTCCCATCCCGCCGCCCACACCACCTCGCGCGAGGGCGCCGGAATCGTGCGCGCCAAGCATCTTGTTCTGGCCGGCAACGCCTATCTGGGACGCTTGGTGCCGGAGATCGCGGCCAAGATCATGCCGGTGGCGACCTACATGATCGCGACGGAACCTCTGGGCGCCGAGCGGGCGACCGCCCTGATCCCCAGCGGCCACGCCGTCGCCGATGTCAATTTCGTGCTGAACTACTATCGGCTGTCGCCCGACCACAGGATGCTGTTCGGCGGCGGCGTCAGCTATTCAGGGCTCGATCGGCCCGACCTTCAGCGTATCCTGCGCCGGACGATGCTGCGCTATTTCCCGCGACTGGCCGATGCCAGGATCGATCATTGCTGGGGCGGGCACGTGGCGATCACCCTGAACAGGACACCGCATTTCGGACGGATCGGCGCCAACACCTGGTTCGCCCACGGCTATTCGGGGCATGGCGTCGCGCTGACCGGGCTTGCCGGCAAGCTGATCGCCGAGGCGATCTCGGGAATGGAGGAACGGTTCGACGTCTTCGCCCGATTGCCGCACCAGGGCTTTCCCGGTGGGCTCGCCCGCAAGCCCCTGCTGGTGCTCGCGATGGCCTGGTTCCGTCTGCGCGACCTCCTGTGAGGTTTGAAGAGCCTCATACCGTCGAGTTTACTCGGATGGATCGCGAAGATGCCCTATGGTGGGAGGCGGAATGCCAACCCGCCCCCTCACAGCCAAGTCCGTGTCCGTGCACCCCAGAACCCTTCTCCCGACGATCCTGCCGCCTCTGGCGTTCTGCCTGCTGATCGCCGTGGCACCGACAGCCGCCCTGGCGCAGTCCTGCGCCACGCGCCCACCGCCGCCGAAGGTGGAGGTCAAGACGGCCCAATCCGACGTGCTGGCGAGCGAGGAACTGAGCTTCAGCGAACTGACCCGCATGTTCAGGAAGCCCGGCGCCCATCCCGCCGGTCTCTACATCGGCGCCATCTCGGTCGCCCAGGCGATCCAGTATCGATGGGTCAACGATGGCCGCGAGATCTGCGTCTCGATCGACAAGATAGAGGTGACGCTGACGCTGACCGATCCGAAGATCTTCATCGGGCGCGAGCTGGAGGATGACGGGTGCAGCCGCGAATCCGTCTGGCGGCACGAGATCGTCCATTACCGGATCGATCAGGACGTGCTGGCGCGCTTCACGCCGGTGATCCAGCGGGCCGTCGAGTTCGCCGCCAAGCAGGCCGGCGGCCAAGTCGCCAAGCGCGAGAACGACGTGAACCGGATCGGCGAGAGGATGGCCCGGACGGTCCGCCAACACTTGGACCGGGCATCCCGCGACATGCAGGCCGACCGGGACAGTCTGCACGATCGCCTGGATTCTCGGGAGGAATACGCCCGGACGGGCAAGGTATGCACCGGGGGCGCGGCGTTGGGCAACTCCATGCCCGTGCTGTGCGCGTCCGAACCGCGCCTTTGCACGAACCTGGAGAAGCCCTGAAGCCCCGCCTTGGATCGAGAGTCCGCCGACGGCTTATTCGATGCTTTCCAGGACCTCGCGGATGGTCGTGAACAAGTGGTCGATCTCGGACTTCTCGATGATCAGCGGCGGTGACAAGGCGATGATGTCGCCGGTCGTCCGGATCATCACGCCGCGCTCGAAGCATTTCAGGAAGGCGTCGAACGCGCGCTTGGTCGGCTGGCCTTGCAGCGGCTCCAGCTCAATGCCGGCGATCAGGCCCAGGTTGCGCAGGTCGATGACGTGGCGCGCACCCTTCAGGCTGTGGACCGCGTCCTCCCAATAGGGCGCCAGATCGGCGGCCCGCTGGAACAGGCCGTCCTCCTGGTAGGTCTCCAGGGTCGCCAGGGCGGCGGCGCAGGCGACCGGATGGCCGGAATAGGTGTAGCCGTGGAACAGCTCGATGGCGCCCTCGGGACCGTTCATGAAGGCGTCGTAAATATGCTTCCGGACGAACACGGCGCCCATCGGGATCGTGCCGTTGGTGATGCCCTTGGCGGTGCAGATGATGTCCGGCATGACGCCGAAATACTCGGTCGCGAAGCTGGCGCCGAGACGGCCGAACCCGGTGATGACCTCATCGAAGATCAGGAGGATGCCGTGCTTGTCGCAGATCTCGCGCAGCCGCTGGAGATAGCCTTGCGGCGGGATCAGGACGCCGGTCGAGCCCGCCACCGGCTCGACGATGACGGCGGCGATGTTGGAGGCGTCGTGCAGGGTGACGATCCGCTCCAACTCGTCGGCCAGATGGCCGCCCCACTCCGGCTGGCCCCGGCTGAACGCCTGATGTGCCTTGTCATGGGTGTGCGGCATGTGATCGACACCGGTCAGCAGGCTGCCGAAGAACTTGCGGTTGGTGACGATGCCGCCGACCGAGATGCCGCCGAAGCCGACGCCGTGATAGCCGCGCTCGCGCCCGATCAACCGCTGGCGGGTGCCCTCGCCCTTGGCGCGCTGATAGGCCAGCGCGATCTTCAGGGCGGTATCGACCGATTCGGATCCGGAATTGGTGAAGAAGACGTGGTCCAGATCGCCCGGCATCAGGGTGACCAGACGCGATGCCAGTTCGAACGCGGCCGGGTGGCCCATCTGGAAGGCCGGCGCGTAGTCCAGCTCGAAGATCTGGCGCTGGACCGCCTCGACGATCTTGGGTCGCCGGTGGCCGGCGTTGACGCACCACAGCCCGGCGGCGCCGTCCAGGATCTTTCGGCCGTCCTGCGCGGTGTAATACATCCCCTCGGCCGAGACCAGCATGCGCGGAGCCTTCTTGAATTGCCGGTTCATGGTGAACGGCATCCAGAAAGCTTCGAGGTTGTTCGGCTGGCTGGGCGTCGTGATGCCGTCCATGACGGGCTCTCCTGTGGCGGTGACTGGCGATGGCGCGGGGGGATCGGGCGCTCTATTGGACAGAACTGTCCGGTCCAGATCCTGGATCAGCCTAAGCCACGCTCAAGAAAATCGACAAGTCCTTTCAGTGGCCGAGTCGGCCCAATATCGGCTCTTGCGGACCCACAGCGTTCCTGTTGAATATATTCAACAGGTTTAACAGCCTGATGACGTGGGGACGGCGATTGGAAGGGATGCCGATGGACTTCGATGTGGGCGCCAGACTGCGGGCGATCCGCGAGATGCATGGCCTGTCACAGCGCGAACTGGCGAAGCGGTCCGGCGTGAGCAACGCGTCGGTCTCGCTGATCGAGCAGAACCGGTCCAGCCCATCGGTCGGGTCGCTGAAGAAGGTGCTGGACGGCATCCCAATGAGCCTCGCCGACTTCTTCTCGATGGAACAGGCCCCGCGCGAGCAGGTCTTTTTCAAGGCGGACGATCTGGCGGTGATCAGCGACGGCCCGATCCGCTACGCCCAGGTCGGCCAGGACTTGACGGCCAGGGCGCTCCAGATCCTGCATGAACGCTACGAACCCGGCGCGGACACCGGGCAGAACATGCTGCGTCACGCCTCGGAGGAAGGCGGCGTGGTGCTGCGGGGCCGGCTGGAGGTCACGGTGGGCGACCAGCGCCGCGTGTTGGGGCCGGGCGACGCCTACTACTTCAACAGCAGGCTGCCCCATCGCTTCCGCACGGTCGGCGACGAGGTCTGCGAGGTCGTCAGCGCCTGCACGCCGCCCAGCTTCTAGACGCGGCTGCGTGGTCCCGTCACCGTTTCCGCGCCTTGCGGGCGGCGTAGCGGGCGTCACGGGCGGCTTTTTGCTCCGCCAGCGCGGCGGCGTCGCGCGCCTCCGAATCAGCGGCTTCCTGCAACATATTCTCGTCCCGCAGGGCCTTCTCGGCGCGCTCGGCGGCTTGCCGTTCGGCCTCTTCTACGGCCGCCCGCTCCTTCGCGGCCTTCCGCTCGGCAGCCCGGGCCTCCCGGGCGATACCCGCCTCCCGGCGGGCGGCCTCGCGTTCGGCAACCGCCGGATCGTCCGGGCCGGGCCTGGCGCGGAATTTTTCCAACTGGGCCTTCCGGGCTTCCGCGGCGGCACCCAGCCGGTCGTTGAAGCCCTTTTCCTTGAAACCGCTCATCGATAGTCCAATCCACGTTCCCTGGCTCCACCGTCGTCGCGGAGGACCTCGGCGCCTTTCGGTCGCCGTCGGCCCGCGCCGTACTCGGGGTGAAAACCATCTCTGCTTGGTCTCTTAGCGCTTTTCCCCGGCTCCCGTAAACGGTTTGTCGCGGAAAGCAGACCAGCCTCCCCCATGCCGCGGGACTGGAATCCGTCCCGGTCGTGGCGCGATGAACACGATGGTCATCAGCTTCCGGACCCGATTCCCAAAACGCGGCGAGCTACGCCGCCGCCGGCTCGACCAGATCGCCCAGCTTGTTGAGCAGATAATCGAGATCGTCGGAGGCGAGATCCTCGTACTGGGTCAGGATACGCTCGATCATGCGGCGGCGGTGGCGGTCCAGGTCGCCGGGTTCGCCATCGAACAGCGTCTCATGCGAGACATCGACCGCGACGCGGAACGCCGGCAGCAACCGCGCCGGCAAACCGGCCCGCTCGTAGAGCGACTTCAAACCCAGCCTGCCGGCGTCGTGGATCAGCAAGCGGGCATTGGTCAGTGGCACTTTGCCGAGCAGCGACAGGCTCGCCTCCAGGAAGGCCACGTCGCCCATGCACAGCGCCCTAAGCATCAGCGAGGGGGTCAGGCGCCCGGTGACGCGGAGCTGTTCGACCAGCCGCTCGACATCGGCGCCGTCCTTGCCATCGGTGAACAGCGAGACGGTCGCCCGCTCCCGGCTCTGGAGCACGAGGTCGCCGGCGATCCCGGCCGGCAGTTCATGATGGGAGACCAGGTAGTCGCGCAGCGTGTCCGAGACCAGCGCCACCAGACGCTCGGCGACGGTGACCGGCAACTGATCGCGGTGGACCAGCGGCTCGTGGATGGCGGGGCTGTCGCCGAAGCGGTCCAGCACGCGGCCCAGGCTCTCATCCGCGATGTCGGCGCCCGGATTGGCGATCAGCCGAGCCACCGCCTGTTCGGGAGCCGTCTCGACCAGCACGCCGGACACTTCGGCGCTGACCTCCGACCGGCCGGCGATGGCGGTCTGCTTAGCGACGGTGCCGCTCCGAACCAGTTCGATCAGGTCGTCGTCGGTCAGGACAGACGACGCGCCCAGGACCGGCAAGGCCACCGCCTCGACATCGCGCGCCAGCGTCAGCGCCACATCCCGAGGCAGGCTCAGCGATGATTTGAGGTTCTCGGCGAGGGCTTGGCGCACGCGCTCGGCCGCGTCGCGGGCCATCACCCTGACGATGCCCTCGGCTAGCTTCCGCTCGCCCTCCGTCAGTCTGACGCTTTCGAGGCTCGCCGCCACTTTGGCGGCCATCTCGGCCCTGGTCTGCGGGGAAGGGTCCGCCAGCAGCCGTTCGACATCCCGTTGAGTCAGGTGTTCGGTCATGATTCCAGTCGCGTTACGGCGCCGCTGGACGGTGCGGCGACAAGCCGGGTCCGCCTTTTCGTAGGTGTCCCATGATCCGTAAAAATGCTTAATCTTTGGTGAAGGGAATGGTCGGGGCGATCAAATCCAGCCTCGGCGACCCGCGCGCACGGGGCCACCCTAACGCGCGACAACCCCCTCGCGGCGGCGGGCCCGGGTCAGGGCCAGTTCGATGCGGGCGATCTGGTCCTCGATGGAGACCCAGCGCTCCGAAACCACCTCCAGCTCGCGATCCTCATGGATGTTGGTACCGGGGCGCATGTCGCGCCAGCGGGCGATCTCGGCGTCGCGGGCCTCCAGCAATTCGACGATCTGAAGGCGGAACAGGCGGATCAGCGCGGTGATCCAGCGATTGACCACCCAGGATGGCCGGGCGTGATCGATCACGAAGCAGTCCAGCATTCGGGCGACATCGCCCGACGCGTACCAGGTTTCGCCGGTGACCCAGCGGTTGGTGGTGAACAGGCGGATCGGCAGCCCGGCGCGGTCCATCGAGATGCCGACGAGATGGCATAGCGCGTCATTCTCGCCGCCACTCTCCACGACATCGAACAGCCGCGCGGGAACTATGCCGGGCGGCATGCCAAGGGGGCGCAGGAAGGTGTGGAAATGCCCATGCTCACCGGAGACGCGCTCCTCCTCGGGATGGGCGTGGTAATAGTACTGCGCGTGGAACTCGGCGTCGTAGACATCGCCGGACGGGTAATGCCGCCATTCATAGAAGGTGCCGGCACCCCGCAGGATCTCGCCCACGATGTTGTCGCCGGTCTTGGCCAGCACGCGCTGGCAGTTCATCACCTCACGCGCCGCCTCGGCCATCGCCTGCAACTCGCCCCGTGACAGCGAACCGAAATCGGACATCCCCGAACCATCCCGTTGCCCCGCCCGGCCCGTTCCCTGGACACCCCGGCCGGTGGTTCCGTCAGTTTAACCGACAAACCATGGAGGGGCATTCGAGATTTTCAGCCTATACCCGCGTGGCGGGACCGTGCCGGATTCCGCCCATCGGACGTGAAGTGGAACATGGGGCCGCGGCGATCGGTTACCGTGGTGGAGCCGAAAATCATCCGGCTCGGCCGGACGTCGGCCGGACAAAGGAGCCAACGCATGTCGGGGCGCTTCCTGGTACCACGGTCAACCATCGTGTCGTTGACCTTGCTGGCATACATCTGCCTTGGGCCGGCGGCGGCGGCGCGCGAGGCCCAAGCCAGCCCGATCGGCCTGCCGTCCCAAGTTCTCGGGGCACCTCCCGATCCGGCGGGAGACCGTCCGGACTGGCTGGGCCGCGCGGTGGCGCTGTTCGACCGGGGTGCGCTTTCCAACGAGAGGAATGGCGGCCGTCCGCTGACCAAGTGGACTGCGGAGATCGACATCGCGGTGCGCGGCGACGCCGCCGCCACGTGGCTTCCCAGGGTCGAGGAGATCGCGGCGGAACTGGCCGAACTGACCGGGCGGGTGATCACGGTTCACGACGATCCCCTATGGGCCGGCGACATCGACGTCCATGTGACCAACCACGCCGGTTATTGGCCCTTCCTGGTCGATCCCGTCGATGGCAGGCGTGACCAGCCCTTCACCTGCGTGGCGCTGCCCTCCGCGCTGGACGGCGAGATGCGGGGATCGAGGATCCACATCAACGCGGGCGTCCTGCCGCCCCGGACGGTCCGCGCCTGCCTGATGGAGGAGATATTCCAGAGCATGGGCTTCTTTGGGGAATCGTCAGATGAGCCGTCCTCCCTGCTGGATGACGACATCGGCTACCAGGAACTCGGCAGCCTGGATCGGTTGCTGCTGCGCACCCTCTACGATCCACGGCTGTCGGCGGGGATGGAACGGACCCAGGCGCTGACGGTGGCGCGGCGGATCATGGCGGAGCAGCTTTCCCGGTGAAGCCGCTTCGGTTGGGTTCAGCGGGTGCCGGACTCATCGAAGTAGCGCGCCGCGCCATCATGCGGCGGAACCGCCAGCCCCTCCGTGACGATCGACCGCTTGTCGAGCGCCCGGAGGGCGGGATGCAGGCTCTTGAAGGCGTCGAAGTCCTCGAACACCGTCTTGACGACCTCGTAGACCACGTCGTCGTCGACGGCGGCCGAGCTGACCAGCACCGCCCGGACCCCGAAGGTCTCGACGTCGTCGGGATTGCCGGTATACAGGCCGCCGGGGATGATCGCGCGCGCGTAGAACGGGTTGTCGTCGATCAGCTTGTCGACCCTTGGTCCATCGACGCCGATCAGCTTGACCGAACAGGTCGAGGCCGCCTGCTGGATAAGCCCATTGGGGTGACCGCCGGCGTAGACCACGGCATCGAGCCGATTGTCGCACAGGGCGTCCGCCTGCTCGGCGACCGGCAGTTCGGACGCGAGGCTGAAGTCCCGCACGCTCCACCCCCACGTCTTGAGCACGGTGTCGGCGAGGACGCGGTTGCCGGAGCCCGGCTCGCCGAGATTGACCCGCTTGCCCTTGAGGTCCTTGAACGCGTCGATCCCGGCCGAGGCGCGCGCGACGACGGTGAAGGGCTCGCCATGCAGCGCAAAGACCGACCGCAGCGCCTTGAACGGTCCGTGGTCGCGGAACCGGCCAGTCCCCTTGTGGGCGCTGAACAGCCAGTCGGACTGGACGATCGCCATGTCCAGCTCGCCGGCACGGAGCGAGACGAGGTTGGACAGGGAGCCATCGGTCGCCTCGACCGCGCAGCGGATGGCATGCTGGGTGCGGGCGCGGTTGACCATTCGGCAAACGGCGCCGCCGACGGGATAGTAGAGGCCGGTGATGGCGCCGGTGCCGATCGTCAGATAGCGCGCCTCCTGGGCGCTGGCGGGAGCCGTCGTCCCGAGCGCCGCGACGAGGATGGCGGCGGCGATGAGCCTGGAAAACAGCATTGCGATAGTCATGAACCCTGGCGTGGCCCTTCCCGGCCGAGCTTGGCGGCTTCCGCCAGCGACCACTCGACCAGACGACGGAGCACCTTGCCCAGCGCTTCGTCGTATGCGGTGATGATGTCGTCGAAGCCGCCGCTCCGGGCCGGCTCCAGTTGCTCGAAGGTCTTGCTGGCCTCGATGCTCCGGCGCGGCATGGCGACCAGCTTCGCGTTGATGCGGACATGGACGCGGGGCGGCGCGTTGTCCACCACCGTATCGTATTCGGCCTGGAACTCGCGCAACTCGCTCTTGAGGATGATGTCGGAACGTAGGCCGATGGTGTCGCGGCCGACCGAGATGATCTTGCCGGAGTTCTCGAACGATTCGACCATCAGCGTCTGGATCATGGCGGGCGCCCGGTCGGTCCAGGCGACATCGGCGAAATAATCGAGGCTGGTGACGGCGCGGCTCAGCGCGATCCGGGCGGTGTCGATGCCGGCCGCCGCGACCGGCGGTTCGATCAGGATCTGGGCGCGCACCGCCGGCAGGCTGTCGGTGAAGGTGTTCTTGGGCGTCAGCGTGTACAGCTTCGGCGGCGGCGCGAATCCGGGCAGCGAGCAGCCGCCCGCCAGCAGCGTGGCCAGAACGGGCAGGATAAGGAGGGCGCGTCTCATCGGTCGGTCACTCCACCCGGACGCCCTGGCGCGTGCCGCCGAGCAGGAAATCGCCGGGATCGCGCTCCAGGCGGTTGGTCACCCGGGTCAGGTTGGTCACCAATCCCCGCAATTCGGTGATCAGCAAGGTGAAATCGTACAGGCCGCTGCCGGTGAAATCGGCCAGGGGCTCGCGGTTCTCCTTGACCATGGCCTCGGCCTCCTGGGTCGCCCG
Source organism: Skermanella stibiiresistens SB22 (assembly GCF_000576635.1). GTDB lineage: Bacteria > Pseudomonadota > Alphaproteobacteria > Azospirillales > Azospirillaceae > Skermanella > Skermanella stibiiresistens. Next base: position 195,416 of record NZ_AVFL01000005.1, read on the forward strand.
GTTGAGCGAGACCGCCAGGGTCCGCAGGTCCCCGGTCAGCTTGGAGACATCGGCCGTCGCCTTGCCCGCTCCCTTGGTCAGCACCTCGGCGTGGTCCCGCAGGTCGAGGACGAGGCCGTTGACCAAGCCGATGGTGGTGCCAAGCTCGCCGACGGTGCCTTCGGCCCCCGCGGAAGCCTTCGCGAGATTATCGGACATGGTGCCGAGATTGGCCAGGATGCGGGCGACCTCCCTTTGGTTGTCCGGCGTGAGGAAGCCGGTGAGCTGACCGGACAGGCCGACCAACCGGTTGAGCAGTTCGGGCGTCGTCTCGGCCAGCGCCGCCAGCGACGACGGGCGGCTCTGGATGATCGGCGGGTCGCCATTCTCGGACTTCAGCAGCGCGCTCTCCTGGGTGCCTCCCGAGATCTCGACATAAACGGCGCCGGAGAGCCCCTCCAGCGCCAGGTAGGCCACCGCGTCCTCCTTGATCGGCGTGTTCGCCGCGACCTCGATGGTGACGCGGACGCGGCCGATGTTGCCGGGGTCGAGCCGGATGTCCCGGACCGTGCCCAGCGCTATGCCGCGATAGCGCACCGGACTGCCGTCCTGCAATCCCGCGACCGAGCCGGTGAACAGGATCTGGTAGCGCGACGAATCCGCCTCATCGAAGCCGGCCTTGGCGAGCCAGACGGTGAAGGCGAACAGGCAGCCCATCAGGAAGAGCGTGAAGGCTCCGACCAGAAGGTAGCTGGCGCGGGTTTCCATGTCTCAGCCCTCCGCCCGCCGTTCGTCACCCGCCAGCGCCGCGCGGCCGCGCGGCCCGTGGAAGTATTCCCTGATCCAGGGATGGTCAAGCAGGCGAAGCTTCTCCAGCGTGTCCACCACGATCCGTTTGTCAATCAGCACGGCGATACGGTCGCAGATCGCGCGCAGGCTGTCGAGGTCGTGGGTTACCATGAAGACCGTCAATCCCAGGCTGCGTTGGAGGTTGCGGATCAGAGCGTCGAACGCGGCGGCGCCGATTGGGTCGAGGCCGGCGGTCGGCTCGTCGAGGAACAGGATCTCCGGGTCCAAGGCCAAAGCCCGCGCCAGCCCGGCGCGCTTCCGCATGCCGCCCGACAGCTCGGAGGGGTATTTGCTCCCGGCCGACGGCGGCAATCCAGTCATGGCGATCTTGATGCGGGCGACCTCGGCGATGGTGAAGGGATCGAGGCTGGTATGCTCCTTCAAGGGAACCTGGATGTTCTCCGACACGGTCATCGAGCTGAACAGGGCGCCGTCCTGGAACAGCACGCCCCAGCGGGCCTGGAGCCGGATGCGGGCCGCGTCGTCCAGCGTGGCGGTGTCGTCCCCCAGCACCTGGATCGTTCCGGCGGCGGGGCGCACCAAGCCGATGATCGCCTTGAGCAGCACCGATTTTCCGGTCCCCGACCCGCCAACCACACCCAGCACCTCGCCCCGGCGCACGTCCAGGTCGAGACCGTCGTGGATGGTCTGGACGCCGAACCGGGTGACCAGGCCGCGCACTCGGATGACCGGCTCGCTTCGTGTCGCCACGGGCTCAGACGCCAAGATAGGAGAAGAGGATCGAGAAGAGGGCATCGAGCACGATCACCAGGAAGATCCCCACCACCACCGATCGGGTCGTCAGACGACCGACGCTCTCGGCGCTGCCGCTCACCCTCAACCCCTCATAGCACCCGACCAAGGCTATCACGAAGGCGAACACCGGCGCCTTGGACAAACCGACCATCAATGTCGACAGGGTGATGGCGCCGTGAAGCTGCTGGACGAACTGGCCGAAGCTGATGTCCAGCACGAAATAGCACATGACGGCGCCCCCCAGCAGGCCGACGACATCGGCGTAGAACGCCAGCAGGGGCAGCGTGATCATCAAGGCGAGGGCGCGGGGCAGCACCAGCAATTCCATCGGGTCGAGCCCGAGCGTGCGGAGCGCGTCGATTTCCAGGTTGACGTTCATGGTCCCGATCTGCGCCGTGAAGGCGGAACCGGAGCGGCCGGCGATGATGATCGAGGTCATCAGGATGCCGATCTCGCGCAGGATCGAGATGCCGAGCAGGTTGACCACGAACAACTCCGCGCCGAACTGGCGCAGTTGGTCGGCCCCCTGATAGGCCAGGACGACGCCGATCAGGAAAGACAGCAGCCCGACGATCGGCAGCGCGTTGAGGCCGGTCTGCTCCATGTGGTGGACCACCGCCGTCAGCCTCAGCCGGCGGGGCCGGAGCAGTGTCCCGACCAGGGCCGTCACCATCATGCCGAGGAAGTTCAGCAGGTCGCGCAGGTCCCGGCCAACCTGTACGGCGGCGCGGCCGGTGCGCTCGACCATCGCCAGGATCGGATGGGGATCCGTCGGCTTGGATGGCTCGCAGCTCCGGTCGGCCCGGTGGACGGCGTCGATCAAGGTGGCGTGCTCCGGGCGGGCGCCGGTCATGGCCACCGGGATACCGTCCGCCTCCAGGCGATCGACCAGCCGGAGCAGCAGCAAGGCGCCGACGGTGTCGACCGCGTCCAGCGCCGACAGGTCGAGACTGAGCGGTCGCGCCGCCGCTTTGGGCCGCACCGCCGCCAAAACGGGCGCCAGACCGCCGGCGGTCGCGATCACCCAGTGTCCACCGGCGGCTATGACATCGCCACCGCCATCTCCGCCACTCCCGTCCCATCGAAGCCAAGCCCTATCATCCGGCATGACGGGTCTCCCGTTTGCATGAGGGGCGCGCGGCGACTAGGATGCCGGTCGCGCCGCGAAAGGCATCGAGCCGATCCAGGCCACCAAGTCACGGGTCAAGAAGTCACCGGAACGCGTAGGACAGCGATGAACATCAAGGACCATATCCGAAGCATCCCGGACTTTCCAAAGCCCGGAATCATGTTCTACGACATTTCCACCCTGCTCGCCCACGCTGAAGCGTGGCGGGACACGGTGCGCCAGCTGAAGGAGGCGGTCGAGCCCCATAAGCCCGCGCTTCTGGTCGGCATCGAATCCCGCGGGTTCCTGGCGGCGGCACCGCTGGCGCTGGCGATGGGCCTGGGCTTCGTGATGATCCGCAAACGCGGCAAGCTGCCGGGCGACATCATCACCCACAACTACGACCTGGAATACGGCACCGACACGATCGAGATCCAGGCCGACGCGATCAAGCCAGGCACCCGCGTGGTGGTGCTCGACGACCTGCTGGCCACCGGCGGCACCATGGCGGCGGCCATCAGCCTGCTGCGCCGGGTTGGCGCCGACGTGGCCGCCGCGCAGTTCATCATCGAACTGGGCTTCCTGAACGGCGCCGCCAAACTGGACGTGCCCGTCCAGTCGGTGGTGCGGTACGAGTCCTAGGCGCCCTGGAGCGCCGCCGCCGCGAGTTTCGCCGCCGCCAGCAGCATGGCGTCCCCGCCTCGGCGGGCGACCAGCGACAATCCCACGGGGCAGCCGTCGACCTCGGCGGCGGGGATGCTGACCTGGGGCAGGCGGGCGAGGCCGGCGACGCAGGTCATGCTCATGACGCGGGCGCGGAACTGGTCCATTTCGCCCTGCGGCGTGTCCTTGAGCGGCGCCACGGTCGGCGAGGTCGGCATCAGCAGCAGGTCGCCATTGCACAGCAGGCTGTCCATCTGCTCGGTCATGCGGCGGCGGAAGTTGTCGGCCTGGGCCGCCGCGGCCTCCGTCACGGTCGAGGCCACCTGGAAACGTTCCGCCACACCCGGCCCGAACAGCGGGCGATGCCCGGTGATCCATGCCCCATGGGTGCTCCAGACCTCGCGCATCTGAAGCGTCCGGAAGGCGTCCAGCCAGCCCTCGTTCAAACCGCCGCCGCTGAGCGTCACGTCGCGCGGCGACCCCAGCGCCGCCGTCACGGCGTCAATCGCGGGCCCCAGCGCCTGCCTGACGGGGGGATCGGTCAGCGCGAAGGCGTCCTCGACCAGCAGGATGTTGCGGGGGCGTCCGCCCTCCTCCTTGAGATCGAGCAGCACGCGGCCAAGCCGCTCCAGCAGGTCGGCGTCGGGCGCGAACCAGCCGACGGTGTCGAAGCTGGGAGCCAGGAGCGCCACGCCGTCGAGCGGGACGCTGCCATGGGTCGGGCGGAACCCCAGGATGCCGCAGAACGAGGCCGGCACGCGGACCGAGCCGCCCGTGTCGGTGCCGAGCGCCATCGGCACGGCGCCGCCGGCCACGGCGGAGGCCGATCCGCTGGAGGAACCGCCGGGGATGCGCTGGGGAGCCTTCGGGTTGAGCGGCGTGCCGTAATGAGCGTTCTGGCCATTGATGCTGAAGGCCAACTCGTCGGTGATGGTCTTGCCGACCAGCCGCGCGCCCGCGTCCAACATCATCTGGACCGCCTTGGCGGTGCGGGTCGCCACCGGATGGGATGACAGCCAAGCGGGATTGCCGGCACCGGTTGGATGCCCCGCGACATCGAACAGGTCCTTGGCCGCGAAGGTCAGGCCGGCCAGCGGACCGTCGGCGGCACCCGGAATATCCACATCGACGTGGCGACAGAACGCGCCGAGCTTCTCCCAACCGGGCTTCCTGCCAGCATCGATTCTCATTTTTCACCCGGTCCATCAGCGACATAGAACATAAGTCTAACCATAGCCCGCGACGCCTCCATCGCAAGCCTATAAGAAGAGCAATATACCGCCTAAATCCTGTGCAGGAGAGAGCCCTTAACCGGCATCCCCGTGGCCACGCGGGGGTACATCCGGCTTTGGCGGCGGCCTTCAAACCGGGTCTGGGACCAATGGCACGCCGCGTGCGAGCCTCCGCCGACACGCTGATCCCATGTCCCATCAAGGGGGAGCAAGCAATGGTGATGAACCCGCTCGGCTCGGCGCCGGCGAACCGGTGGCGCGTCTCCCGCGAGACGGTCGACATGGTCCGTCCGCCGGCGACACCCCATCCGCTGGCGGCCAAGGCGGAGCCGCAGAACATCGTGATCGATCTGGCCCGGACGGCGATCGTCGTGATCGACATGCAGAACGACTTCTGCTCTCCCCACGGCTGGCTGGCGCATATCGGCGTCGACGTCACCGCCGCCCGCACCCCGATAGCGCCGCTCACCGCGTTGATGCCGCGGCTGCGCGCCAAGGGGGTGCCGGTCCTGTGGGTCAACTGGGGCAACCGGCCGGACCGGCTGAACCTCAGCCCGTCGCTGCTCCACGTCTACAAGCCGACGGGCGAGGGCGTCGGCCTGGGCGATCCCCTGCCCGGCCCGGCGGGACCGGCGGCAGGGGCCAAGGTGCTGGAACGCGACAGCTGGGCGGCGGCGATCGTCGACGGGCTCGCGGTGGCCCCGACCGACATCCACGTCGCCAAGTACCGGATGAGCGGTTTCTGGGATACCGAACTGGACAGCATCCTCCGCAATCTTGGCGTCAAGACGCTGTTGTTCGCGGGCGTCAATGTCGACCAGTGCGTGATGTGTACCCTGCAGGACGCCAATTTCCTCGGCTACGACTGCGTGCTGGTCGGCGATTGCGCCGCGACCACCTCGCCCAGCTATTGCCTCGAGGCCACCCTGTACAACGTCAAGCAATGCTTCGGCTTCGTCACGACATCCGACCACCTGCTGAACGGCATGAGGGATTGAGCGACATGGCACCCGTCCAGGAAACCGCCGGGGACTTGGTGGTCAAGACCGCCGCCGATTACCGTGCGTTCCGGATCAGTCCGGACGACACCAATTACATGGCCTGCGTGTTCGATCCGATTGGCGAAGGCGTGCCGTTCACCTGCGTGGTCGAGATCTACGATGTCGGCGGCAAGACGCCACCGAACAGCCACCAGCGCGCCCACGAGATGTTCTTCATCCTGAAAGGCGAGGGCCGCGCCCACTGCGATGGCCGGACCGTCGAGCTCCGGACCGGCGACGCGATCCTGCTGCCGCCGACCAGCGTCCACGTCATCGAGAACACCGGGGCGTCCAAGCTGTACGCGCTCTGTACGATGGTGCCGAACGAGGACTTCGCCGAGATGATCCACGCCGGCACCCCGGTGGCGCTCGATGACGAGGACAGGGCGGTCCTGACGGGCATGCGGTCGCCATGATCGCCCTGGCCGGCGGGCGCGACCGGAACACCACGCCGCTGCCGGTGCGGCCACCGCGCACCGTCTCGATGACGACGCGCGACGGTGTCCGGCTGGACGCCGACATACACGAACCGGACGCCCCCGGCCCCTTCCCCGTCCTTCTGATGCGCCAGCCCTATGGCCGCTCGATCGCGTCGACCGTCGTCTACGCCCATCCGCAATGGTACGCGGCCCATGGCTACATCGTGGTCGTCCAGGACGTTCGCGGCTGCGGCACCTCGGCGGGCGAGTTCAGGCTGTTCGACCACGAGGTCGAGGACGGCGCCGATTCCGTGGCCTGGGCCGCCGGACTGCCCGGATCGACGGGGGTGGTCGGCATGTACGGGTTCTCCTATCAGGGCAACACGCAGCTCTTGGCGCTGGCCGGCGGCGCCCCGGCCCTGAAGGCGCTGTGCCCAGCCATGGTCGGCTGGGACATGCACGACGACTGGGCCTATGAGGGGGGAGCCTTCCGGCTGGCCGACAACCTGGGCTGGGGCATCCAGATGGCGGCGGAGGCCGCGCGGCGGCGCCAGGACTTCATCGCGCATCAGGCGCTCTACGCGGCGGCGCGGGTATTGCCGCTGGACGAGGAACTGCCGACCCATCCCCGCGTCCTGCGCGGCTACGCCCGCTATTCCCACTACGACGACTGGTTGGGCCATCCGCAGCCGGGTCCTTTCTGGGACCGGATCTCGCCGCGCGCGGCGCTGACCGGCAAGCCGGTGGACGTGCCGATGCTCCATATCGGCGGCTGGTTCGACCAGATGCTGACCGGTACGCTGGGCGCCTTCAAGGAGATCGCCGCCCGCACCGACGCGCCGCAACGGCTGATCGTCGGCCCCTGGACCCACATGCCCTGGATCCGCAAGGTCGGGAGCGTCGATTTCGGCCCGGAGGCCGCCAGTCCGGTCGACCGCGAGCAGATCGCCTGGTTCGACCGCTTCCTGAAGGGCCAGCCGGCGCCGGACGCCCCGGCGGTCGACCTGTTCGACCTGGGGACCGGGCACTGGCGGAGCTTCGACGCTTTGCCCGACCCGGAGCCGAGCCACCTCCACATCGCCACCACGGGGCTGGCCGCCGTCTCGACCGAGGAAGGCAGGCTGGTCGAGCGGCCGAGCGGGACCGGCGTGGATAGGATCGTCCATGACCCGTGGCGTCCGGTGCCGACGGTCGGCGGCCACGCCGCCATCCAGGCCGGCATGCGCGACCGGTCGGAGGTGGACCAGCGCGGCGACGTCGCCTGCTACACGACGGAACCGCTGTCCTCCCCGGTGACCTTGGCCGGCCCAGTGGCGCTGGAACTGGCGGTGCTGTCCGACGCCGCCAGCTTCGACGTCTCCGCCGTGCTGTCCAGGGTCGAGCCGGACGGCCGGGTGCTGAACCTGACGCAGGGGCACGCCCGGGTCGAGGAAGGGGCCGCGACCCTGCCCTTGCGCGTTGCGATGCGCGCCGTCTGCGCCACGGTCCCAGCTGGTTGCCGCCTGCGCCTGAGCCTCGCCGGCGCCTGCTTCCCGGCCTTTCCGGTCAACCCCGGCACGGGTGCCGAGGCGGCGGAGACGCGACTGGTCGATTGCCGGACGATCACCCTGGCCTTTCACACCGCTGGAACGCGGCTGACGCTTCCGCTACTCAAGGCGGTATGAGGATACACGTCATTTTCGCCCACCCGGTCGACACCAGCTTCAACGCCGCGATCCACCGGACGGTGGTCGCGGCGCTGGAACGGGCGGGCCACGAGGTCCGCGATTTCGACCTCCACGCCCGCGGCTTCGACCCCACCCTGGGCGCCCGGGAGCGCGAGGACTATCACACGACCGGCGTCAACGAGGCGCCGGTCAGGGAGTACGTCGATGCCCTGCGCTGGGCCGACGCGCTGGTCTTCGTTTTTCCCACCTGGTGGTACGGCGTGCCCGCCATCCTGAAGGGCTATCTGGACCGCGTCTGGCTGCCGGGGGTGGCCTTCCACCTGCCGGAGGACGGCGGCAGGATCCAGCCGGGGCTGACCAACATCCGCAAGCTGGCGATCATCACGACCCATGGCTCGCCCTGGTGGTTCATGAAGTTCTGGATGCGCGACCCCGGCAAGGCGGTGTTCACGCGCGGGCTGAGGCCGCTGATGGCGCGCGGCTGTCGCGTGGTCCATCTGGCCCACGCGTCGATGGACAAATCAACGCCCGAGAGCCGGCGGCGCTTCCTTGCGAAGGTCGACAAGACGCTCTCGCGCTTCTGATCCGGCGCATCCGAGGTCGGGGCGGTCGCGGGCGGAACGCATATTACAATGACATATTAGGATTGAAAGTTTCATACAACACGCCTTAAATTCATTCTTCGAGTCCACTCGGTCCCAGCGGTGCCCCATGCAGATCCTGATCGCCGAGGACAACCCGATCAATCAGAAGCTGGTCGATCTGATCTGCCGCAGGGCCGGCTACCAGACACGCGTCGTCCCGGATGGCGAGGCCGCCGTCAAGGCCATGGCCGACGGCGGCATCCGGCTGATCCTGATGGACGTGATGATGCCGCGGATGGATGGCATCCAGGCGACGCGCCTGATCCGCGCCATGCCCGGCGAGGCGGGACGCACCCCCATCGTCGCGGTCACCGCCCACACCGACGGCGACAACCGGGAAGCCTGCCACACCGCCGGCATGGACGCCTTCATCGGCAAACCGGTCCGGCCCGCCGAACTGCTGACGGTGATGTTCGGGCTGCTAAAACGGGCCGAGGGCTGAAGGCCCTTCATGAGTGGTGGCATCTTTGGTGGAGGAAGTAGGTCGGCTATGGCGCAGCGGCAGCCGAAATCACTCCCGACGCGCCTGCTTGTCGGATGCCGCTTCGCTTTATCCGACCTACGGCTGAAGGCGTTTGCCCGCGACACTCCGCCCGATCACTCCGCCGGGTGCGGCTGAACGTGCGGGATGGCGGGGGCGTCTTCCTGGAAGGGTCTCTTGCGCGCGATGTAGGTGTAGACCGTCGGCACCACGAACAGGGTCAGCAGCGTGCCCAGCAGCATGCCGCCGACGATCACGGCGCCGATCGCCTGACGGCTCTCGGCACCGGCGCCGGTCGCGAAGGCCAGCGGCACGGCACCCAGGACCATGGCGCCTGTCGTCATCAGGATCGGGCGAAGCCGCAGCACGGTGGACTGGATTACGGCGTCGCGCACGTCGACGCCCTGGCGCTGGAGCTGGTTGGCGAATTCGACGATCAGGATGCCGTGCTTGGTGATCAGTCCGACCAGCGTCACCAGCCCGATCTGGCTATAGACGTTCATGGTGGCGCCGGTCAGCTGGAGCGCCAGCAAGGCGCCGGTCATCGACAGCGGGACGGTCAGCATGATCACGAAGGGATCGACGAAGCTCTCGAACTGCGCCGCCAGCACCAGATAGATGAAGGCCAGCGCCAGCACGAAGGTGACGTAGAGGCCACTGCTCGACTCGCGGAATTCCCGACTCTGGCCCGAGTAGTCGACCTGCGCCGCCGCCGGCAGCGACCGTTCCGCCGCGGCGGTCAGGAAGGCCAGCCCCTCGCCCATCGTGTAGTTCGGCCCCAGCGTCGCGGTGATCGTGGCGGAGCGGAGCTTGTTGAAGTGGTTCAGCTCCTTCGGCGAGACCCGCTCCTCGATCCTGATCAGGTTGGCGAGGCTGATCATATCGCCCTTCTTGCCCCTGACATGGATCCTGGCGATGTCGTCCGGGTTGGTGCGGTCGACGCCGCCGACCTGGACAATCACGTCGTATTGCTTGCCGTTGCGTTTGAACCGGGTGACCTGCCGGCCACCCAGCAGGGTTTCCAGCGTCCGTCCGATGGTGTCGATCTCCAACCCCATGTCCGCCGCCTTGTCGCGGTCGAGCGAGATCTTCAGCTCCGGCTTGTTCAGCTTGAGGTCGGTGTCGATGTTGACCAAGCCGGGATTGGTCCGTGCCTCGGCTATCATCTTATCGACCATGCCCTGGAGGTCGCGGTAGGGCAGCGAGGTTTGGATGACGAACTGGATCGGCTTGTCGGTCGGGCTCTGCCCCAGCGACGGCGGGTTGACCGGAAAGGCCAGCGTGCCGGGCACGCCGAAGAACTTCGGCGCCAGTTGCTGGACGACCGTCTGCTGCTTGATGTCGCGGTCCTTCCAGTCGATCAGCCGGACGAAGGTGATGCCCTGGTTGACCACTGGGAAGCCGACGACCATGAAGAACTTCTCGACCACCGGCACCTGCTTGACGAAGCCTTCGAGCACGCGGGCGTAGCGGTCGGTGTACTCCATGGTCGAGCCTTCTGGCGCTATCACGATGCCGACGATGGTGCCGCGGTCCTCGGTCGGTGCCAGCTCCGACTTGATCTGGCCGAACAGGACGTAGCTGGCCGCCGCGACGCCGAGCCCGATCAGCACGATGACCGGCCGGGCCCGCAGCGACAGCCGCAGGACCCAGCGGTAGCCGTTGGTCAGGCCGTTCAGGAAGCCCTCGATCAGGTTGTAGAAGAAGCCATGGCGCGCCTGATGCTTGAGCAGCTTGGAGCACATCATCGGCGACAGCGTCAGCGCCACGAAGCCGGAGACCAGCACCGCGCTCGCCAGGGTCAGCGCGAACTCGGTGAACAGCCGCCCCGTGCGTCCGGTCTGGAAGCCGATCGGCGCGTACACCGCCGCCAGCGTGATGGTCATCGCGACCACCGCGAAACCGATCTCGCGCGAGCCCTGGAGGGCCGCGCGGAACGGCGGCATGCCCTCCTCGACGTGGCGGTAGATGTTCTCCAGCATGACGATGGCGTCGTCCACCACCAGCCCGATCGCCAGGACCATCGCCAGCAGGGTCAGCGTGTTGATGCTGAAACCGAAGACGAACATGATCGCGAAGGTGCCGATCAGCGACACCGGGATGGTGACCAGCGGGATCAGGGTCGCGCGCAGCGACCGCAGGAAGAAGAAGATCACCAGCACGACCAGGACGATCGCTTCCAGGATCGTGTGGAACACGGCGTTGATCGACTCGGCGATGAAGACCGAGCTGTCATAGCCGATATCGACGCTCATGCCGTCCGGTAGGGTCGACCGGATCACCGGCAGGGTCGTCTGCACCGCCTTGGAGACATCCAGCGGATTGGCGGTCGATTGCTTGACGACGCCCATCGCGACGGCGTTGCGGCCGTTGAACCGCGCCAGCACCCGCTCGTCCCGCGCGCCGATCTCGGCCCGTCCGACATCGCCCAGGCGGACCAGATAGCCCGATTCGTCACGCAGGATGACGTTCTCGAACTCGACCGGCGTCCGCATGTCGGTCTCGGACACGACGGTGAACTCGCGCTGGACGCTCTCCACCCGGCCCGCCGGGATCTCGATGTTCTGGCGGCGGAGCGCGGTCTCGACGTCCTGCGGCGTCACCTTGTAGGCGGCCATGCGGGTGGGGTCGAGCCAGATCCGCATGGCGTATTTGCGCTCGCCGAAGATGCGGATATCGGCGACGCCGGGCAGGTTCTGCAACCGGTCCTTGACGAAGCGGTCGGCGTAGTCGGTGACGTCCAGCGGCGTGTGGCGGTCGCTGGAGAAGGCCAGATAGATGATCGGCTGGGCGTCGGCCTCGACCTTGGCGATGACCGGCTCGTCGATCTCGTCCGGCAGGCCGCCGCGCACGCGTCCGACCCGGTCGCGCACGTCGTTGGCCGCGACGTCGACCTCGCGCGTGATGCGGAAGCGCACCGTGATCTGGCTGGTTTCCGACCGGCTGATCGAGGACATCACGTCGATGCCCTCGATGCCGGCCAGACTTTCCTCCAGCGGCTGGGTCACTTGGCTCTCGACGATCTCGGCGCTGGCGCCCTGGTACTTGGTGGTCACCGTGACCACCGGCTCGTCGATCTTGGGATATTCGCGCACCGCCAACCGCTGATAGGCCACGATGCCGATCAGCAGCACCGTCAGGCTCATGACGGTGGCGAGGACCGGGCGCCGGATGCTGAGTTCGGAGATTTGCATGGGTTCAGCTCCCGGCCGCGGGCCCGACCGCTGGAACGATCGTGACCGGAACGCCGTCGCGGATCTTCAGATGCCCCGCCGTCACGATGATGTCGCCGGCGGACAGCCCGTCGACGATCTCGACCTTGGCGGCGCGGCGCTCGCCGGTGCGGACCTTGACCCGCGTCACCTTGCCGTCCACCACCTTGAAGACGAACTGGTCGGCCCCGACCGAGACCATGGCCTCCTCGGGCACCAGGATGGAGTTCTTCCGGGTGGTCAGGGTCAGCGTCACGCGGGCGAACAGGCCAGGCCGCAGGACGTCGTCGGTGTTGGGCACGCGGGCGCGGATGTTGACGCTGCGGCCATTGACATCAACCAGCGGGTCGATCGCGTAGACGGTGCCGGCGAACTGACGGTCGGGCACCGCGTCGACCGTGATCGCCAGCGTCTGGCCGTTCCGCACGGTCGGCAGGTAAAGCTCCGGCACCCGGAAATCCAGCTTGAGGGTATCGACGGCCTCGAGGTTGACGATCTCCTTGCCGGACTGGACCACGTCGCCGACACTGACCCGGCGCAGGCCGAGCACACCGTCGAATGGCGCCAGCAGTTCCAGCTTCGCGAGCTGGGCGCGGGCCAGCGACACCGACGCCTCGTCCGCCAGCAGCTTGGCGCGGGCCTGGTCACGGGCGCGGGCGCTGCCGGAGCCCTGGCGGTACAGCTCGTCGGCGCGGTCGGCCTCGGTCTTGCTGAGGTTGAGGCTGGCCATCGCCTGTTCCAGCGTCGCCCTGGCGATGGCGTCGTCCAGCCGCAGCATCACCGTGCCCTTGCGTATCCGCTGGCCCTCGCCGAATCGGATCTCGGTAATCCTGCCCGCCACCTCGGGCCGCATGATCACCGACTCGTCGGAGAACAGGGTGCCGACGGAGGTCACCGTGCGCGACACGTCGCCGATATCGACCGTCCGCGCCTCGACGGGGATGCCACCGGGCGGCCCGCCCCCTCCTGGGGCGCCACCACCGGGAGCCTTGGCGGCGGTCATGCCCGCGCCTTGGTGGACGGTGAAATACCAGTAGGCCCCACCGCCGAGCCCCAGCAGGGCGACGAGGATGACCAGACGCGCGAACAGCTTCATGACTCTCGATCCGGCCGCGCCCGGCCCGGTCCCTCTGCCGATGATACCCAAAAAGGGTGCGTACGAAACTGTCCGCACCTCTTTACTAAAATGATCATGGCTTTTTCGGAACACGAAGTCGAGCGCGCCGATCAATAATGAACTAACGCAACTATTGGCGACACGTCAGGGTTGGCTCCAGAGGCTTCACGTGAACAACTCGTCCAACTCGCGGTAGTCGGGCGGTCTGACGTCGAGCGGCGTTCCCGCGCGAAGCACCGTACGGTCGGATTGCGGCCGTGACAGCAGCTCGCTGTAGGTTCGTGCCCGGAACACGATCAGGTCGGCGGCACGGCCATCTCCGATCAAGCCCATGTCATCGAGTCGCATGATGTGGGCGGGGGTCGCCGCCGTGGCGCGCGGCCAATCGCCGAAGGGCCGATCCAGGTGCAGGATCCGGGTCGCCTCGCGATGGACCTCGACCATGTCATGGTCGCCATAGCCGTAGAACGGGTCGCGGCAATTGTCGGACGCCACCGCCACCGGAATGCCGCGCGCCCGCATTTCGTGAAGTAGGGTGACGCCGCGCCAACGGGGCGTGCGGCCCGGCACCCGATCCTGGAGATAGAGATTGCACATGGGCAGGGTCACCACCGCCAGCCCGGCTTCCGCCACCAGGTCGAGCGTGGCGAGCGCCTGGTCTGGATCCTGGGTGGCGAGGCTGCAGCAATGGCCGCACAGGACCCGCCCTTGGAATTCGGCGCGAAGGACCGCTTGGGCGATGTGGCGGAGGCTCTCGGCCGAGGGGTCGTCCGTCTCGTCCACATGGAAATCGACATCGAGCCCGCGCTCCGCCGCCAGCGCGAACAGCCGGTCCAGGGCGGTGTCGATCCCGGGGATCATGTAGCTGACACAGCCGAGCACCCCACCGTGGCGCGCCACCAGATCGGCGATCCGGACGCCTTCATCCGTCAGGTAGGTCTCGATCATGACCAGCGAGACCGCTTGGAGCGTGATCCTGCCGGCCCAGCGGTCGCGCGCCTCGGCGAACACTGGCCACGAGATGTCGGCTTGAGGGCCTTGCGAGTCGAGATGGGTGCGGATGGCCGCCGTGCCGTGAGCGTGGCCGCATTTCAGACCGAACTCCATGCGGGCGGCCACGTCGCGGGCGCTCCAATGGGCCTCGCGGTCGCGCGCGACGGCGTCGAGGGCACCTTTGAAGGTCCCGTCGGGGTTCTCTTGGCGCGGCCAGATGTGGCCCTTGTCGAGATGGGTGTGGATGTCGACCGGGCACGGCCAGACGATACCGTGCTCCAGGTTGAAGCCGGGACCGCAGCAGGGTGCGGTTCCTTCAGGCAGCACGGCGGCGACCGCGCCGTTCTCGATCCTGATGTCGACCGGTACCAGATCGTCGCGACCGGCCCCGGCCGCGATCCCAGGTAATGGATCGGCGAGCAGGGATAACGGCACGGTGGCCTTCTTCAGCCAGAACTTGGCGCCGGGAGATGGGCCGGCGAAGCATTTCTGGAAAGGGATCGGCATGATCGGCGACCGTTCTCTCAAGCGGATGCTGAAGCGCTCTCGGCATCATGCATATCACGATACCCGGCGAATTTCGGGAAAAGAGGGCCCGGAAGATCAAAACTGGGAAAAGAGGGGGACGGGTTCCAATGCGGAGGGGACCAAGATCCCGCCCCCCTAGAGTGACTGGTCAGGGATTGCCGGACCGTGGAATAATCCCCGCCTACCGGGGCGATCCTGTTTCCACGTGTCTGGCGCATGTCCCTAGTTCGTGAAATCCGGCGCGGCGCACTTGACGCCGCCATTCGTATTCTCAGCAAAAGCCGTACCACGACGTCTTCGCCGGCCGCTCTCGGGTGCACGCGATGCTTCCCCGCACCCAGCGCACGAAAAAGCGGCGCCGCATCAACGGTTGTGCAAAAATGAGGCACGCGCCCGCCCAACCGGTCACACCCGATCGCGCAACGCGTCCAGCGGAAAGCGCTCGACCTCACCCAGCAGCTCGACAAGGCAGCGGGCGGCGTGGTCGACCAGCTTGGCGCCACGCTCGGCGTCAGCGTCCGTGGCGTCACCGCAGACGCCGAACAGGTTGAGGTCCTGGCTTTGCCAGCCGAACCCGACCTTGCCCTCCGGCGTCAGGTATTTGAACTCCTGCTCCATCTCGATGCTCAGGCTATCGAACTTCCGACGCTCGGCGGGGCGGACCAGATCGGGGCGTAGGTGAAGCATCATCGAGGTTTCGATGGCGCCGCCATGGATCCCGTGGACCACCTCCGATGGCGGGAACAAGCCCTCCGGTAGGCCGGGGCTAAACCAGTCACAGGTCACCACGAACATCTTCAAACGGACCCGCAGGTCGCGCGCCACGATGGCCATGATCTGGGGCTGGCCACCATGGCTGTTGAACAGGACCAGCTTGCGGATGCCGGCGCGGTGGACGCTCTCGCCGACCTCGGTCCAGACGCGGATCAGCGTCTCGGCGGAAAGGGTCAGCGTGCCGGGAAAGGCTTGGTGCTCGTCGGATTTTCCGACCGGTAGCATGGGTAGGACAAGCACGGAGAGGTCCGGAGGGATCAACGGGACGGCGCGGGCGATGATACCCGCGTTTATGGCACTGTCGACCCAGACCGAAAGGTGCGGCCCATGCTGCTCCACGGCGCCCACCGGCAGCACGGCGATGGTGTGTTCGGCATCCAGCGCCGCGAATTCCTTGGTCGTCAACTCATGCCAGTAACGGCTCCGCGGCACCGACATGGTGCGTTCCTCCCCCATTCGAGATCGTCTTGGTCCCGTTCGTCTTCAAGGAGCATGCCAAAGGTGGAGGCGTCCAGCAGGGGGTGGCCGCGGGAGGCCGCATCGCGAGGGTGACTTGGTTCACACCGAAAACCCGCGCGGTGTGGGCTGGTTTACAGGCCCAAGCCCTGGGATTGGTTAGGGTTTGTTCATCGAGACGGCGACGGAAGACAACGGCAGCCGCCTCCAACCTGAACCTGAACAACCCAACCAAACCAACCCGATAAGGAGCCATCGTCATGATCCGCATCACCACCGCCGCCCTGGTCGCCGTCTCCCTGTTCACCGGTTCCCTGGTCATCAGCCCCGCGATGGCGCAGCAGCGCGGCGGCGTCCAGATCGGCGGCAACGCCACGGTCATCGGCCTCGCCAACAACGCGGTCAACGCCGCGACCGGCTTCCTGGCCAAGGCCGACCAGAACATCGGCTCGATCAAGGGCAACGTCGAGGTCAAGGGCAACGCCACCGTGATCGGCCTCGCCAACAACGCCGTCAACGCCTCCACCGGCTTCCTCTCCAACGCCTGCCAGACGGTCGGGGGCATCAATTCCGAAGCCGGCTGCTGAGCGGCGGAGGGCCCGCCACAGATCCCGGAAACCAAACCACCCAGCCAGGGAGCGGCGGAGGTCACACCTCCGCCGCTTCTTTTCCTTTCTTCGAACTCGACATCAGGGCAATCTGAGTCATCTTCGCCATCGAACGCACGCCTTGACCAGCATGGTCGCGGCCAAGGTGCCATACGCAAAGAAACCGGGATGCTGATCGCGCAGATCTCCGACCTGCACGTGACCGAGCCGGGCGAACTGGCCGCCGGCCGGATCGATACCGCCACCGCCCTGGCCACGACGGTGGCGCGGCTCAACGCGCTTCGGCCCCGGCCGGATCTCGTCGTCATCACCGGCGACCTCGCCAATGGACCCCATCCGGGAGAGTACGAGGCGTTGGCCCGGTTGCTGGCGCCGCTGGAACCGCCCTGGTGCGCCATTCCCGGCAACCACGACGACCGAGACGGATTGCGGCGTCTGTGCGCGGGCCAGCCCTGGCTGCCGCCCGAAGGGCCCTATTTCCAATACGTGATCGACCATCTTCCGGTGCGCGTGATCGCGCTGGACACGCTGGTGCCCGGTGAAACCTCGGGATTGCTGTGCGGGCGGCGGACCGAGTGGCTGGAGCGGAGGCTTTCGGAGTCGGACGGCAGGCCCACCGTGCTCCTGATGCACCATCCGCCGCACGAGGTCGGCGTGCGCTTCATGGACGCGCTGCGCTGCTTCGGCACGGAGCGCCTGGGGGCGCTGGTCGGGAAGCATCCCGAGATCGAGCGCATCCTGTGCGGCCATGTCCATCGTCCGACGCAGGTCCGCTGGCACGGCACGATCTCCAGCACGGCGCCCAGCGCCGCTTTCCTGTTCGCGCTCGATCTCGATCCCGAGGCGCCGGCGGCGGTGTCGCCGGAACCGCCCGCCATGGCGCTCCACCTGTGGCGCCACGGTCATGGCATCGTCAGCCATCTCGTTCCGATAAGCCCCTGAAGACGCTTGCCAGCCGGTGGCGGCGGGTTAGATTGACGCCATGGTAGCGATCAAGAAAAAGACCGTGTTGATCACGGGAGCCGGCAAGCGGATCGGCCGGGCCATGGCGCTGGATCTCGCCGCGCATGGCTGGGCCGTCGCCGTTCACTACTTCACCTCCAGGGACGACGCCGACGGCGTGGTGGCGGAGATCGCCAGTGCCGGCGGCAGGGCCGTGGCGATCCAGGGCGACCTGGGAGACGAGGCCGACACCGTCCGCCTGGTGCCGGAGGCGGTCGAGCGGCTGGGACCGCTGACCGCGTTGATCAACAACGCCAGCGTCTTCGAACGGGACGAGATCGGCACCGCCGACCGGACCAGCTGGGACCGCCACATCGAGACCAACCTGCGGGCCCCGCTGGTGCTCTCCCAGGCCTTCGCCCGGCAATTGCCGGACGACGAGCGGGGCTGCGTCGTCAACATCCTGGACCAGCGGGTCTGGAACCTGACGCCGCATTTCCTGTCCTATACCCTGAGCAAGGCGGGGTTGTGGACATTGACCCAGACCCTGGCGCTGGCGCTGGCGCCACGAATCAGGGTCAATGGCATCGGCCCGGGCCCGACCCTGAGGAACGACCGCCAGACGGAGGAGCATTTCGCGTCCCAGTGGGAGAACATCCCGCTCCAGCGCCCGACCTCGCCGGAGGAGATCTGCGACGGCGTCCGGTTCATACTCGACTCGCCGGCCCTGACCGGACAGATGATCGCGCTGGATGGCGGCGAGCATCTTGGCTGGGCCCAGCCAGGACGCGGATTCGTGCCAGTCGAGTGAGCCGCCGGGACAGTATACGGGTACTCGAAACTGTCACATCGACAAACTCAACTCTCGCGGCATTGAAGTTTTGCACAACGCTCGCACTCGCCGCGAGCCACGTCTTGTCAACCGTAAAAATGCGGCACAGCCCCATGTCGCAGCCGCTTGACAGGAAAATTCATGAGCAATATCAATTACTTGTCTTTTTTGCCTACTATTTGGGCAGAAGCTGGAAACCCTGAGAGATGCTGATTTCCCAGTGAGTCGTCCGCAGGTTATCGACATAGTTATCCACAGTTTCCGTGGATAGTCCTGAAGCCCTGTTCCGCCCGGGGTGAGTCGGCGCCCCATTCCCCGGGACGACGGTTGACCAATGGCCGAAAACAGCCAACATACCGCGCATCATGGCAGCTGATCAGATCACCACCCCCCTTCCCGGCTCCTCCGGACCGGCGGACCAGCCGGCATCGCCGGCCCCAGCACCGCCCGCGCCGCGCCGGCGGGTCACCGCGGGTAATCTGACGCAGGGGGCCGAGATCATCCGGGGTTACTTGCGGACGCTGCCCAACAGCCCCGGCGTCTACCGGATGATGAACGACGCAGGCGACGCCCTGTATGTCGGCAAGGCCAAGAACCTGAAGAAGCGGGTGGTCAACTACACCCATGTCCAGAAGCTGCCCAACCGGCTCCAGCGCATGGTGGCCGAGACCACCAACATGGAATTCGTCACGACCCACACCGAGGTCGAGGCGCTGCTGCTCGAGTCGAACCTGATCAAGCGGCTGATGCCGCGTTACAACGTCCTGCTGCGGGACGACAAGTCCTTCCCGTACATCAAGATCACCCGCGACCACGACTATCCGCAGCTGACCAAGCATCGCGGCGCCCGCGACCAGACCGCCGACTATTTCGGTCCGTTCGCCTCGGGCAGCGCGGTCAATCGGACGGTGACGGCGTTGCAGCGCGCCTTCCAGCTGCGCAACTGCGCCGACACGGTCTACGCCACCCGCACCCGCCCCTGCCTGCAGCACCAGATCAAGCGCTGCACGGCGCCTTGCGTCGGCCGCGTCACCCCGGCGGAGTACCAGGCGCAGGTGGCCCAGGCGCGCGCCTTCCTGGCGGGCAAGAGCCGGGACATCCAGGCCGATTTCGCCAAGCAGATGCAGGCGGCGGCCGAGGCGCTAGACTTCGAGACCGCCGCCCGGTTCCGCGACCGCATCCGGGCGCTGTCCGATACCCAGGCCCACCAGGACATCAACGTCGAGGGAATCGAGGACGCCGACGTGATCGCCTGCCATCAGGACGGCGGCTCCACCTGCATCCAGGTCTTCTTCTTCCGGGGCGGCAGCAACTATGGCAACCGGGCCTATTTCCCCAGCCACGACAAGAACCTGGAGACCGCCGAGGTCCTGGGCTCCTTCATCAGCCAGTTCTACGACAACAAGCCGGCGCCGCGCCTGATCCTGCTCAGCCACGAGCCGGAGGAGCGGGAACTGATCGCCGAGGCGCTGAGCCTGCGCGCCGGCCATCGGATCGAGCTGTCGGAGCCGCGCCGGGGCGACAAGAAGCGGCTGGTCGACCATGCCCTGGTCAACGCCAAGGAGGCGCTGGGACGGCGCCTGTCGGAGAGCGCGTCGCAGGCGCGCCTGCTGGAGGGTGTCGCCGAGGTGTTCGGGCTCGACAGCGTCCCGGAACGGATCGAGGTCTACGACAACAGCCACATCCAGGGCACCAACGCGATCGGCGGCATGATCGTGGCGGGTCCGGACGGGCTGATGAAGAACAGCTACCGCAAGTTCAACATCCGGTCCGACGTGGCGCCCGGCGACGATTACGGCATGATGCGCGAGGTGCTGACCCGCCGGTTCTCCCGCGCGTTGAAGGAGGATCCCGAACGCGAGCGCGGGATGTGGCCCGATCTGGTGCTGATCGACGGTGGCCAAGGGCAGCTGAGCGCCACGATGCAAGTGCTGAACGAGCTGGACATCACCGACTTGGCGGTGGTGTCGATCGCCAAGGGTCCCGACCGCAACGCCGGGCGCGAACGCTTCTTCATGCCGGACCGGCCGCCTTTCGGCATGGACCCGAAGGACCCGGTGCTCTATTTCCTTCAGAGACTGCGCGACGAGGCGCACCGTTTCGCCATCGGCACCCACCGGGCGCGCCGCACCAAGGCGATCGGACAGTCGGTGATCGACGAGATCCCAGGCATCGGGCCGTCGCGCAAGAAAGCGTTACTGCACCATTTCGGGTCGGCGCGGGGGGTCGAACGCGCTGGACTGGCGGATTTGGAGGGAGTCGAGGGAATCAGCCGCACGGTGGCTAAAAAGATTTATGATCACTTCCATCCGGACGGCTAGAATGCCGCTCCAGCCGCCGGGTCCCCTTCGACCCGCCGGGTCGTCGCAAATCAGAGCCTTCAAGTCATGCTGACCAGCCTGCCCAATCTCCTGACACTCTCGCGGATCATCGTCATCCCGATCATCATCGGGCTGTTCTTCGTCCGCGAGCACTGGGCGGCCTGGACCGCGTGCGGATTATTCGCGCTGGCGGCCATCACCGACTACTTCGATGGATACCTGGCGCGCAGCTGGTCGCAGGTTTCACTCGTCGGAAAATTCCTTGATCCGATCGCCGACAAGCTGCTGGTCGCCGCCGTCCTGTTCATGCTGGTCGCGGTCGACAAGCTGAGTGGTGTGGCTGTGCTGCCCGCCGTCGTCATCCTGCTGCGCGAGGTCCTGGTCTCGGGTCTGCGGGAGTTCCTGGCCGGTATCCGGGTCGGCATGCCGGTCAGCAAGCTGGCCAAGTGGAAGACCGCGATCCAGATGGTGGCGCTGGGCATCCTGATCGTCGGCGACGACGGCCCGCCCAACTTGCCGGTGCAGGCGATCGGCGAGGCGGGCCTGTGGGCGGCGGGCCTGCTGACGCTGATCACGGGTTGGGACTACATGCGGGCGGGGTGGAAGCACATGAACGAGGAACGCGAGCCGGAGCCCGATCCGGTGGCGCGCCCGGTGGAGCCGCACGCCGCCACCACGGCGCGCGGCGCCGGCTGAGTCCCGCCGGCGCCGCGCGTTCGGCAAACCTGAGGAACCCTGATCATGAAGCTGCTGTACTTCGCGTGGCTGCGGACCAAGACGGGCGTCGCCCACGAGGAGGTGGCGCCGCCGGAGCATGTCCGGGACGTCGCCTCGCTGATCGAGTGGCTGCCCACGCGCGGCCCCAATTTCGCCGACGCCTTCAAGAACACCGCCGTGGTCCGCGTCGCGGTCAACCAGCAATACGCCCGCCCCGACCACCCCCTGAAGGCCGGGGACGAGGTCGCCCTGTTCCCGCCGGTGACGGGAGGCTGACGTCATGGCGATCCGCGTCCAGCGGGAGGATTTCGATGTCGGGGCCGAACTGGCGGCCCTGACCGAGAACAACCACGGCATCGGCGGCGTCACCAGCTTCGTCGGACTGGTGCGCGAGATGGGCGGCGGGCCCAGCGCCATGACGCTGGAGCACTATCCGGGGATGACGGAGCGCCAGCTGGCCGAGATCGAGGCCGAGGCGTCGCGGCGCTGGAAGCTCGACGCGACCCTGATCATCCACCGGTATGGCCGGCTGGAGCCGGGCGACAGGATCGTCCTGGTCGCCACCGCCAGCGCGCACCGCGAGGCCGCCTTCGAGAGCTGTCACTTCCTGATCGACTGGCTGAAGACCCGGGCACCGTTCTGGAAGCTCGAGGAAACCGCCAAAGGCAGCCATTGGGTCGAAGCCAAGGAAGGTGACGACATCGCGGCATCGCGGTGGGCGGAGACGACGGCAAACGAAAAGGGTTGAGTGTACACGCGTATTCTGAAGCACCTTTTCAACATAACCCAGTATTCATTCGCCATCTTCACATCCATCATTGCGGAATTATCGTCGCACCCTAATCATTATTAAAAAATTTCTAACTATTTCACCTGAGTATCCGTCGCGACAAACCGGGAACTTCCCACGGACTGAAAGGAATCAGCCATGTTCCAGCGCGATGGTGCGGGCGATAAGAACAGTTTTTTCAAGAAGGCCCTCCAATCCGCCGCGGCCCTGGCGCTTTGCGCCGGCCTGTTCGCCGCTGGTCCGGCCAAGGCCGATCCGATCCGGATCGTCACCAGCGTCGTGCCTCCCCTGACCAACGACTCGGAAACCGAACGTGGCCTCCTGTACGACGTGATGGAGGAGCTGAAGAAGCTGGTCAAGGTGACCGCCCCGATCGAGGTCATCCTGTGGACCGACGCGTCCAAGATCGCCCAGAACGAAGCCGATGTCCTGATCTTCCCGCTGACCCGGACGCCGCAGCGCGAGAACAGCTTCCGCTGGATCACCAAGATGTTCGACATGAAGCGGTCGTTCACGACGCTGCCTGGCGCCGCTCCGGTCAACTCGCCGGAGGAGGCCAAGAAGGTCGCCTCGATCGGCGTGCTCGAGCGCAGCTCCTCGCAGACGTTCCTCAAGGAATACGGGCTGACGAACACCGTCGAGTTCCCGTCCAACAAGGCCTTGGTCGAGGGCTTGGCCGCCGGCAAGGTCGCGTCGATCTACGGCATCAACCCGATGACTGTCAGCGAGTGGCGTGGCATCGGCCGCAATGACCAGCTCGTGTTCGGAACGCCGGTCGAGATCACCGGGTCGTTCATCGGGGCGAGCCTGAAGGGCAACCTGATCAAGGTCGACGAGTGGCAGTCGGCGTTCGAGGTCATCCAGCAGGACGGCACCTTCGACCGTCTACTGGTCAAGTACGGCCTGAACTGATCCCGGTCCGATGGCGCGTGGAAGGCGACCGGCTCCGGCCGGTCGCCTTTTTTGTCGCGGCAGCGGTCCCCGCTATCGCCGGATCACCGGATAGGATCGCTTGACCGTCATGGCGATCATCGAGGCCAGGACGCATTTGACGATGTCACCCGGGATGAAAACCGCCGACCCATACAGGGCCTTGTCGATCGGCACCCCGGAGACCAAGGACAGCCAGGCGATGCCGATGCCGTAGACCACGACGATGCCGCCCAGGACGTTGAAGGCGATCAGCCGGGCCAAGGTCAATCGGGACCAGGACCGTTCGGTCAGGTGGCCGATCATGAAGGCCGCGACCGCCCAGGACAGGATGAAGCCCGCCGTCGGACCCATGAACACCCCGAAGCCGCCACGCCCGCCGGAGAGGATGGGCATGCCGATCATCACCAGGGCGATGAAGACGACCAGTGCCAGCCCACCGCGTCGAGCGCCCAGGATGGAGCCCGCCAGCATGGCCCCCATGCTCTGCGCCGTGATCGGCACGGGGATGACCGGCAGCGGTATCGGCGGCATCAGCCCCAATGCCGCGACGATCGCGGCGAACAGCGCGATATGGACGACGTGCTTGACCACCATCTTCTTGCTCTCATCCCTTATTTTCGATTGGCGCGGGATCTTCCCGCCGGACCGTCCGGCGGCGCGGGATCGCCACGCGCCTCGATCGCCTCGGAAACCTCGTGCGCCATCTTGAGTGTCCGGATGAGCAGCGGCGCGAAGAAGGCGAGAGGGCTTCGTTCCAGCCCCCGCGCCCGTTGCGCGTCGCGGATTTCCGTCATCAGTTGGAACAGGACGGGGATGAACCGAATGGCTAGCGTCAGCGCCAGGGCGACGGCGGCCGGATCGAAGCCGATCCGGGCCAAGGGAGCCGTGATCCGCTCGATGAACTCGATCATGTCGGAAACGCGCGACGTGAAGGTGACGAGGCACGCCAGCGGCAGCAGCGCGCCGAACCGCAGCCCAAGTTCCAGCGCCTCCCGTCCCGAGGCGAAGATCGCCTGAACGGCGACCAGGATCGCCAGAATCACCAGGGCCGGCGCCATCTGGCGCGCCATGACGCTGGGCGGAATCCGCGCGACGATGACCAGGATCGCGACT
Source organism: Skermanella stibiiresistens SB22 (assembly GCF_000576635.1). GTDB lineage: Bacteria > Pseudomonadota > Alphaproteobacteria > Azospirillales > Azospirillaceae > Skermanella > Skermanella stibiiresistens. The sequence goes on from NZ_AVFL01000005.1 coordinate 219,590, forward strand.
CCCGCCAAGGCCAACGCCAGCCAAGCCGGATCGGAGACCAGGAAGAGGCCGGTGCTGGCGAGCAGGAGGCAACCGATCTTCCACCCGACCGGCAAGCGGTGGATGACGCTGTCGCCGGGCAGGTGGAGGCCGAGCGTCATGACATCAGGGAAACGTAGTGGGCCAGCGCCGGAGCGGGATCGTCGTCGGCGACGATCCTCCCGCCATCGAACACGATCACCCGGTCGAAATCGCGGAACAGGTCGAGGTCGTGGGATACCACGATGATCCGTTGCGGCAGGTCACCCAGCGCTTCGACCACGCGGTTGCGGTTGCGGAGGTCGAGCAACGTCGTCGGTTCGTCGAGAATCACGTGACGCGGTTCCATGATCAGGACGGAGGAAAGGGCCAGGAGCTGCTTTTCCCCACCGCTCAAGTGGTGGCAAGGGTGGTCGCGGTACCGCTCCATGCCATAGCGCCGCAAGGCGGCGTCGATCCTCGCGTCCAGCTCGGCGCGCGGCAGTCTCAGGGGCTTGAGGCCGAAGGCCAGATCCTCCGAGACGATGGGAAAGACGATCTGGCTGTCGGGGTTCTGAAAGACGAACCCGACCGCGCGACGCACGGCCTTGCCGTCGGTCCTGGTGTCCAGCCCATCCACCAGCACCCTGCCCTGGGTTGGCACGAGCAAGCCGTTGAGCAGGCGCGCGAAGGTGCTCTTGCCCGAGCCGTTGGCCCCCACCACGCCAATGCGCCGCTGATCCAGGCGCAGGTGCACGTCGTGGAGGATCATGCGCCCATCGAAGGCGTGCGACACGTCGCGCAGTTCAATCATGCCGCGGTTCAATCATGCCCAACGGGTCATGCCAAGTGTCCATGCCGAGGGGCGATCCAGATCGACGGGAGGGTCCAGGCTTCGGAAGCCGGCAACGGTGGCGAACTTACCAAGATCTCCGCGCAAATCAATGAAGGGCGCCGGATGAACCATCCAGCGCCCTTCATTTCAGCGGCTCTCGTTCGCAATGGGCATCGGCCACAAGCCGCCCTGGGACGGCCGGCCGGGTGGATCAGGCCGCGCGCATGTCGTTGATGAACTGTGCCACCTGGGAGCGCAGGTAGTCGAACTGCTTGGAAACCTCCTGGCTGGCGTCGAGCAATTGGCGGACCGTCTGCGTCGCGTCGACCACGCCCAGCGTGACCATGTTGATGTTGCTGGCGACAGCCTGGGTGCCATTGGCGGCATGGGCCGCCGCCTGCGAGATGTCCTGCGTGGTGATGTTCTGCTCCTCCACGGCGGCGGCGATGCCGGACGCGATTTCCCGCGCCCCGTCGGCCACGGCCGAGATCGTGCGGATCTCCTCGACCGCCCTGTTGGTGACCTGCTGGACCCCCATGATCTGGTGGGTGATCTCCTCGGTCGCCTGCGCCGTCTGGCTGGCCAGCGCCTTGACCTCGGACGCCACGACGGCGAAGCCCCGGCCCGCCTCTCCCGCCCGCGCCGCCTCGATGGTCGCGTTCAGCGCCAGCAGGTTGGTCTTGCCGGCGATGTCGTTGATGAGTTGGACGATGTCGCCGATCTTGAGCGCCTGGGCCGCGAGATCGGCGATGGTCTTGCTGGTCTGGTCGGCCGCCGTTGCGGTCTTGCGGGCGACGTCGACGCTCTCGTTGATCCGCTGGGCGATCTCGCTGGTGGTCGCCGAAAGCTCCTCGGTGGCGGCCGCGATGTTGCCGACGTTGGAGATCGTGTTGTCGGTGGCGCGGGTGATCTCGGCCGTGCCCCGCTCCGCCTCGTTCATCTTCTCGGACATCGTCCGGGCGAAGGCGCCCATCTGGTCGGCCGAACTGGACACCGAGTCGAGCACGGACGACAGCTTGCCGTCGAAGTCGTCGGCCATCTTGGCGACCATGGCGACACGGTTGCGTTCGGCCTCCACCTTCTGGATCTCCTGCTCCCGGGCGAAGTCGAGCACCTTGATGGCGTTCTCCCGGAAGACGCCGACGGCGCGCGCCATGGTGCCGATCTCGTCGCCCCGCCTGACTTGGTCCAGCTCGAAATTCAGCTCGCCGCGCGTGATCTTCGCCATGGCCTCGGAGATGATGCCGGTCGGCCGGATCACCACGACGCGCAGCAGGAGGTAGAGGGCCGTCACCAGCAGGATCACGATGCCGATCGAGATCAGCGCGGATGTCAGCGTGTCCTCGGCGATGGCCCGCATGACGTTGGCGCGGCTCCACGCCACCGCCAGGGTTCCGATCCGCTCGCGCTGGGCGCCGAACGAAACCGGGATGATCATGAAGGTGTGATCTTCCGTGGACACGGTGATGTTGTTGCGGTCCGCCGGCAGCTTGTTCTTGTCGGCGAAGGCTTGGAGCATCGCCTTGTCGAAGCCGGGCTGCGCGAAATCGTTGAGCGGCTTGCCATCGGCGGCGTGGACCAGGACGCCGTCCAACCCGGCGCGAGCGTTCTGCGCGATTTCCTTGTAGGAGTTCGTGAGGGCTTCGGTCCTGGCGTATTTGACGGCGCTCGACATGTTGTCGCCGAGCATGGCGGTGAGGATGGCGTTGCTGTCGTCGAAGGTGCTGAGCGCAAGGACGCGCGAAGCGTAGCTCTGATAGGCGACGAGACCGCCCAATCCGCCGATCAGCAAAAGGGTGACGGACAGAATGACCTTCTGGTTGATGCTCTTCAGCGAGAACCTGCTTCCGGTCCGTTCAGTGCCTTTCCCCTGACGATCCCCCATTATCACTCTCCTTGAACCGCCAAGCCGATTTGGGCGGATTGCGCACGATGAGATGGCAAGCCATAAATCGTTGCATTGCTACGTCATATTCATATTAGAATAGCCCAACCCCGTCGATGGCATACGAGCAAGTTGTCGCAGTACGGTATCAAAAACTTCAACGGACGCCACGGGCTTGTAATATTCTATTAAAGCCATTCGCTGGAGATCACTACAATCAAGAGGCGAATCGGGACTCGATACTTCCCAACCGCATAGCGGAGGAGGGAGGCGAACCAGCGCCGAAGGCATGACGCGGACAGCGAAAGGGCGGCGGCGGCCATCGCCACCGTCGCCCTGGAGCCGCCACGCGGGGAGTTTCGCGACAGGCCTATTCAGCCGCCGCCGCCGATGCGGTGGCTCCCCGCACCAGGGAGTCGTAGTCGGTCATCAGGATCTGACACATCCGACCCGGCGTGAAGGTCAGATCGTCAATCCGACCCACCGGGGTGACCTCGGCGGCGGTGCCGGTCAGGAAGATCTCATCGGCGTTTTTCAGTTCGTCCGGCATGATCGCCCGCTCGATCACCTCGATGCCGCGGCGCTTGGCGAGGTCGATCACCGTGCGCCGGGTGATGCCGTCCAGGAAGCAGTCGGGGATGGGGGTGTGCAGCTTGCCGTCGAGCGCCATGAAGAAGTTGGCACCGGTCGCCTCGGCCACCCAGCCGCGATGGTCGAGCATCAGCGCGTCGTGGAAACCATCGTTCTCGGCGGCGTGCTTGCTCATGGTGCAGATCATGTAGAGACCGGCCGCCTTGCTGTTGGTCGGCGCGGTGTTGGGTGCCGGGCGGGCCCATTTGCTGGTCTGCAGCTTGATGCCGGCCATGCGCGCCTCGGGCGAGAAATAGCTCGGCCATTCCCAACAAGCGATGGCGACGTGGACCGTGTTGTGCTGGGCGGAGACGCCCATCATCTCGCTGCCACGCCACGCGACCGGTCGGACATAGGCGTCGGTGAAGCCCTGGGCCTTGACCACCGCGTTGGTCGCGGCGTCGATCTCCGCCACGCTGTAAGGTAGCTGGAAGCCCAGCACCTCGGCCGATTTGACGAGGCGTTCCGAATGTTCGGTCAGCTTGAAGACGGAACCGTTGTAAACCCGCTCTCCTTCGAATACACAACTCGCGTAGTGCAGGCCATGGGTCAAGACATGGACCTTGGCATCGCGCCAGGGGATCAGCTCGCCATCGAACCAGATCTGGCCATCACGGTCATCGAAGGGAAGCATGGACATCACAAACCACTTTCATTGTTAGATTATGTCTCAACAAGGTGGTCCAAACGTAACATTCGCATCGCGGTTGTGTCAACATGGCTGACGTAAAAACCGGGGTCAATCCCCTGTTCCTGCGCGAGGAGGAACTGCGCCAGGGCATGGAGCTGCTGTTCTACGCCTACCGCGACTTCACCGCCGAACCCGATGCGATCCTTGGGAAAATCGGCCTGGGGCGAGCGCATCACCGGGTCATCTACTTCATCGGACGCAACCCGGCGATCACCGTCACAGAGCTGCTATCGATCCTGCGCATAACCAAGCAGAGCCTCTCCCGCGTGCTGAGCGAACTGGTCCGGTCGGGTTTCGTGACCCAGCGACCGGGCGTGCGCGACCGGCGCCAGCGGCTGCTGGAATTGACCGAGAAGGGCGTCGATCTGGAACGCCAGCTGTCGGAAAGCCAGCGCCAGCGCATCGCCAAGGCCTACCGCAAGGCGGGAGCCGTCGCCGTCGAAGGCTTTCGCGAGGTCATGCTGGGCATCATCGACGACGAGGATCGGCCCAAGTTCACCGCCAAGCTGGATCGCGCCGCTTTGAAGCGCTGACCGGCCACCCGCTCCGGAAGATCCGGGGCCAAGACAGCCACACTAGCACGGGATGCCGCCATGACCGAGGAGATGCCCCACATCCTGGTGGTCGACGACGATCTGAGGCTGCGCGAGGTCCTGCGGAAATACCTGGTCAAGAACGGCTTCGTGGTGACCACCGCGCAGCACGCCGCCGACGCCCGGAGCAAGCTGGGCAGCCTCGCCTTCGACCTGATCGTGCTGGACGTGATGATGCCGGGCGAAAGCGGTCTGGAGCTGACCGAAAGCCTACGGCGCGACAGCCAAGTGCCGATCCTGCTGCTGACCGCGCGCGGCGAGTTGGACGACCGGATCGCCGGCCTGGAGGCCGGCGCCGACGACTACATGAGCAAGCCGTTCGAGCCGCGTGAACTGGTGCTGCGGATCACGTCGATCCTCCGCCGGGTGCCCCGTCCCGTCGAGCCGATGGCCGACATGCGGATCGGCAAGTGGACCTTCGTGCCCGACCGGGAGGAGTTGCGGACGGGGGACGAGATCGTCCGGCTGACCAGCACCGAGGCGGCGCTGCTGAGGGTTCTCGCCGGGCAGCCGGGAGCCATATTGACCCGGGAGGAGTTGGCCGACCGCGCCGGGATCGTCGGCAACGCCCGGACCGTCGACGTCCAGGTCAGCCGGTTGCGCGGCAAGTTGGAGGACGATCCCCGGCTGCCACGCTATCTCCACACCGTGCGTGGCGAGGGATACGTGCTGAGGCCGGAGTGAGGGGACCAGAGTGGGGGAAAAAGTGTTGGTGGAGGGAGCGGGGGATTTCGGAAGCTCATCGGCGGCCCGAAGCCCAGCCTCGACCAAGCGAACCAGGGCGGAATCGATGACCGCGATCCATGAACTGACCGCGCGCAGCTATGTCCCCGATCGCCGCGGGCCGCGGGGGCTGATCAAGCGGCTGCTGCCCCAGACCCTGTTCGGGCGGTCGCTGCTGATCATCGTCACTCCGGTCATCCTCTTGCAGGTGGTCGCGACCTGGATCTTCTACGACCGTCACTGGGACACCATGACCAACCGGCTCGCCTTCGCCGTGGCCGGCGAGATCGGCATGGTGATCGAGCAGTTGGAGCGCGACGGCTCCATGGCCGATCGGACGGACACCTTGGCCATGGCGGCGCGCACCATGGACCTGATCCTGACCTTCGAGCCCGAGGCGGTCATCCCTCCCCGGCACAACTCGCTGAACGGATTGCTGGAGCGCACCCTGGGCATGGCCCTGGACGAACGGGTACGGAAACCCTTCAACGTCGACAGCCGCGTCGCCAGCAACTGGATCGAGATCCGCGTCCAGCTGACGGATGGCGTGCTGTCCGTGATGGCGCCGGAGCGCCGCCTTTTCAGTTCCACGACCTACATCTTCCTGCTCTGGATGGTCGGCGCCGCCATGGTGCTGTTCGCCATCGCGATCATCTTCATGCGCAACCAGATCCGCCCAATCCGGCGGCTGGCCGCCGCGGCCGACGCGTTCGGCAAGGGGCGCGACGTGACCCGGTTCAAGCTGGAGGGGGCCACGGAGGTCCGCCAGGCGGCGGCCGCCTTCCTGGTCATGCGCGAGCGCATCCAGCGGCAGATCAGCCAACGGACGGAGATGCTGGCGGGCGTGTCGCACGATCTCCGGACACCGCTGACCCGGATGAAGCTCCAGCTCGAGCTTTTCAACGACAGCCCGGATGTCGAGGACCTGAAGGCCGACGTCATCGACATGGAGCAGATGATCGAGGGCTATCTCGCCTTCGCCCGCGGCGAGGGCGCCGAGGCCCCCGTTCCGACCGACCTCAACCGGCTGATCAACGAGGCCGTGAGCAGCGCGCGCCGCGATGGCGCCATCATCGACGTCCACCTGGAGGGCGAGTTGAACCTGCCGCTCCGGCCGAACTCGGTCAAGCGCTGCCTCGCCAACCTGATCGGCAACGCGCGGCGCTACGCCGACCATGTCTGGGTCCAGGCCGGCCGGCGGGAGGACGCGATCGAGATCACCGTGGACGACGACGGTCCAGGCATCCCCACCGGCTCCCACGAGGACGTCTTCCGCCCCTTCTTCCGGCTGGAGGGCTCGCGCAACCGGTCGACCGGCGGTGTTGGGCTTGGACTGACCATCGCCCGTGACGTGATCCGCAGCCACGGCGGCGACATCACGCTGGCGGAAAGCCCGCGCGGCGGTCTGCGCGCCCTGGTGCGCCTGCCGGTTTGAGGGTGGGAGCGGTCAGTACAGCCGGCCGCCGTTGGGCACGCCGCGCGCCGGGGTGACCAGCACGACCTCGCCGTCGGCGTCGGGAAAGCCCAGCACGAGAACCTCGGACATGAACTTGCCGATCTGCTTGGGCGGGAAGTTGACGACACCCGCCACTTGGCGTCCGACCAGGGAGTCGAGCGTGTAATGCCGTGTCACCTGGGCGGAGGTGCGGCGCGTGCCGATCTCCGGCCCGAAATCGACCCGTAGCTTGTAGGCGGGGCGGCGCGCCTCCGGATAGGGCTCGGCGGCGATGATCGTGCCGACGCGGATATCCACCTTCAGGAAATCGTCGAAGGTGATGTTCGTATCCGCGGTGTCCGCCATCGGGAAGCTCCTTCTTGATCCGTCCGTCCTCAGGGGCGCCACGCTACCGGCGGGGCGGCCAAAAAACAAGGCCGCCGCCGGTTGCCCGGCGGCGGCCTTGAATCCCCGAAAATGCGGAGATTACTTGGACGCCTTGACCTTGGCGACGACGACCTTCAGCTCTTCCAGGCTCTCGGTGACGCGCTTGTTGATCACGTCGGCGGCCTCCGAGTTGGACTTCGAGACCAGCTCGGCCAGCTCGCGGGTGTTGGCCAGCGCCTTTTCGAACGCGACCTTGACCAGGTCGGCCTGCTTGGCGACCTTATCCTCCGGCGAACCGGCGGCCAGCAGCTCGGACACGATCGAGGTGGTCTGCTCGATGGTCTGGCGCAGGATCTCGGACTGACGGCGGGCAACGGCCTGGAAGCCTTCGAACGCCAGCTGGTTGGCGGCGGTCAGGGCCTGGATGTTCTTCTGCTGAGCGGCCACCATGGCCTCGACATCGACGCCGGGGACCTTGAACTGGGACATCATCTTGGAAACGTCGGTGAACTTGGAGACGTCGACGTCGAAAAACGGATTAGCCTTTGCCATTTACCATCCCCCTAATGAGTGCCCCTTGAAGAGCGTCTGTCGTTGCCGCGCCGCAGCAGGATTGATGCCGCATCATGCAGATTGCGCAAAACTTCGTCAACTTCTTTTGTGCAGCGCAACAAAAATGTTGATGGCGGCGTTTTGTCAGACTGGGGTCCCGGGCAAAGGGTCCGAGCCCGAGGTAGAGTCCTCATCGGTACCGGTTTGGTCCCCACGCCTTCCCCGTGACCGCAGGGTCCTGGAGAATTGCTCCGCCTGCCGCAGCCGCGCGTCGAGCGCCGCCATGGTGCGCGACAGATCGGCGCTGTCGTCCGTCAGCCAGACCCGCATCACCGCCAGATAGATCACGCCCAGGCCCTTGACCCTGACGGCGCCCACCAAGCCATCCGCCGGGACGCCGGCCGCCTCCAGCATCCAGGCGAGCGACCGCCGCAAGGCGCAGGCGTGGATCGCCGCCGCGACCGGATCGCCGCGCAGGTCGCGCGACACGGCGTCGACCGCCGCCCGGTAGGGCGTCAGCGCGTCGAAACGGCGCATCATCACGTCGAACACGCGGTCCCGCAGGGTCTCCGTCCCATCGTCCTGTCCACCTTCGGACAGGACCAGCTCGTCGATCTGGCGGGTGAAACCCCTCAGGATGTCGCTTTTGCCTGGAAAAGTCCGGTAGATGTCCGCCAGCGACAGCTTCGCCTCGGCGGCGATGTCGGCCATGGTCGTGGCCCGCCATCCCTTCTGGCCCGCCAGTTTCATGGCGGCGTCGACGATTTGGCGCGACAGATCAGCTTTCTTGGCCATGATGCCTTTGAATCCCGTGCGGTTCCTCGTTCCAGCCACTAAGATTGGGCCGGCGGGCGCGATGCCAAAGGCCCCACCTGACAGTCGGGTCGTTTTCCCGCGTGTTTTCGGTGGGAGTACGCGCCAGATCCAATTGGCGATGTCATGGGAACCGGCGTGACGATCGAGGTGATCAGGAGTTGACTGTGTGCATGAGCATGCGATGCTGCCGCGCCTCCGGCTTCGGGCATGATAACCGTATCGAGCATGACGACCCATGAGCGCTTCGTTCGGCTGGGCCTCCGGTTGCCTCACGACATTGGCTCACCGGCTGCCCTATCTTTCCCCAGATGAGGAACGCGATCTCGCGCTGCGCTCGGCCGCCGGCGACGAGCGGGCGGCCGAGCGGCTGGTCGAGACCCATCTGCGCGTGGTCGTCCGCATCGCGCGAAGCTATGGCCGTTTCGGTCTTCCCGTCAACGAGTTGATCCAGGAGGGCACGCTGGGCTTGATCCAGGCCGTGCGCAAGTTCAACCCCGACGGCGGGGCGCGGCTCGGGACCTATGCGATGTGGTGGATCAGGGCCGCGATCCAGGACTACGTGGTGCGGTCGTGGTCGCTGGTCCGGGTCGGCAAGACCGCCGCGCACAAGGCGTTATTCTTCGCTTTGAAGCGGGTCGCGGCCGAGCGGAGGACATCTTCCGACAAGCTGGACGAGGCTGCGCTGACGGTTCTGGCCAGCCGTTTCGACATGCCGCCCGCCGAGGTGTCGGGCCTCGCCCACCGGATCGCCCGGCTGGACCGCTCCCTCGACGTGCCGGCCCATGACGCGGACGGTGACGAGACGGAAAGCCTGCTCGACCAGTTGCCCGCCGACCAGCCCTCCCCCGAGGAACTCGTCGAGCAACGCAGCATCGGCCGGGTCTGGCATGGCCTGATCGACCGGGCACTCGCCATGCTGCCGGCGCGCGAGGCGGCGATCATCCGCCACCGCCATATGAGCGAGGTGGCTCCGACCTTCGAGGCGATTGGCCGGGAACTGGGCATCTCCAAGGACAGGGTCCGCCAATTGGAGAAGCGCGCCCTGGCGCGGCTGCGCGAACTACTTCAGCCCCTGGCGGCCGCCCACGGCTTGCCGGGGAACTGATCGCGCAATGCGCCTAACGACTTTCAGTTGATGATGTGGTGAAACCCATGGGTCGGCTACAGCGAAGCGGCAGCCGACACCACTCCCGACGCGCCTGCTTGTCGGCTGCCGCTTCGCTGTAGCCGACCTACGATGAAATTGATTACCCAGCCAGCTCGCGCGATCGGGCGGTGGCCGCCGCGATGGCGCGGTCGAACAGCGGCTGCACGCCATCCTCCGCCATCAGGACCTCCAGCGCCGCCTGCGTCGTCCCGTTGGGGCTGGTGACGTTCCGGCGCAGGGTCGCGGCGGGCTCGCTCGACCGGATCGCCAACTCGCCGCTGCCGGCGACCGTCACCCGCGCGATCCGCGTCGCCAGATCCTCCGGCAGCCCGGCGGCCACGCCCGCTTTCGCCAGCGCCTCGATCAGCAGGAAGACATAGGCGGGCCCCCCACCCGACACGGCGGTGACGGCGTCGAGCAGCGCCTCGTCCTCGACCCAGGCGACCTGGCCGACGGCGGCCAGAAGCGTGTCGCACAGCTGCCGCTGGCCCTCCGTCACGGCGGCGTTGGCGACCGCGACGGTCATGCCGCGGCCGACGGCGGCCGGCGTGTTTGGCATCGCCCGCACGATGGCGGCATCCGCGCCCAGGCGTTCGGTGAAATAGCCGATCGTCTTGCCCGCCGCGATCGACAGGAAGACGGTGTCCGGCCGGGTGAAGCGGGCATAGCCCGGCACCACCTCGTCCATCACCTGCGGCTTGACCGCCAGGACGACCACATCCGGGTCGAAGCCAGCCGGTATCCGCGACGCGCCGGCGCACCGGACGATCTTGCGGCCCCCCGATCCCGCGTCCGCCCCGAAGGCGCCCTGCGGTTCGACGACGACGACGTCATCCACCGTTCCGGCGGCGAACCAGCCATCCAGCATGGCGCCGCCCATCTTGCCACAGCCGACCAGGAGCAGTGAGCAGCCCATCGATCAGGCCTCCCCAACCGTGTCGAGGATCGACGCCGTCACCGCCTCGGAAGCGGTCTTGCCACCGGAGATGACGAACTGGAAGGCGGGATAGAAACGCTCGCACTCCATCAGGGCGATCTCGACCAGATCCTCCATCTGCTCGACGCTGGCGCGGGGCGCGCCGCGCAGGAGCGAGGTGTGGCGGAACATGGGGGTATGCTCGTCCGGGCAGATGTCGAAATGGCCAAGCCACATCTTGCCATTGACCTGGGCCAATAGCTCGTTGAGGTCGTGGCGCCGCGCCTTGGGCGCCTTCATGTCGAACTGGCAGGAGAACTGCATCGCGCTGACTTCGGGTTGCCAGACGAAGTACAGGCGGTAATCACACCAGCGCGCGGCGATCTCGACAACCAGTTCGTCCTCGTGGGAGCGATCGAACGGCCACTCGTTGGCGACGACGATCTCCTCGACGATCTCGAGGGGATTGAGCGTTGTGGCGGACGTTTCTTCGACGGCGACAGCCGGCATGCCTGCGACTCCTTGATCGCGCGATTAACGGCGTATGCCCCGTGTCAGCCACATGGTGTCGGGTGGTTCGCAATGCCCCGAGATGGTGTATCCAGGCGGACGTATCCAAGCGGACAAGGGGCTACTACCGGCAGGACCGTGACAGAACGGTCCCACGCTCGCAATAGAATTCCGTAAAGTTGAGGACGACCTGTAGGGATCAGCCGACTTCGGAGGGCGATCCGTCCTGGCCGGTGCCCAAATCCTTGGCTGAACCCGCGGCCGACCCGGTGGATGAACCAGGGGTGGTGCCGGCGGAATGGGTGGCGGCGGGGCGCTTCGGCCCGGGCGCGCCGGCGGCCAGCTCGCGCTCTGCCACCAGTGTCGCCACCAGCGCCTCCAAGGCGGTCACCCGGTCGGCCAGTTCCTCCTCGCCCGTGCGGGCCTTGACGGCCATCTCGCGGGCGGCCTCGAATTCCTCCCGGCTGACCACGTCCATCCGGCTGAGGATCCGCTCGAACTGCTGGCGCACCTGTGCCTCGACCTCGCCACGCAGACCGGTCAGCGCGCCGACCGCGCCACCCGCCACACGGGCCAGATCGTCGAGAAGCTTGTTATCGACCTGCATGAGATCCGTATCCTCGCAAAAAGGGCCATCATTATGGACACCGGCTCCCGCCGACGCAACGCCGCATTCCGGGGCGGCGTTGGCGGACGACATTGGCCGGTGATGGCAGGGCCGTCTTGCGGCGGCGCGTCACACGGGCTTATAAGGGCGCCGAACCCCGGCGGATCAACCCGTCTCCAGGCCGGTTCCGCGGGCTACGCGTCCCGAGGGCGGTCGCCGCATCGAAACCGAACCGCCCAATGCTCGCCATCCTGTTCCCCGCCATCGACCCGGTCGCCCTCCAGATCGGCCCCATCGCGATCCGCTGGTACGCGCTGGCGTACCTGATCGGCTTCGTCGCCGGCTGGCGCTATTGCATCGCCCTGGCGCGGAAGGACGACAGGCCGCCGACGGCGCTGGATTTCGACGACTTCCTGACCTGGGCGGTGATCGGCGTCATCCTGGGGGGCCGCCTGGGCTATGTCCTGTTCTATAACACCGGCTACTATCTGAACAACCCACTGGAGGCGCTGGCGGTCTGGCACGGCGGCATGTCGTTCCATGGCGGCCTGCTGGGCGTCGTCGCGGCGATCCTGCTGTTCTCGCGCCGCCGCGGCTTCTCGCCGCTGGCGCTCGGCGACCTGATCGCCTGCGCCGCCCCGATCGGCCTGTTCTTCGGACGCCTCGCCAACTTCGCCAACGCCGAGCTGTGGGGTCGGGTGGCGGACGTGCCCTGGGCCGTGATCTTTCCTGGGGAAAGGGCCGGTGGCCTGCCCCGTCACCCGAGCCAGCTTTACGAGGCGGCGCTGGAGGGCCTCGTCCTATTCGTCGTGCTGGCGATCCTGGCGCGCCGCCCGTCGGTCCGGGCGCGCCCCGGCCTGCTGGCCGGCGTCTTCTTCATCGGCTACGGTCTGTCCCGCATCCTGGTCGAACACTTCCGCGAGCCCGACCCGCAGTTGGGCTTCCTGCTGGGCGGCAACGTGACGATGGGCCAGATCCTGTCGGTCCCGATGGTCCTGTTCGGCGTGGCGCTGATCGTGGTGGCGCGCCGCCGACCCGCCTTGGCTGGCGCCGCCGATCGGCCGGCCGCCTCCGCGGGGACGGCGCCCCATCCGGACGCGCGGGATGGCCGATGACGGCGGGCGATCCCACCCGCGATGACGATTCCGGGCAAGGCGGACTGACCGCCCACCTCCGGCGGCGGATCGCGGTCGAGGGGCCGATCTCCGTGGCGGCGTTCATGGCCGAGGCGCTGGGGCACCCCCGGCATGGCTATTACATCACCGCCGACCGGTTCGGCGCCGCCGGCGACTTCGTCACCGCGCCGGAGATCAGCCAGATGTTCGGCGAGCTGATCGGCCTGTGGTGCGCCCATACCTGGACGGAGATCGGAGCTCCCGATCCCGTCAACCTCGTTGAACTGGGACCCGGCCGCGGCACCCTGATGCGCGACGCGCTCCGCGCCGCCGCGATGGTGTCGAAGTTCCGCGACGCCGCCGCCGTCCATCTGGTCGAGACCAGCCCCGTCCTCCGCGAGAGGCAGAGGGCGATGCTGGAGCCCGTCTTGAAGGGGAACGGGCCGACGTGGCACGACACCCTCGCGACGGTACCCGACGGCCCTGTGCTGGTGATCGCCAACGAGTTCTTCGACGCCCTGCCGATCCGCCAATTCCAGAAGACCGCCCATGGCTGGACCGAGCGGATGGTCGATGTAGACGACGCCACCGGCGGCTTCCGCTTCGTGCTGGACCGGCGGCCGGGTCCCGTAGAACACGCGATCCCGCCCTCGGCGCGGACGGCGGCGCCGGGCAGCGTGTTCGAGACCTGCCCCGCCGCCACGGCCATCGCCCACGAATTGGGCGCCCGGCTCGAGAGGTCGGGAGGCGCCGCCCTGATCATCGATTACGGCCATCCGCGTTCGGCCGTGGGCGAGACCTTGCAGGCGGTGCGCCGCCATGCCTTCGCGCCGGTCCTGGACGCCCCGGGGTCGGCCGACCTGACGGCGCACGTGGATTTCGAGGCGCTGGCCAACGCCGCCCGGGATGCTGGAGCGCGCGCTTGGGGTCCCGTCACCCAAGGCGCTTTCCTCGCGGGGCTGGGCATCCGCGAGCGGGCGGCGCTGCTGCGTCGGCGGGCGACGCCCGGGCAGGCCATCGACATCGATTCGGCGGTCCATCGCTTGATCGACGACACCGGGATGGGCACATTGTTCAAGGTGCTGGCGCTGACCGACCCGCGGCGGCCGGCGCCCGCCGGGTTCGAACCGGCTTGATCCGAGACACGATCCCATTCCCGCCCGTCCCTGAACCGATCGCTGGATCCCGACCTTGATCACACTTGGCGCGCTGAACGACATCCCGACCATCCGCCACGGATTCTTCACCCGCGAGGGCGGCGTCAGCTCGGGCATCTACGGCTCGCTGAACTGCGGCGTGGGCTCCAGCGACGATCCGGCCAACGTGACCGAGAACCGCCGCCGCTGCGCCGCCGCGTTCGACTTGCCCGCGGATCGGTTGATGACGCTGTATCAGGTCCACAGCCCCGATGTCGTCACGGTGGAGCGGCCGCGCGCCGCTGGAGAGCCGCCGCCACGCGCCGACGCCCTGGTTACCTCGACGCCGGGGATCGCCTTGGGCATCCTGACGGCGGATTGCGTCCCGATCCTGTTCGCCGACGCCGAAGCTGGCGTGATCGGCGCCGCCCATGCCGGGTGGAAGGGCGCCAAGGCGGGCGTCATCGAGGCGACAGTCCAGGCCATGACGGCTTTGGGGGCAAGCGCCGAGCGGATCGTGGCCGCGATAGGCCCCTGCATCGCCCAGCGCTCGTACGAGGTGGGCCCTGAGTTTCCGGGACGGTTCCTGGACGAGGATCCGGCCAACGCCGACTTCTTCGCGCCGGCGCGGCGGGAGGGCCATTCGATGTTCGACATCGGCGGCTATGTCAGCCGGCGCCTGGGACAGGCCGGTGTCGGGATGATCCAACGCTGTCCGAACGACACCGTGTCCGAGGAGGACCGGTTCTTCAGCTATCGGCGGGCCACCTTGCGCGGCGAGCCGGACTATGGCCGCGGCATGTCGGTCATCGTCCGCCAGAACTGAGAGGCGCCCTCATGCCTTACGTGGTGATGCTGATAGCTTTCTGCGTCCTTGGATTGATGGTCAGCTGCGTGGTGTGAGCGCGGGCGGATGAGAAACCGGGTTGTCCACAAGGTTTTGGAACCCGCGGCAGCCTTCGGTCGTTGAGGTTCCATCCAAGCCCATGTGCCGGGCGCATGGGGGCCGAGACCACAGTCATGGAACATTTACATGACAGGGACGCGCTGATATGTTCCCGCCCGATTTCCCGTTGCACCGGGTCCGTTCGGGCGGAGCTGCGGTAACGGCACTATTTCCAGAAGAGAGCCGCGAAGTATGAAAGTCATTGCCGGCAACAGCAACCGGCCGTTGGCCGAAGCCATTTCGGCCGCACTGAACGTGCCGCTGACAAAGGCAAGCATTCGTCGGTTCTCGGACATGGAAGTGTTCGTCGAGATCCTGGAAAACGTCCGCGGCGAGGACGTGTTCGTCATCCAGTCGACCTCGTACCCGGCCAACGACAACCTGATGGAGCTGCTGGTCACCATCGACGCGCTGCGCCGCGGTTCCGCGCGCCGCATCACCGCCGTGCTGCCCTATTACGGCTATGCCCGGCAGGACCGCAAGACGGGTCCGCGCACGCCGATCTCGGCCAAGCTGGTGGCGAACCTGATCACCATGGCGGGCGCCAACCGGGTGCTGACGCTGGACCTGCACGCCGGCCAGATCCAGGGCTTCTTCGACATCCCGCTGGACAACCTGGAAGGCGCCCCGGTCTTCGTGCGGCACATCCAGGAGACCACCAAGGCCGGCGAGCAGCTGGTCATCGTGTCGCCCGACGTCGGCGGCGTGGTCCGCGCCCGGGCCATCGCCAAGCGGCTCGACGCCGATCTGGCGATCATCGACAAGCGCCGCGAGCGCGCCGGCGTTTCCGAGGTGATGAACATCATCGGTGAGGTCGAGGGCAGGCGCTGCATCCTGGTGGACGACATCGTCGACAGCGGCGGCACCCTGTGCAACGCCGCGACCGCGCTGATGAAGGAAGGCGCCAAGTCGGTCAGCGCCTATGTCACCCATGGCGTGCTTTCGGGTGGCGCTGTCGCCCGCGTGTCGTCGTCGCCGCTGGAGATGCTGGTCACCACCGACAGCATCCAGGCGACCGAGGCGGTCCGCGTGTCGCGCAACGTGCGCCAGCTGACGATCGCGCCACTGATCGCCGAGGCGATCACCCGGATCAGCGAGGAACGGTCGGTTTCCAGCCTGTTCAACTGATACCATATCCAAGAATTCCGCGGGACTGGCCGGATGGCCGCCGCGACCGAGACTGCGGTCGGCGCCAAGCAAGGCGGCCGCGGTACGCCAGCACCCCTGGAGGCTGGCGTCCATTCAGAGGCGGCCTGGACCGGCCGTCTCGCCACTGGAGTAGTTCGTTATGGCTGAAGCCACAGTTCTCGCCGCCGAAGCGCGCGACCGGGCCGGCAAGGGGGTTGCCCGTCAGACGCGTCGTGCTGGCCGGATCCCCGCAGTGATCTACGGCAACAAGGAAAAGCCGGTGATGATCTCGCTGGATCGCTTGAAGTTCGAGCGTGTCCTGCGCACCCCCGGTTTCTTCACCCATCTGTTCGACGTCAAGGTCAGCGACGCGTCCTATCACGTGCTGCCCCGCGACGTGCAGTTCGACCCGGTCACGGACATTCCGATCCACGTCGATTTCCTGCGCGTCAGCCGGGAAGTCAAGGTGACCGTCGGCGTGCCGGTCGAGTTCATCAACACCGACCAGTCGCCGGGCCTCAAGCGCGGTGGCATGCTGAACATCGTCCGCCACGAGATCGAGGTCGAGTGCGGCGCCGAGGAAATCCCCAGCCACATCACCGTCGATGTCGCCGGCTATGACCTGGGCGATTCGATCCACATCAGCGCGGTCACCCTGCCCGCCAACGTGACCCCGACGATCACCGACCGCGACTTCACCATCGCGACCATCGCGTCGCCGTCGGCCGTCAAGTCCGAAGCCAACAGCGGCGAGGACACCGAGGCGGAAGAGCAGGAGTAAGCCAATGCTGCTGCTGGTGGGTTTGGGCAATCCAGGTTCGGAATACGCCCGCAACCGGCACAACATCGGTTTCATGGCGGTGGACGAGATCGTCCGCCGCCATGGCTTCGGTCCCTGGCGGAAGCGTTTCCAGGGCCAAAGCTGCGATGGCTCAGTCGAGCCGGAGAAGGTGCTGGCGCTCAAGCCGCACACCTTCATGAACCTATCCGGCCAATCGGTCGGCGAGGCGATGCGCTTCTTCAAGCTCGCTCCCCCGCAGGTGGTCGTGATCCATGACGATCTCGACCTCGTTGCCGGCAAGGTCAGGGTCAAGCAGGGCGGTGGCCACGGCGGCCACAATGGCCTGCGCTCGATCGACGATCATATCGGCAAGGATTACTGGCGGGTCCGGCTCGGCATCGGCCACCCCGGCCACAAGGACCTCGTCCACGGCTATGTCCTGCACGACTTCAGCAAGACGGAGCAGGTCTGGCTCGAACCCCTGATCGACACCGTCGCGCGCGAGTTTCCGCTGATGGCGGCGGGTCAGCCCGAGAAGTTCGCCAGCCGTGTGGCGCTGCTGACGGCATCCAGCCCCTAACCCTTGCCGCCACCTTTTTTCAGCGCGTCGACAAGCTTCCGCTGGAACTTGCCGCCGTCGGTGCGGGTGGCGAGGAATTGTCGCACGACCGTCTGCGCGGTTTCGCGGTCGTAAGGCACCTTGCCCTCCCCCGCGAGTTCGAGGCGCTCGATCACCTTGGGATCGAGCGTGTTTCGCAGGGCGGCCATCTGGCGCAACAACTCCTGACGCGGATCGGACATGATGGGCCCCCCTCTTTCGATAGCGTCAGCATAGCGCAAGGCATCGGGTTTGTCCGCCTCAGCCATAGGTGAGGGGTGGGGGTCAAGGGCGGCGGATTCGTCAGCACTTTCGTTTTGCTCGCCGGTGCCGCATATAACCTGCCAAACTGGCCGCGCGACGGCCTTGGACGTATTCCTCTTGAAAGCGACGGCATCCCATGGGTTTCAACTGCGGCATCGTCGGCCTGCCGAATGTCGGCAAATCCACCCTGTTCAACGCGCTGACCGCCACCCAGGCGGCTGAGGCGGCGAACTTCCCGTTCTGCACCAAGGAGCCGAACGTCGGCCGCGTCGGCGTGCCCGATCCTCGGCTGGAGAAGATCGCCGCCATCGCCAAGTCGGCCAAGATCATCCCGACGCAGCTGGAATTCGTCGACATCGCCGGCCTGATCCGGGGCGCCAGCAAGGGTGAGGGGCTGGGCAACCAGTTCCTCGGCAACATCCGCGAGGTCGACGCCATCGTCCATGTGCTGCGCTGCTTCGAGGACGACGACATCACCCATGTCGAGGGTGGCATCGATCCGATCCGCGACGCGGAGACGGTCGAGACCGAGCTGATGCTGGCCGACATGGACGGGCTGGAGCGCCGGCTCTACACCACCCAGAAGAAGGCCAAGGGCGGCGACAAGGAGGCCAAGGTCACCGCCGAGATGATGGAGCGCGCCTTGGCCGTTCTCCAGGCCGGCAAGCCGGCCCGGACGCTGGAGGTCTCCCACGACGAGCTGCCGCTGTTCAAGTCGCTGCTGCTGCTGACCGGCAAGCCGGTGGTGTTCGTCTGCAACGTCGAGGAAGCCTCCGCCGCGACCGGCAACGCGCTGTCCGACAAGGTCGCCGCGATGGCCAAGGCGCAGGGTGCGGCTAGCGTGGTGGTCTCCGCCGCGATCGAGTCCGAGGTGGCCCAGCTTTCCGACGAGTCGGAGAAGAAGGAATACCTGGAGACGCTCGGGCTCGAGGAACCGGGATTGAACCGGGTCATCCGCGCCGGCTACGGCCTGCTGGACCTGATCACCTTCTTCACGGTCGGTCCCAAGGAGGCGAGGGCCTGGACGGTCGGGCGCAACTCCAAGGCTCCGGAAGCCGCCGGCGTCATCCACAGTGACTTCGAACGCGGCTTCATCCGGGCGGAAACCATCGATTATAACAGTTTTGTCACACTTGGGGGTGAACAAGCGGCAAAGGAAGCTGGAAAAATGCGACAGGAAGGCAAAGAGTACGTCGTGCAGGACGGCGATATCTTCCACTTCCGCTTCAACGTGTGATCTCGCGAAGACTCTAAACTCATACCCCAAACGATAGGGAGGAATTTTTTTTATTAAAAATGGGGCATTGGTCCGATTTACTGTGTTACTTGTGACGTGAATGAGTACGGCATGGGCCGGATCGATGACTTTGAGTTCAGGCATGTATGATGTGATGACCGCTGGTTTGGAAGCGTTTCTGGCGCGCCCCCGCACCACAGCATCCGAGGAGACCGGTCACGCCATCCTGAAAAGGCGAGCGGACCGCTCCGGTCATGCGGAGGTCGTCGCGGTCAATGGCCGCTTCGCGCGCCTGCTCGGTTCGCCCGCCGAGGCGGCGATCGGACGATCCCTGGTCGATCTGGTCCGCCCTGGCGACGCGCCTCACCTGCTCGAGGTCCTGTCGGTGGACGAACCGAACGTCGTGGTGCTCGACATGACGGCCGGGCCGGTGGTCCTCAGCGTCCAGCCGATCGGCGACGGCGCCGCCGCCCACATCCTGGTCACCGAGAACACCGGGCCGTCCGACGGGCAGATCAGTCTGGTGATCGATCACCTGCTGGCGGCGGTCTTCATCGTGGACGTGATGCCGGACGGCGGCTTCCGCTACGCCATGCTCAATCGGCGCCACGAGGAACAGACCGGCTTGGTCGCAGCCGACATGATCGGCAGGAGCCCGGAAGAGGTCCTGCCGCCGGACGATGCCATCAGCGTGCTCGCTCATTACCGAACCTGCGTCAAGCGCCAGCTGCCGACCACCTTCCAGGAGGTGCTCCACCTGCCGGCCGGCCGGCGCCACTGGGAGACGCGGCTGGTGCCGATCACCGGCGGCCTGTCCGACAGCAAGGTGACTCGGCTGTTTGGGTCGAGCATCGACATCTCCGAGCGCGTCGTCGCCGAGCAGGCGCTGCGCGACAGCGAGCAGCGGTTCCGGTCGATCTTCGAGCATGCCGGCGTCGGCATCGGCTACGCCGCCGTCGATGGCAGGATCATCGACGTCAACCGCACGCTGGAAGGCATGCTCGGCTATGGCCGCGACGAGTTGATCGGTCAGTCGTTCAAGCGGTTCGTCCACGTCGACGAGATCTCCCAGGTCACCGGCCGCTTCCAGGAACTGCTGAGCGGGCGCCGCGCCACGCTCCAGACCGAACGCCGGTTCCAGCGGCGCGACGGGTCCGCCCTGTGGGCTCGGACCACGGCGTCGTTGGTACGCGATCCGCTCGGCCGGCCCAAATACATCATCGCCCTGTTCGAGGATGTGACCGAGGCCCGCCGCGCGCGCGAGCGCATCCATTACCTGGCGTCGTTCGATCAGGTCACCGGCCTGCCCAACCTGTCATTGTTCAGCGAGCGGGTCGCGTCGGCCCTGGAGCAGCCCGCCCCCGGCGAGCGGATCGCTGCGCTGCTGGCGATCAGCTTCGACCGGCTCGACCCAATCCGATTCGCCCATAGCCGCACCGCCGCCGAGCACCTGATGCGCCGGCTGGTCGATCGGCTGCGCCGCGCGCTGGGACCGGGCGATGTCCTTGGCCGGATCGGCGACGACCTGTTCGCGGTGCTGCTGCCCAGCCTCGCCGACCACGAGGAGGCGGTCGCCACGGTCAAGAGCGTGATCGCCGCCTTCGGTGCCCCGATCGAGACGGACGGCCAGGATTTCCTGCTGCCGCCGGTGATCGGCGTCAGCCTGTTTCCCGCCGATGCCAGCGGGCCGGATGAGTTGATCCGCATGGCCGGGGCCGCCCTCCAGCGCGCCCGCGATCTCGGAACGTCACGCTACGAGTTGTACACGCCGGACATGGAGACCCATGCCGCCCGCCAGCTTTCGCTGGAGAGTCGGCTGCGGCGGGCGATCGACGCGGACCAGTTCGAATTGGTGTACCAGCCAAAGATCGAGGTCGAGACCCTGAAGCTGGTTGGGTTCGAGGCGCTTGTCCGCTGGCGCGGCGAGGACGGCGCCCTGATCTCCCCCGGCGAGTTCATTCCGGCTGCGGAAGAAACCGGCCTGATCATCCCGCTGGGCGAACTGGTGCTGCGCGACGCCTGCCAGCAGATGGCGGCGTGGCGCCGGGATGGTGTCGTCGACGTGCCAGTCTCGGTCAATCTGTCCGGCCGGCAGGTCAGCGATCCGCATCTCAGCCGCAAGGCGCTCGCCATCCTGCACGCCTCTGGGCTGCCGGCGTCGCACCTGAAGTTGGAGCTGACCGAGACGGCGCTGTTCCGGAGCACCCAGGGCATCCGTGATGCCTTGCTGGAACTGCATGGCGCTGGCGTCCGCTTCATGCTGGATGATTTCGGAACCGGATATTCATCGCTCAGCTACCTGAAGCGCTTCCCGATCGAGGCGATCAAGATCGACAAGAGCTTCGTCCAGGGCATGGTCGAGGACCCCGACGCCGCCTCCATCGTCAATGCCATCATCAACATGGCCCATGCCTTGAAGATGCGGGTGGTGGCGGAGGGCGTCGAGACCCAGGAGCAGCTGATCTTCCTCCGGGCCTACCGGTGCGACCGCATGCAGGGCTTCCTGTTCGCGCCGCCCACCCCCGTGGCCGAGATCCCGGCCCTGGTCCGACGGCTGGCCGGCGGCTGAAGGCTCACGACGCCGCCGACTCCAGCGCGAATTCCAGGATGACGCCGTTGGCATCCTCCGGGGACACCACGACACGGGCGCCGGGAACCGCGACGGTGCGGACGGCGCGGCTTGCCAGGAACTCGCGTGTTCCGGCGAGATCGCGGCACGTCACCGTCATGACGGCGGCGGGCTCCAGCCCCGGGTAGCGCCGCGCCATGCGCTCCGGCGAGAGGAAGCGGAGCGTGAGGGCCTCCGTCCGCACCTCCAGACGCCCCTGCCCCGCCCGGATCGCCCCATCCCCGAACAGCCTGGCGTAGGCCGGCGCCAGCGTCGCCGGATCGGTGGCCGGGATGGTCATGCCGTCCAGGCCGGTGGCGCCATTGGCGTGATCGAGCCAATCCGGCTGGCGCAGCAGCTCCGGTGTCAGGTGGGCGCAGCAGAAGGCCGACAGGCCCGGCGTCGCCTCGGGCTTGAAATGGACCAGCGAGAACCGGGGAGCCACGGTGCCTTCGGGCAGTTCCAACAGCCGGGCGAGGTCCTTCGGCGCCTCGGTGACTTCGGGAAAGGCGTCATGGACCGCGCCGGAGTCGGCGGCTCCGAAGGCCAGTCCGAGAAAGCCCTCGCCCCGCGTCTCCAGCAGCCGGTCCAGATTGTTGACGAACTGGCTGGCGTCGATGATGCCCAGCAACTCGACGTAGTCGTTCGGGAACATGACGCAGTAGTTGCCGGTGCCCCAGCCGATGTGGCGGCCGCGCGGCGTCACGGTGAAGCCGAGCCGGGTCCATGACGCCCGCGCCGCCTCCAGGTCGGCGACGCCGATGATGGTATGGTCGATGCCCGTGATCGAGTTCATCAGAACGACGAGCCCGGTCGCTTCAGGAAATCCAACTCCTCCTCGGTCGAGACGCGGCCGAGGATGCGGTTGCGATGGGGGAAGCGGCCAAATCGCTCGATGACCTTGAGGTGCCGTTCCGCGTAATCCTGATAGACGGGATCACGGACCCGGAAGCGGAACAGCTCGACGGACAGGCGTTGGTCCGCGATGTCCTCGGAATGCTCCAGCGGCAGGTAGAGGAAGCAGCGCTGGTCGTCGTCCAGGCCGTCGTCGTAGCCGCGGTCGATCGCCAGCCGGGTCAGCGCCCGGGCGGTGGGGTCGGTGGCGAAGGCGCGGACCGAGTCGCGGAAGACATTGCGGGGGACCTGGTCGAGCAGGATGACCAGGGCGAGGCAGCCCTGGGGATGGTCGCGCCACTCCGGCAAGCGATTCGCCGCGGCCTCCTCGTGGAGCGGCAGCAGCAGGCGTCCGATGTCCGCGTCGAAGGCGGCGTTCCCCTTGAACCAGTTCGGACGGGAGTCCGGCCTGAACCAGAAGCCCAACACGTCATGGAATGTCATCATCCGTCATCTTCCCCCCGGGTTGTCCCCAAATTGAAAAAGGGCGCCAGTGGCGCCCTTTCCCATGGTCCTGTCGGTCACCGGCGGCGCTTAGGGATGCGCGTCGGCCCAGACCTTGCGCTTCACGGCGTACATCATACCCGCGAAGACGAGGAGGAACAGGATGACCTTGACGCCGGTCTGCTTGCGGGTCTCCAGGTGAGGCTCCGCCGCCCAGACCAGGAAGGTCGAGACGTCATGCGCCGACTGGGCCAAGGTGGCCGGAGTGTTGTCGGCGTAGGTGACGCTGTCGTCCTGCAGGATCGGCGGCATGCCGATCAGGTGGCCGGGGAAGTACTTGTTGTAGTACATGCCATCCGGCACCGTGACGCCCTCCGGCGGCTCCTCGAACCCGGTCAGCAGGGCGTAGAGGTAATCCTCGCCATGCTCGCGGGCCTTGGCCATCAGCGACAGGTCCGGCGGATAGGCTCCGCCGTTGGCGGCGCGGGCGGCCTGCTCGTTCGGGAACGGGCTCTTGAAGTGGTCGGCCGGGATCGCCGGCCGCTCGACGATCTCGCCGGCGTCGTTCGGTGCGGCCGGAACCTGGTACTGGGCCGCGATCGCCTTGACTTCGTCCTCGCTGAAACCCAGCGCCTGAAGGTTGCGATAGGACACCAGACTCATGGCGTGGCAGGTCGAGCAGACCTCCTTGTAGACTTGGAAGCCGCGTTGCAGCGCCGCCTTGTCGAAGGTGCCGAAGATGCCGCTGTGGTGCCATTCCTGCTCGGGCGGCACGGCGGATTCGGCGGCCAGCGCCGAACCCGTGAGGCCGAGGCCGAGGGCCGCGGCCAGGATGAGCGTCTTGAACGCGCGCATGTTAGGCCTTCTCCATCGGCTTGGCGGCTGCCGCGGTCGGATAGTGACCGCCACCCTTGAGGACGGGCTCGCTGATGCTGCTGGGAAGCGGCCGGGGACGCTCCAGCTTGCCAAGCAGGGGCAGGATGATCAGGAAGTGGGCGAAGTAGTAGATCGCGGCGACACGGGCGACGACCAGCCAGATGCCTTCGGCGGGCATGCCGCCAGCGTATCCCAGCACCAGGCAGTCGATGACCAGCACCCAGAAGAACTGGCGGTAGATCGGCCGGTAGTTCGAGCTGCGCACCTTGGAGGTGTCGAGCCAGGGCAGGATGAACAGCACCGCGATGGCGCCGAACATGGCGAGCACGCCGCCCAGCTTGTCGGGAACCGCGCGGAGGATCGCGTAGAACGGCAGGAAGTACCATTCCGGGACGATGTGCGCCGGGGTGACCATCGGGTTGGCCGGGATGTAGTTGTCCGGGTGGCCCATGTAGTTCGGGGCGAAGAACACGAAGCCGGCGAACACCAGCAGGAAGATGCTGAGGCCGAAGGTGTCCTTGATCGTGAAGTACGGGTGGAACGGCAGGCTGTCCTGCGGACCCTTGATGTCGATGCCGACCGGGTTGTTGGACCCGTGGACGTGAACGGCGGCGACGTGCAGGAAGACGACACCCAGCAGCACGAACGGCAGCAGGTAGTGCAGCGCGAAGAACCGGTTCAGCGTCGGGTTGTCGACCGAGAAGCCACCCCACAGCCACGTGACGATGTGATCGCCGATGATCGGGAAGGCCGAGAACAGGTTGGTGATGACGGTGGCGCCCCAAAAGCTCATCTGGCCCCAGGGAAGCACATAGCCCATGAAGGCGGTCGCCATCATCAGCAGCAGGATGACGACGCCCAGCATCCACAGGATCTCGCGCGGGGCCTTGTACGAACCGAAATAGAGGCCGCGGAAGATGTGGATGAACACGGCGATGAAGAACATCGACGCGCCGTTCATGTGGATGTAGCGGATCAGCCAGCCCGAGTTGACGTCGCGCATGATGCGCTCGACCGACTGGAACGCCATCGTGGTGCTGGGCGTGTAGCTCATCGCCAGCGTGATGCCGGAGACGATCATGATGATCAGGGTGACCATCGCGATCGCGCCGAAGGACCACAAATAATTGCAGTTCTTCGGCATTGGGTATTCGTTGTACTCGTGGTGCAGGGCGGTGAAGACCGGCAGGCGATAGTCGATCCACCGAACCACGGGGTTTTTGAACTGCGGGGCAGCCATGTTCAGCTCCAGTTGACCAACTAGCCGATACGGATCGATGTATCCGTCAGGAAAGCGTATTCCGGCACGAGCAAGTTCAAGGGTGCCGGACCCCGACGGATTCGCCCGGCGGTGTCGTAGTGCGAACCGTGGCAGGGGCAGAACCACCCACCGTAGTCACCTTTGGGATCGGTCGGTTTCTGGCCCAGTGGGACGCAGCCCAGATGGGTGCAGACGCCCACCAGAACCAGCCACTGCGGTTGCTTGACCCGCGCGCTGTCCGGCTGGGGATCGCGCAGTTCGGCGAGGTTGACCGACGCGGCGGAGGCGATTTCCTCCTCGGTGCGGCGGCGCACGAAGACCGGTTTGCCGCGCCATGTGACCGTGATCGACTGGCCGACCTGAACCGGCGTCAGATCGATGTCGATCTGCGCGAGGGCCAGCGTATCGGCTGCCGGGTTCATGCTGTTGATGAACGGCCAGGCGACCGACGCGACACCCACGGCGGCGACGGCGCCGGTCGCGAGGTAGAGGAAATCGCGACGCGTCGTCCCCTCGCCTTCGTGGCCTCCCTGACCGCCAGCACCGGCCGGATGGATGGTATCCGACATTAGCTTTTCTCTCCTTGGCCCTGGCAAGCGCACTGCCATGCGCTTGCAAACCGGACGGACATTAACAATAGTTTTCGGCCGTGTCTGCTTCGGACCTTGCCCAAAACCTCGAGCCCAAAACCTCGGACTAAGGACCGGTTCGCGCCGGCCGCAGTTGTGACAGGGATATACCTCTGGTTCTCAGTCAAGGAAAGTCGGACTTCCGGAGACATAGTGTCGCGGTTGCCCAACTGGGTCGTTTCGTGGAAAGAATGACTCTTGATTTTTTCGGATAGTGACATTAAGGGCGTCCGGCTCGCGCTGTATCAGCCCGACATTCCCCAAAACACCGGCACCATGATGCGCATGGCCGCTTGCCTTGGCGTGCCGCTCGATATCATCGAGCCGTGTGGCTTCATCCTGGATGACCGGCGGCTGCGCCGGGCCGGTATGGATTATATGGATCACTTGGACGTGACCCGACACGCCTCGTGGGAAAAATATCTTTCCAATAGAAGCGGCGGCGAAACGACGGGCGCCGCTCCTGGAAAAATCGTCCTGCTGACCACGCGCGGCTCGATCCCCTACCTTGATTTCGCCTTCTCGCCGGGCGACACCCTGCTGATGGGCAGCGAAAGCTCCGGCGTGCCGGACAGCGTGGCCGACGCCGCCGACGCCCGCGTCAGGATCCCGATGCGGCCCGGCCTGCGGTCGTTGAACGTGTCGCTCGCCGCCGCGATGGTGCTGGGCGAGGCGTTGCGGCAAACCGCCGGGAATGGTATCGCGTTGATGGCTTCGAACCGGGACACGACCGGGCGGGCGCCGGACTGACCGCAAGAGGGACACCATGGACCGCACCGTTCCGACCGAGGATCACAAGACCCGCGCCACCGCTTGGTTCGCCGAGCTGCGCGACCGGATCCGCGCCGCTTTCGAGGCGATCGAGGACGACCTGACCGGCACCCATTCCGACCTGCCCGCCGGGCGGTTCGAAACCAAGGCCTGGGACCGGCCCGACGCCGAGGGCTCCCACGGCGGCGGCGGCGTGATGTCGATCATGCGCGGCCGGGTTTTCGAGAAGGTCGGTGTCAACATCTCCACTGTCCACGGCACCTTCAGCCCCGAGTTCCGGAAGAACATGCCGGGCGCCGTCGAGGATGGCCGGTTCTGGGCGGCGGGCATCAGCCTGGTCGCCCACATGCGTTCGCCGCTGGTGCCGGCCGTCCACATGAACACCCGCCACATCGTCACCAGCGTCGGCTGGTTCGGCGGCGGCGCCGACCTGACGCCGATGTTCCCGGCCGAACAGGACGGCGCCGACTTCCACGCGGCGCTGAAGCGCGCCTGCGACGCCCACGGCCCGGACTATCACGCCCGTTTCAAGGAATGGTGCGACCGCTATTTCTTCCTGCCGCACCGGAACGAGCCGCGCGGCATCGGCGGCATCTTCTACGACAACCTGGACTCGGGCGATTGGGAGGCCGATTTCGCCTTCACCCGCGATGTCGGCCTGAGCTTCTTGGATGTCTACCCGCGGATCGTCCGCCGCGGCATGAACGAGCCCTGGACGCCGGAACAGCGCGAGCACCAGCTGGTCCGCCGTGGCCGCTACGTCGAATTCAACCTGCTCTACGACCGCGGCACCACCTTCGGCCTCAAGACCGGCGGCAACGTCGAGGCGATCCTGATGTCGATGCCGCCCGAGGTCAAATGGCCTTGATTTTGGGATAAGTTATTTTGACACAGATTAAAGAGGATTTACAGGATGGACACAGATCTAAAATAAGCAACTGTCGCCGGAAAAATCGATTTGACCGAGATTCTATGACATAATAAATAATAGTCAGCACCCATCATTATTAAGAGCGATTTATTCCTTGAGATCTGTGTCCATCCTGTAAATCCTCTTTATCTGTGTTAAGAAAAACGATCAAAACCAGCGGGCCGCCGGTTTCTGAACCAGCCGAACAGGACGGGTGCCACCAGTTCGAGCAGGAGCACGAAGGGCCAGGGTTCGCCGCGCCAGAAGGCGTAATTGGCGATCAGGTTGGGCCAGCTCACGCCCATGACGGCGCGGGCGATCGTCAGTTCGAGGCCGACGGAGGCGCCGAGCCAGATCACGCCCGCCAGCACGGCGCGGCCGAGCCAGCCGCGTCCCGCCGTCAGCCGGGCGTGGAGCCACGCCACCGCCAGGATCAGCACGGCGCTCGACGCGATGCGGTAGGTGAAGGCGTTGACGCCGCCGATGCGATCGGCCAGCACCGAGATGGAGAAGGCGGCGTTGCCGAAGATCATGGCGATCAGCACGCCGGCCAGGATCAGGGTGACGATCAGCGACCGCATCATGCCGAACCTCCCGGGGGATCTCCCAAACGGCCGCGCAATTCGGTCAGGCAGTCCTCGCGGCTTGGACGATGGTCGCGATCCTCCCACCAACGCTCCAGGTCGCGCAAGAGTTGTCCCATCCCCTTGCCGGGTGGCACGCCCGCGTCGATCAGGTCGCGGCCCTGGAGCGGGAATTTAGGATCATCCCAAGCGGCGATCGCCAGCCCAACCTCGGCGAGGCGTTCGGGCGCGCGCAGCAGGGTGACGTCACGCACGGTCTCTACGCCTGCCTGATACAAGGCCCGGCGGAGTTCGCCATGCGCGATGGCGTCGAGTAGGCTCGGTGGGGGAGCCGCGAGCAGCGCCAGCCTGTCCGTCTCGGCGTTTGACAGCCGCAGCCGCTCGGCCACCGCCAAGGCTCCGGCGCGGTCGGTCTCCAGCAGGGCGGCGAGGCGAAGCACCGGGTCGTCGCGGTGCCGCGCGATCTCCAGCAGGCGGTGGAGCCCTTCGGGTGACGCCGGCCGCGGCAGCAGGTGCCGCGGCACGTCCAGTTCCGCCATCAGGCGCAGCACGGGCACGGGATCGTGGGCCCGCAGCAGCCTGAACAACTCGCCGTGGATCCGCTCGCCCGACAGCGTCGGCAGGAGGGGAGCCAGTTCGGCGCAGGCCTCCAGCGCCGCGGGTTCAGGCGGGGTGCGGCCGTAATGGGCTTGGAAACGGAAGAAACGCAGCAGGCGCAGCACATCCTCGGTGATGCGGGCGCGGGGATCGCCGACAAACCGGACATGGCCCGCCAGAGCGTCGCCGACGCCGCCAAACGGATCGTACAAATCGCCATCGATGCCGCAGAACAGGGCGTTCATCGTGAAGTCGCGGCGCGACGCGTCGATCATCCAATCGTCGGTGAAGGCGACACGGGCGTGGCGGCCAAACGTTTCGACATCGTGACGAAGCGTCGTGATCTCGTAGTGCGAGCCACTGGACACCGCCGTCACGGTACCGTGCGCCAAGCCGGTCGGGATCGCGCGCAACCGCGCGGCGGCCAGCAGCCGCAACACCCGTTCCGGCTCCGCATCGGTCGCGATGTCGATATCCTTGACCGGTCGGTGGAGCAGGCTGTCGCGCACGCAGCCGCCGACGAAGCGCGCCTTCGCGCCATCGGAGGTCAGGGCTTCGAACACGCGCGCGGTCTCAGGCGCCGCCATCACCGGCGGTAGTTCGATCGTGCGGACGGGTTCCATGGGGATCACCGTCCCGGTGTGGGACTGGACGGTGTGGTCTCGCCTCGGACCACGTGGCCGTCGGTCAAATGGGCGGGATGATAGGTTTCGGTCTTCGGGTGGCCACTGGTCAGGGCCAAGGTCACCAGCGACACGCCCGCCAGGGCCACGCCGCCGACCAGCAAGCCGGCCCAGGGGGCCCCGGCCAGCCAGGGTGCCGTGGTGGCGCCCGACTCGGCACCCTTGCCGCGGACCACCAGGACATAGGCCATGTAAACCAATGTCGGCAGCATCAGCGGCAGCACGATCAGGAGGATTTGTCTCAGCATCGCTCGCGCAGCACGTCGACCAGATTGACCAGCATCCCGGCCGTCGCTCCCCAGATGTACCGATGTTCGTAGGGAAAGACGTAGAAGTACCGCTGCGTGCCCTGGAACTGGCGTGTTTCCTTGCGCGCCGCTCCCGGTTTGAGGAAGAAGGCCAGCGGCACCTCGAACACCTCGGCCACCTCGTAGGGATCCGGCCGCAGGGTGAAGGGCGGGCGAACGAAACCGACGATCGGCGTGATCTCGAAACCGGTGCGGGTCACGTAGGTGTCGAGCCGCCCCGCCACCTCGACATGCTCGGGCGCCAGCCCGATCTCCTCCGACGTCTCGCGCAGCGCGCAAGCCAGCGCGTCGGCGTCGTCGGGTTCCCTGCCGCCGCCGGGAAAGCTGATCTGCCCGGCATGGGCCGCCAGATGGGCGGTCCGCTGGGTGAAGATGATGGTCATGCCTCCGGGGCGGTCGACCAAGGGGACCAGGACCGCAGCCTCGCGCAGCTTGGCCGGCGCGCCGGTGCCCGGATTGAGGTCGTGGTCGCCCCGGATGTTCAGGGTCCGGCCGGGTGTCGAGGCGAACCGGGGAATGGCGTCCCGGATGCGCTCCCTGGTCAGTTCCCCGGTGACCGGAGCGCCGATGGAGTTTTCCCCGGCGGGCGGCTCGCCGGCCGTCAGGTCGCCGTCGCCCGGTTCATTGGACGCCCCAGTGGAAAGAATGTGCCCATGCTCCATATTCCGACCTGAACTTCCTCCCCGTCCTCGCGAACGTCGGCCCGTTCCACCAGTTCATAGAAGACGGAACGCGTGATCCTGGCTTCGAGATTGTCGCGAACCACGATATAGGGTCTCGGCTCGCCGGTTCCATCATCCTCTTCAACCCTGATCGGATGCTCCGGTCCGGCGATCACCTCGGCGTCAAGGTTGGTGCCGAATATCAACCGCTGGGAAGTTCCTTCTCCCGAGACCATCAACCCGACAGCCGTGAAGGGCACCTCGTCCACCTGTATCCTGCCTCGTTCCGCCGGAGTAACCAACCAATAATCGCCCGCCTCGTCACGGCGCAGGACGGTGGAGAACAGTTTGGTCAACTCGATCCGGCGAATCGGTGAGCCATGATAGTACCACGTGCCGTCCCGATCGATCCGGATCGGATAGCTCTCGTCGGGACGTTTGTCGTCGGGCCGAAACAGACCGGCGGCTTGGTGTCCGGCGGTTTGACCCGAGGTAGGGAACGAATCGGACATCGGCTTGCTTTCCCCCTTGTGCGACCGAATTTCCTGTTAGTATCGGAAGTCGGATACGCATTTTCGCCACACTGATGATCTTAAGTCCAAACGCGCGCCGAACTACTGGGTTTCATGCCGGGTGTCGTGGCCAGGCTTCTTGAGAGCACAGGAGATCCCTGATTTGACCGCTACCGATGCGATGCGCCAAGGCGGCGCCGGAGTCGAGAATCCCGCCCAACTGCTAGCCGAGGTGGAGACGCTGGGCGGCCGGCTGTCGATGGTGCGGGACCGGATCGGCCGCGTCATCTTCGGCCAGCGCGATGTCGTCGATCTTACCCTGATAACCCTGCTCGCGGGCGGCCACGTGTTGCTGATCGGCGTTCCCGGCCTCGCCAAGACCAAGCTGGTCGAAACCCTGGGCATCGTCCTGGGGTTGGACGACAAGCGGGTCCAGTGCACGCCCGACCTGATGCCGGCCGATATCCTGGGCTCCGAGGTGCTGGAGGAGGACGAGACCGGCCGCCGGTCGTTCCGCTTCATTCCCGGCCCGGTGTTCTGCCAATTGCTGATGGCGGACGAGATCAACCGCGCCAGCCCGCGCACCCAATCGGCCCTGCTGCAGGCGATGCAGGAGCGCCGCGTTTCGGTCGCCGGCCACTATCACCCCCTCCCCCAGCCGTTCCACGTTTTGGCGACCCAGAACCCGCTGGAGCAGGAGGGAACCTATCCGCTGCCGGAGGCGCAGCTCGACCGCTTCCTGATGCAGGTCGACGTGACATATCCCGACCACGACGCCGAGCGGCGCATGCTGGTCGCGACGACCGGCATCGAGGACGAGGCCGCCGTCGCCGTCCTCAACCCGACCGACCTGATGGCGGCACAGCGCTTGGTCCGCCGCATTCCCGTCGGCGAGAGCGTGGTGGAGGGCATCCTGGACCTCGTCCGCTCCGGCCGTCCCGAGACCAGCGAGTTGGAGGAGGTCCGCACCCATGTCGCCTGGGGTCCCGGACCACGCGCCAGCCAGGCGCTGATGCTCGCGGCCCGCGCCCGCGCCGTGCTGGACGGCAGGCTGTCGCCCTCGCTGGACGACGTGCTGGCGCTGGCCAAGCCGGTCCTGAAGCACCGCATGGCCCTGAACTTCGCGGCGCGCGCCGATGGCATCACGCTCGACGACGTGATCGACCGTTTGTGCGCTCCGTTGCGCTGAGCGGGACGGAAAACCGGGATGGCATGGGACCGGAGCGGCGACAGGAGCGGTAAACCCGATCTAGCGGCGAGCGCGCTGCGGGCCCAGCACCGGTCGGAGGCGCTGGCGTCACGGCTGCCACCGCTGCTGGTGGCGGCCGATCGTGTCGCCTCCACTGTGGCGCAGGGCGTCCACGGACGGCGGCGGGTCGGGACCGGAGAGACTTTCTGGCAGTATCGGCGGTACGAGATCGGCGACAGCGCCACCATGATCGACTGGCGGCAGTCGGGCAAATCGCAGCCGGTCTTCGTCCGTGAGAACGAGTGGGAGGCGGCGCAGAGCGTCTGGCTCTGGCATGACGCCTCCGCCTCGATGGATTACCGGTCGGCCGCCAGCCTGCCAACCAAGCGGGAGCGCGCCGAACTGCTGCTGCTGGCGCTGGCCGTCCTGCTGGTGCGTGGCGGCGAGCGCGTCTCGCTGCTGGGCTCGGGCGTTCCGCCCTCCGGTAACAAGGTGACGCTCAACCGCATGGCGATGACCCTGATCGAGGAACAGTTGCCCAAGACCGGGCTGCCGAAGGTGCCTCCCCTGCCGCGTCACGCCCAGGCGGTGCTGATCGGCGATCTGCTGTCCCCCCTTCCGGAGATCCACCAAACCGTCGCCAGCTTCAGCGGGCGCGGGGTGCGCGGCCATCTGGTCCAGGTGCTCGACCCGGCGGAGGAAACCCTGCCCTTCGCAGGCCGCGTCGAGTTCGAGGGACTGGAAGGCGAGGAGGAATTGCTGATCCCCCGCGTCGAGATGATCCGGCAGACCTATCTGGAACGCCTTCAAGCCCACCGCGACGGCTTGGCCGCCTTGGCCCGCGCCGCCGGATGGAGCTTCGCCACCCACAGGACGGACAGGCCGCCGCAAACGGCGCTGCTGGCACTCCACGGCGCGATAGCGCAGGAGAGAAGCTTGGCGCCGGCCCAGCAACCGAGCCGGGCGCCAGCCCAGGAACCGACGAGCTGAACAGATGCTGGGACTGGGACCGCTAGCCTTCGCCGCACCTTGGATACTCGGAGCCCTGATCGTCCTGCCGGTGCTGTGGTGGCTGTTGCGCCTGACGCCGCCCAGCCCCCGGATCATCCAGTTTCCCGCGATCCGACTGCTCCGCGATCTGGTGGCACGGGAGGAAACCCCGGCGCGGACGCCCCTGTGGCTGCTGATCATGCGGCTGCTGCTGGCGGCGCTGGTGATCCTGGCGCTGGCCCAGCCCCTGCTGAACCCGCGGGCGGGTCTGCCTGGCAGCGGGCCGGTCATCCTGGTGATCGACAATGGCTGGGGTGCCGCCCGTGATTGGCAGGCGCGGCAGCGTGCCATGGCCGATCTGGTCGATCAGGCTGAACGGACCAACCGCGAGATGATCGTGCTGGCGACGGCACCGTCCGCCGCTGGCGAGAAGCCCCAAGCCAGCACCCTGCTCCGCGCCGCCGACGCCCGGCGGCTGACCCAATCCCTGGCGCCCCGGCCGTGGCCGACCGACAGGGCGGCGGCGCTGGAGGCCTTGCGCGGTCTTGAGGTGGAGGGTTCCGCCCACGCGGTCTGGCTATCCGACGGCTTGTCCGACGGCTCGGTCAGTCCGATGGCGCAGCGGCTCCAGCAATTGGGCGGTGCCGAGGTGCTGATGAACGGCGCCGACCGCTTGCCCAACCTGCTGCTGCCGCCCGGCACCGAGGGCACCGATCTGGTCGCCCGCGTCCGGCGGGCCGACACGACGCTGCCCACCCCCGTCACGGTTAGGGCGACCGCCGACGACGGCCGCTTGCTGGCTCGTCAGGAGGCGGCCTTCGCGCCCGGCGAGAACAGCCTGGAAGTCCCCCTTTCGCTGCCGATCGAACTGCGGAACGAGGTGACCAAGCTGGC
Source organism: Skermanella stibiiresistens SB22 (assembly GCF_000576635.1). Lineage (GTDB taxonomy): Bacteria > Pseudomonadota > Alphaproteobacteria > Azospirillales > Azospirillaceae > Skermanella > Skermanella stibiiresistens. The sequence goes on from NZ_AVFL01000005.1 coordinate 253,331, forward strand.
GATAGAGGGTGAGTCGACGGCGGGCGCCACGGTCCTGCTGGACGAGCGCTGGCGCCGCCGCCCAGTGGGGCTGGTGTCCGGCAGGCCGGAGGGCGAGAACCAGCCGCTGCTGAGCGACCTCTATTATCTGGAGCGGGCGTTGACCCCGTTCAGCGAGATCCGCCGGGGCAGCGTGCTCGATCTGATGGCCCGCGACCTGTCGGTGCTGATCCTGGCCGATATCGGCGCCCTGACCGAAACGGAGAGCCAAGCGGTCGAGGCCTGGGTCAAGCGCGGCGGCGTTCTGGTCCGTTTCGCCGGGCCGCGTCTGGCGCAGCACACCGACCATCTGGTCCCGGTACGGCTTCGTCAGGGCGACAGGACGCTGGGCGGCGCGCTGTCGTGGTCGGAGCCGGCGCGGCTGGCGCCCTTCCCGCCCACCAGCCCCTTCGCGGGCTTGGCGATACCGCCCGACGTGGTGATCGACCGCCAGGTGCTGGCGGAACCGGCGATCGACCTCGCCGACAAGACTTGGGCGCGGCTGGCCGACGGCACGCCGCTGGTCACCGCCGAACAGCTCGACGAGGGCCGGGTCGTGCTTGTCCACACGACCGCCAATTCCGACTGGTCCAACTTGGCGCTTTCCGGTTTGTTCGTCGACATGCTGCGCCGGGTCACAGCGCTCAGCGAAGGCGTTTCCGGCGACGTGCAGGCCGCCACCTTCGCGCCGATCGAGGTGCTGGACGGGTTGGGTCAGTTGGTGCCGCCGCCAGCCACCGTCTTCCCCATCCCGGGCAATGGCTTCCGGCCCGATGCCCTCGGGCCGCGCCACCCGCCGGGGTTCTACGGCACGGAGGAAGCGCGCCGCGCGCTCAATCTCACCTCCCTTGTGACCGCGATCGAACCGCTGCGGCGCCTGCCGGCCGGTGTCGCTCAAGGAACCTATTCGACCCGCGGCGAGGTCGACCTGAAACCCTGGCTGTTGGGAGCGGCGATGGCGCTCGCGATCATCGACCTGTTCGTGGGATTGGTGCTGCGCGGCTTGCTCGGCAACATCCGTTTCGGACGACGCCGGGGCGCCGCCGCGGCCGCCTCGGCGATCGCGCTGACCGCCGGCCTGCTCATGTCGTGGCCCGGGACCGCCCGCGCGTCCGACGAGTTCGCGGCCAAGGCCAGCGGCGAGACCTATCTGGCCTATGTGGTGACGGGCGACAGCACGGTCGACGAGACGACGCGGGCTGGACTTGAAGGCTTGAGCGAGGTCCTCAACCGGCGCACCGCGGTGGAGACGGCGGGAGCGCTGGCGGTCAACCTGGAACAGGACGAACTGGCCTTCTTTCCGCTGATCTACTGGGCGATCTCGCCATCGCAACCCGATATCAGCGATGGCGCGCGGGTCCGATTGAACGAGTTCCTGCGGAATGGCGGAACGATCCTGTTCGATACCCGCGACCGCCAATACGGTCCTGGATCGGCGTTGACCGGCGGCGGGCCGGGAGCGCAGCGGCTGCGCCAGCTGGTCGATGGGCTGGATGTTCCAGCGCTGGCGCCGATCCCGCCGGAGCACGTGCTGACCAAGGCTTTCTACCTGCTTCAGGACTTTCCCGGCCGGTTCGGCGGCGGCGATGTCTGGGTCGAGGCGCAGGAGGCCCGCCACAATGACGGCGTGTCGTCGGTGATCATCGGCTCGGCCGACTGGGCGGGCGCCTGGGCGGTGGACGAGGCCGGGCGCCCGCGCAACGCGGTGGTCCCCGGAGGCGAGCGCCAGCGTGAGATGGCTTATCGGTTCGGCGTCAACCTGATGATGTACGCCCTGACCGGCAACTATAAGGCTGATCAGGTCCATGTGCCCGCCATCCTGGAAAGGCTCGGCCAATAATGGGGCCGGATGATGGGGCCAGTATGATGGGGCCAGAGTAATGGGAAGTCTGATGGGAGGCGGCACCGCGATCGACTTCTCGCCGCTGCTGCCGTGGGCCGTGCTGATCCCGCTGTTCGTGCTGGCCACGATCGCCGTCGTCGTGGCGATGGTCCGGCGGGCGCGCGGCACCGCGTGGCGGGCCCTGGGGCTGGCGGCCCTGGCCGTGACCCTGCTCAATCCGTCGCTGGTGCGGGAGGACCGCGAGCCGATCAAGGATGTCGCCGTGCTGGTGGTGGACGAATCGCCCAGCCAGAACATCGGCGAGCGGCGCGCCCGGACCGAGCGCGCGCTGATCGACTTGCAGGACCGGCTGGCCCGCTTCCCCGACCTGGAGGTCCGGGTCGTCCGCACGGGTGGGGCCGAGGGCGGCGTCGCCGGTGCCATCGAGGAGACGCGCCTGTTCGAGGTGCTGGAACGCGCCATGGCCGACCTGCCGCGCCGCCGCATGGCTGGCGCGGTCTTCATAACCGATGGGCAGGTCCACGACGTTCCCGGTGGTGGCAAGGGCCTGGAGGATCTTGGCCCCATCCATACCCTGCTGACGGGCGAGCGTGACGAGGCCGACCGTCGGCTGGCGATCGTCCGCGCTCCCAGTTTCGGGCTGGTCGGCAAGCCGGTCACCGTGACGGTGCGGGTCGAGGACATGCCGGGCAACCAGTCGCCCGAGGCGGTCGTCAACATCCGTCAGGACGGTGGCGCCTCCCGGCCGTTCCGCGTGCCGGTCGGCCGCGACGTGCCGCTGGAGTTCACCCTGAGCCATGGCGGCCAGAACGTCCTGGAGATGGACGTGGCGGCGGCGCCGCGCGAACTGACACTGGCCAACAACAAGGCCGCCGTGGTGATCAACGGTGTCCGCGACCGGCTGCGCGTGCTGCTGGTCTCGGGCGAGCCGCATGCCGGCGAGCGCACCTGGCGCAACCTGCTGAAGGCCGATCCGGGCGTTGATCTCGTCCACTTCACCATCCTGCGCCCGCCGGAGAAGCAGGACGGCACGCCGATCCGCGAGTTGTCGCTGATCGCGTTCCCGATCCGGGAGTTGTTCGAGATCAAGCTGGACGAGTTCGACCTGATCATCTTCGACCGCTACCGGCGGCGCGGCGTGCTGCCCCAGCTCTACCTCAGCAACATCGCGAGCTATGTCGAGAAGGGCGGCGCCTTGCTTGAGGCGGGCGGACCCAGTTTCTCGACCTCCATGAGCCTGTACCGCACGCCCCTGGGCGCCGTGCTGCCCGGCGAGCCGACCGGCGAGGTGATCGAGCGGCCGTTCAAGCCGATGGTGACGGAGTTGGGACATCGCCATCCCGTCACCGCCGGACTGCCCGGCGACGTGCCGGTGGGAGCGCCGGCGGGACAGGAGCCGAGTTGGGGCCGCTGGTTCCGCCAGAACGAGGTGACGCCGCTCCAGGGTAGTGTGGTGATGGAGGGTGCCGACAACAGGCCGCTGATGATCCTGAACCGGGTCGGTGAGGGGCGCGTCGCCCAGATCGCCAGCGACCAGATCTGGCTGTGGTCGCGCGGCTTCGAGGGCGGCGGTCCCCAGGCCGAACTGCTGCGGCGGCTGGCGCACTGGCTGATGAAGGAGCCGGAGCTGGAGGAGAACGACCTGCGCGCCAAGGTCGAGGGCAACAGGATCACGATCGAACGCCGCAGCCTGGAGCCAGACCCGCGTTCGGTCGAGCTGACCAACCCGTCGGACGCCGTGCGCGGTATCGACTTGGTGGAGGATGGCAGCGGCCTCGCCACCGCCAGCGTGCTCGCGACCGAACCGGGCATCTACCGGATCACCGATGGCGAGCGGACGGCGCTGGCCGTGGTCGGCGCGGTCAACCCGCCGGAGCTGGCTGACGTTAGGACAACTGGCGATCCCATGACCCCAGCGGCGAACGCCAGCGGCGGTGGCATCCACTGGCTGGCCGACGGCGACGTGGATGTCAGGCGCACCCGCGCCGACCGTGACCAGACCGGCAACAACTGGATCGGGCTGCGCTCCAATGGCGACTTCGTCGTGACCGGCGTCAGCGAGGCCTCGCTGCTGCCGGCTGGGCTGGTGGTGCTATTGGTCGTCGGCGCCCTGCTCGCCGCTTGGCGGCGTGAGGGGCGGTAGGGTTGGAAATCGTTATTACAGGTCGAGTGAGGGCACGTTGAGCATTGAGCCCATAGCTTAGCGGGGTGCCGCCAGCGTCTTGGTGGCGTCGGCGGGCAGGGTCGCGATCTTGTGCATCAGCTTGTCGGCGAGGTCGCGAGGAATGCCGGCGCGGCGAAGGCGGCCGCCCAACTCGCGGCGGACATCGTCCGGCGGCACATGGGCCGGCGCCAGATCACGGGCGCTCTTCAGGTGGTTGAAGATGCGGGACAGGCTGGCGAACAGGAAAACGCCCTTCTGGCGCCCCAGATCGGTTTCCGCCAGATCCAGCAGGAAACCGATCTGCGCGCCCGGTCCCTTTAGAGCGCCGCAAAGCTGCTGGACGGCGGCCTCGAACGGCAGGTCGGTCTCGCCGAAGCGCATCGCCGTCTTCGATCGCCGGACCAGCGCCAGACTGATCTCCGGCCCACCCCGAAAACCGCTGAAGCAGGCCAGTCCGGCGACGATCCGGCGCAGCGCCGACACATCGCCGAGGGCGCCGTCCCGTGTCAGCGGATGCGCTCCGTTCAGCCCGGCGGCGACCCGGCGCAGCAGGGCCGCCTCGACCTCGGGCAGATGCCAGCGCGCCAGCGCGTTGCTCAGGTCCATCAAGGCGGGCGTGAAGGGATGGCGGTCGTCCAGCTTGCCATTCAAGGTCGCCAGCAGGCTGGCCAGGGCGGCGCCCAGGTCGGGAGCGTAGCCGATCAGCGCCTTGATCGGATCACGGCCGTCTATCGTCTCCGACAGGACCTGATCGACCCAGGTGATGCCCTCCACCGCGCTGTCATCCTCCTCCAGGACGGCGATCAGGGCGCGTGTCTTGGCGGCCCAATCCCGCTGCCCATCCAGCAACTGGCCGAAGGCGTGGCTCACGACGCGGTCGTGCTCGGCCGGATCGCACGCCTCCTTGACGCGCGCGTGGAAGGACCCAAGGCCATCCCGCACCAGCAGCTTGCCATGAACGGTCAGATCGTCCGACTTCCGCGCGAGATCCTTCAGCGCCAGCCATAGGGCGCCCAATTCCCGCTCGCGCTCGGCGACGAGCGGCGCCACGTCCTTGGCTTGGATCTTCGCCAGCCGGGTGATCCCGGAATTCAGCAGCATGCCCTCCCGCTCGATCATGCGGAGGGCGAGATAGTTGTGCAGCGTCTGGCAGGGAATGGCGATCTCGCGGTCGGCGTGGCGGCGCGTCAGGCGCAACAGCGTCATGCGGCTGGGGTGGCCGAAGACCTCCAGCACGGTGGCGCAGGAACTGGCGTCCTCGATCGCCGTGATGCCGACGACCTCCGCGCCGCCAGCCTGCGACGTGCGCTCGAAGATGATCTTCTGGGTGTGCTTGCCGGTCTGGATCACCTGGACCCGGCTGAACTTGGCGAGGCTGAGAAGGTAGGTCGCGCGCTCCACCGCCTCGCGCTCGGTCTCGAAGATGCCGTCGATGCTCGAGTGGCCCATCCGCTCGGAAACCACCTCGAACAGGGCATGCTTCTTCCACGAGAACATCGCCGCAGGGGATCCTTCCTTATCTCATCGACCCACCCTTTATCGCACCATATACGCGAAGGAAAAAATCGCAATTAGTCTTTTATTTTACCCATCATTTTGACCGCCGCCGCGGCGGCGCCGAACCCGTTGTCGATGTTGACGGTCAGCAGACCTGGCGCGCAGGAGGCAAGGGCCGAGTGCAACGCCGCGGTGCCTCCCGCCGAGACCCCATAGCCGACGGAGGCCGGGACGGCGATCACCGGCGCGTCGACCAGTCCGGCGAGCACGCTGAACAGCGCGCCCTCCATGCCGGCGACGGCGATCACGACGCGGAAGCCGCGGATCTCCTCCAGCCGACGCATCAGCCGCCACAGCCCGGCGACACCGACATCGGCGATGACAGGGGCGGAGAAGCCCAGGAACTCGAGTGTCCGCGCCGCCTCGCTGGCGACCGGCAGGTCCGAGGTTCCGGCCGCGACGATGCCGACGCCGTCACGCACCGTTCCGGCCGGTGGCGGGCCGCCACACCAAGCGGTGCGGGAGATCGGGTCATAATCGAGGAGAGCGCGGCACTCGGGAGCCAGCGCCTCGACGGCGGCGGGCTCCAGCCGGGTGAACAGCAGCCGCCGCCCAGCCGAGGCCGCCGCGATCAGGATCGCCTGGATCTGGGTCCCCGACTTGGACGCGCACAGCACCGCCTCGGGGACGCCCGTGCGCCGCTCCCGCTCCCAATCCATCTCGAAATCACCAGTCGGGGATTCGCTCACGGCGTGGTCCGCAGGAAGGCGGAGCCCCGGCGATAGGGCCGGACGCCGCTGAAGATCCGGCCGGTTTCGGCGCATAGCCCGGCGGTCAGGCGTTCCGCCTCGCCAAAGCCGGCTGGCGTCTCCCCCAGTTCGAGGGCGACGCCGCCATGGGTGATCCGGCACCGCACGCTGGCGCCCGCCGGCATCAGGGCGGCGACGGCGGTTTCCACCCGATCGACGAAGGCGAGATCGTCGGCGTCGATCGCGATGCCGGTCTCGACCCGACTGGACAGGCACGGCTGGGCCGGCAGTTCGGCCAGATCGTCCAGCCCATGGAGCCGCGCCAAGGCCCGCACCGTCGCCTTGTCGATGCCCGCCTCGACGAAGGGATGGACGACGCCGCGCTGGGCGGCGGCTTTCAGGCCGGGACGGTAGTCGCCCAGATCGTCCAGGTTGGTGCCGGAGGCGACGGTCCCATCGGTCACCGCGCGGATGCGGTCGTAGAGGTTGGACTTGCAGAAGTAGCAGCGGTCCACCGGATTGGCGCGGTAGCGTGGATCGGCGAACTCGCCGGCGTCCGACACCGTCAACGCCCAACCCTCCCGCTCGGCGTGGGCGCGGACGCGTGCCGTGGCGTGGGGTGGCACGGCCGGCGAGACCGCGTGCAGCATGGCGACGCTGGACGCCGAGAACCGGTGGGCGACATGGGCCAGCGTCATGCTGTCGACGCCGCCCGAGACGGCTATCACCAAGTCGGGATGGCGGTCGATCGCGGTGACGAGCCGGGATTGAACATCGGCGATCGTCATCCCTCGGCCTCCGCCTTCATCGCCCGGCGGGCCGCCAGGGAGTCACCACGAGCCAAGTCGTCGCTCTCGGCCTTGCCGGTGACGGTGCCATCCGGCCGATCGACCCGCTTGACCAGGACCGACGCGCCGTCGATCTGGCGCGGCAGCACGGCCCGGCGCTCGGTCCGCCAGCGCAGGCCGATGGTGGAGGTCTCCAGGAAGCAGCGCTCCTGGATCGATGGCAAGGCGTCGGGACAGACCAACAGGCGGAACTCGGTCATCGGGCGGCCCTTCTTGCCGATCACGGACGCCAGCGCCAGATCGAGCACGCCGTCGCAAGCCCGGAGCCGGTCGGCTGCGACGCCGATCTCCTCCCCCGTCATGTCGTCAATGTCGAAGCTTACGACCTCGACCGTCTCCCGATCTCCCATGGTAGCCGTATCGAACACGAGGGCGCGCAGGATGTTCGGCATGCCGGGCAGATCGCGGGTGCCTGCCCCGCTGCCGCTGGCCTCCAGCCTGCCGCCCTTCGTGGCCCCGTCGCCCTGGACGAGATGGCGAAGGATGGCGGCGCCGGTGGGCGTCACCCGCTCGCCCGGCAAGCCGTCGTCGCGCCATTCGAACCCGGTCAGCAAGCGCGTGGTGGCGGGTGCCGGCACCGGCAGGACGCCGTGCGCCGTCCTCACCCTGCCGCCGCCGAGCGGCAGGTCGGAAGCGCTCCATGTGGCGTCGAGCGCCGCGATGATCGAGCCGGCCGCGACGACGTCCATCAGGGAATCCCAGTCGCCGATCTCGTGGAAATGGACATCCTCGACCGCCACGCCGTGGATCGCGGCCTCGACCTCGGCCAGCAGCGTCAGGATCGCGACCGCATGATCCGCCGTGCCGTCCGACAGGCGTACGCCGCGGATCAGCTCGACCATGTGGCGGAACCGGCCTGAACCGTCGTGTCCGTGGTCATGGTCGTGATGATGCCCATGGCCGCCCTCCAAGCCGAAGCGCGAGACCGCGACGCCGCCGCTGGCGCCGCGCGAGAAGACCGGCGCGCCGGTCCCGCCGGGCAGGACGGCGGACGCGTCTTCCAGAACCCGGCGCTGGAGGTCCGGCATGGCATCGACCAGGGCCGCCACGAACATGTCGCCGGCGATGCCGCCGACGACATCCAGGTGGATATGGCGAGGGCTCATGCCGCCTCTTGGACCGGACCATCCTGGCCTGGGGCCTCATGGACCGGGACGACGTAGGGGCCCTCGGGAATCACCGCGACGCGGCTGTCACCATGGCGCGCGATGCTGTCCGCGATGGCGGCGTCCAGGTCGCCGATCACCTCGACGGCGGTGATCCGGCGCTCCTCGGGGTCGAGGCCGGAGGTGTAGAGCTGGACCCGGCCGATCCGCATCGGCTTCAACTGCATCTCGGTCTGCCACTCGTCGACCTCGGCCAGGGTCTTGGCGGTCAGGGTCGCGAGGAACCGCTCGGCGCCCAGTTCGACCAGCCGGGCCTGCGACTCGCGGAACTCCTTCGATCCCATGCCCTCCGAGCATTCCGACGCGATGATCAGCGTGCCGCCCGGCTCCAGGATGTCGAGCGGCGTCACCATGCCCTTGACCGTCTGGTAATAGGTCTTGTCCAGCGGATACCCGGCCGACGAGGTCACCACCGTCTTGAACCGCTGCGGCACCTTGATCCGCGTCACGTCCTGGATGAACCCGACCGCGGCCAAATGGCTGGCGATGATCTCGCCGAAGGTGACGTGGACAAGGTCGCGGTCCTCGTCGATCACGGTGTTGAGCGCGTAGATCTCGCCGATCGTCCGGACGATCTCCAATTGCTCCTCGTGCAGGGGGTTGCCCGCCAGATTGCACTGGACCGCCAGCGGGTCCTCCATGAAGCGGGCCGAGTGGAAGGTGCGGATCGTCTCATGCCCGGCGACACCGGGAGCGACCACCTTGCGGCCACCTGACCAGCCCGCCATGAAATGCGGCTCGACCAAGCCGGTCGCGATCCGGAGGTCGGCGTCATGGAAGCGCCGGTCGATCTTGACCGGCGTGCCGCGGGTCGCCGTCCGGCCCAGATCGACGTGATCCTCGTCGCGCATTGCGAAGTGGTTCTCGACCGTCACGTTCTCCAGCACCCAGGGATCGCCGACCAACTCGGCCAATTCCGCACCCTCGTTGGGGCGATGCAGGCCGGTGGCGACCAGGACGTTGATCCGCTCCTTGGGGATGCCGGCGGCGATCATCGTCTCGATCATCGGACGCAGGAACAGCTTGTTGGGAACCGGCCGCGTGATGTCGCAGATCAGGATGCAGGCGCTGCCCCGGCCCTTGGCCAGGTCGGACAGCGGGGCCGCGCCCACTGGATTGTCGAAGGCGGCGCGGATGGCGCCGTCCTGGTCGGCCAGTTTCGGCAGCGTGGCCTTGCGGATCACCGTGACCTCCGCCTGCTCGGGCAATCCGACGGTCAGGTGACCGCGGCCGAAGGCGATATCGACGGTCTTGAACGGGGGCATGGCCATCTCCTCAGCGGGTCGCGTTTTTTTTCCGGCCCCTTCATATGGGGACGCCGGCATTCTGGACGATAGGCACCGCCAGGGAAACAGTCCGTCGCGCGCATCATTCCCGCGGGATGGCCCGCGGGATGGCGGGCTCGACGATGCCGGCGGCGACGATCTCGGCCGCGTCGTCCTCCTTGATCCGCTCCAGCATCCGGAGCGCTATCTCGCGCTCGCCCATGACGGCCAAGGTGGCGCCCAGACTCGTTAGGTGCTCGACGGCGGCGTCGGTGTGGGCGCGGGCGACGATCTCCAGGGTCGGATTGGCCCTCCGCGCCTGCTCGACAACCTGCCCCGCCTCGAAAGCCTCGGGAACGGTCACGATCAGCCGGCGCGCGCCTTCCAGGTTGGCGGTGGCGAGGATCTGGGGATCGGCGGCGTTGCCGATCACGACCTCGGCGCCATCGCGCCGGGCTGCCGCGATCTCGTCGATCCGCTCCTCGAACACCAGAAGTGGCCGTCCGGCGGCGCGCAGGCCCGACCCGACCAAGGAGCCGACGCGGCCATAGCCGACCAGGATGTCGTGGCCCGACAGGGTGGTTGGAGACAGAGGCGGCGTGGCGGATTCGATCCGATCGCTGGGGTCCGCGAGTGGGAACTCGTCCGGCGAGTTCAGCATCTTCTTGTCCGGCGTCTTGCGGCGCCGCTCGACCACGGCGAAGATCAACGGGTTCAGCATGATCGAGATGATGGCGCCGGCCAGGATCAGGTCGCGGCCCTCCTCCGGCATCACGCCCATGCCGACGCCAAGGCCGGCCAGGATGAACGAGAACTCGCCGATCTGCGCCAGACTGGCGGAGATGGTCATCGCCGTGCCGGTCGAACGGCCGAAGACCTTGACGATGCCGAAGGCCGCGATCGACTTGCCGACCACGATGATCGCGACGGTGGCGAGCACGGCCCAAGGCGAACGGACCAGCACGCCGGGGTCGAACAGCATGCCTACCGACACGAAGAACAGCACGGCGAAGGCGTCGCGCAGCGGCAGCGCCTCCTCGGTGGCGCGCTGGCTCAAGGGGCTTTCGGCCAGCACCATGCCGGCGAAGAAGGCGCCCAAGGCGAAGGAGACGCCGAACAGCGCCGCGGCGCCATAGGCGATGCCCAGCGCGACCGCGTAGACCGACAGGCGGAACAGCTCCCGCGAGCCCGTGTGGGCGGCGTAATGCATGATCCAGGGGATGATGCGCCGCCCGGCCACCAGCATGATGACGACGAAGGTCGCGACCTTGACCAGGGTGAACCCGGCCGAGAGGGCGATGGCCCGCCAGTCGGCGACCCCCTCCTGATCCGCCAGCAGTCCGACCACGGCCGGCAGCATGACGAGGACCATGACCATCGCCAGATCCTCGACGATCAGCCAGCCGACCGCGATCCGGCCGCGCTCGGTGTCGAGCACCCGCCGCTCCTGCAGGGCGCGGATCAGGACGACGGTGCTGGCGACCGACAAGGCGAGGCCGAACACGATACCGGCCCCCATCGTCCAGCCCAGCGACCAAGCCAGCGCCATGCCCAGGCCGGTGGCCACCGAGATCTGGACGACGGCGCCGGGCAGCGCGACCTTCCTGACCGACATCAAATCCTTGAACGAGAAATGCAGGCCGACCGCGAACATCAGTAGGATCACGCCGATCTCGGCCAACTCGTTCGCCAACCCCTGGTCGGCGACGAAGCCCGGCGTGAAGGGTCCGACGACGATGCCAGCCAGCAGGTAACCGACCAATGGCGATATGCGGAATCGATGCGCCAAAAGCCCCAGCACGAAGGCTAGGGCGAGACCAATGGCGATCACCGCGACGAGTGGCGTGTCATGCCCCGGCACTATGCAATTCTCCTCAAATATCAATCATCAGCAATGCTCCTGCCATAGCTGATAGATGGATCCCAAACGATCTGTTTCAACCAAAATGACGCATCTTGACCTTTTCATCCGTGCGCCCATCTTGACGCAATGCCGCTGACCCCCGAACAATGCCGAGCCGCGCGAGCGCTCTTGGACTGGACCCAGGACGAACTGGCCGCCCACGCCGAAGTGAGCCGCAGCACCGTGCGCGGCTTCGAAGGCGGTCAGCACGACCTCCAACGCGCCACCACCGCCGCGATCCGCCGCGCCCTGGAGTCAGGCGGCGTTATCTTCCTGGACGCCGAGGACGATTGTGGACCGGGCGTCAGGCTGGCGGGGGCTGGAGTCGAGGAGGACGAGGAGCCGGGCGGTTAGCTTCACAGGATGGACGGGCGGACGATATGAACATCATCACCGCGTGGTTCCACCGGAATTTCGCCAATCCCCAGGTGGTGCTCCTCGCCATCCTGCTGATCGCCGGCTTCGGTGTCCTGACATTCGCCGCCGACACCCTGGCGCCGCTGATCGCCAGCATCGTAGTGGCTTACCTGCTTGACGGGATGATCACGCTGCTGGAGCGGCGCGGCGTGCCGCGCGGGTTGGCGGTGGGTGTCGTGTTCACCGTGTTCTTGGCGTGCCTGCTGGGGATCTTCCTGATCCTGCTGCCCCTGCTGCTGGTCCAGGTGGCCCAGCTCGTCCAGCAGCTTCCCGCCATCCTCGCCCGGACGCAGGATCTGATCCTGGGACTGCCGGAACGGTATCCCGACCTTTTCGAGGACCAACAGATCCGCGAGTTCCTGGCGTCGTTGCGGAACGACCTGATAAACATGGGCCAGCGCATCCTGAGCGCCTCGGTCTCGTGGCTGCCGGCGCTGGTCAACGTGGTGGTCTACCTCATCCTGATGCCGATGCTGGTGTTCTTCTTCCTGAAGGACAAGGCGCTGATCCTCGGCTGGGTCCTGCGCTTCCTGCCGCCGGAAAGGCCGCTTGCGGAGCAGGTCTGGCGCGAGGTCGACGCGGAGATCGGCGGCTATGTCCGCGGCAAGATCTACGAACTCCTGATCGTCTCGGTGGTAACCTACCTCGCCTTCGCGCCGCTTGGCCTCCAGTTCGCCCCGCTGCTGGCGATCACGACCGGCCTGTCCACCTTCATCCCCTATATCGGGGTGGCGCTGGCCGCCATCCCGGTCGCCGTGATCGCCTACGCCCAGTGGGGAACCGGGCCGGACTTCCTCTGGGTGATGGGCGCCTACGCCGTGATCCAGCTGATCGACGGCAACGTCCTGGCGCCTCTCCTCCTGGCGGAGGTCGTCAACCTGCACCCCACGGCGGTCATCGTCGCCTTGCTGGTGTTCGGCGGCATCTGGGGCTTCTGGGGAATCTTCTTCGCCATTCCGCTGGCAACTCTTGTCCACGCCGTGCTGAACGCTTGGCCGCGGGTCAGGTGAGCGCCGACGGCTTCCGCCGCCCCCACGCAGGGCGGGGACGGCGGATCGGACTTGGACCCGACGGATCCGTCAGTCGGAATCGCGGCGGGCTTGGCTGTCCTTGACCGACTGGGAGGCCCGGCCGATCTCCCGCGGATCGAGCGTCGCCGGCGCTTTCTGGTTCTCCACCATCTTCATGGAGCCGTTCGCGGTCCTGTCGGAACTCGGATGGTGGCGGACACGGTTCTGGCGCTTCAATTCCAAAGCGCGCTTGGCGATGTCGCTTTGGCCTTCATCGGTCTCGGCTTTCTCGATCCGCGCCAACTCGCGGTTGACCCGTTTCAGGGCACCGGTGAAAATCTTCCGTTTGGTCTCGGTGCCGGAATTGTCACTGGCCGGCGCGATGCCCCGAGGCTCCGCTTTTCCACGCATCTCACGGCGTTGTTGCTGGGCGCGGTCCCGAGCCTTACTCCTGTAATCCCGCAGTACTCTCAAGACATCCGATAGCTCTTTCTTGGAAAGCCCACAGATGTTTGGATAATGGGTGCGCTCGACAATTTCAAACTCATTGGAGGCCAGCATCCGTTTCTCGGCGGATATGGGAATTCCCATTGTTTTATCTCCATTCTCATGTCGAGAAGCCCTATTTGGACTTCGATCGTCGTTTTCCCAGTCCCTCCAAACGCCTTTGTTGTCGAAATTCCCGAGCATAGACCCATCTGGACGGGAACCCGCCTTCATCGCGCGGGCGTACCGGTCGAAGACCGGACGGTCCGCGCGGTGTGAGACGTTTCCGCGCGTCCCGCACCTCCCATTCCCCTGATACGGAAAAGACAGAGAATGGCATCCAACACTTCGCCCCGGTGGTCGCGGCCCTTATCGATGCTTCGCCAGTTCATCCATATGGAGGCGTCCGGTGGACTGGTCCTGATGGCGGCGGCGGCCGCGGCCATGGTGGTGGCGAATTCACCTTTGGCGCAGACCTATTTCACCGTCCTGAATTCCTATGTTTTTGGATTGAGTGTCGGCCACTGGATCAACGACGCCTTGATGGCGATCTTCTTCCTGCTGGTCGGTCTGGAGATCAAGCGCGAGTTCCTGGACGGCCAGCTGTCCACCTGGTCCAGGCGTGTCCTCCCCGGCGCCGCCGCGGTTGGCGGCATGCTGGCGCCAGCATTGATCTACATCGCCTTCAACCTGAACACGCCGGAGACCCTGGCCGGATGGGCGATCCCCGCCGCCACGGATATCGCCTTCGCCCTGGGCGTGCTGTCGTTGCTGGGTTCGCGGGTGCCGATGTCGCTCCGCGTCTTCCTGACGGCCCTGGCGATCCTCGACGACCTGGGCGCCGTCCTGATCATCGCCGTCTTCTACACGGCGGATTTGTCGTTGTTCAACCTGGGGATGGCGGCCGTCGTGCTGCTCTGCCTGATCGGGCTGAACCGGTTCGGCGTCGCCAAGCTGTGGCCCTACCTGGTACTGGCTCCCGTCCTGTGGTTCTTCGTGTTCCAGTCCGGAATCCACGCCACCCTGGCCGGCGTGGCGTTGGCCCTGACCATTCCGCTGACCCAAAGCAAGGGCCGCCCGGACGACGCCCACTCGCCCCTGCACCGCTTGGAGCACGCGCTGGTTGGTTGGGTCGCCTTCCTCGTCATCCCGATCTTCGGCTTCGCCAACGCCGGTGTCTCGCTGGCCGGACTGGACGCCTCGATCCTCACCGGGCCCGTGCCGCTGGGCATCGCGGTGGCCTTGTTCGTCGGCAAGCAGATCGGCGTGTTCGGCGCCGCCTGGGCCGTCATCCGGCTGGGAGCCGCCGACCTGCCGATCGGCGCCACCATGGCGCAACTCTATGGCGTGGCCCTGCTGTGCGGCATCGGCTTCACCATGAGCCTGTTCATCGGCGTGCTGGCTTTCCCGACCAGTCCCGAACTGGTGGATTCGGTCAAGGTCGGCGTGCTGGCGGGCTCGCTGGTGTCGGGCTTGGTCGGCTGGGCGGTCCTGATGAAGGCGCCGCGCGAGGCCATGCCCGTGACCAAGGCGGCGTGAGCTCGGTTGGCTGGCGGCTCCGCGCGGAGCCGCCAGCCCAGGGTTCGTCGTTAGAACGGCGAGTCCGGGAAGTAGAACTCCTTCGCGTTGTCCTTGGTGATCAGAACCGAGGGGATAATCGTGGTCGCCGGCAGCGCCTCACCCTTCAGACGGGCTTCCGCCGTCATCTTGATGGCGTCGTAGATGAATTTCGGCGAGTAGGACACGTTGGCCTGGATGCGCGGGTCCTTGGCGTCGATCAGCGTCTTGATCATGCCCTTGGCCCCGGCGCCGCCGAACACGATCTTGATGTCGTCGCGCTTGGCCTGCTCGATCGCCTTCAGCACGCCGATCGCCATGTCGTCGTCGGCGGCCCAGACGGCGTCGATCTGCTTGAACCGGGTCAGGTAGTCCTGCATCACCTTGAAGGCGTCGTCGCGGTTCCAGTTGGCGTATTTGGCGTCGAGCAGCTTGATGTCGGGATAGGCCTTCATCACGCCGTTGAAGGCGTCCATCCGCTCGTTGTCGAGCGTGGTGGCGATGCCGCGCAGCGCCACGATGTTACCCTTGCCGTCCAATGTCTTGGCGATGTACTCGGCCGGCACCTTGCCGAACGCGGTGTTGTCGCCGGAGACATAGGCGTCCTGCGCGCTGGTGTCGGTCAGGCCGCGGTCGACCACCGTGACGTAGACGCCCTTGCCCTTGACCTGCGCCACCGGCTTGGTCAGCGCCGCGGATTCGAATGGGAAGATCACCAACGCGTTGATCTTGTTGGCGGTCGCCAGGTCCTGGAGCTGGTTCGCCTGCTCACCGGCGTTGGCCGCCGTCTTGATCGTGACCTTCAGGTCGGGGTTCGCCTTTTCCAGCTCCTTCTTGGCCTCGTTCGCCCACCAGACGATGCCGGCGGTGAAGCTGTGGGTGGCGGCCGGGATGGCGACGCCCAGGTTCACCTTGTTCTGGGCGAAGGCGGCGCCGGGTGCGGCGAGCGCCACCGCGGTGACGGCGATGGCGAGCAGGTGTTTCTTGAGTTTCATGGTCGTTATCCTCCCCGGATGATCGAGTTGTTGGTTTTCGGGTCATTTCCGCCGTTGCAGGAAGGCGACGATGATGATCACGAAGCCTTGCACGGCGGCGTTCAGGTAGACGCTGATGACGCTGGTCAGGTTCAGGATGTTGCTGATGACCGACAGCAGCACGGCGCCGATGACGGTCCCGATGATGCTGCCCGAGCCGCCCTTCAGCGCGGTTCCGCCGACGATGACGGCGGCGATGGCCTCCAGCTCCCACAGCAGGCCGGTGGTGGGTGACGACGATCCCAGCCGCGGGACATAGAGCAGGGTCGCGATGCCGACGCAGGCGCCCAGCAGGGCGTAGGTCATCACCTTGATGCGGTCGACGTTGACGGCGGCGTAGCGGGCGACCTGCTCGTTGGAGCCGATCGCCTGGACGTAGCGGCCATAGGCGGTCCGGTTGAGGATCAGCGCCCCCGCCACCGCCACGATCAGGAAGACCCAAACGGGGATCGGCACGCCGATGACGCTGGTGTAATAAACGGGGCTGTAGACATCCGACAGCGTGTCGTCGAGCGTGATCGCCCCGCCGTTCGAGAAATAGGTCAGGTAGGCTCGGAAGATGCCGAGCGTGCCCAGGGTGACGATGAACGGCTCGATCCGGCCGCGCGTGATCAGCAGCCCATGGGCCAGCCCGAACACCCCGCCCAGCACGACCGAGGCCGCCATGCCGATGGCGACCACCAGCACCGGCTGGTCGATCGATCCGGCCAGCGTGTTCATCAGCAGGATGACCATGCCGGCGATCAGCGCCGCCATGGAGCCGACCGACAGGTCGATGCCGCCCGAGATGATCACGAAGCACATGCCGACCGCGATGATGCCGATGAAGGCGGTGCGGGTCAGCACGTTCATCGCGTTGTCGAGCGACGCGAAGTCGGGGTTCAGCAGGGTCCCGGCGACGCAGAGCAGCACCAGCCCCAGGATCGGACCGACGGCGTGCAGCCGCGAGCCCAGGGAGCGGGCGCGCTGGAAACGCGGTGGTGCTGGTTGGTCGAGTTGCCTATCCACCATCTCAACGCCCCGCGGTCATGGATTCTTCCTCACTGGGTTTGTCCCCATTGGCTTGGTCCCGCTGGTTGGTTCCGGTGGCATGGGAGATCAACTCCTCCTCGGTCAGGTGTTGGGCGTCGACCATGGCGCGTAGGCGTCCGCCCCGCATGACGGCGACGCGGTGGCACAGCCCCACCAGCTCCATCAGTTCCGACGAAACCACCACGACGCCGCGGCCCTCGCGCGCCAACCGCTGGATCAAGAAATAGATGTCGCGCTTCGCTCCGACATCGACGCCGCGGGTCGGCTCGTCCAGGATGACGACCTTGGGCTCTGGATGCAGCACCTTGGCGAGCGCCAGCTTCTGCTGGTTACCGCCCGACAGCGACGCCGCCTTGACGTCGAGCGAGCCGGTGCGGATGCCGAAATCCTGGACCGCCGTCTTCAGGGCCCGCGTCTCCGCGCCAGGCTTCAGCCACGGCGTCGCGTAGGTCTCCAGCGCCATCAGGGTCAGGTTCTCGCGCAGGCCGAAGCCGACATGCAGGCCCTTGCCCTTGCGGTCCTCGCTGAGATAGGTGATGCCCTGATCGACCGCGTCGCGCGGGTTCCGGATGCGGATCGCGCGGCCCTCCAGCTCGATCCGCCCGACCTGATGGGGACGCAGGCCCAGCAACCCCTCGAACAGTTCCGTCCGCCCGGCGCCGACCAGACCGGCGAACCCCAGGATCTCGCCCGGCTTGACGTCGAAGGCGATATCGGCCGCCCAGCCGGGAACCGTCAGCCCCTCGACCCTGAGCAGCGGCACGGCGCCGGTGGGGGCTGGGTCCTTGTCGGGATAGAGGTCGGAGATCTCGCGCCCGACCATCAGGGTCGCCATCTGGTGCCGGGTCAGCTCGCGGGTCGGCTGGCGGGTGACGAAGCGGCCGTCGCGCATCACGATCACGTCGTCGGTGGTGCGCTCGACCTCGTCCAGCTTGTGCGAGATGTAGACGATGGTGACGCCGTCGGCCTGGAGCCGGGCCATCAGCGTGAACAGCGCCTCGGTCTCGCCGGGGGTCAGGGAGGCGGTCGGCTCGTCCATGATCAGCAGCCGGGCGTTCCGCGCCAGCGCCTTGGCGATCTCGACCAGCTGCTTCTCGGCGACGATCAGGTGGCGGACCGGCGTGTCCGGGTCCTTGTCCAGCCCCACTTGGCGCAGGACGCGCAGCGTGTCGGCCCGCATCGCCGCCTCGTCCAGCCACCAGCCGCGCTTCCGCTCGTGTCCCAGGAAGATGTTCTGGGTGATGGTCAGGTCTTCGGCGAGGTTGAATTCCTGGTGGATCAGGACGATCCCGGCGGCCTCGGCGTCGCGCGAGCTTTTGAACGATCGGGGCTCGCCATCGATGTGGAGGGTGCCGCCGGTCGGCCGCTCGTAGCCGCTGAGGATCTTCATCAGAGTCGACTTGCCGGCGCCGTTCTCGCCCAGCAGTCCATAGACGCGGCCCGGCGCCAGATCGAAGCTGACGCCGTGGAGTACCCGGACGGGGCCGAACTCCTTGACGATCCCGTCGAAACGGACGGCGATGCTCATGCCCGGCCCTCCTCTGGCTGGAAGCCGCGCGTCCGGCTCCAACCGCGCCCCAGGTCCCTGCCCCAGCCCCTCATGGCCTCGCGCATCCCCAGCACGCCGGCACCGACCAGCGCGGCGTCCTCGCCGGACGGCATGTACTGGATCTCCAGGTTGCGGGTCGAGAGCGCCAGCGAGCGCTGATAGACGCTCTGCCGGACCGAGGCCAGCAGCAGCGGCCCGACGCGGGCGGCAGGCCCGCCGATGAAGACGTGGGACGGGTTGAAGAAATTGACGACCGAGGCCAGCATCTGCCCGATCAGCCCGCCCGCGCGCTGGATGATCATGTTGGACGCGACGTCGCCCGCCCGGCTGGCTTGGGCGACATCCTGGAAGTCGATCGAGCGGTCGGGGCTGGCGGCCCGCGATTCGGCCAGCATCCCCGCCAGCATCGCGCTCTCGCCGGACAGGGCGGCCTCGACGCCCATCCGCGCGATGGCGGGACCGGCGGCCATCGCCTCGACGCAGCCGATGTTGCCGCAGTGGCAGCGGGGGCCATGGCTATCGACGCAGATATGGCCGACATCGCCGGCGGAGCCGTTGGCGCCTCGGTAGACCTCGCCATGGCAGACGATGCCGCAGCCGATGCCGGTGCTGACCTTGATGACGAGGAAGTTTTGCAGCGTCCGGCGCAGGTGCCAAAGCTCGCCCAGCGCCATCAGGTTGACGTCGTTGTCGACGAAGATCGGCGCCGCGTAGTCGGATCTCATGTCGGCGCGGATCGAGAAGCCGTCCCATTCCGGCATAAGCGGCGGCGCCACCAGTTCGGCCGCCTCGAAATTGACCGGGCCGGGAACGCCGATGCCGATCCCCAGCACTTGGCGCGGATCGGCGCCGCATTGGGCCAGCAGATCGCGCATCGCCGCCCTGACGCGGGCCAGCACCAGCCCCGGTCCGCGCCGCACGTTGATGTCCTCGCCGTGACGCGCCAGCACGTGGAGATCGGGGGTCATGACCGCGATGTCGAACCGTGTGGCGTCGAGGTCGACACCCAGCACGACACCCAGCCCTCGGTGGAGCCGGATCGTCTCGGCGCGCCGCCCGCCGGTCGAGTCACGGGGACCGGTTTCCTCGATGATGCCCTGATCGAGCAGGCTCGCGATGATTGAATTGGCGCGTGTCTTGGAGAACGCCGCCCGTGTCGACACCGTGTCGCGGGACAGTCCCGGAGACCAGAACGTCAGGTCCAGCACGGCCAATTCGCTGGCCGACAGGTCAGACCACGGGTTCATGACGGCTCACTCGGTCGACTCCCCTTGCCAGCCGTCTCATCGCGGCTTGGAGATCAGGCTAGATGCGAAGCTTTTGACCGTCAAGCGACAACTTCGGCCTGATTATGCGATGTTTGGCCTTTTTTGGTCTAAAGTCGCGGCCGTTGCGAGGGGTGTTGATAAGGTACACCCACCTTGTCTGTTGATGTATTCTGCGCCCCTGGATGCCGGGTACCCCGGTGGTGGGCCATCAGCCCGGTCGAGCAGGCGGCGAATGTCATGGCTATGCGACAAGTGATCAACGCCATTGAAGACGAAGATCTTCCGATCACGGCGATAAACGCGGCCGGAGGCGCTTTCGATTGGTTGGCGGAAGAGCCCGACCTGTACGATGACGCGGACTTGGTAGAACGCTATCGGCCATGATGACCGCCCCATTTCGAGCGATTATTGCTACCGACTTTTCCGCTCCCTGATCTTTCCGCAGGCGAACGTCGCCCCGCCCTTGTCGTTTCCATTGATAATGATCGTCGGGGAATGTTGTGGTGGCTTGTACCAACAGTTATGAATAATGACCAGTCTCGAATGAACGTCCCACGGTAGGTCGGATAAAGCGAAGCGGCATCCGACCTACGAGAAGTCTGACAAACTCGCGACCATTCATATTATTATTCTGGAAAGACGTTTAGGTGATGCCGATTCCACTTGGCTCGCCACTCATCGAGCGATTTTTGGCGTCAGCCCCGTTTAGGGTTCGAGGCCCGATCGCCTGATCGCGCTCCTTGGATTCGCTCGGCCGGACCTTGAACCAGATCGCGTAGAGGGCCGGCAGGAAGACCAGGATCAGCACGGTGCCGCCGGCGGTGCCGCCGATCAGGGTGTAGGCCATCGAACCCCAGAAGACGGATGTCGTCAGGGGGATGAAGGCGAGCACGGCGGCCAGCGCCGTCAGGATGACGGGGCGGGCGCGCTGGACCGTCGCCTCGACGACGGCGTGGTAATCGTCCATGCCCTCCCGCTGATTGGTGTGGATCTGGCCGATCAGGATCAGCGTGTTCCGCATCAGGATGCCGGACAGGCCGATCAAGCCCAGGATCGCGTTGAAGCCGAATGGCTGGCCGAACAGCAGGAGGACCGGCACGGCGCCGACCAATCCCAGGGGCGCGGTCAGGAACACCATCGTCATCGCCGCCAGCGAGCGTGTCTGGAGGATGAGCACCAGCAGCGTCAGCGCGATCATGATCGGGAACAGGGGAGCCAGCGCCGCGTTGGCCTTGGCCGAGTCCTCGATGTTGCCGCCCATCTCGATCCTGTAGCCAAACGGCAAGGCCGCGATCACCGGCGCCAGCGCCCGCCATATCTCCATCGAGACCTGCGGCGGCTGGAGGGTCTCGTCGATGTCGGTCTGGACCGTGATCGTCGGCGTGCGGTCGCGGCGGCGGAGGATGGGGTCTTCCGCGCGGACCTCGACATGGCCGATCTGGCTGAGCGGGATCGGGTGGCCGTCATGGCTGGTCAGCGTCAGGTCGCCCAACCGTGCCGGGTCGAGCCGTTCGGGACCGGAACCGCGGGCGACAACGTCGACCGTCCGGATGTCCTCGCGCACCTGGGTGACAGTCACGCCGGTCAGCAGGAACTGAAGCTGTTCTCCGGCGTCGCCGGGCGTCAGTCCGATCAGCCGCAAGCGGTCCTGATCGAGCACGAAATGGACGGTGGGCACGCGCTCGCCCCAGTCCTGGTTGACTTGCCGGGTGTGCGGATTGGCGCGGGCGACCGCCTGGACCTCGCCGGCGATGGCGCGAAGCTTGGCGATGTCGGGACCCATCACCCGGAAATTGACCATGAAGCGGGAATACGGGCCGAACACCAGTTGCGTCGCGCGCAGCCGCGCCTCCGGCGCCAAGCCCTCGGCGATCCGCTCGCGCAGGCGGAGCTTCAAGCGGTCGCGGGCCTCGGCGTCCGGGGTCAGCACGATCACCTTGGCGAAGGACGGATCGGGCAGTTCGGGATTGTAGGACAGCACGAAGCGGGGGGCGCCCCGGCCGATATAGCTGGTGACGATCTCCGCCTCCGGCTGCTCCCTCAGCCAAGCCTCGACCTTGGCGGTCGCGGCGCTGGTGGCGGCGATGCTGGTCCCTTCCGGCATCTGGACCTCGACCAGCACCTCCGGCCGGTCGGAGTTCGGGAAGAACTGCTGCTTGACCAACCCCATGCCGGCGCCGGAAAGAGCCAGGGCGCCGACGACGGCCGCCGCGACGCCAAATTTGTGGCGGATCGACCAGCGGACCATGCGGCGCAGCCGCTGGTAGTTGGGCGTAGCATAGATCTGGGCGTGCCCGCCGGGGATCGGCTTGATGTCGGGCAGCAGCTTGACGCCGAGATAGGGGGTGAAGACGACCGCGACGAACCACGACGCGATCAGCGCGAAGCCGACGATCCAAAAGATGTTGCCGGCGTACTCGCCGGCGGTCGACCGCGCGAATCCCACCGGGGTGAAGCCGATGACGGTGATGACGGTGCCTGACAGCATCGGTGCCGCCGTGTGGCTCCAGGCGTAGGCGGCGGCCGCCGTCCGCTCCATGCCTTCCTCCAATTTCACCACCATCATCTCGATGGCGATGATCGCGTCGTCCACCAGCAGGCCGAGCGAGATGATCAGCGCTCCCAGCGTGATCCGGTCGAACGCGCGTCCGGTGTCGAGCATGACGACGAAGACCGCCGCCAGCGTCAGCGGCACCGCCGCCACGACCACGAGTCCGACCCGCCAGCCGAGGCTGACCAGGCTGACGATCATGACGACGCCCAGGGCCACGAAGAACTTGAGCATGAACTCGTCCACGGCCTCGCGGATGTTGACCGCCTGATCCGTCACCTTGGTCAGGCTGACGCCAGCCGGAAGCTCCGCCGATATCCTCAGCCGCTCCGCCTCCAGCGCCTCGCCCAGGTCAAGGCCGTTCCAAGCGTCCTGCATGACGATGCCGAGCATCAGCGCCGGCTCGCCATTGTGGCGGATCAGGAAGGTCGCGGGGTCCTCGTAGCCGCGCTTGACGTCGGCGACGTCGGACAGCCGCAGCGTGCGGCCACCGGAAACGATCGGCGTGTCGCGGATCTTCTGGAGATCGTCGTAGGCTCCGTCCAGGCGGACGAAGACCTGGGGCCCATTGGTGTCGATCGACCCGGCCGGGGTGACCGCGTTTTGCCGCTGGAGAGCGTCGAAGATATCCCGCGCGCCGACGCCGAGCGTCGCCAGCCGGGCGTATGAGAACTCGACGAAGATCCGTTCCGGACGTTCGCCCAGGATGTCGACCTTCTTGACGCCCGCCACGTGGAGAAAGCGCTGGCGCAGTTTCTCCGCCTCGCGGGTCAGCAGCCGGGGCGGCATCCCTGGCGCCTCGACGGCGTAGAGCGCGAAGGTCACGTCGGAGTATTCGTCGTTGACGAAGGGGCCGAGGGCGCCCTGGGGCAGGTCGCGCGCCTCGTCGCCCAGCTTCTTCCGCGCTTGGTAGAACTGTTCCGCCACGGCGTCGGCGGGGGTGTCGTCGCGCAGCGAGACGGTCATCAGCGCCAGCCCGGGCCGGGTGAAGGTCTCGACCTTGTCGTACCAGCGCAACTCCTGCACCCGCTTTTCCATCGGTTCGGCGACGAGGTCCCGCATCTCCTGGGCGGTGGCGCCCGGCCAGACGGCCGAGACCGTCAGCACCTTGATGGTGAAGGTCGGGTCCTCGGCGCGGCCCAGCTTGAGGAAGGCATACCCGCCGGCCAGCGTGATCGCGACGATCAGGAACAGCGTGATGGCCCGTTCGCGGACCGCCAGCGCCGAGAGGTTGAAGCCCATCATCGCGAGGCCGCGCGGAGGGAAGCCCCATTGGCGGCGATTGTAATCGCGGTGTCGGGACCGCCGTCGACGCGGACGCTCTGGCCCTCGTGCAGGAACCGGCCGCCCAGCGCCACGACCTTGTCGCCAACCCCAACACCCGCGTCCAGGACGACGCTTTCGCCGCCGATCTCGCGTATCCGGACAGGGCGGAAGGAGACCGAGGCCAGCGCCTCGTCCAGCACCCAGACGCCCGGCCCCTCGCCGCCGTCGGTGATCGCGCCGAGCGGCACCGACCCGGCGGCGGCGGAGAAGGCGGTGGACGACGGTTCGGTCAGATGGACGGTGACCGTGGCGCCCAGCGGCGCCCGCGCGGCGTCCCCCTCGAGCACATAGCGCGCGTCGTAGGTCCGGGTGACGGGGTCAGCCGCGTCGGATAGTTGGCGCAAGCGCGCCGGCGATCGCGTCACCGCGCCGTAGAGGGTCGCCTCGGCCACGGATCCCAGGGCCGGGCGCAGGGTTTCGGGCAGGCTGATCGCCGCCTCGCGGGGGCCCGCGTGGGCCAGCCTCGCCACCACCTGCCCCGCCGTGACAACTTGCCCCGGTTCGGCCAGTGTCTCGACCACCGTGCCGTCGGCGTCCGCCACCAGGGTTGCGTAATCGCCATCGTCCTCGGCGACCTTCAACTGGGCCTCCGCCGCCGAGAGCAAGGCCCTGGCGCCGTCCACCGCCGCCTTCGCCTGATCATAGGCCGCCTTCGACACGGCGCCGGTGGTGACCAGACCGCGATATCGCGCCTCGTCGGCGGCGGCCTGGATCACCTTCGCCTTGGCCGCCGCGACATTGCCGATCTGGGCGGCGATGGCGTGGGCGTATTCGGCGCGGTCGATCCGCATCAGCGGTTGGCCGGCGCGGACGCTCTGGCCGGTATCGACCAGCCGCTCGATCACCTTGCCGGAGACCCGGAAGCCCAGGTTGCCCTGGACCCGGGCGGAGACCGTGCCGGTGAACCCGCGCGTCGCGGCGGCCGCCGGCTGGACCGTCGCGACCCGCACGAGCTGCGGTCCGATGCGTGGGTCGGCGGCGGGATCCTTACCGGAATTGCTGGCGGATTCGGATGGCGAGCAGGCGCCGAGACCAAGCGCCGCGATGAGCGCCGCGACGGCGAGGCCGGAACTGGACGGAAAGGAGGAAAAGCGGGACATGGCTAGACTCCACGGAAGCCGTAGATCCGAACCTAGATATGAGTGACGAAATTGTCAACTCGTCACTCATCACTTTTCTTCAGGTGGTCACGCGCTGAGCCCGCGCAGCACCAGATTGGCCACGATGGTCGTGCGCTTGTCGAGGTCGTCCAGGTTCTGTTCGAGGAGGATCGGATGCCAAAAGGGCAGCAGCGTCTGCGTGATCGCCTCGCATGTCTCGTCGAGCGGCGACTTCCGTTCGAACTCGCCGGTTTCACGGCCGGCGGAGACGACGCGCCGGATGATCTCCAGCACGGCGGCCTCGTGGGTATCGACCAACCGCCACTTCTCGGCCATGGACGCCAGGACGATGTCGTGAAGCTTGCGGTCGTTGAAGAAAAGCTCGGCGCTGAGCTTGCCGATCGTCCGATAGATCCGGCGCAGACGGTCGGACGCCGGCTTGCCGTCATCGTCGGCGATGGCGGCAAGCTGCTCCTGGATCGAGCCCAGGCACTGGCCACAGACGGCCTCCCCGATCGCCTGCTTGCTGTCGAAGAACTTGTAGATGTAGGCGGTCGACAACCCGATAGCCTTCGCCAAGTCGGCGACGGTCGTCTTGTTGTAGCCGTAGTGCCGGAAATGCCCGTTGGCCGCCGTCAGGATCTGCTCGCGCCGCTCATGTTCCGCCGGCCCGCGCTGGCGTTGCGGCGAGGACTGGGAGGTTTGGTCGTCAGATGATCCGTTCATGGACCCTGGATACTCCAATGCGGCGGTGAAAGCACGGCGCGGCGGCCGGAACGCTCTCCGAATTTAGGCATTCGGTGACGGTTTTGCAAACTCGTCACCAAGTCCCGTGCGGGAACAACCTCGCGTCGCCCTCTTGTGAAGCCATTCATAGCGCGCGCGGCGGAATCCTCTTAAATCCGATCAACGCTGGAAAAACGCGAAACTCCGGATCAGGGGGCTTGGATGATGACGGCGCGGATGACATCGGTCGCGGAAGACTACCCCGGCAACGCCGAAGAGACCTTCAACGCCGTCCTGATGTCGGCCATAGCCGGATGCAGGTCGATGGCGGTCATGGCCCAGCGTGACGAGGACGCCGACACGGTGACCCAGGCGGTGGCGTCCCGCATGGAGAGCGCCGGGGCCGGCGTCATGGTCGCCACCGCCCAGCAGAATGCCTCCCTCGCCGATGTGATCGGTCAGATCGTGGCCGCCACCCCCGGCGATGGCGATGGACCGGCGGGGCTGGCGGTCAGGCTTCTGCGGAAGGACGACGCCGGCCTGCTGATCGTCAAGCGGGCGCACGCGCTGGCTCCCGAGGCGTTGGATGGGCTCTTGGAGCTGTCCCAGACGCAACTTGAGGATGGCCGTGTCCTGCAAGTGCTGCTGTCCGGCGCAACCGCGCTGGAGACGCTGCTGGATCGTCCGGAGGGGCGGCCGATCGCGGTGTCCCGCTGGCATCTGACCGCCCGTTCCGAACCAAATTTCCCGATGGCGGCCTCGCGCGTCGATGGCGAGACATGGCAGCCGCGGCCCGTCCAGCCCAGCCCTGGCCACGAGCCCGAACCCGTGAAGGCATCGCGTCTGACGCGCGGTTTCGGCATCCTCGGAGTGCTGGCGGTCATGGCCGCGGCGGCGGGATGGGTCACGTCGGACCGGCCCCAGCCGGAAGCCACCGTCGCGGCGGCGGAAATGCCCGAAATGGCCGAGATGACCGACGTGGCCCCACCCGAAGCGGCCCCTCCGGAAATCACGCCCACCGTCGAGGTGGTCGAGAGTGCCGCCGCTCCGCTTCCCATCGAACAGGCTCCCGCCCCGCTCCCGGAACTGGCGGTCACGACCGACCATGGCTCCAAGCCGACGCTCAGCGCCGGGGAAACGATCGTCGTCCGGGTGGAGACCACTACGGACAAGTTCGTCTACTGCTACTACATGGACGGCTTCGGCAATGTCGCCCGCCTGTTCCCCAACCGCTTCCAGTCCGACGCCTTCGTGCCGGCCGGCCAAGCGGTCGAGATCCCGCCCGGCCCGGAACGCCCCTTCAACATCCGCTTGGACACTCCAGGGCAAGTCGAGGCCGTCTCGTGCCTCGCCTCCACCACCGAGATCGAGCGGGGCAGGATCAGCGGCGCCGACGCCGAGGACTTGCTGCCGATCCCGGGGCTGGGGCTGGAGGACCTGCTGAACGACTTCGCCACGCTGTCCGACACGGGTCTCCGGAGTGTCACGATGCCGATCACCGTGGTGGCGGAACAGCAGGCCGTCGCCGGGCCCTATTCGCTGTCATCCGATTCCTCGGAGACCGGGCCGATCACCCCCTACCGGAGCGTCGAGCCCCGTTGATCGCGCTGACCGGATGGGCCAAGGTGCCGGTAACCGATCGGGGTGATGGACGATGAACCAGGTGTCTCCGGCCAAGGCTGAGCCCAAGAAGATTTGGCCCAAGAAGATTTGGAACGTCGCGGTCGTCGGCGCCGGCTTGGGCCGCGCTCATATCGAAACCGGCTACGAAGTGCACCGGGACAAGTTCCGCGTCCTCGCCCTGTGCGATCCCGACGAGGGACTGCTGCGCGAGGTCGGTGACAGCTTCGACATCCCGCGCCGCGTGGCCTCGCTGGAGGAAGCGCTCGCGATGGCGGATGTCGACATCGTCGACATCTCCGCGCCCCTGGACTCGCGGGCCGGGTGTATCATCGCCGCGCTCGAGGCTGGCAAGCACGTGGTTTGCGAGATGCCCTTCGCCGGCCCATTGGCCGGGACCGATCGGGTGATCGCGGCGGAGGCCATGTCCAAGGGGTGGGTGATGCCGATCCTACCGCACCGTTTTGGCGACGGCGTCCAGAGGGCGAAGAGGATCATCGATTCGGGGATCGCCGGAAAGCCCTGGCTCGCGACGGTGGAAACGTTCTGGAAGCCCGCTCCGACCGAGAAGACGACGCCGAGGCGGGGCCAAACGACGACGGAGCCCGCCGGAGTGCTGGTCTCCCACGCGCTCCACAACCACGATCTGCTGACCTTCCTGATGGGCGATGTCGAGACGGTCCACGCCCAGACCCGCGCGCGCGCGAACCAGATCGGGGTCGACGACTGCGTGGTCGCGGCCCTGGTCATGAGGTCGGGAGCGCTGGCATCGTGCTCCGCCACGCCAACGCCCCACGACGAATACGGCCGCCTGCGCCTCACCTTCGAGAATGTCGTCTTCGAGTTCGAGTCACGGCCCGACCAGCCCGGCAAGGCGCGATGGACGGTGACCCCGGCGTCGTCCGAAATCGAATCCTGGATCAACGCGGAATTAGCGGACTGGACGCCGATCCACCCGGGTTTCGACGGGCAATTGAAGCCCTTCCACGAGGCCCTGACCACGGGCGGCCCGATGCCAGCGACGCTGGACGACGCCCGCCGCTCGGGCGAACTGATCGCGGCGATCCAGCGCTCGGCGGAGACCAACGCGGCGGCCTATCTGAACAGGTTGCAATAGATCAGTTAAATTATCAAAAAGTAGTTGTCTCCTAGAGATTTTGTCACATTGCGGGCGTAAGGATTCATGAATACCCTTCAGGGGAAGGCATGAATCCTCACTTGGGAAATTCACGCCAGTCACCTGGACCTCGCTTGCGGGACGCTCTCGACAGGCCACCCCTCTCCACCCCAGCGTCCCAGCCGCCCCGGCGCCTCGACGGATCGGCGCCTTGTCCGGAAGTGCCCCACTCCATGACCGAAGTTTCCGTCCCGCCCCCGGCTTCCTCCAACGCGGACGCCGGACCCGACACCGGCTTGGTCTGCCTCGTCCTCATCCTGCGCCTGCTGGGCATCGCGGCGTCGCCCGAGGGGTTGAAGCACCAGTATGGTCGGGGCGATCAGCCCATGCGGGCCGGTGAGCTGCTGCGTTGCGCCAAGGAGCTTGGCGTCAAGGCGCGGTTGACGCGGACCAGATGGGATCGCCTGGCACGGACGCCGCTGCCCGCCGTCGCGCGGCACCGCGACGGCCGCTTCATCGTGCTGGCGCAGGTGGCGGCCGACAAGGTGCTGGTCCAGGACCCGCTCCAGCCGCGCCCACTGGCGCTGTCGCGCGCCGAGTTCGAAGCCGGCTGGACCGGCGAGCTGATCCTGCTGACTCGCCGCGCGGCGTTGACCGACGCCAACCGCAAGTTCGGCATCGGCTGGTTCGTCCCCGCCATCATCCGGTACCGGGCCTTGTTCACCGAGGTGCTGGTCGCCTCGTTCTTCCTCCAGGTCTTCGCGCTGATCTCGCCGCTGTTCTTCCAGGTCGTGATCGACAAGGTGCTGGTCCACCGCGGCCTGACCACGCTCGACGTGCTGGTGCTGGGATTGGTGATCGTCTCCGTGTTCGAGACGGTGCTGGGAACGCTGCGCACATACGTGTTCTCCCACACCACCAACAGGATCGACGTGACGCTGGGAGCGCGGCTGTTCCGCCACCTGCTGGCGCTGCCGCTGTCGTACTTCCAGGCGCGGCGGGCGGGTGACAGCATCGCCCGCGTCCGCGAGCTGGAGAACGTCCGCAACTTCCTGACCGGATCGGCCCTGACCCTGGTGATCGACCTCGTCTTCACCGTCGTCTTCCTGGCCGTGATGTACTGGTACAGCCCCGTGCTGACCTGGATCGTGCTGGCCACCATCCCCTGCTATGTGATCCTCTCGCTGCTGGTCACCCCGGTGCTGCGCCGCCGGCTGGACGAGAAGTTCGCGCGGGGCGTCGAGAACCAAGCCTTCCTGGTCGAGACGGTGGGCGGGGTCGAGACGCTGAAGGCCATGGCGGTCGAGCCCGAGATGCACCGCCGCTGGGAGGAACAGCTGGCCGGCTATGTCGCCGCCGGCTTCCTGGTGTCCAACCTGGGCAACATCGCCGGCCAGGCGGCGCAGCTGATCAACAAGCTGGGTGTCGCGGCGACGCTGTATTTCGGCGCCACGCAGGTGATCGACGGCGACCTCAGCGTCGGTCAGCTGGTCGCCTTCAACATGCTGGCCGGCAGGGTCAGTTCGCCGGTGCTTCGGCTGGCCCAGCTTTGGCAGGATTTCCAGCAGGCCCGCCTGTCGATCGCGCGGCTCGGTGACATCCTGAACACCACGCCGGAGCCGTCGTACAACCCCAGCCGCGCGGCCCTGCCCCCGATCAAGGGCGGCCTGCGCTTCGACCATGTCACCTTCCGCTACCGGATCGACGGGGCTCCCGTGCTGCACGACGTCTCGATCGAGATCCCGGCGGGACAGGTGGTCGGCATCGTCGGTCCATCCGGCTCGGGCAAGAGCACGCTGACCAAGCTGGCGCAACGCCTCCACGTGCCGGAGGGCGGGCGCGTGCTGGTCGACGGCACCGATCTGGCCCTGGTCGATCCGGCGTGGCTGCGCCGCCAGATCGGCGTGGTGCTGCAGGAGAACGTGCTGTTCAACCGCACCATCCGGGACAACATCGCGCTGACCGACCCCGGCATGCCGATGGAGCGGATCATCGAGGCCGCGACCTTGGCGGGAGCCCACGAGTTCATCCTGGAACTGCCGCAAGCCTACGACACCATGGTCGGCGAGCGGGGCAGCACGCTGTCCGGCGGCCAGCGCCAGCGCATCGCCATCGCCCGGGCGCTGGTGACCCAGCCCCGCATCCTGATCCTCGACGAGGCGACCAGCGCGCTGGACTATGAGTCGGAGAGCGCCATCCAGCGCAACATGCGCCGCATCTGCGCCGGCCGCACCGTGCTGATCATCGCCCACCGGCTGGCGGCGGTGCGCGGCGCCGACCGCATCCTGACGATCGAGGCGGGCCGGCTGACCGAGGACGGCAGCCACGCCGACCTGCTGCGGCGGAACGGCCGCTACGCGTCGCTCCATCGCCTTCAAACCGGGGAGGCCCAGCATGCGGCCGGCTGAAGCCCTGACGCGGCCGACGCCCGCTTCCAAGCCAGCCAAATCGGCCAAGCCGTCCAGGCGCAACCGGCACGAGCTGGCGTTCCTGCCGGCGGCGCTGGAGATCGTCGAGACGCCGCCGTCGCCCGCTGGACGCGCCACGGCGCTGGCCCTCTCGGCTTTCGTCGTGGTGGCCCTGGTCTGGGCGTGGTTCGGCCATGTCGATGTCGTGGCGATCGCCGAGGGGAGGATCGTGCCGGACGCGGGCACCCAGCTGATCCAGCCCAAGGAACTAGGCATCGTCCGCGAGATCCGGGTCCGCGATGGCCAGTCCGTGCGGGCCGGCGACGTGCTGATCGAGCTGGACCCGACCGAGAGCGTCGCCGAGCGCGACCGTCTGGCCCGCGAGGTGATGGAGGCCGGGATGGAGGCGGTCCGGCTGCACGCCACGCTGGCCGCCGCCGAGGCCCATGTCACGGCGGCGACCGCCACGCTGGCCGTGCCGGATGGCACCGACCCGACCCTGGCGACGCTCCACCGGGAATTGCTGCGGAGCCGGCTGGGCGAATACCAGTCGAAGATGGCGGCGCTGGGCAACGAATTGGTCCAGCGTCAGGCCGAGCGGTCGGGCATCCTGGCGGAGCAGTCGAAGCTGCGCACCACGCTGCCGCTGATCCGCGAGCGGGTCGAGGCGCTGCAATACCTGGCCCGCAAGGACCTGACGCCCAAGCTGGGGGCCCTGGAACTTCAGCAGCAACTGGTCGAGGCGGAGCAGGACCTGGAGATCCAGAACCACCGCCTGACCCAGGTGGACGCCCAAGTCGTGACGCTCCGCGACAGCCACCGCCAAGCCGAACAGGAGTTCCGCGCCACCACCCTGACCGCCGTGGCCGACGCGGAGCGGAAGCTGGCCGGCTTGCGCCAGGAGTTGATCAAGGCGGAGGACCGACGTCAGCGCCAGCAACTGACGGCGCCGATCGATGGCATCGTGCAGCAGCTCGACGTCCATACCGTCGGCGGCGTGGTCACCCCCGCCCAGAAGCTGATGGTGATCGTGCCGCGCGACGGCAAGCTCCGGATCGAGGCACTGGTGGCGAACCGCGACATCGGCTTCGTCCGCGAGGGCCAGGACGCCGAGATCAAGGTCGAGACCTTCACCTTCACCAAATACGGCCTGCTCCAGGGCAAGGTGCTGCACCTGTCGCGCGACGCGCTCGCCCCGACCCCGTCGGCCAACGCCGCCGATGGCCAGAACCGGCCGCGGGCGCCGGACGGTCCCGTCTATACCGCTTATGTGTCGCTGGAGCGCACCGTCATGATGGTGGATGGCCAGGAGATCCCGCTCGGCCCCGGGATGGCGGTGTCGGTCGAGATCAAGACCGACCAGCGCCGCGTGATCGAATACCTGCTGGCCCCCCTGCTCCGCTACAGGCAGGAGAGCCTGCGCGAACGGTGACGGCGGCCGCGCCGGCTCGGTTGGCTCGGCTGGCGTAATTGGAATGACCGGCTCCGGCTGATACTGTCGGGGCCATCGTCAACCGCCGTCCGTCTTTCCGAGGCCAGCCGCCCGCCGTGTCCCGATCCACCCCCTCCGGCCGCCGCGCGTCCGGCAGCGTCACCCTGAGCGACGTGGCGAAGCTGGCCGGCGTCTCGCCGATTACGGTGTCGCGCGTGCTGAACCGGCCGGAGCTGGTCACCGCCGACACCATCGGGATCGTGCGCGACGCCATCGCCCGCACCGGCTACGTGCCCAACCTGCTGGCGGGCGGGCTGGCGTCGCGCCGCAGCCGGCTGGTCGCCGCGATCTTCCCGACCATCGCCAACTCCATGTTCGCGGAGACGATGGAGGCGCTGGCCGACCGGCTGGGCGAGGCGGGCTATCAGGTGCTGCTGGGCTTGTCGGGCTATCCGGCGGCGCGCGAGGACGATCTGCTGGAGGCGATCCTCAGCCGCCGGCCCGATGGCATCCTGCTGACCGGAATCATCCATTCCCCCGGAACGCGCCAGCGGTTGCTGGCCGCCAAGGTTCCGGTGGTGGAGATCTGGGACTTCACGCCGACACCCATCGACATGCTGGTGGGATTCTCCCACGAGAAGGCCGGAGCCGCCGTGGCGGATCACCTGCACGCCAAGGGCTACCGCCGGTTCGCCATGATCGAGGCCGACGACGACCGCGCGGCGCTGAGGCGGCGGGGGTTTTTGTCGGCCAGCGCGCGACGCGGCGTGACCGGCGTGCCGGTGATCACCGTTCCCGCCCCCGGCCTGTTGCGGACGGGGCGCGAGGCCATGGCACGGCTGCTGGAGCGGTCGCCATTGGACGGGTTTCAACGGCCAGACGCGGTGTTCTGCAGTTCCGACGCGCTGGCGCAGGGCGTCCTGGCCGAGGTCCAGTCGCGCGGCATGGATCTTCCCGGCGATATCGCGGTGATGGGTTTCGGCGACCTGGATTTCGCGGCCCACACCTTTCCCGCCCTGTCCACCGTCCGGATCGACCGCCGCGCGATCGGCACGCTCGCCGCCGACGCCCTGCTGGCGCGGATGGATGGTCTTTCCGGAGCCGGCCCCTCGGCGGGGGGTGGGGTGATCGACATCGGTTTCGAGGTGATCGAGCGCGCCAGCACCTGAGGAAGCGCCGACGGCACCCTTCCCAACGCCTCATGATAGCGCTATCATGATCGGAATGGCGAGGGAGGAAAAACAAGATGACGGACTCGGAAAAGCAGCCCCGGACGCGGAAGAAGCCCGAGGAGCTGCGCAGCCACCGCTGGTACGGGGTCAAGGACCTGCGCTCGTTCGGCCACCGCTCGCGCACCGCGCAGATGGGCTATGACAGGTCGGACTATGCCGGCAAGCCGGTGATCGCGATCGTCAATACCTGGAGCGACATCAACCCCTGCCACACCCACTTCAAGCAGCGGGTCGAGGAGGTCAAGCGCGGTGTCTGGCAGGCGGGCGGCTTCCCGGTCGAGATGCCGGCCATGTCGCTGTCGGAGCCGTTCCAGAAGCCGACCACCATGCTCTACCGCAACTTCCTCGCCATGGAGACGGAGGAGTTGCTGCGGTCGTATCCGGCCGACGGCTGCGTCCTGATGGGCGGCTGCGACAAGACCACGCCGGCCCTGCTGATGGGCGCCTTCTCGATGGACCTGCCGACCGTGTTCATGCCGGCCGGCCCCATGCTGCGGGGCGACTGGGGCGGCGTCGTGCTGGGATCGGGCAGCGACAGCTGGAAATACTGGGCGGAACTGCGCGCCGGCAACATCACCGAGGACGACTGGCAGGGCGTCGAGCAGGGCATCGCCCGCTCCGCCGGCCACTGCATGACGATGGGCACCGCCTCGACCCTGACGGGAGCGGTCGAGGCCCTGGGCTTCACCCTGCCCGGCGCCTCCAGCATCCCGGCCCCGGATTCTCGCCATTCGGCGATGGCGACGCTGACCGGCAAGCTGATCGTCGACATGGTCTGGAACGACATCAAGCCGTCCGACATCGTCAGCCCCGAGGCGTTCGACAACGCGGTGACCACCGTGCTGGCGCTGGGCGGATCGACCAACGCGGTCGTCCACCTGATCGCGATGGCGCGGCGCGCCGGGGTCGACCTGACGCTCGACCGGTTCGACGAACTGGCGCGCCGGACGCCACTGCTCGCCAACATCCGGCCGTCCGGCCAGCACCTGATGGAGGATTTCTACTACGCCGGCGGGCTGCGGGCGATGCTGGCGCGGCTGGGCGACCTGATCCAGCGCGACTGCCTGACCGTCAACGGCTTGACGCTGGGCGCCAACATCGCCGGCTTCAAGGTCTTCGACGACGACGTGATCCGGCCGCTCGACAATCCCGTGGTGGCGTCGGACAGTCTGGCGGTGCTGCGCGGCAACTTGGCGCCCAAGGGCGCCGTGATCAAGCCGCCCGCCGCCGAACCCCACCTGCACCGCCACACGGGCAAGGCCGTGGTGTTCGACGACTACAACGACATGGCGGCCCGGATCGACGATCCCAACCTGGATGTCGACGCCAACTCGGTGCTGGTGCTGCGGAACGCCGGTCCGCTGGGGGCGCCCGGCATGCCGGAATGGGGCCAGTTGCCGATCCCGAAAAAGCTGCTCCAGCAGGGTGTCCGCGACATGCTGCGGATCTCCGACGCGCGGATGAGCGGCACCAGCTATGGCGCCTGCGTCCTGCACGTGGCGCCCGAGGCCTTCGTCGGCGGTCCCTTGGCCCTTGTCAGGGACGGCGACGTGATCGAGTTGGACATTCCCGCCCGCCGGCTGGAGTTGCGCGTCGGCGAGGAGGAACTGGCCCGCCGCCGGGCGGAGTGGAAGGCGCCGCCTCCCCGCTTCGAACGCGGCTACGGCGCCATGTTCTCCCAGTTCGTCAGCCAGGCCGACGAGGGCTGCGACTTCAAGTTCCTGGAGACCGGCGCCACAGCCGCCTCGGCCACCGGCGAGCCGGAAATCCACTGAGCTATCCACGGTGAGCGGGCGACGCCGCGGTCCCGGTCAGGGTCGGAGCGCCGCCCGTAGCCGGGGCGTCATGAAGTCCAGGAAAGCGCGGACACGGGCGGGCGCCCGGTCCCGCCCGACATAGAGCGCGTGGATCTCCTCCTCGTCCGCCACCGCGTCGTCCAGCACCGTCACCAGCGTTCCGGCCCGCAGGTCCTGGGCGACATGGAACTCGGCCAAGCGGGCCAATCCCAGACCGAGCAGCGCCAGATGGCGCACCGACTCGCCATTGTTGGCGATGATCGGGGCGTGGACCTCCCGATCGACCAGCCGCCCGCCCGAGCGCAGCGGCCAGACGGCGGCGGCCCGGCGGAAGTTGAAGCCCAGGCAGTCATGGCGTTCCAGGTCCGCCGGTGTCAGCGGCACGCCGCGCGCCTTCAGATAGTCCGGCGAGGCGACGATCCGCCGCCGCACCGTGCCGAGCCGCACCGCCAGCAATGTCGAATCCTCCAGCCGGCCGACCCGGAAAGCGATATCGACCAGCGCCGCGTGGAGATCGACGACATCGTCGGTGAAGGTCAGGTCCAGCTCGATCCCCGGATACGCGCGCCGGAACTCCGGCACCAATGGCAACAGGCAATGGCGGCCGAACGGCACCGAGACGTTGATCCGCAGCACGCCGGTCGGCTCGGCGGCCCCACCCGAGACCTCCGCGTCCAAGGCATCCAGTTCGGCGAGGATCAATTCGGCCCGGTCGCGGTAGACCTCCCCCTCGCCGGTCAGCCGAAGCCGCCGGGTCGAGCGCTCGATCAGGCGCACGCCCAGCCGCCGCTCGATACGGCTGATCAGCTTGGCGGTGGATGACGGGGTCATGCCAACGGCCCGGCCCGCCGCACTGAAACTGCCCTCCGCCGCCACCCGCAGGAAAACCCGCATCTCCCAGGCGCGCTGATCGCTCATCCCGTTCCCCCTCCGCCGTGACCATCAGCGTCACCTTGTCACCCAATGACAAAGTTTTGTGATTGGAAACGCTATTCCGCGAGGACCGCGGCTCCTCATTTGTGGATTCAGCGAACGCCCCAATCCTCGAGAACTGGACTTCGACAATGAAAACCGTCAGCGCCAATGGCGCCACCATCCCGGCCCTGGGGTTCGGCACGTTCCGGATGCCCGGCGCCGACGTGCTGCGGATGGTGCCGCATGTCCTGGACCTCGGCTACCGGCACATCGACACGGCGCAGATCTATGGCAACGAGACCGAGGTCGGCGACGCCATCGCCGCTTCCGGTGTCGATCGCGGCGACATCTTCCTGACCACCAAGGTCTGGGTCGAAAACTACCGCCGTCCCGCCTTCCTCCGCTCGGTCGATGACAGCCTGACCAAGCTGAGGACCGACCGGGTCGATCT
This sequence comes from Skermanella stibiiresistens SB22, assembly GCF_000576635.1. GTDB lineage: Bacteria > Pseudomonadota > Alphaproteobacteria > Azospirillales > Azospirillaceae > Skermanella > Skermanella stibiiresistens. Next base: position 289,811 of record NZ_AVFL01000005.1, read on the forward strand.
CCTGCTGCTGCATTGGCCCAACGAGGCCGTTCCGCTGGCCGAGCAGATCGGCGCGCTGAACGAGGTCCACGCGGCGGGCAAGGCGCTCCACATCGGCGTCAGCAACTTCAACACCGCCCTGATGGCCGAGGCGATCCGGCTGAGCGACGCGCCGCTCGTGACCAACCAGGTCGAATACCATCCCTATATCGACCAATCCGCCGTGCTGGCCGCCGCGAGGGCCGCCGGGCTCTCCGTCACCGGCTATTACGCCATGGCCGACGGCAAGGTGCTGGCCGATCCCGTCCTGAACGAGATCGCCGGCAACCACGGCAAGACGGTGGCGCAGGTCGTGCTCAACTGGCTGGTCGGGCAGGACGGCGTGATCGCCTTGTCCAAGACGGTCGGCGAGGAGCGGGCCAAAGCGAACATGGAGATCTTCGACTTCGCCCTGACGGAGGACGAGACGAGGGCGGTCCACGCCCTGGCGCGCCCCGATGGCCGGCTGGTCAGCCCCGGCGGCCTGGCCCCCGCCTGGGATTGATCGACCCCATCCAACTTTTCACAGGAGACCGAGACATGGACCTTAAACTGACCGGCAAGACCGCCCTGGTGACCGGCTCGACCGCCGGCATCGGCCTGGAGATCGCCAAGAGCCTCGCCGCCGAGGGAACCAGCGTCGTCATCACCGGACGCTCACAGGCCAAACTGGACGAAGCCGCCGCGATCATCACGCGTGCCGCGCCGGGTGGCGCCATTCGAACCATCCTGGCCGATCCGGTGACGGCGGAAGGTGCGGCGGTCCTGGCGCGCGAGTTGCCGGAGGTGGACATCCTGGTCAACAACCTGGGCATCTACGAATCCAAGGCCTACGCCGACATCACCGACGACGATTGGCGGAAGTTCTTCGAGATCAACGTGCTGAGCGGCGCCAGACTGGCCCGTCAGTATTTTTCCGGCATGCTGGCGCGCGACTGGGGCCGGATCATCTTCATCTCCAGTGAATCCGCCGTGATGATCCCGCCGGACATGATCCATTACGGCATGACCAAGACGGCGCAGCTGGCGATCTCGCGCGGCTTGGCCGCCTTGACCAAGGGAACCGGCGTGACGGTCAACTCGGTCATGCCGGGCACGACGCGGTCGGAAGGCATCGTCGATTTCCTCAAGAGCACCGCCAGCGACCCCAACGCCCCGGCCGCCGAGATCGAGGCCGCGTTCTTCGCCAAGGACCGCCCGACCTCGCTGATCCAGCGGATGATCGAGCCCGAGGAGGTCGCCAGCCTCGTGACCTATCTCGCCAGCCCCCGGTCGGCGGCGACCAATGGCGCGGCGCTGCGCGTCGACGGCGGCATCACCCCGACGGTCGTCTGAGAGGGTGGTCATGACCGACGCCTCCCCGCCGCGCCACATCGAGACACCGACCGGTTATCTGATGGTCCTGCGCCAGGGCGACGACCTGTTCGCCCGCCTGGAGGCGCTGATGCGGGACCGTCAGGTGCCGTCGGCCAGCTTCGTCGGCTTCGGCTTCGCCGGCAAGGTGACCTTCGGGTTCTACGATTTCGATCGCAAGCGGTACGATCCGAAGACCTATCGGAACCTTGAGCTGACCAACATGACCGGGACACTGGCCTGGAAGGACGGCGAACCCTCCGTCCACGCCCATGGCGTGGCGGGCGACAAGACCTTCGCCACGGTCGGCGGCCATCTGCTCGGGCTGACGGTCGGCACCGGATCGCTGGAGATCACGATCACGGTCCACGGTGAAAGGCTGAACCGAGAGGTCGACCCCTCTATCGGGGCCAACGTGCTGTCGCTCTCCCCCTAGGGGAGAGTACTCCCGGCTCAATAGCCGGCGTAGCGGCCGGGCTTGTGGTTGAAGGCCAGGACGAGGTTCATCGTCCCGGCCGTCAGCACCGACAACCCGACCGTGCGGAGGTCGAAGAGGAACAGCGACACCAGCAGGATGACGCAGTCGAACGCCAGTTGGACATAGCCGGCGCGCCAGCCGCGCCGCTCCTGGAGGTACAGGGCCAGGATGCCGATCCCGCCGACGCTGGACCGGTGCCGCGCCAGCGCCAGCAGCCCCATCCCCAGCAGAACGCCGCTGAACAGGGCGCAGAAGATGGGATCGAGCCGCGACAGCGTCATCCACATCGGCAGGAAAGACGCCAGCCAGCCGACCGCCAGCGTCGCGATCAGGGTCTTGACGGCGAAACCCGTGCCCAGCGTGCGCTTGGCGAAATAGAGGAACGGGATGTTGAGCCCGATGAACAGCCATCCCGACGGCAGCGCCGTGACATAGGACAGCAGCAGGGCGACACCCGCCATGCCACCGGTCACCAGCATGCTCTGGCGCAGCAGGTACAATCCGACGCCGCAAAACATCACGCCGATGAACAGCGCGTGCGAGTCGTCCAGCAAGGTGTGCCGGACCTTGTTGTCCGTGATGTCGTTCGTACTGGCATCCATCCGCGCGGCCATGGCGTCTCCTGGTTCGGCACACCTATTGTGCACCGCAACCAAGCGTCCCGCCAGCCTCAACCCTTGGCGGGTTTCTTCCGGGTCCGTCCGCGCCGCCCCTCGGCCTCACCCTCCTTCCGCTGGACGAACAGGCGTCCGGCCTGCATCGCGGCGGCGCGACTAATGTAGTTGCCGCAGTCGAACCGTTGGCCGTCGAACGTCACCACCAGCGTGAACTTCTGGGGACCAGTCTCATCGACCTGGATCGCGGCGGGGGTTTCCGATGGCAAGGGACTTCCTTCCAAAAGCTTAGTCGTCATATGAAACCTGGCTGGTGCCAAGTGGAACCGCACTGACTAATTATAAGGGCACTTTCCTGAGACCGCATTCCCTTCGGGTACGTTGTCCGCACCGAAATGGCGCTTCGCCCCACATCGAAAGCGGCGGCGCACCCTGATGGAGGGAATGGGATGGAGGGAATGGAATGCGTGGTTTGAGAACGATGATCCCCTGCCCCAAACACGAACTTTCGTAGATCGTCACCGTCATGGCGAGAAGAACCGAAACCGCCCGCTGGCTCCGCCGTCACGTGGGTTATCCGCTGGAGGCGATACCGCTCCTCACGATCCACACCCTCTTCAGGCTGCTGCCGCTCGACGTGGCGTCGCGCCTGGGCGGCTGGCTCGGCCGAACCATCGGCCCCCGTCTGGCGGCGTCGCGGAAGGCGCGGCGCAACCTGGAGCGGGCGCTTCCCGAACTGACGCCGGAACGCCGCGAATCGATCCTGGTCGGGATGTGGGATAATCTGGGCCGCGTCTTCGCGGAATACCCGCACCTCGACGAGATCTGGCGCCGCACCGAGGTCGTGGGAGCCGACATCGTCCGCGGCCTCGCCGCCGCCAAGACACCCGCCCTGTTCTTCTCGGCCCATATCGGTAATTGGGAACTGAACCTGATGGGCGCCACGCGGAACGGCCTGCCCGTCACCGCCGTCTACCGCCGCCCCAACAACCCGGCGGCCAGCCGGATGATCGACCGGTCCCGCTCCGTCATTGGAAGCAAGCTGGTGCCGAAGGGCCGCGACGGCGCCAAGGAGGTTCTGGCGACGCTACGGAACCGGGGAGCCGTCTGCATGCTGGTCGACCAGAAGATGAACGACGGCATTCCCGTGCCGTTCTTCGGCCGCGACGCCATGACCGCCCCCGCCATCGCGCAACTGGCCTACCGCTACGATTGCGCGGTCGTGCCGGCGGTCGTGGAGCGGGTCGAGGGCACCCGCTTCCGCCTGACGATCTCACCGCCGCTGGAACTTGGCGGGACCGGCGACAAGGAGGCGGATGTCCGATCTGTGATGTCGCATATCAACGGAATGATCGAGGACTGGGTGCGCGCCCGACCGGAACAGTGGCTCTGGCTACACCGACGCTGGCCGGACTAAGAAAAGGCCATCCAAGATCTGGTGGCGGCTGGAGGCGTCGCTCTCGAAAGGAGCGCGCCGCCTTTCCTTCCGCATATACGCCCGCAGAACATTAACCACTCGACTCGGTAACTTTTATCATGAGATTCGGCTGCGACGCAGGGGCGGTAATGGCGTCGCGCGCACCAATGTACTGAAACTTCCTCGGTTCACGGGAGGATGAAATGCGTTTTCACTGGGTCAATCCCGTGCTCTTGATCTCGGCCGCTGTTCTATTGCCGGCATGCCAAACCGATATGCTAACCAACAGGCTTTCGGATGTGATGAAGATCGGTGACACGGCCGTCAAATCGGCGTCCTTGACCGACAAGGATGTCTCGCGGGAAGCGGCCGCGAGCATCAAGCAAATGGATAAGCAAAACCGCGTCGCCGGCGCCAATGATCCTTATTCGGTCCGCTTGAGGAAGATCACGAAGCCGTTCAAGACGGTCAACGGCGTCCCGCTCGACTTCAAGGTTTACTTGACAGACGATGTCAACGCATTCGCCATGCCTGATGGCAGCGTCCGCGTTTTCAGCGGCCTGATGGACCAGATGGGCGATGACGAACTTCTCTTCGTGATCGGCCATGAAATCGGTCATGTTTACCATGGCCACGCGCTGGAGAAGATGCGCCTAGCCCACGCGACGACCGCCGCGCGCGGTTCACTGACCTTCTTCGAAGGTACGCTTGGCCAACTCGCGGGATCGCAGATGGGGGGCTTGGCCGAGGGATTGATCAACGCCCAATTCTCCCAGGCGGAAGAAAAACAGGCCGATGACTATGGTGCCGAGATGCTGACCAAGACCGGCGCGCCGCGAAGCGCCGCCGTAACCGCCCTGACGAAGCTGAGCAATGGCCAGAGGCTGGGGCCGTTCTCGCAGTTCCTGTCGTCGCACCCGGATCCCTTGGACCGCGCCGAAAGGATAGAGCAAGGGATTGCCGCCAACTGAGGGCCGGATCGATCCGGCGGAGACGGTGGTCCAGCCGGTCTTCCGCCCGTCCGAATCACTCCGCCGACCCAGGGTGCTTGTCGGCGGGGTCGTCGTGATCGAGCCCGTCCCAGCGATAAGCGGCATACCCGAGGGCAACGACGACGATCGGCATCACCACGTAGGCGAAGAACCACATTCCGTTCATTTCATGCCTCCCAGCGTCTTCCGGGCTATCAGGTGAAGCCCCTCCGCCGCCGAGATCCACGCGACACTGCCGAAAGCCAGCGCCAGCCGCGAACCGCTGACTGGGCTTGTACCAAATGGGAAGCCAACGGCGGGGCCGAAAACCCCAACCGTCACGCAGGCGGTCGACGCGCGGTCGAGGGCGTTCGCGATGAGCTTAACCCGCTCATTGTGGATCAGGCTCACGGTCCAACCTGCTATTCGATGGCTTGAAGGCCGCATCGCCGCGCCGTCGCGCGTGGAAGCCTACCCGCTCTATAAAACGCCAAGCAAAAACTTGGCGTTGTGTCGCAACTCTCCTCGACGAGGTGAGTTCCGGAAAAACAACGATTTCCAGGTCCAATTTCATAGGGATAGCTGGTTGGGGCGGGAGGGATCGAACCTCCGAATGGCGGTACCAAAAACCGCTGCCTTACCGCTTGGCGACGCCCCAGCCATGAACGGGGCGGACCATAGCCAGAAATTCCAGTCACCGCAAGCGGTCGGTAAAGCAGATTGTCATGACGCCCTGGCATCGTCCCGTCATGCCTTAACCACATGGGAGACGCGTCGGAGAATCCGTTTGACGCACTGCGGTGTGTTATTATATTGGAATTCACAGCGCCGATTTGAGCACCAGCTTGCGGGCGCTTTATAAATGCGGCTAAAGGCGTGGGGATCCGCCCGGCATGGCTGCTGTTGGCGGGTTTTTTGTTTTTGTGGGGATTGAGGATGATCGAGTTCCAAGGCGTCGAGAAGGTGTTTTCCGGACGGGGCGGCGGACCGGAGGTTCGGGCGCTCGACGGGATCGACCTGTCGATCGGACGCGGCGAGATCTTTGGCATCATCGGCCGCAGCGGTGCCGGCAAGAGCACGCTGATCCGGGTGGTGAACATGCTGGAACGGCCGACCGCCGGAAGCGTCTCCGTCGATGGGGTCGACATGGCGGCCTTGGACGGCGCCGGCCTGCGCGACGCCCGGCGCGCCATTGGCATGATCTTCCAGCACTTCAACCTGCTGTCGTCGCGCACCGTGTACGACAATGTGGCGCTGCCGCTGGAATTGGCCGGGCTGAGGAAATCCGAGATCAAGGCCAAGGTCGAGCCGCTGCTGGAGCTGGTCGGCCTCGGCGACAAGCGTGACCGCTATCCCGCCGAGTTGAGCGGCGGCCAGAAGCAGCGGGTCGGCATCGCCCGCGCCTTGTCGAGCGAGCCCAAGGTGCTGCTGTGCGACGAGGCGACCTCCGCCCTCGACCCGGAGACGACGACCTCGATCCTGCGCCTGCTGGCCGACATCAACGCCAAGCTGGGCCTGACCATCGTGCTGATCACCCACGAGATGGCGGTGATCAAGGAGATCTGCCACCGCGTCGCGGTGATGGAATCCGGCACGATCATCGAGCGCGGCGATGTCTTCGACGTGTTCACGGCGCCGCGCCACGCGACCACCCGGAGCTTCGTCTCCTCCGTCGTCGGGGCGGAACTGCCGGAGACGCTGAGCGAGCGGCTGGTCGCGGAGCCGGTCGCCGGCGGCAACGCGGTGCTGCGCATCACCTTCAAGGGTGCCATGGCCAACACGCCGATCATCAGCCAGCTGACCCGCCGCTTCGGGCTCGACCTCAACATCCTGCACGGCAGGATCGACCACATCCAGGACGCTCCGTTCGGCGTGCTGGTGGTCGAAGCGGTCGGAGCCGCCGACGCTGTGCAGTCCGCCATCTCATTCATCAACGCCAACAACCTATCGGTGGAGGTCCTGGGCCATGTCCCCGCAAATCTTCGAGCTGCTGGTTAACGCCACCGTCGAAACGCTCTACATGGTCGGTCTGGCGGCGCTGCTCGGGACCCTGCTGGGGTTGCCGCTCGGCGTGCTGCTGGCGACCACCGGCCGGGGCGAACTGCTCCAGAACGTCGCGTTCAACCGGATCGCCGGGGTGATCGTCAACGCCACCCGCTCCACCCCGTTCATCATCCTGGTGGTGGCGATCATCCCGTTCACCCGGCTGGTCGCCGGCACCTCGATCGGGACCTCGGCGGCGATCGTGCCGCTGACGGTGGCCGCCATCCCCTTCATCGCCCGGCTGATCGAAGGCGCCATCCGCGAGGTCGACCGCGGCCTGATCGAGGCGGCGGAGGCGATGGGCGCCACGCCGCTCCAGATCATCGCCAAGTTCCTGCTGCCCGAGGCGCTGCCCGGCATCGTGCTGGGCCTGACCTTGGCCGTCGTCAGCCTGATCGGCTACTCGGCCATGGTCGGCGCGGTCGGCGGCGGCGGATTGGGCGATTTGGGCATCCGCTACGGTTATCAGCGCTTCCTGCCGGAAGTCATGGCCGCCGTCGTGCTGGTGCTGATCGTCCTGGTCCAGATCGTCCAAAGCCTGGGCGACCTGATCGCCCGCCGGGTCAACAAGCGCGCCATCGGCGGCCGGTAAGTCCGGCAAATCAATCGCAAGCAGTCAGACCAACCTGAGAGAGTCCGACCATCATGAAGATCCTGTCCACCAAGGCGCTGTCGGCCTTGGCCGCCGCCACGCTGTTCGGCGCCACCCTCGGCGTGTCGGGCGCGGCTTCGGCCGAAACCATCCGGATCGGCGTCTCGGCCGGTCCGCACGCCCAGATCCTGGACGCGGTCAAGCCGATCGCCGCCAAACAGGGACTCGATATCAAGATCATCGAGTTCACCGACTACGTCATCCCCAACGCGGCGCTGGCGGCGGGTGAGATCGAGGCAAACTCGTTCCAGCACCAGCCCTACCTGGATAATCAGGTGCGCGACCGCGGGCTGAAGCTGGTGTCGGTCGGCAAGACCGTGGTGTTCCCGATGGGGATATACTCGAACAAGGTGAAGAGCCTGGCCGAGCTGCCGAACGGCGCCTCCGTCGCGGTCCCGAACGACCCGACCAATGGCGGCCGCGCCCTGCTGCTGCTCCAGGCCGAGGGGCTGATCAAGCTGTCGGACGGCGCCGGGCTCAAGGCGACGCCGATCGACATCGTCGAGAACCCCAGGAAGATCAAGATCGTCGAGCTGGACGCCGCCCAGCTGCCCCGCTCGCTCGGCGACGTGACCGCCGCCGCCGTCAACACCAACTACGCGCTGGAGTCCGGGCTCAACCCGCTGACCGACGCCATCGCCCGCGAGAGCACCGCCTCCCCCTACACCAACATCATCGCGGTGCGCGAGCAGGACAAGGACAAGCCGTGGGTCCAGCAACTGCTGGCCGCGTACCATACGCCCGAGGTCAAGCGGTTCGTCGAGGAGAAGTTCAAGGGGTCCGTCGTCACCAGCTGGTGACGTCTTCAAGCGTCACCAGCTGGTGACGTCTTCAAGCGTCACCAGCTGGTGACCCTGCGATGGGGCGTCAGCTTGGCCGGGTCATGGCCTTGACGATATAGACGGCGTTGATCGCCTTGGCGCCGACCATCTCGCGCAGCAGGGCCAGGATGCTGGCCTTCATCTCGGTCAGGGTCTCGGCGGAAACGCCGCTGCCGCCAGGGATCGGAGCCGGCGTCACCCGCGTCAGGATCTGATCCCGGATGCGGGGAAGCTGCTCCTCGATCTTGGCCACCGCCTCGGCGTCCGCCGCCTGCACCTCCAGCACCAGATCCATGCGCCCGACCATCCGGCGGTCCTCGAGAAGGAGCGGCAGGGTCAGGTTGGTGATCGGCACGCTGAGTGAAACCGGTCCCTCCTTCTTCTCGTTCGCCAGCGAGGGCGTGATGAGGGCGGGAACGGCGGCCATGACGGCGGCCAAAAGCAGCCCCACCTGGAGGATCTTCGGAAATTCGCTCATGGTGTCCTGGATGCGGTGGATGGGAAAAGACTTCGCCATCCATACACCAGCGCCCCCTTACCAACAATGAACACGCCCTAATTAGGTATGTTCGAGGTGACGGCTAGGCCAACAACCGCCCCGCCCTGATCCACCATCCGGGATGCCGGACCGTCAATCCAGCCGCCGCGGTGGTGGCTTCGGCATCGTCGCCATAGAGACCGAAGCAGGTGGCGCCGCTGCCCGACAGCCGGGCCAGCAGACATCCCGGCGTCCCGGCCAGCGCGTCCAGCACGTCGCCAATCCCAGGCACCAGCGCGGTGGCGGCGGCTGTTAGATCGTTGCCCCGGCCCGCCAGCGCCGCCGCCAGATCCGCGGCGGTCGCCAGCGGCGCCCCGTCGAACCGCGCGGCGGTGGAGAAGCCCCCGCTCCGCGCCTTGAACACCGACGGCGTGGACAGTGGCGTGCCTGGATTGACCAGCACGACCGCGCAGGGCGGCAATCGGGGTGCCGGATCGATGATGTCGCCGATACCGCCGAAATAGGCGGCCGTGCTGGTCAGGCAGACCGGCACGTCGGCCCCGAGCCGCGCCGCGAGGGGAAACAGCCGCGGGTCCGCCGGGGAGATCCCCCACAGCCGGGCGAGCGCCCGCAGGCAGGCGGCGGCGTCGGCCGATCCGCCGCCGATCCCAGAGGCGACCGGCAGCCGCTTGGTCAGGGTGATCGCGGCGCCGGCTCCACCCCGTGCCATATCCCTGTCCAAAGCCTCCGCCAGCAGCACGGCGGCGCGGCTGACCAGATTGTCGTCGGAGGGCTCGCCCTCCAGGGCGACGGCGAACGGGCCGTCGAGGGTCAGCGTCAGGCCGTCGGCCGGGCGCGCGGTCACGGTGTCGTGGATGTCCGCGAAGGCGATCAGGCTATCCAGCTCGTGATAGCCATCGGCCCGCCGCCCCAGCACATGAAGATACAGGTTCAGCTTGGCGGGAGCGGACTCCACCACAGTCTGGTCCGGAACGGTCATTTGACGGTGGGCAACCCGGCGGCGGTCTGGTGGCGCGGCAGGCCGGTCTCCAGCTTGGCGCGGATCGTCGCGGCCAAGTCGTCCGCCTCGGCGTGGAGCAGCGCCCGGCGCCACTGGAACCGGGCCTCCACCTCGCGGCCGACCCGCCAATAGGCGTCGCCCAAGTGGTCGTTGATGGTGGGGTCCAGCGGCTTCAGCTCGACCGCGCGTTCCAGGTGGGTGACGGCGCCGGGGTAGTCCTCCATCCGGTAGAGCGCCCAGCCCAGGCTGTCGATGATGTAGCCGTCGGTCGGCCGCAGCTCGACCGCCCGCTGGATCATCGCCTTGCCGCGCTCCAGGTTGATGCCCCGGTCGATCCAGGAATAACCCAGGTAATTGAGCACCAGCGGCTGCTCCGGCGCCAGTTCCAGCGCCCGCTGGAGGTCGCGTTCTGCCTCGTCCCAGCGTTTGAGGTGGTCGAGCGACAGGGCACGCGTGTAGTGGATCAGCCAATGGCGCGGCTGCGGCGGGCCGATCCTCGCCAGCGCCGCGTCATAGGCCGCGATCGCCTGCCCGTGGCGCTCGGCGCCGCGGTGGACGTCGCCAAGCTCGACCAGCGCGTCGATCCGGTCCGGCTGTTCGGCCGCCATGGCGTCGAGCAGCGTCACCGCCTCATCGGCCCGGCCCAGCTTCTCCAGCATGCCGGCGCTTCGGAGGCGCGCGGTCCAGGCCAGCGCGCCGTCGCGTCCGGCGGCGGCGTACTCGTCCAGGGCCGGCTGAAAGCGGGAGCGCTGGGCGAGGATGTCGCCCAGCATCATGTGGGCCAGCCCATGGTCGTCGCGCAGATGGACGGCGACGCGGCCATACATCAGCGCCAGCTCGCCGGCACCTTCCTGTTGCAGGGCGCTGGCGATGTCGAACAGGGCCTCGGCGATGCCCTGGCGGGGAGCCTCCACGATCGCGATCGGCTTTTCGCCGCGCGCCAGCCGGTCCAGCTCGGGTTGCAGCAGCAGCGTGCCGGGATTGTCGTCGCGGAATCGCTGGTAGAGCGCCCGCGCCTCGTCCGCCTTGCCGGTCCGTTCGAAAAAGCCGCCGACCGCCTGGACGATGCGCAGCGGCGCGCCGGCGGTGACGGCCTTGCGGTACCACTCCTCGGCGGTGACGGCGTCGCCGGCGTGATCCGCGATCAGGCCGGCGTGGAAATGGTGCAGCACCGCGAAGCCCTGGGCGTTCGCCAGCGGTTCCAGCGCGGTCCAGGCATCGGCGATATCGTCGCGGGCCACCGCGATCCAGGCCAGCACGATCGGCTCGACATAGCGGGAAAGCCCCTCGTCGGCGCCTCCGGCGTAGCGCGCCCGCGCCTCGTCCAGACGGCCGGCGATGATGTCGTCCGCCAGCAGCAGGGTTTCCGCCAGATGGTTGCCCGGCTCCACCGCAACCAGTCGCCGCGCCAGGGCGGCGGCGTCATCGTACCGGGCGTCGCCAAGCTGAAGCAGGTATGTGCGGCGCAGCAGCGCCAAGTTGTCGGGATCGCTGGCCAGGGCCCTGCCCATGAAGTCGGCGGCGGCCGGCCAGTCGTCGACCTGCTGGGCGTGCCGGCCGGCCAGATAGCTGCCGGTCACCGTGGCGGCCTCGATGATCGCCTCGTCGGCCAGCGGGTCGGGGGCCAGCGGACCGGGAGTCGCCGCCTCAGGGGCGACCGCGGCGGCGGCGAGGATCGTGCCGGCCAGAAGGCCGCGCTTCAGAGCGTCGAAGAGAAAATCCATGCCATCCCATCCTGCCCCGACCAAGCCGGTCCACCGTTCTGGAAAACAATACCGTAGCGGTCAACTCCTTAAACCAACAATAAGCACGTCGCGCCGCAACCACCTTACGCAGCCCGGGCGGCCTCGCGGCCGATTCGGCTCACCAGGTGCGGATCGGGCCGACATCCATGTGGACGAAGTCGCTCGACGGATAGAAGCCGACGCCGCCGGCCCGCAGCCGCAGGGCGGCCCGATGCACCATGCGGGTATCGACGCCCGGAGCCCGGATGTCGATCGCCATGCCGCGCATGTGGAAGCTGCCGCGGGCGACACCGCCGCCGCCGGTTTCCCGCAGCAGCTCGTTCGATGCGGGCGAGCGGTAGCCCGAGATGACGTGCAGCGGCGCCCGCACGCCCAGCTTGACCTGGAGCGCGTGGACGGTGTCCAGCAGTTCGGGGGCGATCGGATGGACCAGATCGGTGCGGTGGTCTCGCAGGACGTTGTCGATCGCGCGTAGCGCGTCCCGCTGATAGCGGCCGCGGCTCCAATATTCCGCCGTCAGGCGCTCGCCGGTGTGGGTGTTGAGGAAGGACACCCTGCGGGGTGGCGCCACGCGCGCCGCCGCCATGGCGTCCAGGGGATCGAACAGGACCGCGGCGGAGACGGCCCCCATGCCGAGCCTCAGGCTGGATCGAAGGAATGAACGGCGCGCCGCCTTAGTCGCATGATGGCTCTCCGCACATTCATCCCGCATCTTCCCGCCCCCTGCGAAAACCAGCAAAAAGTCCCAATGCCACCGGACGACGGTTTTATTATTTCGTCTCGGCGGCCCCAGCATTGCCGGGTCGGGTTAAGCAAAGGTTTACATACACGGGAGAACGTGTTGATACCGCTGTATTCATCGGTCTGGCGGGTGACCTTTTCGAGACATGGGCACCCGCCCCGCGGCGAGGCTCACTCGGCCGCCTGGGCCACCGTCTGCTGGACCGGCAAACGCTTGGCCAGCGCGGCGGTGAAAGCGGCGTCGCGGTCGTAGATGTCCTCGCGGAACTGGACCTTGCCGGCCTCGTCGACGAAGACGGTCTGGTAGGTCAGATGGACCGGGACCGATTGCCGCAGCCACACGGTTTTGGTCTCGCCACCGTCCAGCACCAACTGGCGGCGCTCCACCGGCCAATCCTCCATCCCCGCCATCAGGTAATCGGCGAGGGCGGCGGGGTCGCCGACCCGGACGCAACCGGACGACAAGCCCCGTGCGGTGCGGCTGAACTTGTCGCGCGCCGGCGTGTCGTGCAGGTAGACGTCGAATTCGTTGGGGAACATGAACTTGATCCGCCCCAGCGAGTTCTTCGGGCCGGGGTCCTGCCGCATGCGGTAGCGGGTGATCCGCGACCCGACCGAGCGCCAGTCGATCCGCCGCGCGTCCAGTGTCCTGGCGCCGGCCGCCCAACTGTCGAACAGGGTGATGTCGTGGTCCTTGAGATAGCCCGGATCGCGCAGCAGCTTGGGGAGGATGTCGTTGCGCGCCACCGTCGGCGGGATCGTCCAGGTCGGGTTGAACACCAGATGGGTGATGCGGTGGCTGAACACCGGCGTCGCCCGCTCGGTCGTGCCGACGATGACCGGCATGCGCAGGGGGGCGGCACCCGGCGTCACCGCCTTGAGCGTGTAGCCGGGAATGTTGACCATGACGTGCCGCTCGCCCAGGTCGTCCTCCATCCAGCGCCAGCGCTCCATGTTGGCGATGATCTGGTCGACGCGACCGGCGGCGGGGATGTTGAGCGCCAAGCGGGTGGAAACGCCGACGACGCCGTCGGGACCCAGCCCGGTTTGGGATTGGAACTGCTTGACCGCGACTTCCAGCGGGGCGTCGTAAAGCGTCGAGGAGAGGTCCTTGCCATTATCCTTGACGCTGTATTCGCCGGTCGCCGCCAGCCTGCGGCGCAGCGCCGGCACACCGGCGTCCCGCATGCCGGGCTTCAGCACGGCACCCTCCCCGACCACCGGCCAGCCTCCCGCCGAGGTTACGACGCGGTATCGCTTCAAGGCGTCGCGAAGCGCCGCGTATTGCGGGTGCGGCGGCGTGAAGCCTTTCAGGAAAGCCGGCAAGTCCGGTGCGGCCATGGCGTTCTTGACGATCTCGATCGCGTCCAGCTTCGGCGGGGTCGCCGCCATTTCCGGGGCGAGCGTCCGAGGCGGCAGGCGGCCGGTCCGAAGATCGCCCGTGTACTCCATGATCGCGTCGGTGATCAGCAGGTCCAGTTCGGCTTGGCCACCCACATCGGCGGCACCCAGGCGCCGTTCGATCGCGTCGGGATGATAGTGCCGCGGCTCCAGCCCTTCCAGGTCGGCCAGACGGACCAGCGCCACCAAACCGGGAGCGGCGGCGGCTTGGCCCGTCTGGTCGGTCCAGACGGGGTCGAAGCCGCGCTCGGCGTAGAAGCGGCGCAACGCGTCGAGATTGCGCAGCCGCTGGCCGTCGAGCGCCAGCGGGCCGCCCTTGCTCAGCCGGCGGGCGATGGCGACGTCGGTTTCGGTGGCCGGGGCCAGCACCGGAAGCGGTGGCTCGCCGGTTTGCCCCCGCGCCGGAATGGCATCCAGCGCGCCCCCGGCGAGAACGCAGACGATCAGAACGTTATGGAAGAAGGCTCTCATCGGGTTCCCACCACTATACTTTGGGTTCGATCATACACCTAAATGAAGTGGTAGATAGGTTGGTTCCAAATTTGTCCCGAACTGTTGCTTGTTAACCACGTCCAAGGGAACGGGAGCTAACCGATTAATCCAATACGGCTTTATTGTTCCGTAAGCAATTCGCCTCAAACTCGCGGGCAAAGCATGTGCGGACACCTGGGTGCTCGCCTGCCGCGCCGACGGAAGACGATGACGCCTGAATCCCCGCAACCCGAGTCTCTGCAGGATGTGTTGGACAAACACGCGCGCTGGATCAAGGGTCTGGCGGGAGGAGCCTGCGCCAACCTGTCCCTCGTCAACCTCGAGGGGCTGGATCTCCGGCATGTGGATCTGCGCGGCGCCCTGCTCGGTGGCGCCAAGCTCGCGCGGTCGCATCTGACGGGCGCGCGGCTGGCGGGGGCCGACCTGTTCCGCGCCGACCTGCGGCACTGCGACCTGCGCGCCGCCGACCTGTCCAACACCGACCTGCGCGGCGCCAGGCTCCACTCCGCCGACTGCGCCGACGCCAATCTGCGGAACGCCGACCTGCGAGAGGGCAAGATCGACGCGTCCGGCGCGGGTGGGGCACCAAACCTGTCGACGATGCCGCGCGAGCCCGGGAGGGCCGGAACCAGCTTCGCGGCGGCGCTCGCGACGGTGGCGCGGCGCCCGGGCGCCGTGTGCTCGCGCACCGACCTGACCTCGGCGTCGCTCCGCCGGGTCGACCTCGGCGGGGCGGACCTCACGGGCTGCAATCTCCAGAACGCCGACCTGAGCGACGCCAACCTGACGGACACCAACCTGTCGGAAAGCCGGTTATGCGGCGCCAACCTGGACGGCGCCGCCTTGACCGGCACCCGCTTCCACAACGCCGATCTGGTCGGGACCCGCCTGTCCGGCTGCGACCTGTCGAAGGCCGATCTGGCCGGAGCGCATTTCACCAAGATGCTCGACACGCTGGGATTGGAGATCCAGCGGGTGATCAACAACCACGAACGCTGGATCGAGAGCGGCGGCGCCCGAGGTGCCCGCGCCGAGTTGGATGGCGCCGACCTCAACCGGGTCGATCTGCGGAACGTCAACCTGAGCGGCGCCACCTTGCGCGGCGCCTCGCTGGTCAAGGCGCTGCTGGCGGGCGCCAAACTGATCATGGCCGACCTGTCCGGCGCCGATCTGGAGGGGGCGAACCTCAGCGGCGCCGACCTGTCCGGCGCCAACCTCAGCTACGCGCGCCTGATTGGCGCCGACCTGCACGACGCGCTGCTGTGCCCGGCCCAGATTCTGGACGGTTTTGGCAAGCCAAGTGGGAAGATCTGGGCGACCAGCCTGCTGGGAGCGGACCTGCGCCACGCCCATCTGGTCGGCGCCCTGCTGTCCTCGGCCAACCTCAGCGACGCCAACCTCGATCTGGCGGATCTGGATGGCGCCGACCTGACCGGCGCCAAACTGACGGGATTACCCTATCAACGGTAGGATACTCCGCATCGTGCGACATCACGCCGGTTGCGTTTGTATGCGCCATACATCCAGATACGACATTTAAGCCAAGGCCATGATGGCAAAAGCGCGTGTCGGTCTCCCGGTCATCCTCAGGCGTCGATCAAGGAACGCTCCTCCGCCCGATGGTTCGGAGAGCCGTCGGCGCAGCCATGCTGGCACTCGTCGGGCTCTGCCAAACCGCCATCCCAGCCCCGGCGGCGCCGACGACGGCGAATACCGGCGGCACCGGCCTGCTCCAGGTTCCCAGCGCCCGCCTGGCCGCACCCGACACGCTGGCGGCGGGCCATACCTGGACGCCGCTCCACCGGCACGACTTCCTCACCCTGCAAGCCCTTCCAGGTGTCGAGGCGACGATGCGCCGGACCACCACCACCGGCACCGGCGTTCCGCCGTCCGACGGGCTCGATCTCAAACTGAGGCTGCTGCGGGAGGATGCCGACCAGCCGGAGCTTTCCATCGGCGTCCGCGGCCTGTTCCGATCCGGCGGACAAGCGGCCCAATACCTCGTCATGAGCCGTCGCTGGTTCGACACCGACTGGACGCTCGGTTTCGGCTGGGGCCGGTTCGCCCAGGACGGCGCGTTCGGCCTGCCGGTGGCGCTGATCGGCGGTGTCGAGATCGGGACGCCGATCGACGGCTTGTCGCTCAAGATCGACCACACCGGCGACCTGTACCGCGCCGAACGCGCCGCCAATCCCCGCCTGTCGCGTCCCTTCCCGGTCAATGCCGGCTTGGCTTGGCGGCCGCTGTCCTGGCTCGAACTGGGGGCCGGCATCGAGCGGGGCGACACCGCCATGCTGAGCGCCGTCGTCACGCTCGGCGCGCGGGCGCTGGACGAGGCGGTCTCCGGCGAACCGTCGGACAAGGCGGGATCGGGCGCCACCACGACCCCGCTGGGTCCGCGTCCGGCGCGATCCTCGGCGCGGGCGGCGGAACGGAGCATCCAGGCGGTCGCGCGATCCCAAGGTTTCGCGGTTCGGGCGGTGACCATCGATGACATCGAGGCGACGGCCTGGCTCGACGCGGTTCCCGACGGGCCGCCCGCCCGGGCGGTCGGCCGCCTCGCCCTGATCATGGCCAGAAGGGCTCCGGCCGAGGTGGAGCGGTTGACGGTCGTGCTCGGTCCGGCGGAGCTGAATGGGACGGCGGTCTCCCTCGCGAGGACCGACCTGGAGCGGGCCAGCCGGCACGCCGGCTCGCCCAGCGAGATCTGGCGCACGACGGAGTTGAGGCCCGCCGCCCTGCTGGAGGCGCCGCCCCGCCGCGCCGGCGAGAGCTGGACCTATCGGGTGACGCCCCGGCTCGAAATCGATCCCGCCGGCCGCTCCGGCTCACGGGCCTACCGCGCGGCTCTCGACGCTTCCGTCGTCGGTGGCCTCGCCGGTGGACTGGTCACCGGAGGCGGCCTGCGGTTCAACCTTGATGACAATTTGGCAAGCCGGCTCGGCGAGCGCGACCAGCGCCTGCCCGTGGTTCGAAGCGATCTGGCTCGATACGCCGATGGTGTGTCCGTCACCGCCGACCACCTCTACACCGCTTGGCTGTGGACGCCCTTCCCCGATTGGCATGTCCGCGCCGAGATCGGACATCTGGACGAGATGTTCGGGGGCTGGGAGGGAGAGGTGCTGTACCGCCCGTTCGGCGCCCGCTGGGCGGTGGGACTGGACGCCGACTGGGTGTCGAAACGCGTTCCGGGCAACCTGATCCATTTCGAGGATCAGGATTACGCCTCGACCCTCGCCAGTTTCCATTACGAGAGTGGCGACGGCTTGACCCATGGCACGCTGCGCGCCGGCCGCTATCTGGCCGGCGATATCGGCGCCACCCTCGAACTGAGCCGCACTTTCGGGAATGGGGTGAGCATCGCCGCCCACGCCACCGTCACCAACGCCGGTGCGGAATCGCTGGACCAGGGCATCAGCCTGCGGATACCCCTGGGGCCGATACCCGCCATACGGCGTGTGCTGGCGCCGGAGTTCGCCGTCCGGACGCTGGGCCGGGACGCCGGCCAGCGGGTCGACCAGCCGCTACGCCTTTATGACGTGACCGGGCGTTCCAGCGTCGGCCGGGTGATCGGCGGCTGGGACCATCTGCTGGACTGATCCCGGCACCAGGATCGGGCTCCCCGGAAGCTCACTGCTGGACGGTCACGGCTCCCGTCACTGGATCGATCAGGACATTGACCCAGATACCCTCGACGGTGCGGACCTCGGCCGCGTAGTTCTCGCCGAGCTTGCGGAAGTTCCGCATCTCGGCGAAGCCCATGCCGCCGAACCGGTTGAGCAGGCTGGTCTGGACCAGTTCCATCTCGCGCTGGTCCTTGCCACGGCGGTCGTCGACCGACGGCTTGCCTTGTTCCAGGCTGAGCTGGGTCCCGGTCGACGAACCGGACATCCGCGCCGCCGACGGGGTCAGCGGCGCCTGGACCTGCCCGGAGGACGCCCCGTTGGTCAGTCCACTGGGCTGCATCTGGCGATTGGGGGTCGCCGTCACGCCGGGAGTGGCGCCGGGGGTGTTGGGCTGGGCATAGGACGAACCGGACTGGGCGGTGGCCGGAGTGGCGCCGACGAAGGTGCCGACCAGGGCCAAGATGGCCGTGAGGGCCGTTGAGAGGGCGATGACCGGGACGGTGATCTTCTTCATGGTGGATTCCTCGTTTTCCAAATGTCTAGACTTCTCGATCACGCGGACCAAGCCTTTTCAAGCCGTGCCCCGACGACCTCGTGTTCGCGATCTGGACATCCGCCGGCATCGAAACCAGCGCGACCTTAGCATTGTCACGAATACCAGCGGAAGTCCCGTCGCCCCACCGTCACCCGGTTGGCCGATCTTTCCCACGATCGACCGGATCGCCGGGCGTCCGACGTCCCGCGCCGAATACTTCGAACGGGCAATCTATCGCGCGGGACTGAAATCAAATAAGTTAACCACGATGCGGCATGACCGTTGCCGGGAGCCTGGAACACGTCGTGAGCATTTCCACGATTTCAGCGAGTCTTTCGGGGAACACCGGAACCACGCTGCCGTTGTATCGCGGAGTGGGCAGGATAGCCCTGTCCGGGCGGACATTGAGGAGCCTCACAGATGAGCACCATCGAACGTGCCGAGATCCATCGCATGGCCACGAAGATCGCCCTTTCATACGCGCGGTCCCACAACGAGACCTTCGAAGCCTTTCCGTCACTTTTCAAGACAGCCTATCACGGCCTCCTCTCCTGTTCCCATCCCGCGGCGGAGCCCGTCAAACCGCCCCGGCACCCCGCTCCACCATCCAAGCCCACCGCCAAGCCCATCTCCAGTTCCACCCTGAAGCCGGCCGCGCCGCCCAAGCCCGTCGTCCAGGCGAAACCAGCGCCCACCCCCCGAAGCCCCGCCGTCCGCGCCAAGACCGCGCCCAGCCGCGGCCGGCCGACCTGGACCGCGGCCAACGCGCTGGGCAAGCCAAAGTCGGACACCGAACGCTGACCTCGCGGGACACTTTGAAAAAATCTAGGGCGTCGAAGGGAACACCCAGCGATCCTCAATGTTGATGATGTGATACTTCGATGATGACCGCGAGATACCAAGGATAGCCCTGAATTCGCCGCCACCTATAACGGCGGCGCCCAAGGGAAACCTCTTGGTCCTCCTTGAGACCGACAGCCGGTTCGAACGAAGTGGGGTTCGAACCTTCGACCCAACCCCATACGTACCTGATGCCTCTCGATGTTTAGCCTCGCACTCGCGGGCGGCGTCCCTCCAACGGGTCGCCGCCCTCTTTCTTTGGCGGGCCCCCCACCCCTCCCTTCGAAGCGTTCGTACGAGCCATGGACGCGTCCATGCAGGCGCGGCATAGTGGCCGCACGTTTGAATTGAGCGATCCGCCGGCGAATTGATCGATCCGCCGGAACGCGGGGATCGATCCGATGCGGTCAGTCAGGTGATCATGAGCGAAGAACAGCCGAACCAAACCTTGGAACGGGTCGATTGCGTGGTGATTGGCGCCGGGGTCATCGGCTTGGCGGTGGCCCGCCAATTGGCGCTGGCCGGACGCGACGTCATCGTGCTGGAGGGTGCCGACTGCATCGGCAGCGGCACCAGCTCGCGCAACAGCGAGGTGATCCACGCCGGCCTATACTACCCCAAGGGCAGCCTGAAGGCGCGGCTCTGCGTCCGCGGCCGCGACGCGCTGTACGCCTATTGCGCCGACCGCGGCGTTCCCCATCGCAATTGCGGCAAGCTGCTGGTCGCGACCGACGAGGGCCAGCGCGCCAAGCTGTCCGAGATCGACGCCAAGGCGCGTGCCAATGGCGTGACCGACCTGGAATGGCTGAGCGCCGCCGACGTGGCCGCCCTGGAACCCGCTCTGACCACGGTCGGCGCCCTCAACTCACCCTCGACCGGCATCATCGACACCCACGCGCTGATGCTGGCCTATCAGGGCGAGTTGGAGGACCACGGCGGCATGGTCGCCTTCAACAGCCCGATCACCGGCGGACGCGTCACCGGCGACGGCATCATCATCGAAACGGGCGGGAAGGAGCCGTTCCGCCTGCTCGCCAACCTTGTGGTCAACGCCGCCGGTTTGCACGCCCAGGAAATCTCCCACTCGATCCAGGGCATTCCCGCGGCCTCGATCCCACCGATCTACCTGGCCAAGGGCAATTACTTCTCCCTGGCGAAGCGGGCGCCGTTCAGCCGGCTGATCTATCCCGTGCCGCAGCAGGGCGGGCTGGGCGTCCACCTGACGCTCGACTTGGCGGGTCAGGCCCGGTTCGGCCCCGACGTGGAGTGGATCGACAAGATCAACTACGACGTCGACATCCGCCGGGCCGACAAGTTCTACGGCGCCATCCGCCAATACTGGCCGGACCTGCCCGACGGCGCGCTCCAGCCCGGCTACGCGGGTATCCGGCCCAAGCTGGTGCCCGTCGGCGTGGCCGACGCGGATTTCATGATCCAGGGACCGCGCGACCATGGCGTGCCCGGCCTGCTCAACCTGTACGGCATAGAATCCCCCGGCATCACAGCGTCGCTCGCCATCGCGGCGGAAGCGGAAGCCGTGCTGTTCCAACGGGAGCCGGTCGCGGCCCTCGGGTAAAAGGATTGGGCTGAGAGGTCGCGGCCGAAGGATAATCGGGGGAACCGGATGGGCCGGTGGATAGCCTAAAGGTCCTCTTGGGCTGGCGTGGAGGCTGTGTTACTTCAAACAAGTCAGTCTTAATTAATGGAAAGTCGCTCGGCGATGAAGGTAATCCGACAATCCTTGTTTATCATAGGCCTTTGTGTCGGACCTGTTCATTCATACGCGGCGGAACCTGATCGAACTGTACTTGCGCTTGAAACCTTCGCGAAGTCCGGAAGTACCAGAGCTCAGTTCGAACTGGGACGACGTTTTGAAAGTGGTATTGGAACCAAGCTCGATTACACCAAAGCCTTCAATCTTTATTGTCAAGCCGCCGCCAAGAGGCACCCGGAAGCCTCCTACCGGCTGGCCCGCCTGTATCTCTCGGGAAAGGGAGCCCCGCGCGACACGGTGATGGCGGCGTCCTGGATCAAGCGCGCGATCGAGTTGGGCGAGACCGAGGCGCGCGAGTTGCTGCCCCAGGTGAAGAGCGTCAAGCAGGTCCAGGAGCCCGGCTGCTTCGTTCCCGGCGTCAGGGGCGCCGGACACCTGCCGCCACCCGCCAAGATCGAGAAGATGGTCCGCCAGATGGCTCCCGATTTCAGCCTGGATCCGGATTTCGTGCTGGCGATCATGCAAATCGAATCTGGATACCGCGCCGACGCGGTCTCGCCGCGCAACGCCCAGGGCCTGATGCAGTTGATCCCGGACACGGCCGACCGCTTCGGGGTCAAGGACCCGTTCGACCCCCAGGACAACATCCGCGGCGGCATGCGCTACCTGCGCTGGCTGATGGCTTACTTCCGCGGCGACGTGACCCTGGTCGCCGCCGCCTACAACGCCGGTGAAGGCGCCGTCGAACGCTATCGCGGTGTTCCGCCCTATCGTGAGACCGAAGCCTATGTGCTAAAGCTGAAGGGCGTCTATCCGCGCAAGCGCCATCCGTTCGAACCCAGCGTCGCCAAGGCGTCGGACGCCTTCGCTTCGGCCGAGGTCGCGGAACTGGAATGACAGCCGAGGCCTGACGATTGCGCTTTCCGGTAACCGACCACTGCGACGGCGAACGCTTCTTCAACGTCCATGACCGGACGGACCACTCATTCGCCGACGTGCTGCGCTGGCTGCGCTCGCGCGAGCGGACGCCCTGGCCCGACGCCGTCGTCGATCCGCCGCATCCGCCGCCCACCGCGGCCGACCGGGAGACGCTGGCCGTCACCTTCATCGGACACTCGACCTTCCTGATACAGGTCGGCGGCATGCGGTTCCTGACCGACCCGATCTACGCCCAACGCGCCAGCCCGTTCTCCTTCGTCGGACCGAAGCGGGCGCGGCCCCCCGGCCAGCCGCTCGAAACCCTGCCCAAGGTCGACGTCACCCTGGTCAGCCACAACCACTACGACCATCTCGACCCCGTGGCCTTGCGCGAGGTGGCGGCGCGCTGGTCATCCCGCGCGGTCACGGGTCTGGGCAACGCCGCCCTGCTGGACCGCATCGGCCTGAAGGACACGGTCGAGCTGGACTGGTGGGGCTCGGTCGAGATCGGAGGCGCCCGGATCACCTATGTCCCGGCCCAGCATTTCTCGGCCCGAACACCCTTCGACCGCAACCGAACCCTGTGGGGCGGCTTCGTCATCGAGGCGGGTGGCCGCACCGTCCTTTTCGCGGCGGACAGCGGCTACTGCCCGCATTTCGCCGAGATCGCCCAGCGGTTCCCCCGGATCGACCTGGCCCTGCTCCCGATCGGCGCCTATGAGCCGCGGTGGTTCATGGGTGTCGTCCACATGAACCCGGAAGACGCCGTCAAGGCCCATCGCGACCTTGGCGCCCACCGCAGCGTCGGCATGCATTTCGGCACCTTCGCCCTGACCGACGAGGGGATCGACGCTCCCGTGACGGCGTTGCGGCGGGCCAGAGCGGCGGCTGGCCTGGACGAGGGCGACTTCACGACGCTGGAATTTGGCGAAACCAAGGTATTTCCCGCCTAAAGCGGAAAACCGCCCTCGCCGCTCCACCTATGTTGGCATGTCCTCGCGAACCGGGAGCGTGTCCTATGCCTAAGGGAATGGCCCATTGGGGCGCCACCGCGCGCCATGCCGCGCTGGCTGGCGCCTTGTGCCTTTCGGCGCTTCCAGGACTCGCCGCGGATTTGAAGTCGACCGACCTGGACTCGACGGCGGCTCTCCGCGAGGCCGTGACGATCGACGGCGTCATGGACCACCTGAGGGCTTTCCAAGCCATCGCCGACGCCAACGGCGGCAACCGCGCCGCCGGCCGGCCGGGCTACGACCGCTCGGCTGACCATGTCGCGGCGCTGCTGGAGCGGGCCGGCTACACCGTCACCCTGGAACCGTTCGATTTTCCCTTCTTCGAGGAGGTGGCGCCACCGATCCTGACCGCGATTGGTGTCGAGATCGATCGGGGTCAGGTCATCACCCTGCCCAACTCCGCCAGTGGCGACGTGACCGCCCCGCTGATCCCGCCCTCGGGGTCGGCGCTGGGATGCGAGGCCAAGGACTTCCAAGGCTTCATCCGGGGCGCCATCGCCCTGATCCAGCGCGGCACCTGCACCTTCCAGGCGAAGGTCGACAACGCGGTGGCCGCCGGAGCCGCCGGCGTGGTGATCCACAACGAGGGCGGTCCCGGCCGCACGGACGCGTTCCGCGGCCGCCTGCGCGACCCGGCCCCCGTTCCCGTGGTTGGCATCCCATCCGATTTGGGCGCCCGGCTGCGTGAGGGCCGGCCGGACACCCGGCTGGCGGTGGAGGCGCGGAGCGGCACTCGGTCAAGCGTCAACGTGCTGGCCGATGGACCGGAGGGCACCACCGGCGACACCATCCTGGTCGGCGCCCATCTCGACGGCGTGCCGGAAGGCCCCGGGATCAACGACAACGGCAGCGGCGCCGCCGTGATCCTGGAGACGGCGTTGCGCATGGCCGAACTGGCGGGCGACCCAGGCGGCGGGCGGCCGGCCAACCGGGTCCGCTTCGCCTTCTGGGGCGCGGAGGAGATCGGTCTGGTCGGCTCCCGCCACCATGTGGCGCGGCTGTCGGAACAGGAGCGCGGACGGCTCGCCGCCGTCCTCAACTTCGACATGCTGGGTTCGCCCAATCCCGGCCGCTTCGTCTACGACGGTCCGGTCGAGATCCAGCGGGTGTTCACCGGGTATTTCCGCGCCATGGGATTGGACATGGGCACGACGCCGATGCGGGGCGGCTCGGATCATGCCCCCTTCGCGGCGGTCGGCATCCCCACCGGCGGCCTCTACACCGGCGCTGGCGAGACCAAGTCGGACACCTCGGCGACCCGGTTCGGCGGCGTGGCGGGCCGTCCGTTCGATCCGTGCTACCATCAAGCCTGCGACGACATCGATAACATCGACCGCGCCATTCTGGACCAGATGGCCGACGCCGCCGCCCACGCCATCCTCACCCTGTCGCGCGCCCCCCATGGCGGCAGGGTCGGAGGCGGAGCGGCGCTATGAGTCAGGACACACGGCGTGGCATCAGCACGGTGTAGTCCAGGTCGAGCACGACGGATGGATCGGTCTTGCCATCCGCTCCCGTCATGGGGAAGTCGGCGCAAGCCCTGTCCTTGACCGCGATGGTCCGCAGACGCAGCACGCCGATGTCGCGGCGGCCCGGCAACTCGTGCTTCTCCAGCACCTCGGACCAGGCGTAGATCGTATCGCCCGCGAAGGTCGGGGCGACGTGGCGGCCGCCATTGATCGCCACGATTCGGACGGCGTTGGCCAAGCCGTTGAAGCTGAGCGCTCGGGCGAGGCTGATGATATGGCCGCCATAGATCAGCCGGCGCCCGAACCGGCCTTCCTTCTCGGTGTGCTGGTTGAAGTGGACGCGCGCCGTGTTCTGGTACAGGCGGGTCGCCATGGCGTGCTCAGCCTCCTCGATGGTCATGCCATCGACGTGGTCGATCCGCTCGCCCTCCTTGTAGTCCTCCCACAGGTGGGGCGATCCGGCGGCCGTGGTGTCGTAGACCCCGAAGTCGGCGCCATCCGGGACGATCAGGTCGTGGACCGCCACCGCGTCGGGCAGTTCCGGAACCACAGGATCGGGCGCAGGGGCCGACTCGTCGCGCTTCCGGACCATCACCCAGCGGCAATAGTCCAGCACCATCTCGCCCCGCTGGTTGACGCCGATCGAGCGGACATAGACCGTGCCGGTCTTGCCGTTCGAGTTCTCCTTCAGCCCGATCACCTGCGAGACCGAGGACAGCGTGTCGCCGGGATAGACCGGCTCGCCGAAACGGCAGGCGGCGTATCCGAGATTGGCGACCGCGTTCAGCGAAACGTCGGGAACCGTCTTGCCGAACACGACGTGGAACGCCAGCGCGTCGTCGACCGTCGCCCCCTCGAAGCCGAGATCCTGCGCGAAGGTGTCGGCCGAGTGCAGCGGGAACCGCGAGCCGGTCAGCGCCACGTACAGCGCCATGTCGCCTTCCGTCACGGTGCGCGGGGTTGCGTGGATGATCTCCTGGCCCAGACGGAAATCCTCGAAGTAGTTACCGGGGTTGGTCTTGGTCATCGCCATGGCTCTTTCCTGCCCAAAATTCCTGCCGCTGGTTCTTGGAGTTGTCCGGTTCAGGCGGAGGCCGCGCCGCTGGACATCGCCTCGATCGCCTCGGCCAAGGCCACCAGACGGCGCGCGTTCTCGACGTGCAGGTTCTCGACCAGCTTGCCGTCGACCACCACCACGCCCTTGCCCTCGGCGCTGGCCGCCTGGAAAGCCTCGATGAAGCGGCGCGACTGGGCGACCTCCTCCGCCGAGGGGCCGAACGCCGCGTTGGCGGCGGCCAGCGTCTTGGGATGGATCAGCGTCTTGCCGTCGAAGCCCAGCTCCACGCCCTGCCGGCAGGACGCCGCGAAGCCCTCGTCGTCGTTGAGATCGAGATAGACGCCGTCCAGGATCGCCAGCCCGTAGGCGCGCGCCGCCAGCAGGCACAGTCCCAGGCTGGTGATCATCGGCAGGCGGTCGCGCGTGTGGGCGGCGTGGAGGTCCTTGGCGAGGTCGGAGGTGCCCATGACCAGCCCGCCGAGCCGGGGGGTGGCGCCCGCGATCTCCTTGACGTTGAGCATCGCCAGCGGCGTCTCCATCATGCACCAGATCTTGAGGCCGGCGGGGGCGCCCGACGCCACCAGGATCTGTTCCGCCTGACGGACCGCGTCGGCCGACTCGACCTTGGGCAATAGCACCGCGTCGGCGCCCGAATTCGCGGCGAACACCAGATCCTCATAGCCCCAGGGCGTGTTGAGCCCGTTGGTGCGGACGATCAGTTCGCGCTGGCCATAGCCGCCACCCTGGATCGCGGCGCCGATCTGGCCGCGCGCGGCGGCCTTGGCGTCGGGAGCGACCGCGTCCTCCAAGTCCAGGATCAGCCCGTCGGCTGGCAGGGTCTTGCCCTTCTCCATCGCGCGCGGGTTGGACCCCGGCATGTACAGAACGCCGCGGCGGGGGCGGACAGTCATCGCCATTCGGAAACTCCCTGCTCTTGGATGGATTGATGCGTCGCGTAGGCTTTTCGGGTTCGGTTCGATCCGGTTGGCCGGACCTTACAGCGCGGCCGCGGCAAAGGGCAATCGGGGACACGCCGGGCGCTGCTGCACAATGACGCGCCGCGCCCAGGTGGTGGAATTCATGGAATGATTCTCGCCTCATTTGATATCATACGGTGATTTCAACCGATGAATCGCCTGATGCCCAACGAGCCGTGGACCCGCCGGGCGGGTGACGGGTCACTTCAAGATGCCCACTCCAGCACAGCCAATTCCCATCATCAACGTCCTGCTGGTCGAGGATCAGCCGGGCGACGCCGATCTCGTGACGCGCGCGCTGCGTTCGCGGCGAGGGCGGTTCAAGGTGGCTTCCGTCGACCGTCTGGCGGCCGCGCTGCCAGTGCTGGAGGCGGGGACGGTGGACGTGATCCTGCTCGACCTGACCCTGCCGGACAGCCAGGGCTTCGCCACCATCACCGCCATCCGCGACGCCGCCCCCACCGTCCCGCTGATCGTCCTGACGGGTCTCAGCGACAATGAACTGGCGATGGCGGCGGTCCAAGCCGGCGCGCAGGACTTCCTGGTCAAGGGCGAGTTCGAGGACGCGATGATCGAGCGCGCGATCCGCCACGCCATCGCGCGCGGCCATCTGGAGGAGCGGCTGAGACGATCGGAGGCGCGGCTGAAGAACGTGCTGGACCTCGCCCACGACGCCGTGGTCTCGGTCGATGCCGATCAGCGCATCGTCCTGTTCAATCCGGCGGCGGAGCGGATGTTCGGCTACCAGAGCGACGAGATCCTGGGCGAGCCGATGTCGGTGCTGATCCCCGACCGGCTGCGGTCGGTCCACACCGATCATTTCAACGGGTTCCTGCGCCACGCGGTCGTCTCGCGCGACATGGCCGACCGGCCGGAGGTCAACGGGCGCCACCGCGACGGCACCGGCTTCCCAATCGAGGTCTCGCTGTCGCGTTCCGAGGGGCCGGACGGCCCCATCGTGACCGCGATGATCCGCGGCATCACCGAACGCAAGCGGGCGGAAGCGCGGCTGGTCCTGCTGGCGACCACCGATCCGCTGACGGGCATCGCCAACCGGCGCCATCTGCTCGATCTCGCGGAGCGCGAGTTGGCCCGCCTGTGGCGATATGGAACGCCGTTCAGCCTGATCATGATGGATGTCGACCACTTCAAGCGGATCAACGACACCCACGGCCACGCGATGGGCGACGAGGCCTTGCGGCGGCTCGCCGCGGTCTGCGCGGAGACGCTGCGCCAGAGCGACCTGCTGGGTCGCATGGGCGGCGAGGAGTTCGCCATCCTGCTGCCCGAAGCGGGAGAGGTGGAGGCCATGGCCGTGGCCGAACGCGTCCGGCTGCGAGCGTCGCGACTGCGCGTGGCATCCGGAGACGGCGCGGAATTGCGCCTGACCGTGAGCCTGGGCATCGCGGAGTGCCGCCGCGATGATCTCAGGATCGAGCAACCCCTGGCGCGGGCCGATCTGGCGCTCTACCAAGCCAAGGCCAGCGGACGCGACCGGGTCGTTCCCGCCAGCGCCGTGGCCCCGGCCTAGCTGCCCCGCGCGGAAATCCCGCACAAGATTGCTGCGCCGCGTCCATCCTTGTGGCACGGTTGGTCCCGCCATGAAACAGATCCTCACCATCCAGTCCCACGTCGCCTTCGGCTATGTCGGGAACCGTGCGGCCGTGTTCCCGCTCCAGCGTCTCGGGTTCGACGCGATGGCGGTCAACACGGTCCAATTCTCCAACCACACCGGTTATGGGTCGTGGACCGGACAGGTCTTCTCGCCCGAGCACATCGCCGAGGTGATCGATGGCATCGGCCAGCGTGGCGGGCTCGACCACTGCGATGCCATCCTGTCCGGCTATATGGGCGGAGCCGCCCTGGGTCAGGTGATCGTCGAGACGGTCCGCCGGGTCGAGACCGCCAACCCGGCGGCGCTCTACTGCTGCGATCCGGTGATGGGCGATGTCGGGCGCGGCTTCTTCGTCAACCAGGACATCCGCGACTTCATGCGGGCCCACGCCGTCCCCGCGGCCGACATCATCACGCCGAACCAGTTCGAGCTGGAGTTCCTGACCGGCACGGAAATCCGGTCGATGGACGACGCGCTGGCCGCGACCGCGGCCGCCCGTGGCTTAGGGCCGAAGCTGGTGCTGCTGACCAGCCTGACCCGCGCCGAGGCCGATCCCGACAGCATCGAGATGCTACTGGACTCGCCGGACGGCGCCTTCCTGGTGACCACGCCCCGGTTGCCGTTCGACAAGCCGCCGAATGGGGCGGGTGACTGCGTCGCCGCCGTGTTCCTGGCCAAGTACCTTGAGAGCGGCGACGCCGCCGGCGCGCTGGGCCACGCGGCCGCCGCCATCTACGCGGTGTTCGCCGCGACGCTGAAGGCCGGCACGCGCGAGCTTCAGCTGATCGCGGCGCAGGACGAGCTGGTCCGCCCATCCCGCCTGTTCGAGGTCCGCCCGGTACGCTGAGAAGGGGTACGCTAAGGCTACTTTTTCAAGTAGTCGCGGACGAGCAGTTCCGCGATCTGCACCGCGTTGAGGGCGGCGCCCTTCCGCAGGTTGTCGGCGACGACCCAAAGGTTGAGGCCGTTCTCGATCGAGAAGTCCTCGCGGATGCGCGAGATGAAGACGGGATCGTCACCGGCGCATTCGACCGGCGTGACGAACCCTTCGTCGGTGCGGTGATCGATCACGGTGATGCCGGGGGCTTGGCGCAGCGCCTCGGTCGCGTCCTCGGCGCTGATCGGGCGCTCGAACTCGACGTTGATCGCCTCGGCGTGGCCTATGAAGACCGGAACCCGCACGCAGGTGGCGGCCACGGTGATCTTGGAGCCCAGGATCTTCTTGGTCTCCACCATCATCTTCCACTCCTCGCGGGTCGAGCCGTCCTCCATGAACGTGTCGATGTGGGGAATGACGTTGAAGGCGATCTGCTTGTCGAAGACCTTCTTCTCGATCGGATCATTGACGTAGATGGCGCGGGTCTGGTTGAACAGCTCATCCATGGCGTCGCGCCCCGCACCCGACACCGACTGGTATGTCGCGACGACGATCCGCTTGACCTGGGCCAGATCGTGCAGCGGCTTCAGCGCCACCACCATCTGGATGGTCGAGCAGTTCGGGTTGGCGATGATGTTGCGCTTGGTGTAGCCGGCCAGCGCCTCGGGATTGACCTCGGGCACGATCAGCGGCACGTCGGGGTCCATCCGGAAATGCGACGTGTTGTCGATCACCACGCAGCCCGCCGCGGCGGCCTTGGGCGAGAACTGCGCCGAAACGGCGCCGCTGGGCGAGGACAGCGCGATGTCCCAGCCGCGGAAGTCGAATTTCGCCAAATCCTGGACGTCCAGGACCGATTTGTCGCCGAACGAGATCTGACTGCCGATCGACTTTTCCGACGCGAGGGCGACCACGTCGTCGACCGGGAAATCACGTTCGGCCAGAGTGGTCAGCATCTCCCGCCCGACATTGCCGGTGGCGCCGATGACCGCGACCTTGTAGCCCATGATTGAGTTCCTGCTTTTTTGTTCGAGGGTCTCTCGCCCAACCGTTTCCGGTGGCGCGGCGATTTCGCCCATCCGTCGAGGGGACTTGAATTATGCAAGCGGCGGCCCGTTTGCAAGGGGATCACGCGGCTTCGAACGGCAGGGGACGGTGCCGCCGTCATCGGGGCATGGCCTTTGCCCTGGTTTTTGGTGGTGGATTTCCTCATCCTTCCAAGGGATGACACCTCCAGACTGGAACCGGCGTGAGCAGCAATCTCTTGCGTGACACCATCGCCCTCGCGATCAAGGACGCGGACAGATCGTTCTTCAACGAGGACTACGTCAAGCAGGCCACGGCGGTGATCATCGCCCTGCGGAAGGCCGGGTTCGAGATCGTGCCGACCAAGGCGTCGGACGGGCTGGTCGATTTCGCCTGCGACAACCTGCCGTTCGGCCGGCTGAAGCAGCAGGACTTCATCAAGGAACTCTACGTCCTGCTGGTCGAGAACAGCCGCAAGTTCCCTTGATCCTCAGTTCGGCCGTCCGGCCAGGATCACGTCGAGGTCGCCGACGCTCAGGGACCGGGCGTCGGCGATGATGTCGAACCAGCGGTCGATATCCTCGACGGAAGCGTCACGCACGCGTTCCATGACGGGAACGGGAACCGGACCGGCCCGGCGCTCCATCAACCGGAGCAACGCCGAGATCTTGCCCTTCACCTCGCCCTCGACCTTGCCCTTCATCTCGCCCTTGGCGAATGCCTCGTCGTAGAGCGGGTATTCCTCCAGTGTGAATCGCACTGCCATGTTCTTGACCTCCTCCACCACGACAGGCGCGGCCTTCCTCAGTTTCGACAGCGTCAGGAGCCGGTTCGCGGCGTCGTTCCTGTCCCGCCTGTCGAGCATCGCGAGGCGCTCCAGGATGGCGCGCACGCGTTTCCTAATATCGTCGCATTCGCATAGGATCGCCAGCACCGCGTCATCTGGCGACGGACTGTCGAGCAAGGGGCCGGCGTCGAAGTCGGCGATGTGCCGCACCTCGTATCGGAAGCTCAGGTTGGGATGGAAGATGCCACCGGGCTCGCCGCTCCGGCGCTCGCCCAGCCGCAGCACGAGCTGTGTGACGGGAGCGTCGCCGTAGCATTCGGAGACGAGGCCGTAATACTCGTACATCCGCCACCGC
Organism: Skermanella stibiiresistens SB22; assembly: GCF_000576635.1. GTDB lineage: Bacteria > Pseudomonadota > Alphaproteobacteria > Azospirillales > Azospirillaceae > Skermanella > Skermanella stibiiresistens. The sequence continues at coordinate 320,865 of NZ_AVFL01000005.1, forward strand.
ATGGCGGCGGAGACACCCGATTCCAACTCCAGGTGGAAGACGGTACCACCTTCCAGTTCGGCCACCATGTCGGGGCGACGCAGGCGGACGCGGGCGAACTCGGTCGGCACGAAGCGCTCGACGCGCAGGCCGGTCAACATGCGCAGCAGGGCCGGCGTGCCGGTCCACACCATCTCCTTGATCGTCGCGTCGTAGTCGTGACCCATCCACCGCCCCATGCATACCATCGCATGTGGCTCATGAGGGTTTCACGCGCGTGGGGCTATGTGGCGCGATGACGCTGGGAGGTGGGCCAGGGACGGGAGCGGCATCGGCCGCTCCCGCGTTCCCCTTACGAGGCGGCGATCTTGTCCAGCACGCGGACGATCGAATCGCCCATGACCGAGGTCGAGCAGCGGGCCATGCCCGGCGCCATGATGTCGGACGTGCGGGTGCCGCCGTTCAGCACGGTCTGCACCGCCTTCTCGATCAGGTCGGCGTCCTCGTTCATGTCGAACGAGTAGCGCAGCATCATGGCGAAGCTGAGCAGCGTCGCGATCGGGTTGGCGAGGTCGCGGCCGGCGATGTCCGGGGCGGAGCCATGCACCGGCTCGTACAGCGCGCGGCGGCGGCCGCTCTCGTCCGGAGCGCCCAGCGAGGCGGACGGCAGCATGCCGAGCGAGCCCGTCATCATCGCCGCCTCGTCCGACAGCATGTCACCGAACAGGTTGTCGGTGACGATGACGTCGAACTGCTTGGGGTTCTTGATCAGCTGCATGGCGCAGTTGTCGGCGTACATGTGGGTCAGCTCGACATCGGCGTATTCGGCCTGATGCAGCTTGGTCACCTCCTGCCGCCACAGCAGGCCGGATTCCATCACGTTGGCCTTTTCGACCGAGCACAGCTTGTTCTGCCGCTTGCGCGCCAGTTCGAAGGCGACGCGCGCGACGCGGTGGATCTCGGAGGTGGTGTAGACCTGGGTGTTGACGCCGCGGCGCTGGCCATCGGGCAACTCCTCGATGCCGCGCGGCTCACCGAAATAGACGCCGCCGGTCAACTCGCGGACGATCATCAGGTCGAGGCCGCGGACGATGTCCGGCTTGAGGGTCGAGGCGTCGACCAGCGCGTCGAACACGATCGCCGGGCGCAGGTTGGCGAACAGCCCCAACTCCTTGCGGAGGCGCAGCAGGCCGGCTTCCGGCCGCTTGTCGAAGCTGACGTTATCCCACTTGGGGCCACCGACCGCGCCGAGCAGAACGGCGTCGACACCCATCGCGTCGGCCATGGTCTCGTCGGACAGGGGCACGCCGTGGTGGTCGATGGCGATGCCGCCGACCAGTCCTTCCTGGACGTCGAAGGTCACACGCCGTTTGCGATCCATCCAGTCGATAACACGCCGCACCTGGCGCATCACTTCCGGGCCGATACCATCACCGGGCAGTATCAGCAGCTTCTTGTTGGCGGGCATCGCGTGTTTTCTCCATGGATTATCTGTTGGGGAGCTTTGTAGTGCGCAAACACGCTCCTGAAAAGCTCCCCTATCGTGAAAAGCTCCCGGGGCGCGTCATGCCCACAACCACGGTTGCGTACCGCGCTGCGATGTCTCGTAGGTGTCGATCGACGGAGCGTGTTCCAGCGTCAGGCCAATGTCGTCCAGTCCGTTCAGCAGGCAGTGCTTCCGGAAGGGGTCGACGTCGAAGGTGATCTTGCCGCCGTCGGGACCGGTGATCTCCTGCTTCTCCAGGTCGACCGTGACGACCGCGTTGGAGCCGCGCTCCGCGTCGTCCATCAGCAGATCGACCTGCTCCTGCGGCAGCACGATCGGCAGGATGCCGTTCTTGAAGCAGTTGTTGAAGAAGATGTCGGCGAAACTGGTCGCGATGACACAGCGGATGCCGAAGTCGGCAAGCGCCCAGGGGGCGTGTTCCCGGCTCGACCCGCAGCCGAAGTTGTCGCCAGCGACCAGGATCTTCGCTTGGCGATAGGCCGGCTTGTTCAGCACGAAGTCGGGCTTCTCCTCGCCCTCCGCCGTGTAGCGCATCTCGTCGAACAGGTGCTTGCCCAAGCCGGTGCGCTTGATCGTCTTGAGGAACTGCTTTGGGATCAGCATGTCGGTGTCGACGTTGATGATCGGCAACGGGGCCGCGACCCCGGTCAGCGTGGTGAACTTTTCCATGATATCGGAGACGCTCCTCAGACGAGTTCGCGGATGTCGGTCAGGTGGCCGGTCACGGCGGCGGCCACCGCCATCGCCGGGCTGACCAGATGGGTACGGCCGCCGCGGCCCTGCCTGCCTTCGAAATTACGGTTGGAGGTCGAGGCGCAGCGCTCGCCGGGGCTGAGCTTGTCCGCGTTCATGGCGAGGCACATGGAGCAGCCGGGCTCGCGCCAGTCGAAGCCGGCCTCCTTGAAGACGACGTCCAGCCCTTCCTCCTCGGCCTGTTCCTTGACCAGGCCGGAGCCGGGAACGATCATCGCGTAGACGCCGTCGGCCACCTTGCGGCCGCGCGCCACGGTCGCGGCGGCGCGCAGGTCCTCGATCCTGCCATTGGTGCAGGAGCCGATGAAGACCTTGTCGACCTTGACCTGGCTCAGCGGCGTTCCGGGGGTCAGGCCCATGTATTCAAGCGCCCGCTCCACGGCGGCCCGCTTGGCCTTGTCGGCGACATCGGCGGGATTGGGTACGACGGCGGTGATCGGCAGCACGTCCTGCGGGCTGGTGCCCCAAGTGACCTGCGGCACGATATCCTCGGCCTTCAGCGTGACCTCCTTGTCATAGACGGCGCCCTCGTCGCTCGGCAGCGTCCGCCAATAGGCGACGGCCTGCTCGTAGGCGCCCGCCTTCGGAGCGTAGGGGCGGCCCATCAGGTACTTGAAGGTGGTCTCGTCCGGCGCGATCAGGCCAGCGCGGGCGCCCGCCTCGATCGACATGTTGCAGACGGTCATGCGGCCTTCCATGGATAGGTCGCGGATCGCCTTGCCGGCGTATTCGATGACATGGCCGGTGCCGCCGGCGGTGCCGATCACGCCGATGACGGCCAGGATCAGGTCCTTGGCGGTGACGCCGACCGGCAGGTCGCCATCGACGGTGATCCGCATGTTCTTGGCCGGCCGCTGCTGCAGCGTCTGGGTCGCCAGCACGTGCTCGACCTCGGACGTGCCGATGCCGAAGGCCAACGCCCCGAAGGCCCCATGGGTGGCCGTGTGGCTGTCGCCGCACACGATGGTCATGCCCGGCTGGGTCAGTCCCTGCTCCGGTCCGATGATGTGGACGATGCCCTGCCGGATGTCGTCCATCGCGAAATAGGGCACGCCGAAATCGACCGCGTTCTTCTCCAGCGTCTCGACCTGGATGCGGCTCTCCTCATCGGCGATCCCCTCGCCGCGGTCGCTGGTCGGAACATTGTGGTCGGCGACGGCCAGCGTGGCGTCCGGGCGGCGGACCTTGCGGCCCGCGAGGCGTAGTCCTTCGAAAGCCTGGGGACTGGTCACCTCATGGACCAGATGACGGTCGATATAGAGGACGCAGGTGCCGTCCTCCTGACGATGGACGACGTGGCTGTCCCAGATCTTGTCGAAGAGCGTACGTGGCTTTGCCATTTGTTTGATTCTCTGATTCACGTTCCAGCGGGGTGACCCGAACCGTCCGGCGTGTCGCCCGCGGCCGGTTTCCCCTTGATATCACCTGACATCACCGGCGATCCGACCGGCGGGCGAGCCGGGCTTACCTCTGTATGTCAACATAACCCCTGCCCCTCGCCGCCTCAAGGGACTAGACTTCAATGCAATACAGCCAATGCGTTTTGGCGCGCCTTAGGTACGCCCAAGCCGAAAAAAAGGAAATTTCATGTCGAAACGCATCTCCGACCTCGCCGTGATTGGGGAAACGACGTCCGAGGAGTACGCCATTCGTCCGGATGACGGGCGCATCCTGGCGGGCTCCCCCGATCAATTGGCGTGGAACCACTTCACCGACACAACCGGCCAGTTCTCCGCCGGAATTTGGGAAGGCGCTCCGGGCGTGTGGAAAGTCAACTTCACGGAGAACGAGTTCTGCCACCTGCTATCCGGCATCGTCGTGGTCCGCGACGAGGCGGGCGCCGAGCGCGCCTTCAAGGCCGGCGACGCCTTCGTCATGCCGGCCGGCTTCGTCGGCACCTGGGAAGTGGTGGAGCGCGCCCGGAAGCTCTACGCCACGTTCGAGGCGGCGGGGTCGGTCCAAGTGGCCGATGGCTGACGTCAGGGCTCGCGGAACCGGTTTCGACACCTAAGTACTTGATCGGCCGCGTCGGCGGCGGACTTTCATATCAATGATCCCAGGGAGGGGCGAAGCGATGTTGATGATGGGGCGCAGGGGTTTCCTCGCGGCGGCGGGGGCGGTTTCCGTGGTGACGATGATGGATCGGGGTATCGGGCGGGCGTGGGCCCAGGCGACGGGGCCGTTCAAGCTCGATCCTCTCGGCTACGCCACCTCGGCGCTGGAGCCGCATATCGACGCCAAGACGATGGAGATCCACCACGACAAGCATCACGCGACCTATGTCACCAATCTCAACGCGGCGGTGAAGGACCATTCCCAGGTGGCCTCGATGCCGCTCCAGGACATTCTCGCCAAGCTGGGTGAGATGCCGGATGCGGTCAGGACCACGATCCGCAACAGCGGCGGCGGACACGCCAACCACACCATGTTCTGGCAGATCATGGGTCCTGGTGGCGGCGCTCCGACCGGCGACCTCAAGGCTGCGATCGATCGCGATCTTGGGGGTGTGGACGCCATGAAAGAGACGTTCAACGGCGCCGGCGCCAGGGTGTTCGGATCGGGCTGGGTGTTCGTCACGGTCGACAAGCAGGGCAAGCTGGCGCTGGAGAGCAAGCCCAACCAGGATACGCCGCTGATGGAAGGCAAGCGCGTCCTGATGGGCAACGACGTGTGGGAACACGCCTATTACCTGACCTACCAGAACCGCCGCCCGGATTACCTGAAGGCGTGGTGGAACACCGTCGACTGGTCCAAGGTCGGCGAACGCTACGCCGCCGCCAAGGCCGGCACGCTGACGATCTGACCTGATCCCCCGGCACGCCGCTCAGGACGGTGTCCGGGCGGAGTGCTGGTCGAGAAACTGGCGGCAGGCGTCGAAATCGGACCGAACCTCGCCGGGCACCTCGATGCCCTTGCGGGTCGCCAAGCTGGTGGCGAATGCCAGCATCCGCTCCGTCGGTGGGTTGCCGCGGGACTTGGCCGGCAGGGGGGTCTCCGCGGCCCGCTCCGGTGGGGCCGCGGTCGTCTTGCGCCGCCGCTTCACCGGTGCCGCAACGTCGTCGCCGGTCGCCGCGGCGGCGGTCTTGCGCTTCCTTAGCACCGCCGGCTTGGCACCCGCGGCGCGGCGCTTGATCGCCGCCCGTTTGACCGGGGGCGCCGGAGCGCCCAAGTCGACCTTGGTTCCGCCACCGGATTTGAGAGCCGCGATCAGCCGCTCCGCCTCGGTCGCGATACCGTCGATGACGCCGCGGAACTCGGCGCGGCCGGTGACGATGTCATCCAACCGCATTTCCCATACGGCGGTCGTGCCCGGATCGACCAGCACCGGCGCCGATTTCCGCAGCAGATCGAACAGATGGAGCCCGGCGGGCGTCGGCACCACCAGCTTGCCGTCAGCCGCCAGCATGTTCTGCCGCTTCAGCCCCTTGATCACCTCGGCGCGGGTGGCGGGCGTGCCGATACCCTTCGCCTCCTTCAGCCGGTCGCGTAGCGTCGGATCCTCGACGAAGCGCCACGCGTTCTGCATGGCGTCGATCAGCGTGCCCTCGTTGTAGCGTGGCGGCGGCTGGGTCCGCTTGGCCTCCACCTTGGCGTCGGACAGGGCAGCACGGTCGCCGTTGGATATCGGAGGCAGCGTCTGCTCGTTCTCGGCCTCCGGTGGTGCTCCGGGATCGTTGCCGGTGTAGACCTCCTTCCAGCCGAGCTTGATCGGAACGCGCCCGATCGTGCGGAACTCGACCGGCTTGCCGTCCGGCATCGGGACCGGCAAGGTCACCGTCGTCTGGCGGTATTCATAATCCGGCATCACGATCGCCAGATATGAGCGGCAGATCAGGGCGAACAGGCGCTTTTCGTCATCGTTCAGCCGGGCCAGCCGGGGTTCCAGGTCATTCAGGACGTTGACGTTTGGCACGATGGCGTGGTGCGACACGCCCTCCAGCGACTTGTCGTGGAAATGGCCGGACTTGCCCTTGCGGATGACGGGGCGGGAGATGTCCAGATGGGCGAAGCCGCGCAGGCCCGTCAGCGCGCGGACGATCGCCGGCACGTCGTCGATCTGGTTCTCCGACAGGTAGCGCGCCTCGGCGCGCGGATAGGTGATCAGCTTCTTGCCGTCGCCGTCGTAAAGCTCCTGGGCGACCGACAGGGTCTTGTCGGCGTTCCAGCCCCAGCGCTGGCCACAGGTCTTCTGCAAGGCCGGCAGGTCGAACAGGCGCGGCGGTCCCTGGCGCTTCTCCTCGACCGTGACCGCCAGATCACCCGCGTGGCCCTCGGCGGCCGCGGCGATCGCCTCCGCGCGCTTCCGGTCCTTGATGCGATCCTTGGGCGGTGGCGCGTGGCGCATCAGGAAGGTGCCGGTCGCCACGGTCGCGGTCGCGGTGACCTCGAAGTAGTCCTCCGGCTTGAAGTCCAGGATCTCCAGCTCGCGCAGGCAGACGATCGCCAGGGTCGGCGTCTTGACCCGTCCGATGCCGATAACGCCCTTGACGCCCGGCGCCAGCAGCGTGGTCGTCGCGGTGCGCGTCAGGGACAGGTTGAAGATCTGGTCGGCCTGCTGGCGCGCCACCGCGGCCTCGTAGACCGGACGCAGCTCAGCGTTGGGCTTCAACCGATCGAAGGCGTCGCGGATCGTCTTGGGATCCTGGGCGGTGAAGATGGCACGCATCACCGAACCCCGGAACCCGACATGCTCCAGGATCTCCTGCCCGATCAACTGGCCCTCGCGGTCGCAGTCGGTCGCCAGGATCACCCGGTCGCAACCCTTCAGCGCGCTGGCGATGGCCTGGAACTTGGCCGGCTTGTTGCCATTCGGGTCTGGCCTGGTCGGATAGAGCCCGTCCGGCTTGAGCAGGGCCGAGGACCAGCGCTTCCAGGCGGGGTTGACCTCGTCCGGTTCCGCCAGCCGCAGCAGGTGACCCTCCGCCGGCAGGATGCGGCCGAACCGGTCACCCAGCGCCACGCGCAGGTCTTTCGCCTGACTGGATTTCTCCGTGATGATGACGGTCGCCATGGCTCGCCGGGTTGAAGGTATCGATGCCCGGACGTTAGAACGGGAGAGCAAACGAATCAAGAACATCCTTGATGGGTTGCGGACACGCCTGACGGGACACACGCTTCGATGGCACTTCCTCAAAAATTTATATGTTTTTATATAAATGGATCATAATGAGGGGACCCGCGGGTTGACCATTTTCGGAGACGGTTCGTGACGGACACCACAATCGACGGCGCGCCAGCCGGAGCGGCCACGACCGCCTCATCCGGGGCGGCGGAGCCGGGGGTCACGCTGACCCGGCGCGTGGCGCTGGAATGCGACGCCATGGCGCGCCACGCGCTGGGGACGGGGTTGAAGCTGCCCGATTCGTTGACAACCTCGCTGGAACTGATCGAACTGGCCCTGGCCGGCGGCGCGGTTCCGCTCGCGACACTCGCCACCATCCACAGCCAGTTGGCGGACGTCGTGGCGCCGGCCGCTCCCCGAACGATCTACCTGCTCCAGGTCGATCAAGCGAACCAGAACTGGAAATCCTGCCTCGGTCCGCTGCCGTCGATCCGCCGGCTGGTCATCGGCGCGGCCTTCTTCACGTCCCTGTTCGTGCTGAGCAGCCTGTCCGGCGCGATCAACCACGCCAACCTCGCTTCCGACATCTACTCGCTGGACGGCATCAAGGCCTTGTTGGTGCTGATCTTCCTGATGAGCGCCGCCGCGATGGGCGGCTGCTTCCACGCGCTGTTCATCGCCCATGGCTTCATCGGTGCCGGCACCTACGATCCAAACCTGGAATCCTCATATTGGATCAGGATCGGCATGGGATTGATCGCCGGTCTGGTGCTGTCCCAAATGATCCCGCTCGGGCCCGAGGTCAATCCCGCCTCCGGTACGGCCCCCGCCGCCTCGTCCGCCGAAACCTTCAGCAAGCCCCTGCTGGCCCTGCTGGGAGGCTTCTCGGCGACGCTGGTCTACACCATCCTCCAGCGGCTGGTTGAGACGGTGGAGTCGCTGTTCAAGGTAAAGACGGAAGCGGCGGCGCCATCGGCCATCAAAGCGCCGGCCACCGCGGTTGTCCCGCCGACCGTGCTCCCGGACGCGAACGCGGCGCGGCTGGCCCTGCCGGCACCAGCATCCGACGCCACTCCCGCGCCGTCTTCCGCATCATCGGCCGCGACCACCGCCACGGTCGCCGCCTTGGCCGCGGCAACGACGGCGGCGGCC